>QCKK01000006.1 GCA_003215415.1 Prochlorococcus sp. AG-409-N21 | reverse complement strand
ACACCACTCCTATTCTCTCCTACCGAAGAAATAGCTATTAAGTTTCCCTCCCTAACAGACCGGAGTCCCAAAGTATTTAAACCAACAAAATCAAGTTTCCACCTATCAGGTGCAACTCCTACAAGCTTTAATCTTTGAGGGTCAATTGAAACTGAGGAATCAAATTCAACAACAAGTCTAGTGGTTCCAGCTTTAGGAATACCCAAACGAATCTCCTTTACATAACCACTTCCTTCTAATGTTCTTGGTCGAATTAATTCACCCTGGAAATCAACCCAAACTCGTATACCCTTTCCATCAGAAGGTCCCAAGAAAAAAGCCTTTAGCTTTGCACCTTTAGCAGTACGAAATTGAAGCACCCCATCACTTCCAAGAGTCCATGCAGCCAATGCACTGCGAGCATTTAATGGAAGAGGTACTAACCAAGTTGAAAAAGCTAGAAAACTTGCAACCCACAAAAGGCGATGACGTAATGGTCGCAAGATCATTTCATTAAAAGATGCCTGGCTTTCGATGCTTAAGGCTTGGCATTTGATCTCTAATACGTGCAACGTGAGAAGTATCTACTGGAGCAATTGATGCCCCCTGAAGAATCCCAGCATCTGAAAGCACAGTTCCCCAAGGATCAATAACCATCGCATGTCCATGGCTTTGTCTCCGCGCATAATGAATTCCAGTTTGAGCAGGAGCTAAAACATAAGCAGTGTTTTCAATGGCTCTTGCCTGAAGCAATACTTGCCAATGATCTTTCCCTGTAAAAGCTGTAAAAGCCGCTGGAATCATTAACAATTCCGCGCCTTGAGAAACTAAATACCTATATAGCTCAGGGAATCGAACGTCATAGCAAATAGACAACCCAACCCTACAAAGTCCTGGGACATCAACAACTGGTGGAGGTTCTTGGCCTGATGCAATAGTTGCTGACTCTTGATAAGTGTTTCCATCAGGAAGATCAACATCAAAAAGATGAATTTTGTCGTATCTAGCCAATATCTGACCATCACGGCCTACTAATTCAGCGCGATTTAATGTTCTTTTTCCAGAATCTATAGGGACTGGGAATCCTCCACCAAGCAAAACGACCTGATATCTCCGGGCCATGGTCACGAGGAACCTACTGCACTCAAGAGCAAGTGTTGTGGAAAGTTCAAGCCGTTGCTGATCGTCACCGATAAAAGCAAAATTTTCGGGAAGTCCGACAAGGTCTGCACCTCGGCGAGCTGCCAGTTCAATCTGTTCCTCAGCTGCAGCAAAATTGACCTCTGGCTTTGAGGTGCTTGTAAGCTGCACGGCTGCCGCCAGGAAGTCGGTCACAGGGTTATCAAAGCCAAACTACAACTTTAGAACTAATCGTGTCATCATTCTGCATGAAGCAACCCAAACTCATTTTGAGTAGGCACCACAGATAACTGATCGAGTGCTGCACAACATTTGAAATCAGCTTCATGATTACCAAGGCCAATAAGCCTTTGTCCGTGAGTTGAAGCAATAAGACAACCTTCAGGATCATTTTTCCATGTTTCCCAAACAGCTAGTGCAGAAGTAGCTTCATCATTAAATATGGATGCAGTCGAATGGGACTTTTCCAAAAGAAATTGAACCAAAGCTCCTGCAGCTAAAGAGTCTTCCAAAGAATAGGATCCTTCCCATCCACTACCAACAATCCACAAATCCTTAGGTTGTCTTTCAAGCAATTTTTCTGCTACTGCAGACCGATTTGTAAGAGACATCGTATAAAGAGTTTTAGAGTTTTTTACTCTTTCAAGGGAACGAGTTCCATTTGTAGTACTCATAAAAAGTCTTTTTCCAGAAACAACATCTGGAACAACAGCAACAGGAGAGTTGCCCAAATCGAACCCATCAAGCCTTTTCCCACCCCTTTCCCCAAGCAATAATCTCGATTCTTTGGGCCAATTGTTTGCTGTTTCTCTTAATTTCTTTAAATCAGAAAATGTTTGAACAGTCTCAGCCCCATTATTAAGTGCCCAAGCAATGGTTGTAGTAGCTCTCAAAACATCAACTACAACAGCAGCTTCAGCTTTAATACCTTCAGGGACATCACCTGCAACATGATAATAGGAAATTTTCATTGCTCCTTTGGCAAACAATCTGCGTCAGAGTAACCACTAAAAGAAGTTATCTGCTTTCTAAATCATGTCCTTAAAAAAGCCAGGAGCTTCATCACGAGATATGAGGGACTTTCTAGCCCTTTTAGAAAGTCGGGGTCAATTAAGAAGAATCACTGCAGCAGTTGACCCTGATCTGGAATTGGCAGCAATAAGCGATCGAGTATTGGCGCTTGGAGGGCCTGCACTTTTGTTTGAAAACGTAGTTGGGTCGAAAATACCAGTAGCAATAAACCTTCTTGGAACGATGGAACGAGTCGTTTGGAGTATGGGTTTAAAAGAACCAAAAGAACTTGAAAAATTAGGAGAAAAACTTGCTTTACTCCAGCAACCACGCCCACCAAAAGGAATTAAAGAAACCAAGTTATTTGCTGGAGTGTTATGGGATCTACTAAAAGCAAGACCAGATACTGATTTAACTCCAAAATGTCATCAAAAAATCTATAAGGGGGATGATGTAGATCTCAATCAGATTCCACTCATTCGTCCATGGCCAATGGATGCAAGTGAAGTAATTACATTGGGATTAGTAATAACTAAAGATCCTGAAACTGGTGTACCAAATGTTGGTGTTTATAGATTACAAAAACAAACTTCTAACTCTATGACCGTTCACTGGTTAAGCGTTAGAGGAGGTGCTGGGCATCTAAGAAAGGCAAGAGCACTTGGACAAAAGTTGGAAATAGCAATTGCACTAGGTGTGCATCCTTTATTAATAATGGCAGCTGCAACACCTATACCAGTTCAATTAAGTGAATGGCTATTTGCTGGCCTATATTCAGGCGAAGGAGTACGTCTAGCAAAGTGTAAAACAATTGACCTAGAAGTACCAAGTCATAGTGAAATAGTTCTTGAAGGAACTATTGACCCAGAAGAAGAATTAATAGATGGCCCGTTTGGAGATCATATGGGTTTTTATGGAAATGTTGAATCCTCTCCATTAATAAGATTTCATTGCATGACGCATAGAAACAACCCAACTTTTCTTGCCACATTTAGCGGACGTCCACCAAAAGAAGAGGCAATGTTGGCCATTGCTTTAAACAGAATTTATACACCTATTCTAAAGCAGCAAGTACCAGAAATAGTTGATTTCTTTTTGCCAATGGAGGCCCTTAGTTACAAGCTTGCAATAATTTCAATTGAAAAAGTTTATCCTGGTCAAGCAAAAAAAGCTGCTCTTGCATTTTGGAGTGCATTACCTCAGTTCACTTATACAAAATTCGTAGTTGTTGTTGACGCTTCTATAAATGTTAGAGACCCTCGCCAAGTAGTTTGGGCTCTATCTTCAAAAGTTGACCCGCAAAGAGACTTATCAATAATAGAAAACACACCTTTTGACAGCCTCGACTTTGCAAGTGAAAACATAGGCCTAGGAGGAAGGCTAGCTATAGATGCAACGAATAAAATTGGCCCAGAGAAACAACATGAATGGGGAGAGGTGCTTTCTCGACCTAAAGAATTAGAAATGAGAGTAAACAAAAGATGGGATGAGCTTGGACTTTCTGACTTAGGTAACAACGAGCCTGACCCGACTTTATTTGGATATGTAATCGATCAACTAATTCAACAAAAAACATCCACTAGGAACTAAAAAAGTCATAAGATCAAATTATCCGAAAAGTTATTTCTTGAGTTTTAACAGCAACAGTTCATCAATTCGTCTACTTCGTGGGAAGGGTCCTCTTATCGGAAAAGTACGAGTACCTGGAGACAAGTCAATCTCACATAGAGCTCTATTGTTTGGAGCAATCGCTGATGGGATAACAACAGTAGAGGGTTTACTTCCAGCTGAAGACCCTCTAAGTACAGCAAAATGTCTTCGCGCAATGGGAGTGAGTATTAGTCCCATTGAAAAGGAGGCGAAAATACAAATAGAAGGAGTTGGTCTCAATGGGCTTCAAGAGCCAGAAGAGATATTGAATTGTGGAAACTCCGGCACAACTATGCGATTAATGCTTGGATTGCTTGCTGGCAAACAAGGGCGTCACTTTGTGCTCACAGGTGATGCCTCATTACGCAAAAGACCAATGAAAAGAGTAGGCCAACCATTAGAAGCAATGGGAGCCTTGGTACAAGGAAGATCCAATGGAAACCTTGCTCCTCTTTCAATCTCTGGAAGGCAGCTTCATGGTGCTGTTATTGGAACGCCTGTTGCAAGTGCTCAAGTTAAATCAGCATTGCTATTGGCAGCCTTAACCGCCGAAGGAGAAACAACGGTTATCGAGCCAGCACATTCAAGAGATCACAGCGAAAGAATGCTAAGAGCATTTGGAGCTCAAATTGAGATTGGAGGAGATATGGGCAGGCATATCAAAGTTCGTCCTGGCTCATCTTTAAAAGGACAAGAAGTAATAGTTCCTGGAGATATTAGTTCTGCAGCCTTTTGGTTAATCGCTGGATCGTTAATCCCACGTTCTCAATTGACAATAGAGAACGTGGGTTTAAACCCAACAAGAACAGGTATTCTTGAAGTAATGAAAGAGATGGGGGCCTGTATTGAAATATTCGATCAAAAGGATATTGCAGGAGAACCAGTTGGAAATATTTTAGTGAAACATGGAACACTAAAATCATTCAATATTAATGAAACCTTAATACCTAGATTAGTCGATGAAATTCCTATCCTTACTGTTGCGGCATGTTTCTGCGAAGGTGTCAGCAAAATAAGAGGAGCTAGTGAGTTAAGAGTTAAAGAAACTGACCGCCTAGCTGTTATGGCAAGACAACTTAAAGCTCTGGGAGCAAATATTGAGGAGCATGATGACGGACTAACTATTCAAGGAAATCAATCTCTTGTAGGAGCATCAATAGATAGCGAAACTGACCATCGAGTTGCAATGAGCCTTGCAATTGCAGCAATGCTTGCAAATGGCGACTCACAGCTTGCCCGAAGTGAAGCCGCTGCAGTCTCTTACCCTGATTTTTGGGATCATCTTGAAAGGCTTCAACAATAAGGTTCCAAAAACCGAAAAGAGCCTCGGAGAACTATCCTCTTATCAAACTAAAGACGGTACTTTCAGTCTAAAAAGCAGCCGCTTCAAGGAAGCGTTTCACAGTCAAGCAGGAGCTTTATATGAATCAAAAAATAAGTTTATCTTTCCATCACACATCGAAAGATTTAATCCTAATAAAGAATTATTTGTACTCGATGTATGCGTAGGTCTTGGATATAATCTAGGTTCTTTATTAAAAGAATCAATGACAAGATCTATAAATATAAATTGGTGGGGTTTAGAACTAGATAAAAGGCCACTAGTTCTTGCCTTAAGACAAAAGAACTTTACAAATATATGGTCACCATTAATAAATCAAATTTTAAAAAGAATAGAGTCCCAAAGTGAATGGGTTTCCAAATCAAGTAAAGGGAAAATCCTATGGGGAGATGCTCGAGCAACTGTATCTCTAATCCCTAAGACTATTAAATTCGATTTAATCTACCTAGATGCATTTTCACCTATGCAATGTCCTGAGCTTTGGTCAATTGAATTTCTCACTGCATTAACAAGAAAAATCAAACCTGGCGGAAGATTAATTACTTATTCGAGATCTGCAGCAGTAAGAAGATCATTGCGCATAGCAGGCATGGAACTTAAGTCCTTGTTACCAATCAAAGGAGAACTAAAGGGATGGAGTTCAGGAACAGTGGCAATCCTTCCAGAATGCAACAAAAACAACATTAAAAACAGTCCAAAATGGGCATCCCTAAGCCAAATGGAAGAAGAACATTTACTTACCCGTGCATCGATCCCATTTAGAGATCCCAATGGCAACAAGAATTCTCAAGAGATCCTTTCAGATCGGATTAAAGAGCAAAGTTGTAGTTCGTTAGAGAGCACAAGCTCCTGGCAACGTAGATGGTGGCCTTGTCAATGAAGCTTTAGGAACTAGAAGTAGGTAGATTCCGAGCAAATTCGCCCTCTACTCCATGCTCGCCATAGCCATATTGGCTGCTGGCAAAGGCACCCGCATGAAGAGCCCTCTGCCAAAAGTCTTGCAAAACCTCGCCGGAACTTCCCTAATAGAACACGTTCTGAATAATTGCAGAACGCTGCAAGCCAAAAGACGTTTCCTGATAGTGGGACATCAATCGGAACTTGTAAAAAACAAACTCACTAAGCTCAACGAGTTGGAATATGTCTTGCAAGAACCACAAAAAGGAACAGGACACGCCATTCAACAACTGCTTTCCACTATGGAGACATACGATGGAGAACTTTTAGTACTCAATGGCGACGTACCATTACTCAAACCACAAACTATTGAGCGATTAATAAATACTCAGCGAGAATCAGGAGCAGATGCAACCATTTTAACTGCAAGGCTAAAAAACCCAACAGGCTATGGAAGAGTTTTTACAAGCTCAAAGAATTGCGTCAAGGCAATCATTGAGCATCGAGACTGCTCCAAGGAGCAGTTATCTAATACACTTACAAATGCCGGTGTTTATTGCTTTAGCTGGAAGAAACTTAAAAGCGTTCTACCAAAACTAACTAGTAATAATGATCAAGAAGAAATTTATTTAACGGACGCAATATCTCTTCTTTCATTGGTCATGCACTTAGAAGTTACCAATACAGAAGAGGTTAAAGGCATAAATAATCAGATTCAACTAGCAGAATGTGAAGCAATAATACAGCAGCAACTAAGTAATTATTGGATGCAAGAAGGTGTTAAATTTATAGATCCCTCTTCATGTACTCTTAGTCAAGAATGCAAATTCGGAGAAAACGTAACGATCGAACCTCAGACACACTTTAGGGGAAGTTGTTTTATTGGAAATGGATGTAATATTGGTCCTGGATGTTTGATTAAAGATAGCATTCTTGGAGAAAATGTTTGTTCAATTTATTCTGTATTAGACAATGCACAAGTAGGAAATGGAGTGACCATAGGTCCCTTTGCAAATATTAGACCAGGAAGTGAAATTGAAAATAAATGTCGAATAGGTAATTTCGTCGAAATTAAAAACAGCCATATAAATACTGGATCAAAAATAAATCATCTTAGTTACATAGGTGATGCTGAGCTAGGACAAAAGGTAAATATAGGAGCAGGAACAATTACGGCAAATTATGATGGAATAAATAAGCATAAGACTATAATTGGAGACAATACAAAAACAGGGGCAAATTCTGTCTTAGTGGCTCCAATTTCAATTGGTTCAAACGTAACCATAGGAGCAGGTTCAACTCTTACAAAGAATGTACCTAACAATGCATTATCTTTAGAGCGTAATAAACAACTAATAAGGGAAGATTGGACTAAAGGGCTAAACAAATAAAATCATTTCCATATTTATAACAAGGGAATCAATCGTTCCAATCCTATTCCTCTGCTAGCTTTTAGAAGTACAGTATCTTGTGGCCTAAGCCAGGTTTTAAGCGGATCTGCCGCATCTTCAGGTGTCTCAACTACAGCGAGAAGAGGCAATGATTCTGCCGTACTTCTCATCACCTCAGCCTCAGCTCCATTTGACACAATAATCAAACCATCTATTCCTAATAATAAAACTCTTTCAGCAACCTGGCGATGCAAAGCCAAACTTTCTTCTCCTAATTCCATCATTGTCCCTAATACTGCAAAATGCCTTCCTGGACAGCTAACTAAAAGATCTAACGCAGCAAATACGGCCTCAGGAGATGAGTTATAAGTTTCATCTAGAATTAAGTTTTCTTCAACATATATTCTCTTATTCCTGCTGCCAGGAAGTTTCACAGAAAGGCTTCTTAGGGCTTTTATAGATACCTGAAACTCTTTTGCTACTGCAAAAGCCAACATCAAGTTTTTAGCATTATGTAAACCGTCCAAAGGAAGATTATATATTTGATCTTCGATTTGAATATTACTTATTCTAGAGTTAACATAACCAACTAAATCTGGAGATGGCAGTTCAGAGAAGCCAGAATCATGGGAACAAGATTGATTATCGGAACTATGTTTTTCTTTGACTAAAACTCTAGAAATACGACCATTCCATACTCCCTCAAGTGTTCTTTCTAACAAAGGATCACCGGCTGGTATTACTACAAGACCAGATGGATCCAAGCCTTGAACAATCTCACATTTTGCGGAGGCGATCGCCTCTCTGCTTCCTAAACGACCTATATGCGCAGTACCAATATTGGTTATTACTGCAACATCTGGTTTTGAACAGCATGAAAGGCGCCTAATTTCTCCTGGACCCCTCATTCCCATTTCTAAAACTATTGCATGATGTTTTGAATTTGCCTGAAGCAAGGTAAGAGGAACTCCAACATCATTGTTGTTGTTAAAAGAAGTAGTTAATACATCACCTAATGAAGAAAGAGCCGAGTTGATTATTTCTCTAGTTGTTGTTTTTCCTACTGATCCTGTTATTGCTACAACAGGTATTGATAAATTTAGTCGATGAAATAATCCCAGCTGCTGATAAGCAGAAAGAGTATCTTTTACGACCCAATGCAGTAATTCATCAGGTATAGGATATTGACAATCTTGCGATACTAATGCTCCTTGAGCTCCAAGCTCAAATGCATTCAGAAGGAAGGCATGTCCATTAAAATGATTTCCAACTAATGGAATAAAGAAACTTCCATTAACAAAGTTTCTTGTATCGGTAGAGATAGGCCCTAATGGTTGATTTAATTCGATATTCCTTCTATTAACAGGTCTCCCCCAAAGTTCTTGTAAGGAGCTAAGCAAGAATTCTTTCATCAATTTTCCTGATTGAACATTATCATCTCCAACCCAACCATTGGAGATCTAGAGAGAAGATTCTGATTAGTATCTTTTAATTCTATTTCTTTATAGCCAAGCTGATTTGATCTCTCTCTTAATCGGTTCGCTAGACGAATTTTATCTAATGTCGGAATTTTCAACCAGTCATCACCTAATATTATTACCATTTTATTTCCCAATGATTTTTGTTTCACGTCTAAAAGCAAGCCATTAGGTAAATCATCCTCACGAAACTCAGCTAATAATTCATTGACATAAGAATCCTGCTGTAAGATTTCATGTTCTAAAGTAGTTTCATTTGACTCGGTTTCCATATTAATTGTGGATGTCTCCTTGGGAAGAGTCATTTCACTAGAATTAGCTATCAACGAGGAAGAATCAGGGATTCCTACGCTTGATTCTAAGACCGACTTATTCAAGCTTAAAAGTTTAAAATTCAGCTGAAAAAAAACAACTACAACAAGAAAAGAAATAAAAGGCCAAAATAAGCTGCCCCATGAAGATGGCCAAAAAGGAGGGTATGGGAGAGAACCTTCTCTGTTAAGCCTCCATCCTTTTCTTAAACCCAAACATATGTCTGCTCGTACTGCATTTATGTCTTCTCTTAAGACCTTCCATGGATTGACATAAGGCACAGGGAGCTCATCATTTTTAAAATTACTTCCAGAACCTCGGCCTTTTCCTCTCATCAGATTGAATCAGTCATCCAAAACTAAGCAAATTTAAAAAGATATGGCCACAATCAAAACTTATAAAAAATTCATTTCTATTACATGCCACCGTTAAAGCAAGTTATTGCTGTTTTTTTAATGATGGGTCAGCATCTTGACCCAAAGACAACTTTTCCACTTCTGCTATATCAGGTGAAGGCTCCTTCAATCCACAAACATCTCTATACATCAGTTCATAATCATGTGCAGATCTATCCCAACCATAAAGCTTCCTCATTCCACGAAGTTGAAGTTCACGCCAAGACTCTCGATGTCGAAAAGCTTCCCAAGCTCTAACTAAAGCCGTATAAAAATCAATTGGTTCAAAGCGATCAAAACAAAAGCCTCGCCCATTTTTTTGAATTGGATCATAAGGAGTGACGGTATCAACAAGTCCACCAACTTTGCGAACAACAGGTACTGATCCATAGCGCATCGCCAATAATTGACTAATACCACAAGGCTCAAACCGACTTGGCATCAGGAAGGCATCTGTCCCTCCATATATCAATCTTGAAAGTTCATCATCATAAGTTAAGAAAACTGAAAAGCGTCCAGGATGCTCTATAGCAAGTTGCCATAGGCCTGCCTCTAGTGTCCTATCACCCGTGCCAAGTACGACTACCTGAGAATCGGTATATGCCAAAAGTCTTTTGGATACCTGCAATAAAAGATCTACACCTTTTTGGTCAACAAGCCTTGTAACCATTCCTAAAAGGAATTTATCCGGGTCAACAGTTAATCCCATTCGCTCTTGTAATACTCGCTTATTAACAGCTCGACCAGACAGGTCATCGGAATTAAAGTTTGCAGCTAATGCTTTATCTGTAGAAGGATCCCACTCATCTAAATCTATCCCGTTTAATATTCCTCTAAGTTTGCCAGAAATATAATTCAGTAATCCCTCAAGTTTTTCGCCATATTGAGAGGTACAAATTTCTTTTGCATAAGTAGGAGAAACTGCATTAACACGATCAGCATATAAAAGTGCCGCTGCCATTGTGTGATCTCCATGCATATACCAAGGACACCATGTAATTCTGTCTAATTTCCAACGCCAAGGACCTTGATATTTAAGGTTATGAATGGTGAAAACAGTACTAATTTCTGGGTCTTGATGCATCCAAACAGGAAGCATTCCCGTATGCCAATCATGACAGTGAAGAACTTGGGGCTTCCAGAAATTCCAAGCAAATTCAGCAGTAGCACTCGCAAAGAAAGTGAATCTCCAATCTTCATCATCGCCCCCATAGATTCTTTCAGGGTCAAACGCGGGGTGACCTACCAAATACAAAGAGAGCTCATTTAAAGGATGTCTGGTTTCATAAACGGCAAATTCTGAGCCCATAGTTTGCGAACGAAAAACAGGCTCATCTGGAATATCTAGCATTCTCCAAAGCTTGCTATATCCAGGAATAATTATTCGTACATCGTGTCCTCTCTTTGCCAATGCTGTGGGAAGTGATCCAACGACATCACCCATACCTCCTACCTTCACCATTGGTGCGCATTCCGCAGCTGAAAAAAGAACGCGCATCAGAGAAAAATCATTAATATCGAAACTCTAAATGCAAGCGATGAATTTAATTAAGGTAACCAATCTGATCCAGAGAAATCAGGAGAACGTTTTGCTAGGAAAGCATCCCTACCCTCCTTGGCTTCCTCTGTCCGATAAAAAAGATGTGTGGCATTGCCAGCTAACTCTTGGATACCAGCCAAACCGTCGGTTTCAGCATTAAATGCCGCTTTCAAGCAGCGTATTGCAGTCGGACTGTTTTTTAAAATCTCTCTAGCCCATTTAATTCCCTCTGCCTCAAGCCGATCCAAAGGTACAACCTCATTAACCAAACCCATGTCCAGTGCCTCTTTTGCACCATATTGCCTACAAAGAAACCATATTTCCCTTGCTTTTCTTTGGCCAACAACGCGAGCTAAATAACCAGAACCAAATCCAGCATCAAAACTACCTACCTTCGGTCCTGTCTGTCCAAAAACAGCATTTTCAGCTGCCAAGCTTAGGTCACAAAGCAAGTGAAGAATTTGTCCTCCACCAATTGCATATCCAGCTACAAGAGCAATAACTACTTTAGGAAGGCTGCGAATAATCCTTTGAAGGTCAAGGACATTAAGTCGAGGGCAACCCTCCTCATCTAAATAACCACCATCCCCTCTTACACTTTGATCTCCTCCAGCACAAAACGCATATCCACCATCTTCGGCAGGACCAACACCTGTAAAAAGAACGACCCCTACACTCTTCTCATTTCGTATCCGAGTAAAAGCATCACAAAGCTCAGCAACCGTTCTAGGTCTAAATGCATTTCGTTTTGATGGTCGGTTGATTGCGATCCTGGCTATGCCGCCATCTATGCTTTTATCAAGGAGCAAATCTTGATAATCTCCCCATGCCTGCCAATTATCAGTATTTGCTCCTGGCAATACAACCCTATTAAAAGAATCAAATTGATCATTCGCACTAGCCATAATTCTCAGCAATTAGATAGACCATTTTGCAGCTTTTGCTGCAAATAATTCGCAAGTTCCTCACGAACTTCTTTTCTAAGTTGAGCATCCTCTTTGCGATTAGTACAAACTCGAATCAATACTGGGCCTAGATGAGCAAGGCCCCATTCAAGAGCTGGTTGTAAATCCTCAAAACACGTAACTTGGCGAAAAGGAATTTGATAAGCCGCTGCCAACGAAAAGTAATCAACAGCTTGGGGCATGGCAAAGAGTTTTTCAAAATCTTGTCGCTGCTCCATCTCTAATTGAACTTGCTCAAAAATTCCTCCACCAGCGTTATCAATCAAGACAACTACAAGAGGAGGTCCTTTAGGTCTTGCTATTAACCAACCATTGTTGTCATGCAGCAATGCCATATCACCTGTCAAAAGAACAGTGGGTCCATTTCCATAAGCAATTCCCATCGCAATGGAGAGAGTGCCATCAATACCTGATGCACCTCTAAATGCAAAACAATGTCTACAAGAACCCTCTATCCCTGAGAAAGAAAGGAAATCCCTAATGGGGCTACTTGCCGCAAGCATTAATTGCAGATTTTTTGGCAATAAGCAAGGCAACCATCGTGCCAAAGCCGGTTCATTTATCGATCCTGAAAAATGTAACTTTCTATCCAACCAATCTTTACTTAAAGAATCAATATTTAATAACTTCTCCAGGAAGTCCTCGCATGATTCACAACTTTTTGTCTGCGAAAAATCAAAGCAACTCTGATTTCTTTCCCACCAATCAACAAAGCCATCACTCCATTGCGATGCTATCCCAAGGGGATCAAGTCTTCTGGAGTCTCCTTCGGTAATTAAAAGATGTTTTCCTCTAAGACTCTTTAACCAATTCTCTAAAGATCTACTTGATGGCATTGGCCCTAAACGGAGTATTTGAAAATGTTCTGGTTCCACAAACAAATCAGAATCTAATATCAACTCCCAATTAGCTATACAACTATGTAAGTCTGATGAAATTCCAGATAGAGGGTCCGAAAAGATTGGCCACCTAAATATCATTTGAAATTCTTGAAAAGCCTTTTTAAAAAGAGACAAGCCCTCAACACTCCCCCTCCAAGGTCCGGCCACTACCACACCAGGATAAGAAGGGTCTAATCCTTCAAAAGACCTCCTTTCATCTTGGTACACACTTTCTTCATCTTCTCTCAATGTAATTGAGGATTTCTCAAAGCTTTCTGGAAACCAACCAGACCAAACTTCCTCTTGTTCGAAAACATTTGGATGCAACGGTTCTTCTAAAGGAAAATTGACATGTACAGGGCCAGGAAAAGCATGGGCCTTTTGCCAAATGCCGCTTACAAACTTGCCCAACTCCCTTGAACCAAAGCCATGAACTCCATTGACAGGACCTTGCTCAACACTTCTAACAGCAGAAATGAGAAATTCCTCTTGATTAACAGTTTGATTAGAACCGCAATTTTTTAGTCTTAAAGGTCGATCAGCAGTTATTAGCAACAAAGGATGGCAAGATCTATCTGCCTCAACAGTTGCAGGCAAAAGATTGGCAACTGCCGTTCCCGAAGTAGTAATAACTCCAACAGCTTTCCCCAAAGATGCACTGATTCCCAAAGCAAGAAATGCACCAGAACGTTCATCTAAGGAAGTAATTAATTTCAAATTTCCAAGTTGCTCCAATTTCCCTGCAGCAATTGCCAAAGGACTAGAGCGACTACCTGGACAAAGGACAATATGATCAAGGCCTTTGACCTGAAGTAGCTTCAAAAATTTGAAGCAGATAAATAAATTGGTTCTTGCTAATGACAGAAGCAGTGCCTTAACTAAAGCAACCTTCGGATAGCACCAACCTCTAAAAATTGAGGGAGAAAATTTTTATGCCGCTATCACCTTCTAACCCTAACCCCGATAAAAGCAAAGGGTTACGCTCTTTTCTTCTCTGGTTAGCATTTGCTTTGTTGCTCAGATGGCAAGTACTAGAACCTCGATGGATTCCATCAGGGTCAATGCTTCCAACCCTTCAGTTGCAAGATCGAATTCTAATAGAAAAAATCAGCCCACGTATTAGTAGAGCAACTAAGAAGTCCCTAAGTATTGGGAGTGTGGTTGTATTTCAAGCTCCTTCAATCCTTGTAGAAGCTGGTTATGACAAGAACTCAGCTTTGATCAAAAGAGTTGTTGGCCTTCCAGGTGATCATATTGAAGTTCAAAATGGAAACCTCATTAGGAATGGCCAATTAATAAACGAAAAATGGAGGGAAGAACAAATAGCCTATGAAATGAAATCAATAACTGTCCCAGATCATCAATTCTGGGTTCTTGGTGATAATCGCAACAACAGTCTTGATTCACATATTTGGGGGCCACTTCCTGAAGAAAACGTTATAGGGACTGCAATCTGGAGATATTGGCCTTTAAAGAATTTTGGTCCTATTCGGTTCCCCGACCAGAAGGATATTGAGTCATTTGACCAAGCTGCGATAAGGTCAAGGTCGTAACGCAGAACAGACTGGGATGTTCAACCCTGAGTTCCTTGCTACGGATAGCAGCGACAGCCAAGAGGGAAATGGATTAATCCAATACCTTCAAGATCAATCTCCTGATGTTATGCAGCGGGTTGCTAAATCTGCCAGCAACGATATCCAGGAAATTATTCGACACAATGTTCAAGGGCTTCTAGGAATGCTTCCTGGCGAACAATTTGAGATGAAGGTCACATCAAGCAGAGATAACTTCGCGAATTTACTAGCCTCAGCAATGATGACAGGATATTTCTTGAGACAAATGGAACAAAGGAAAGAACTTGAAGAGTCCCTTTTCTCAGATGAAGATATGTCTGTTAACCCTGAAGACCTTAATCTTTAAACGCTTTTAAAGGATCTTTTGGAACAATGCCTGCGTTAAATAATCCTTGATCAAGACTACTTAAAAATGAAAAATCTCCTTGAGAGTCTGCCCATTTTCTTGATGAAATATTATTTTTAAGACTTCTGATTCGCTTCTTATCAAAAGGAACAAGGGCACTAAAATGAGCTGAAACTAACCACTTCATTCCTTTTAAATTACTTAAATTATCAAGCCATTCAAATAATGTATTTTTTGACCGTGGAAAGATAAGTCTTTCCAACACAGGAGCAACTTGCAAGAGCGGTTCTTTTTCACCTAAAAGCTTTTTCGCTGAATCCTCCCACCCCTCTTTCCATATGAAAGGAAACAATCCAAAATGAGCCTTAGGGTTACGCAGTCCTTTTTTAAATGAATATCTAAAAACATCAATCCATGAAGGAATCTCTAACAAAGCCGGTCTAAGAAAAGAGGCAAATAAAACTAATCTTGCCCATCCTTTAAGTCTTTGTTCATAGGAATCAAAAAGAGGTTCATCGCCCCTTTCACGAGAGTGAAACAGCAAAGGAGTTGGATCAAAATCAAATAAAGAAGGTGGTCTCGCCTCAATCCCAACTAAAGCATCAGTTACAAGAAGAGCTTTAGATGGATGGTGAAAACATGAAACCTCTTGAAATCTCCCCAAACCTATGTCCAAAGGCCCAAGAGGGATCCAAGAAGTGCAATCTTCATGAGGGACTCCATCTTGTAATAAATACTTTGTACGAGATGAGCTAACTCCCAAAAAGGGTAATGACATATTGAGAGGGAAACTCCATTGACCTGGACAGACCCACACCAAAGCCTCTGGGAATGCTCTTGCAATAGAAGGCAAAGCAATTTTGTGTTCTAGGCCCGAAGCTGTAGGAAGAATAATTGACAAGACAGGGCCATATTTTTTTATTAATTCATTTAATGCCTTTAGAAGCTCAGCAGTAGGAGGCAAAGGGTTAAATAGCATTAATCCACCTGAAACTTTTACTACTGTTAGTCGAACTGGTACAGCAACGTAATAAAGGCCTTGAAGCTGCTCAAAACTCCAAATCTGGTTAGGGATTATTTCACTTATTAGTGTTCTCCTAAAGCCATAGGGATAAAGAGGCAAAAGAGGCCACCATGGCCAGCTTCGATCTAATGAGAAGTCCGATTTATTTGACGTCATTGAAACTTTTTCGACATCTTTCATGATGGTGATTTTCTAACTTTAAAAATCCCGTACCTAGGAGCAAATAAAAAGGCGATTAAAAATAAGAATGTTTGAACTAGTACTATTGAGCCCCCTGTTTCAATATCAAACCAAAAACTTATATATACACCAATAACACTTGACAACGAACTGCTTAAAATAGCGAGGAAGGTCATTCGATCAAATCTATCTGTTAACAAATAAGCTGTAGCACCTGGAGTAATGAGCATAGCAACAACTAATATTATTCCAACTGTTTGCAGACCTACCACAGCAGAAAGAGATAACACAGATAAAAGCAAATAATGCAGAAATATTGTATTAATGCCTATTGATTGGGCATGCGTCGGATCGAAACAATAAAGCATAAGGTCCCTTCTAAATATAAAAAGCAAGGAAACAACTATTGCTGAAATAGCCAGGGTATGTCTAACATCTGAAACCGAGATTCCTAAAGGGCTACCAAAAAGAATATGCATTAAATCTATATTACTTTTTATCTTAGATACCAAGACAATTCCAAGAGCAAAGAATCCTGTAAATACAAGTCCGATAACAGTATCTTCCTTAATTCTTGACTTTTGCTTTACGAAACCAATTAACGCTACTGAGCCAACTCCAAATACAAATGCACCAATCGAAAAGGGGAGACCAAGAGCATAGGCAACTACAACTCCAGGCATGACAGCATGTGATACGGCATCTCCCATCAATGCCCAGCCTTTTAGAGTCAAATAACATGAAAGCAAACCACATACTCCTCCTACCAATGCACTAACCATTAATGCACGCCTCATGAATTCATGACTTAAAGGATCTAATAAAAAATTTAATGATGTTGAAAAAATACAAACATCAATCATCATCTATATCCCTCTGTCGTGGTAGGGCCAGAAAGCAAGTTAGGTGGCATTCCTCCAAAGGTATTGATTATATTTTCCTGAGTAAATACTTTAGAAGTTTCGCCATAAGCTAAGACAGTCTTATTTATCAAGACAACTAAATCACAAAAATCACGTACATGGCTCAGATCATGAGTAGAGATAAGAATCGTACGACCTTCATTCTTAAATTGAAGAAACAAGTCAGACATTAATTTTTCAGTGCGAACATCTACTCCAGCGAAAGGTTCATCCAACAAAAGAACAGATGCGCGTTGAGCAATCGCCCGTGCCAAGAATGCTCTTTTTCTTTGTCCACCTGAAAGAGCACTAATAGGTCTCTCTTGCAGTTCAACTAATTCAACCCTTTCAAGCGCATGAAATACAGCCTGCCTATCAGACTCCCTAGGCATCCGAAGAAGATTCATAGACCCATAACGACCCATCATTACCACATCCCAAACACTGACAGGGAATGAGCAATCAACTCCTTCGTTTTGAGGTACATAAGCCACAGCTTGATCTTTTTGAGCTCGTCTTACAGAAACCCCATTAATGCAAATAGTCCCTCTCGAAGGACGAACAAATCCCATTAAAGCCTTAAAGAGCGTTGACTTCCCTGCACCATTCATTCCAACAAGCCCACAAATACAACCTGATCCAAGATTCAAGCTGGCGTCGTAGAGAGCAACTGTGCCGTTGTAGTCGACACAGATTTCTTTTGCCTCTATTCGCAAAGGATCATTTTGATTGGCAAATCGAGCCGAATTAATCATTTCTCAACAGCATTGTAAGTAAGGCCACTGGTAATCAAACTGACATTATGTCTATGAAGATCTAACAAAGTAGAAGCAGGTCCATTGGAATCAGATAACGAATCAACATAAAAAGTACCTCCAAACTTTGCACCTGTAGCCCTAGCCACTTCCAATTGAGACTCAGCACTAACAGTGCTTTCACAGAAAATTGTGGGTATCTGTCTTTCATTTATAAGGTTTATCAAATTAAGCATTCTTTTAGGAGTCACCTGGCTCTCAGAATTTACAGGCCACAAATAAGCTTCTTTCATGCCATAGTCATCCGCCAAATAGGAAAAGGCCCCTTCACAAGTAACCAATACCCTTCTACTTGCTGGAATTGAACTTATGGCCTGAAAAAGCTCTTTATCCAGAACACGTAATTTTTTTATATATGCATTCCCTCTTCTCAGAAAGATTTCTTCACCTAACGGATCAATTTTGATAAATGCATCTACAAGACGTTCAACAAAAATAATTGCTCGCTTGGGAGACATCCAAACATGAGGGTTAGGTTTTCCCGAATAAATATCTCCTTCAATCAAAAGAGGTTGCATTCCTTTAGTTAAAGTTAACGTAGGAACATTTCCTGCAGAAGCTATAAATTTATTAGCCCATAGCTCAAGCCCAAGTCCATTCTCAATAATCAAATCTGCTTTTGAAGCTTTAACAATATCACTTGGGGTAGGCTTATACCCATGGATCTCGGCCCCAAGTTTAGTTATTGAATTTATGATTAAACGATCTCCTGCAATGTTTCTTGCCATATCTGCAAGTATAGTAAAAGTTGTTAAAACTATAGGTTTTGAACTTTCCGAAACTCGATCAACTCTCCTTGATGGAAAGTTGCAGGACATCAATACACATAAGGTAGCAACTAAAAACCAATTTCTTGCAGAAATGCTTGTTAATAGTTTTCGCATGGAAAGCAAAAGGTAAAACGACTCAAAGGCTTTAAATATTTATAGCATTAAGTCCATTCAAGCAATGTAAAGTAGTCATAAAAAAAACACAGATGAAGATTTCAATTAACAAAAAGGAAAGTCAAATATCATTATAATTCCTTTTTTCTTAGGAAGGCTTATATAAGGTTGTTGAATCACTTGATGCAACATTCTTGTCATTTAACCAAAGAAGTGATTGCTTAATAAATCCACCCCAGTCTACTCTTTCATGTTCTGCCGCATTAGCAACCAATTGAGGAGCCTGTAGTTTCAATGCTTCCAAATCAATTGCATCTACTCCATTATTCAAAGCAAGCCAATCTGCCATCGAACGACCGACAACTCTAGTTAAATAAGCGGCACTAAGTGATTGGAGAGTTCCTGCTGCGAGCCAACTTGTTCCATGAAGTTTTGCCATACCAAGCAAAGCCTGAGTACTCCACTCGACAACACCTTGGGCAACAGCAACTCCTGCCAGTTCACGAGCGACAGTATTTAAAACTTCCACTTTCCATGAACAAGACCATATTTTTGCCATTTCTTTGACCATTAATCCATTAACCACAGTCATTATCAGAAGGTCAGCTGAGGGAACAGGAGAAGCAAAAACCGCCCCAGCTACTATCCATTGAGTTTTTTGTTGAATAGTAGAAAATTTCTTTCTCCTTAGATTCTCTAAGTCATTCTGCCAAGACGAATGCAATCTAGAGAGCATTCTCTTTCTAGTCTCTTCAATGATGGTCTTCCTATGCTTAAACCTTTCTCTAATTGGTTCTAAAATTTCTGAACCCTCTTGGTTGGATTCATTCCATCTCAGAACACTGTTACTCCATCTTGGGGGCAATTGGGCTTTCAAAGCATTCATATGATTTTCCCAACTATCCGAATCTTTTGAAAGAACTACCAGCCAAGAAGGTTGGCCGCCAGGAATCTTGTCTAACCAAAGAAAATCAGCAGCCCTTAAAGGTAAAGGAAGAAAATACAAAAGTAAGTCTTCTTCATAGAGAAATTCTGGCCAAATCCAAGATTGGTCCGAAAGAGAAAGAGACGAAGAGGCAAAACTAAGTTTAAAAAATTCATCATCAGCAAAGGCAGATTCCAAAGTTGATCTTTTTGGCAACTCAACCCCATCTGAACTAACGAAAGCAATTCTTAATTCCTCAGATCTATCAAGAACAGCTTCTAAAGCCTTTGCACGCTGCATACGCAATTCATAAGAATTGTCTTCTTCCTCTAAAGGCTCAAATTGCTCCAAAACCTCCTTGCAGCGCCTGAGCCATCCCTGGAATGAGTCTGGCGGTTCAAATTTTGCGCCTCTTGGCTTTGAAAGCAACCAAACTGCTATTGCCGCTCCTGAAAGACCTATTGCAGTACCGGAGAGATGGACAACATCAGTCAATAACCATTCACCAAGGAACAAAGATCCTATAAGGATTCCCAAAATACCCAATGGGAAATTAGAACTAATTATGGATGTTGAAGAGAGAAAAGGAACTTTCACTAGCAAACCTTGAACTTCTACTTCTTAGCTCACTTGGAGAATGAGGCAATAATGATTAGATCACCGGTTTTTTTCCTTTTCGCCAAACATCACAAAAACGCAAGGTTTTCAACCTTATAGGCCTTGAAGAATTTTTAACTCAGCTTGTATTAAATGTGAATCTGCTGAAGCAGTAACAACAATCCATCGCAAGTGACCCGATGATGCGTCACACTTGCCCAGACGATAGCAACAGGCCATGGGTGATTCCTACAGCGATCCTCAACAAAACGAAAGGGGAAACGATGCAAACCGAGATGGCAGCAACCGAGGAGGATTCCGGGGTGGGCGCGGTCCTGGCAATAGAGAAGGAGGCTTTCGCATAAGGCTCAGCGACAACGAGATGCGTGCCGCAAGAAGCCTCCAAGAAGCTTTCAATCTCCGCTCTACTGTTGCAGTACTTGGCTTTGCACTTAGAACTCTTGGCCAAATGCTCGATGAAGGCAAATTAGAAGATTTAGTTGCGCAATCCCGATCTCAAGGAACACATCAAACACGTAGAGAAGACGGACCACGTAAAGGTCGATTTAATGATGAGAGAGAAATCTCTCATCGAGGTCCAAAACCTAATCCCTTTGCACGTCCTGAAAAACCTCAAACGCCAACCACTCCAAATACTGAAAAAGCTTCTGAGGTCTTCGATGAAAACCTTGAAGTTTCAAAGACTAAAGATGAAGTTGAGAACACTGAAGTAGCTAATTCAGAAATCAGTGAAATAGATCCAAAAAATGCAACGGAGGCGTAATTAAATGAGGCGCCCAAGGGTACTTTCAGGAGTTCAACCAACAGGTGCAATTCATATAGGAAATTGGATTGGAGCTATACGCAACTGGGTTGATTTACAAGAGACTCATGAGACATTTTTCTGCGTTGTTGATTTGCATGCAATCACTGTTCCCCATAACAATAAACAATTAGCAGAAGAAACTCTCTCAACAGCTGCCATTTATATGGCGTGTGGAATAAGTCCAGAGCAATCAACAATTTTCGTACAGAGTCATGTTTCCGCTCATTCTGAACTTTGCTGGTTACTGAACTGTTTGACCCCGTTAAATTGGATGGAGAGAATGATTCAGTTTAAAGAAAAATCTATCAAGCAAGGAGAAAATGTGTCTATTGGATTGTTCGATTACCCAGTTTTAATGGCCGCTGACATCCTTTTATACGAAGCAGACTTAGTGCCGGTAGGAGAAGATCAAAAGCAGCATCTAGAACTAGCAAGAGACATCGCACAACAAAGAATAAATTCTAATTATGGTGACAAAGAAAACCCTATTCTTAAGGTTCCTAAACCTCTTATTACTAAGCAAGGTTCAAGGATCATGAGTCTTGTAGATGGACACTCCAAAATGAGTAAAAGTGATCCTAATGAAAATAGTCGCATTTCCTTGCTTGACACACCGGAATTAATTTCAAGGAAAATAAAGCGAGCAAAAACTGATCCTATTCTAGGAATAGAATTAAATAATCCACAAAGACCAGAAGCAGGGAATCTTCTTCGTATTTATTCAAGCCTCTCTGGCCTAGAAGAAAATATAGCGATCCAAACATGTGCCGATATGGGATGGGGGACTTTCAAACCACTCCTAACTGAAACAATAATTTCATCACTGCAACCAATTCAAGAGAAATATTTCAATCTAATGAAAGATAAGGGTGAATTAATCGAATTACTAAGGCAAGGTCAAAACAAAGCAGAGCAGGTTGCAGAAAAAACCTTGAAGAAGTTAAAAGATGCGATTGGTTTCCTAGACATTGATTAATCAGTGAATAGGCCAAAGAAAAGTTTTACTAATGAATCAATTAGCATTTCATTTTCTTTTTCGAAGCAAGATCTTTGATAAAAAGGCTCTAAACCGCCAAAAAGGCCTAGTTAAATTAAATAATTAGTTTTTGCTCTTTACAGCACATTACTAGTCGACCCGTCAAGAGGATTCCAAGAAAGGTCGCCAAAAGGGTTGGCATTAATACATAG
The DNA here is from genome assembly GCA_003215415.1 of Prochlorococcus sp. AG-409-N21. GTDB lineage: Bacteria > Cyanobacteriota > Cyanobacteriia > PCC-6307 > Cyanobiaceae > AG-409-N21. Next base: position 55,409 of record QCKK01000006.1, on the reverse strand, counting down.
TGATATGGAATAACTTTTACAAGTTGGCAGGTTCTACCCAAACTCAATATCAAAGTGCCAACGCCGAATCAAATCTGGTACTTTTAGCTATAGCTTCATCTTCTATTGCGATTCTTCTTTCAATTTTATTTGACCCAATTGGAATACAAGGAAAGCAAACCCAAAATCTTTTATCATCTAAGGAACAGAACAAACAGCTTCCTTTAGAACATATTGAATCTCAAAACAAATATCTTATAACTCCCAAGCGTCGCGCTCTACTTAATACTATTAGATATGCAGAAGGCACTTGGATGGGAGGGAAAGACATTGGATATAGGACAATTTTCGGAGGAGGGGTATTCAATGATTTTTCTAAACATCCAAATGTTGTAGTAGTAAAGCGCTATAAGAGTGCTGCTGCTGGTGCCTACCAATTCATTCCTGGAACCTGGAATCAAACAGCAAAAGAGCTAAATCTTGCAAATTTCAATCCTCACCATCAAGACCAAGCAGCTCTTCATCTAGCAAAGAAAAGGGGCGCTTTAAAAGAAATTGACTTAAAAGGCCTCACTAAACAAGCTATTTCTCTACTTTCAAATGATTGGGCATCTTTCCCAAACAGCAAAGGGAAAAGCAATTATGGCCAACCGAACAAGACTCATCAAGAACTGAGGAAGTTTTATCATTCCAATTTGAAGCATCTAAATCAAGGGAAATAAGAAAAGCATGACTCTGAAAGGTCCCCATACTTAAAGGGTAAATGGGAAGTGAAAAACGAAATCATCACAAAAACCAATGATTGCCAAGCTTTTTAAGAAATCCTCAAAATCATCAACAATTTTCAACCAAGAAGAATCAGAGAATATAAGTAACATTGAACTAGCTCAACTTGGAATTAAGAATATCTAGTCCGTTAAACTAATCCAAGTTTTATTAAATGCAAATCATTTAATTCAGCACTTAACTCATGCCAAAAATAACCCTGCCTGACGGGAGTCAAAAAGATTTCGAAGGCTCAGTAACTATAATGCAAGTAGCCGAAAGCCTTGGTCCTGGTCTAGCAAAAGCTGCAATAGCAGGACTTATTAATGGGAATCTAATAGATACTTGTATTCCAATAAATCAAAATGCATCAGTAAGTATTGTCACAGCAAAAGACAAAGAGGGAATTGACACCATAAGACATTCATTCGCTCACTTAATTGGACATGCAGTAAAACAATTATTCCCAACTGCCAAGATGGCAATTGGGCCAGTAATTGACGATGGTTTTTATTATGATATTGCATATGAAAAAGCCTTCACGTTAGATGACCTAGAAGCTATCGAAATACGGATAAAAGAATTGATCAAAAGAGACTATGATGTAACTGTAAAGGAAGTTTCAAAAGAAGAGGCTAGGAATACATTTATAGGAAGAGATGAGCCATACAAGGTGCAAATTATTGAGGAAATTCCAAGTGATGAAAAAATAAAGTTATATATACATCAAGAGTATATTGACATGTGTAGAGGACCACATGTACCAAATACAAGGCACCTCCGCCATTTTAAGTTAACCAAGGTTTCAGGTGCTTATTGGCGTGGCGATTCCAGAAATGAAATGCTTCAAAGGATATATGGAACAGCCTGGCCTACATCTAAAGATCTTAAAAGTTATATACAGAGGATTGAGGAAGCTGAAAAAAGAGATCATCGAAAGATTGGCAAAAAAATGTCTTTATTCCATACACAAGAAGAATCACCAGGGATGGTTTTCTGGCATCCAAATGGTTGGGCAATCTATCAGGTCCTTGAACAGTACATTCGCGAGGTTCTAAAAATAAATGGATACCAAGAAATCAAAACTCCACAAGCTGTAGATAGAAGCTTATGGGAGAGATCAGGACATTGGGAGAAATTTAAAGACGATATGTTTACTACTAATTCTGAAAATAGAGAATACGCAATAAAACCAATGAATTGTCCATGCCATGTACAAGTTTTCAACCAAGGACTTAAAAGTTATCGTGACCTACCTATTCGCCTTGCTGAGTTTGGCTCATGCCATAGGAACGAACCTTCAGGATCACTTCATGGACTAATGAGAGTAAGAAATTTTGTACAAGATGATGCACATATTTTCTGCGACGAATCACAAATTCAATCTGAAGTCTCAAACTTTATTGATTTAGTATTCGAGGTATACAGTTCATTTGGTTTTGATTCTGTTCAGATAAAACTTTCTACCAGACCCAACCAACGTGTAGGGAGTGACGAAATTTGGGATAAATCAGAAAAAGCATTATCTGATGCACTAAATGCGAAAAATCTAAAATGGGAAGTTCTCCCTGGAGAAGGTGCATTCTATGGTCCTAAAATTGAATTCTCATTAAAAGATTGCATTGGTCGGATCTGGCAGTGTGGGACCATACAAGTTGATTTCTCAATGCCAGAAAGATTAGATGCATCATTTATTGGAGAGGATAATCAAAAGAAAACTCCAGTTATGCTTCATAGAGCAATATTAGGTTCATTTGAGAGATTTATTGGAATATTAATTGAACACTATGCAGGACGCTTTCCTGCCTGGTTAGCGCCAACCCAACTAGTGATAATGGGAATAACTGATAGGAACTCAAGTCTGTGTAAAGAATATCATTCAAAACTTTCTCATCTAGGATATAGGACACAAATTGACTTAAGAAATGAAAAGATTGGATTCAAGATAAGAGAACATACACTTCAGAAAGTTCCATTTCTGTTGATAGTCGGAGATAAAGAGCAAGAAGAGAGAAAAGTTTCCGTAAGAGCTCTTAATGGGAAAGACTTTGGCAGCATGAAAATAGAAGATTTTATATATTTATTGGATGAAGAGATAAGAAAGAGAGGCAGGTCATCTAATCAGCAATAGGTAAAGTAAAATTAGATGAACCTTCCTTTAGATATTTGACCCTTTTAATTAAAATAAAATTAAGCAATGGTTACAAATTCTAGCTTTAAACAATTTCACTTACTTCAGAGTTTGCAATGAACACGAATACCCCTGGATCAATAAGTAATCTATCAGACCTAAGCCTTCTAAGAACAGCTCCGGTTTTGAGTAAAGAGCTGCAACAAAAACTAATCGAAGAACTTCACCGTGAAATAGCTACTGCTGAGTGGTTTACTGTTGGCATAATGGCAAGTACCGAAGAGAAAGCTTTGCTTGCAATTAAGCAGATTGAAAGCTTCTTTTCTTGGTCTCCAATGAGAATTATAGAAAGAGCAAAAGAGAAAGGTCCTGTTTTCCTTAAAGCCAATCAATCTTCTCAAGAAATTCGCATTCGTACCGAACATGGACTAGGGGAAGGTATTCTTATAAGTGGACAAATTGCTGACAAAGAAAAATTCTCCAATACTTGGGGACCTTTTCCTTTGGACTTTTTTATCGATAAAGTTTAAAGACTTTTTCTCTAAGGTGCTAACTAATAGCTAAAGACTTTATGACTTCTTCTGAGATTATTATTGCAGGGGATCTAGGCGGAACAAAGACCCTTTTATCAATATATGAAAACAATCAGGGGCTTATTGAAATATATAAAAAAAAATATCTATCTAGAGAATGGATTTCTTTCGATGCACTTTTTAGAGACTTTTTAAATGAAGCTCCCATTAAATTAAGTCGCAATAATTATGGTTGCATAGCAGTAGCAGGTTTAGTTGAAAATGGTTTTTCTCATATAACAAATCTTCCTTGGGAGCTTGATGAGAAAAGACTATGTGAAATCGCTGGCCTTAAAAATCTAGAACTTATCAACGACTTTGCCGTTTTAATTTATGGGCTTCCATACCTAAAAGGTGAGCAAAAGATGGAAATACAAAAAGGTAAAAACGGAAATGATTTAAAAGGCAATATTGCAATCATTGGTGCAGGTACAGGCTTAGGAATCGCAAGAGGAATATCCATTAAAAATAAAATCATTGCTCTACCAAGTGAAGGAAGTCATCGTGAGTTCTCTGCAAAATCAGAAAAAGAATGGCAATTTTCATCTTGGATAAAGAATGATCTCGGTTTAGAACGACTTTCCTTAGAAAGAGTTGTAAGTGGAACTGGCTTAGGACATATCGCGAATTGGAGACTTAATCAAAGTGATGGCAATTCGCATGATTTAAAAGAAGCGGCTCAGCTTTGGAGAAATAGAAAAAATAACGACATAAATTGCCCTGATTTACCTGCATTAGTAAGTGATGCAGCAAAAAATAAAGATCCCTTAATGACTGAAGTTTTGCAACTTTGGCTAAGTGCATATGGATCTGCCGCAGGAGATGTTGCTTTGCATGAACTATCTGTTGGTGGCTTATGGCTAGGGGGAGGAACTGCAAAAAAACACTTATCTGGATTAAGGTCTGAAACCTTTTTAAAATCCTTTAGGAACAAAGGTAGATTCTCAACTTTTATGGATCAATTACCAATAACAGTGCTATTAGATTCAGAAGTAGGCTTATTTAGTGCTGCCTGCAGAGCTCGCATGCTCGCGAGCGAGATGGGAGACTGACTTCAACAGACAGGCAAGAATGGTCCAGCCAAGGATTGGTCAAAAAGTGATTGTGGATGTACCTTCCACTACTGCCAACCTTGGACCAGGTTTTGATTGTCTAGGCGCAGCATTGGATCTGAGCAATAAATTTGTTATGCGAAGGATTGAAGGCAATGGAGAAAAATTTGAACTAATTATTGAGGGCAGCGAAGGCAGTCATTTGCGTGGAGGCCCAGATAATCTTGTTTATCGTGCAGCGCAAAGAGTATGGAAAGCTGCAGGAATAGAACCAGTTGGACTAGAGGCTCGCGTAAGACTTGCTGTTCCACCAGCAAGAGGGCTTGGAAGCAGCGCAACCGCAATTGTGGCAGGCTTGGTGGGAGCAAACGCTCTAATGGGCGAGCCTCTTAGCAAAGAAAAGCTTCTAGAATTAGCAATCGACATAGAAGGGCATCCAGACAATGTTGTCCCATCTCTTTTAGGTGGCCTTTGCCTTACCGCAAAAGCAGCTTCGGAAAGGTGGCGAGTAGTTCGTTGTGAATGGAAAGAACCAATAAAAGCAGTAGTAGCAGTACCTTCGATTCGACTAAGTACAAATGAAGCAAGAAGGGTTATGCCAAAAACTATTCCCATTGGAGATGCAGTAGTAAATCTTGGAGCACTTACTTTGTTATTACAAGGGCTACGGACTGGGAACGGAGACCTTATATCCGACGGGATGCACGATCGTTTACACGAACCATATCGATGGAGACTCATTAAGGGAGGCCTTGAAGTTAGGGAGGCTGCCTTAAGAGCTGGCGCGCTGGGTTGTTCAATAAGTGGAGCAGGGCCAAGTTTATTAGCTCTATGCAATGAATCAGAGGGAGCTTTAGTTAGCCAAGCAATGGTTAAAAAATGGGAGTCATTAGGAGTTGCAAGCAGGGCCCCAGTGCTAAATCTACAAAAATTAGGAAGCTCTTGGCGGCCTGACAACGATGGGTAGATTTACTCACTGGGTAGATTTACTCAAAAGAAGGCCTGCCTGCTGGTAAGTTCATAAAGATTCTCTGATTAGTCATGGACGCCAATCTGCCGCTTACGGCTGCGTCCCAACAATTCATCCCCTGGCTCTCTCTCATTGTCTTGCTCCCAGCAGCAGGATCACTTTTGATGCCATTCATTCCCGAAGATGAAAAAGGGACCTCACTTCTTTCGCCGCGAAACCTTGCCTTAACAGTTTTATTCGCAGATTTCTTGCTGATTGTTGGCGTATTAATTTTTTTATTTGATAGTCAATTTGATGGACTACAACTTGTAGAAAGAATTAGTTGGATACCCTTTGTAGGCCTTGAATGGTCACTTGGAGTAGACGGTATATCTGCCCCCTTGATTGCTTTAAGTGGATTAATCACTTTATTGTCAGCGGCCGCTAGTTGGAAAATACAAAGTAAAACCAGACTCTATTTTGCTCTCATACTTATTCAAGCCTCGGCACAAGGACTCGTTTTCCTTTCTCAAGATTTCCTCCTCTTTTTCCTTTCATGGGAACTCGAATTAGTACCTGTTTACCTTCTCATTGCAATCTGGGGAGGGAACAGACGTCTATATGCAGCAACTAAATTTATACTTTATACAGCCTTAGCATCATTATTGATATTAATCAGTGGGCTTGCTCTAGCCCTTTCTGGAGATCATTTTTCGCTAAATCTAACTGAATTAGCTTCTAGATCTCCAGGAGGAAGTTTTGGACTACTTTGTTATATAGGCTTCTTAATTGGTTTTGGAGTCAAACTACCAATCTTTCCTTTACATACTTGGCTACCAGATGCACATGGGGAAGCCAACGCTCCTGTTTCAATGCTTCTTGCTGGGGTCTTACTAAAAATGGGTGGCTATGCCCTATTGAGATTTAATGTTCAAATGCTTCCCCAAGAACACTTATTTATTGCACCCGCATTAATAGTCCTTGGAATAGTAAACATTATTTATGGAGCCCTTAATGCATTTGCCCAAGACAATGTAAAGCGTCGAATAGCCTGCAGTTCCGTAAGCCATATGGGATTTGTACTGCTTGGGATAGGTGCCATCGACTCTCTTGGAATTAGTGGTGCAATGCTTCAAATGATTAGTCATGGGTTAATTGCAGCAGCAATGTTCTTCGTTACTGGAAGTTTTTACGAAAGAACAAATACTCTCTCCATTCCCAACATGGGAGGGCTTGCAAAAGTTCTACCTATTACATTCGCATTTTTCTTGACAAGCTCACTTGCCTCATTGGCACTGCCTGGCATGAGTGGATTTGTAAGTGAGATAACTGTTTTCCTTGGCATCACAAGTCAAAATGCTTTTACCTCAGTCTTTAGAGCTATAACAGTAATTTCCGCTGCAATTGGGTTGGTACTTACTCCTATTTACTTACTTTCAATGTGCAGAAGAGTCTTCTTTGGACCAAGAATCCCTGCACTAGCATCAGTTAGAGAAATGAATCCCAGAGAACTAAGCATTGGATTAAGCCTTTTAGTTCCAACTCTAGTAATAGGGTTCTGGCCAAGAATTGCTATTGATTTATATGAGGTTTCAACAAATGCCTTGGCAGAAAAACTATTTAGCTCTAGCCTCGCAACTCTGAATTATTTACCAATAAGCTGATATGAACAAAAAAGAATTTCACAAAGAATCTTCACCATTACTTACTGGTAATGGCTTACCTGATTATGAAGCAATTACGCCTCAACAAATAAATAAATACTTACCAAAATTAATTAATAATCTAACCGAGCAAATTAATAAATTAGAAGAGAATCTCGAGATCAGCCTCTCTACACATCAAAAATTATCTTGGGAGGAACTAATGATTCCCCTCCAAAATATTGGAGAGAGATTACGCTGGAGTTGGGGTGCAGTGAGCCATTTAAATGCAGTTTGCAATTCTCCAAAATTACGTGATGCTTATGCAAATCAACAACCAGAAATCATTCGCTTTGGTAATAAATTAGGTCAAAGCAATATTATTCACAAAGCACTTTGCTCTTTAAAAAGCAACCCTGCAGAACCCCTTAATGAAATCCAAATCAGAATTATTGAATCTGAGTTGCTATCCATGAAACATCGTGGTGTAGGACTAAAGGGAGATAAGCAAAAGGAATTTAATACAACAATTCAACGCCTTGCAGAGCTTTCAACTACTTTCAGCAACCATGTACTTGATGCGACCAATGAATGGAGCCTCTTACTTACTAACCTTTCAGATGTAGAAGGATTACCTATAAGTGCATTAGAAATTCTTGCCGATTCAGCTAGAGAAGCTGGAGACAAAAGAGAAGACAATGATAATGATCAACCAACAGCAGAGAATGGACCATGGCGATTGGGTCTCGACATTCCTCGTTATGTCCCTTTTATTACCTTTGCAAAGAACAGATCTCTTAGGGAAAAATTATATAAAGCCTATGTAAGTCGTGCAAGCGAAGGAACATTAAATAACAAACCTCTTATAGAGGAGATTCTGACTTTAAGGCTTGAACAATCAAAAAGACTTGGTTATAAAAATTGGGCAGAATTAAGCCTTGCGAACAAAATGGCAAGCAATATTTCTGCTGTTGAAAATCTTCTCGAAGAACTACGTAAAGCAGCCTTGGCTTCTGCTGAAATCGAATTAAAGAATCTAAAAGCCTATGCCGAATCCTTAAATTCTCCAGAAGCAAAAGATCTCTACCCTTGGGACATTAGTTTTTGGTCAGAAAAATTAAAACAAAAAACTTTTGATCTTGATCAGGAAGCACTAAGGCCTTGGTTTCCACTTCCGCAAGTTTTAGATGGTTTGTTCAATCTTTGTAGCAGATTATTTGAAATTTCAATCAAGGCAGCTGATGGAGAAGCACCTATTTGGCATCCAGATGTTCGCTATTTCAAAGTAATAGATAAGAGTGGGGCAGATCTTGCCGCTTTTTATTTAGATCCTTTTGTTAGACCCTCTACTAAAAGAGGAGGTGCCTGGATGGATGAATGCCTAAATCGAGACAAGGATGATCAAGGGAAACAAGTTCTGCCAATTGCTTATTTGATATGTAATCAAAGTCCTCCGATTGGTAACACGCCAAGCCTTATGAGCTTTGACGAAGTTAAAACTCTTTTTCACGAATTTGGCCATGGCCTCCAACATATGCTTACTACCGTCGACTATCCACAAGCAGCAGGAATTAACAATGTCGAGTGGGATGCTGTTGAACTACCTAGTCAATTTATGGAGAATTGGTGTCTTGAAAGAGCTACTTTCATTCGTATGGCTAAACATTGGGAAACAGGAGAAAAACTAGAAGAAGCAGAGTTCAAAAAACTCCAATTAAGCAAAACATTCAATGCAGGTTTAACAACACTTCGACAAGTGCACTTCGCATTGACCGATCTGCGATTGCATAGTGCTTGGGACCCATTATCTGGATTATCGCCAGATGATCTAAGGAGGGAAATTGCTCTTCAAACAACAGTAATTCCTCCAATTCCAGAAGATAATTTCCTATGTTCTTTCAGTCATATTTTTGCTGGTGGTTATTCAGCTGGATATTACTCTTACAAATGGGCTGAAGTACTAAGTGCAGATGCTTTCTCAGCTTTTGAAGAAGTTGGACTTGATAACGAAGACAAAGTCCGCGCAACTGGGCATAAGTTTCGAGAAACTATTCTGGCCCTGGGAGGAAGTCAGGCACCAGAAAAGATTTTCAAATCTTTTCGAGGGCGAGCTGCAACTACTAAAGCGCTAATAAAACATTGTGGATTAGAAAAATCAGAAGCCAAGTAACTTTGGTACAAGAAGATCAAGAGCTTTTGAACTAGTTATCAACCCTCTGTGAGTCATTACTGGCAAAGGTTCAAAGTTACCTATGGGGAGTCGAGCCATCCAGCCAGGGAATGCCATCAAATCCCACTTGCAAAAATAACTCGAACACTCAACCTCACCCAATAAAGAGCAATCATGATTCAAGTCATTAATTAAAGGGCTTCCTATCTTCATATCGGCAATGCCTCTAAACAAAAAAGGAGGAATCAATTGAGCAGTCAAAGTACCTTGTTGGGGACTGCCTACACATATGAAACGTTGCGTACGTAAGGCTCCACCAAGACTTTGCAACCAAACACGACTTATAATACCGCCCATAGAAAACCCAAGGATATCAATATAAGTATCAGATCCAAATCGCTCATAGATGTAGTGATCTAATGAATTAGCTAAATTCTCAAGAGATATTCTTCCAAAGCCATGACGAAGATATGGAGCGAAGATCATTTCATCAGATATGTCCAACATCTTGATCAGTGGATTAAACAACTTTGGTGTATTCCAAAGACCATGAACGAGTACTAAAGGACGCCTAAGTGTCATGCTGAAAATATGTGGCAGGCCAGTGCCTATACCTCTCAACAGCCACATTCCCATTAAAACCCGAAACAGGTACATCACATTTACTAAGCAACACTCTCATCGGAACTGAACCATATAACTCCTCAAGAGAATTTAGAACTTGCTCACTAAAGTTCTCGATAGTCTTAGAGTTAACTTCATGAGCTAGTTTTTGTATTTTATTAATTGCAATGCTGTAATCAATCGTCTCAGAAAGGTCGTCATTTTTCGAGGCATTATCAATATTTTGATAAATGCTGATATCCAAGTTAAACCATTGACCATATTCCTGTTCCTTTTGAAGAACACCAACATGTGCCCACAAGCGGAGATCACTTATATGAATAGCCCCTTCATATAGAAATTTCATAACATCTAAAAGTCTTTATGAGAAAAACTGATTTTGCCTGATACAAAATCAGAAACGATGTGTCCATCACCCCTTAAGAAATAACGATAAGTTACCAGACCTTCTAAGCCAACTGGACCTCTAGGCGGCAAGGTTTGTGTACTAATTCCAACCTCTGCACCAAAACCATAACGAAAACCATCAGCAAAACGAGTGGAACAATTGTGATAGACACCTGCACTATCAACCGCACGCAAAAAAGATTCAGCAGTTTTTTTGTTGCTAGTAACTATTGACTCAGTATGTCGAGAACCATGAAGGAGAATATGCTCCAAAGCCATTTCAAAATTGTCAACTATTCGAATTGACAATACAAGATCTAAATACTCTTTATCCCAATCATCCTCACTAGCTTCTCCTTCTATGCCAAGTGCTTGGCTTTGAGAATCTCCCAAAAGAAGGACACCTTCTTTTTTAAAAGCAGGAATCGCCTTTTCAAGGAATTCTGATGCAATTTCTCTGTGTAAGAGCAACGTCTCAATCGCATTACAAGCAGCGGGATATTGAGTCTTACTATCAATGGCTATGTTTAAAGCCTGTTCTATATCTGCTTCTAAATCGATATATAAATGACAAACTCCATCCGCATGCCCAAGAACAGGAATACGAGTATTGTCTTGAATAAATCTAACAAGCTCATTACTACCTCTAGGAATAATTAAATCAACAAGGCCATCAAGGCGAAGTAACGAAAGGCTCTCTTCTCGAGTCGTTAAAAGTGTCAACGCCTTCCGATTGATATCGGAAAAGTCAAGTCCAGATTGAATGGACTCCATGATCACCTCATTACTTCTAATAGCCTCTCTCCCTCCCTTAAGCATTGCTCCATTCCCTGAACGAATTGCAAGAGAAGCAATCTGAATCAACGCATCTGGTCTTGCTTCAAAAATGACTCCAAGCACACCCAATGGAACTGTCAATCTTTCTAAGATCAAACCAGATCCAATCTCTCTATTCAATTGAACAAGTCCCAAAGGATCCTCAAGTTGGGCAACTTTTCTGACTCCTTCAATCGCGCCTTGAAGCTTGGATTTTGTTAACTTCAATCTAGACATTAAAGAATTAGATAGACCTTCTTCCTGCGAGCGGTCCAGATCCTCCTCATTGGCAGCAAGGATATCTTGTTCTCTTTTACTTAAAGCGTTGGCTATCTGTTCAAGGGCAAATCTCCTTTGTTCATTTGTTGTTTGACCTAATTGTGTAGCAGTACGGCGAACATCCATGGCACGCTCAATCAAATCATTGGAAGGTGCTTGAACTTCAAAGTTCATTTCGATTACCTATCAACTTCAATACATCATCTTGCCTAAAAAAAGTCTGTTGAGGTCTAAGCTTGTTTATTAATTACAAACCTTTTATTCAAAATCTAAAAAACATCTGCAACTGACTTTGCCAGGCTCCTTTTTTATCTAAGGAACCCACCAAACCAACATTAGGAGTGACCTGATAGTTAAGAGTTCCTTGAGGAGGAATATCTTTCCTGTTAGGAGTTGCAAGGACAGAAAAGTTAAACCTCTCAGTCAAATCAAATCCGATTTCTGTCACCCAAGCTTGCTGCGGTGAGACTTGAGCAGAAGTGGACTCTGAATTTGCCTGCTGATTATCAATCCCTTCTTCACCAGTTTGTGGATTTACCAATGCTGGATAAATAGCCAATTGCAATCGATCACTAAAAGCCCCGGAAATATTACCCAAGAAAGGAGTCAAAACCGATTTACCAAGAACACTTGCCAGTACTTCTGTTTCTCCACCTCCAAGCAATCGTCTCAAAGAATTTCCTCCAATTAATCCTAAAAGCTGCGCCCGAGGAAGTTTAGGTGAACTACTTAATTGAATATTTTCAGCTAATCGATCAGCTGGACCAGTAGCTTGAACCATTACCTTTACTAATCTAAATCCACCAATACCTAAAGGAACAGTCCCATTAGATGAGAAATTTGTTGAAGAAGCTGGATTACTTCCATCGCCAATATTTTCAGAGACTCTGCTACTCATAGCAACGTCAACATAAGGAATAACCCCTAAGGAAGGCGTAAATACAGCAACATTTGGAGCACTTCGATCCAAATTAAAAGTAGTAGTAAAAAGGTTTATACGACCATTAAGCAAGCGAATCACTCCACTTGCTTTCAAAGTAGAATCAAGAGGGCCATTTAATATTAACGATCCTGCCGTCCTGAATTCTGCGAGAGGAGGAGAAGTAATACGCAGTTTTGGTCCAAGACGTAATTTCAGATTATCAAAACTTATAAATGAAAATTTAGGCAATGATTCTTTTAAATTTCTATTAGATGAATCTTCTACATCTTGACCAAATAAAACCAACGGTTGACCATAATTCCACTTTTGTTCAGGCAACAATTCCTCATCAATATCAACAGAAGATTCATTTAAAGAAATTTGTTTTTTATTAGAGTCCTTCTTTGTAGATAACTTCGAAAAAAGCTTAGAAGGTTTAGAGAATCGATTTCTTTGAGGTGAGATTGTGCCATCATTTACAACTAGATCTCCGCCAAACTTTGGCGTAACTAAAGCACCATTGAAATCAAGGTTGCCAGCAACTTCCACATCGGCCACTGGCAATCTTAATCTAACTTTCTTCATCATTATTGACAATGGTTTTTTCTCAGGAAGAGGCTTCACGAAGGGGACAGACCCAGCAGCAAGAAATTCACCTTCCTCTCCAATATTCGCTGTTAGACTTTTGACTTCTAATCGATTAAAGTCAAAGAGAAATAACCCCTCTAAGTTCATTACATCTTCTTCCATTACAACCAATCTACTTTCATCGAGAACGAAGAATCCATTTGCTTCTGGAGCACTAAATGGCCCTCTAAGTAATAATCTTAAATTAGAGTTACCTTTTATCCAGTCAACATTATTTCCACTAAGTCCATCTAAAAAATTAAGGGCATCACCATGACTTTCAACTCTTATATTCATTTCCTCATCTTTCTTCAAGGGTAAAGATCCCTTCAAAGTCAATGGCTCTTTGGAAGAGTTACTGCGCAATGCAATATCCATGAATAATTTGGATTCAGATAAAAAGAATTTACCCTTGTCAAGGACAAAGGAGTCTTCATCAAGTTTTGAATCAATAAACTTCAATGAAGCATCCAATTTATAATTGTCCTTATCAAGAGTATAATTGCCTTTTAAATTCATCTTCCCTTGAAGAGAAGATGGTAGTGGAGTAAATATAGTCAAGGAAGAGAAAGGCAGGTTGAGCAAGGAGAAGGCTCCAGATCCTGACTTGAGAGGTCCTGATAAATTTGCCGAGAAATATTCATTTTTTTTAGGTCTTTCTCCCATATATTGATCTGACCAAAGGTTGCCTTTGATTCGTACGTCAGCCTCAATATTTTTAATATTTGGACCTTTAAGATGAATATCTGCATCAACTTCTCCCTGGATATCCTCATAATTAATAATACTTTTTTCTCTTTCGATCTCTTTCTTTGACTTCAAGTATTGCTGTGCCTTCTTTAATTCATTCAACTGGGCATCTAAAGATCCTTTAATCGTCTCAATAAAAAAATCACCTAGATCTTTTGTGAGACCAGATACAGGCTTAGCTTTTTTGTTGATTTGAGGTAGTTGCATTGCACTACTGGCTATCCAACCAGGACTTAATTCCTTACCCTCAGCCTTTATATCAACTTCTCCTCCAATTTCACCTTCAGCAGATAGAGTTAATAGGCCTTTATCAGAAGGCTTTAGCTTGCTAAATAAACTATATTTATTATCTATATATCTTCCACTTAAACTGGCCTCCTTTAATTGCAAGCCAATTAAACGTGGATATCGCATAGCCACTTCTCCACTAAAAGAAAAAGGACTTAATGAAAGATTGCCTTGCCCTATTAATTCGCCAAAGATTCCTTTAAAACCCTCATCAGATGGAATTGCAATTTCTAATCCATCTAATCTAAAGCGATCAATTTTCCAATTGAACCGAGAGGGAAGAGCCTTTAGAAAGACCTCTCCACCCCCACGATTAATTGAGGCGTAATCTAAACTCCAATTTTTATTAAACTCTGCCGTTAGAGTTCCTGGTGTTGCAGCGCCTTCTGAAGCCATTTGCAACAAGCTTTTACCACTAGTTTCACTATTAAAGGTTCCCACCCAATCTTCCTGCAGACGCACACCATTAACTTCTGGATTTATTAATTTCAAAGACGCTTTTGTATTCAAATCATTTAAATGACCGTCCAATTGTCCTACTGCAGAGAAAATACCTCCAAATGAAGTTCCAAGAATCGATGATACCTTAGACAATTGAATAGGGCTTAGATTAAAATCTGCTTTTAATTTCCCCAACTTAAATGATCCCTGCTTCAAGTTTATAGGCAAGAATGCATTGAAATTAAACTCAGGATTAGTAAATTCTTCTAGACCAACAAATCCATTTATTGACACATCAAATGAATTTTTTCTATTAAAAATAATATCTCCACTTAAAGTACTTTTCCATGCACCATATTCCCAATTAGTTTTAAGCAAATTTGCTCTATCTCCTAAACAAATGATTCTTGCCTTATTTGAGGAAATAGAATTATTTAATGCTCCACCCTTCAGCCGAAAATCATTGAGATTAATTGCTCCTTTACAGCCAACGATCCCTTTCTGAAAACTAATCTTAAAGCCACCATTAAAAATACCTTCAGCCTGATAGGGGAATCTTTCAGGCAAAAAATCTTTAAAAGATTGAATCCGAAGACCTTTAAAGTTTGTGTTCCCTATGAATTGCAATCTATCCCAATATCCCTTACCTCTTAAAAATACTTTTCCCTTATTTGGCAAAGTCACATCAATGAAACCTTTTACTTTTTTTTGAGAAAGCATTAACGAAGCTCGTGTAACTACAAACAGCTCAAGGTTTGTAGGCTCAAAAAATACTCGGGCTGGGCTCGTTAATTTCAGCCTTAAATCAATTGGAGGAGAAGAATCACCATTTGAATCTCCAGGAACCCAATATGAGCCACTCGAATTCCTACGCAAAACAAGGTTGGTTTTTTCTGGAATTAGAACTACTACAGGTCGCCAATTAAACAAGCTTGCAAGAGGGGCAAACTTGACTTTGATTTCTTGAAAGGAAGCTGTGGAATCATCATTGTCTCCAGGCAATACTTCAGTAGGACCAATTGCAATTCCCCAAAATTTAAGGCCCCGATATTGACCAATTCTTAAAGGATGTCCTAATGGTCGAGACAATTGTTGTTGCAATTGCAAGCGATTACGATTAAAAAATCCTTCTAATAATTTGTCTGTACCAAACCAAGTTGCAGCACCCCCTATTAGGACAAGGCCAGTCATCAAGCCCCATTTCGATATTCCTAAATTTCTATTCTTTACTCCCATTGCATTTTTTAACCTTTAGGGGAGTTGAGAAACTATAAGAAGAACCAGATATGATTTTCAAAAATTATGTCCATCCCCTTTCTACTGGCCTCATCAACAAAATGGCTAGCCTTAACAGGCCTTGTATTAGGGATAACAACAATCATTGCTTTTTTCATTAATTGGGGTGCGAAATTCAGACTGGTAGGTGCAACAATCTTCTCCCTTCTCCTATCAGGAAGTTGTTGGGCCTTCGCAAAAAGCTACGTTCCCCCTCTAAATATTGAAGGCGCCAAATATGTACCAACCGTTTTCGACAACGGGAATGACTTGGTCGTAGCGCAAGCAAAAAGCGACTTTCCTGATGAGGCCATTCAACCTTCTTTAGAAAAACTTGCAGGCAGCCTAAAAGGAGGTGGGCGTAATGGAGCGAAAGTCAAGGTTAGGCTAAGAAAAGTTGAAAGTGTTGGCCAAGGAATTAGTAAGCCAATCATTATTGGGGAAGTCGTAAGAGACCTCAGCACCAATACAACCGAAACTCAACCAGAGAAATATAATGAGCAATGATCAGTTGAATGGTCTTGCACAAACCTTTAAAGACGAGGAAAAAGAACTAATTTCTGCAGGAATCAATACATGGTATGCCCTTAGCAAAATAGAAGACAAAGAGATTAATCTTCTAGCAGCGAAAGGTCGATCATCTACTCGAAATCTAAAGCGTCTAAGGGGGATGGCAAATCTCGTAGTTGATCTAAATCTGATGCCATGGGAAGCTTCATTGCTTCTATATGCAGGGATATCCTCAAGCAAAGCTTTAGCTTCTTTGACTCCTCAAGATTTAATAAATAAAGCAGGCAGACTAAAAAGGCAATTAAGAATCAGTAAGGAACCTGTTTTCAATTTAGCCATGGCAAGCTCACTAATTAAAAGAGCAAAAGGCAGGCAAATTCAAAACTGACCCATCAAGATGAGAAAAATGGTTTTGTAGGACTCAAATATAGAAGATACTTTCCAATAGGATCAATGCGCTACCTATATCTCCAATTAATTTCAATCATTGCCATTTGTCCTTTTGCATTAGCACAATCAAGTCTCCTTGAAAGTGTGAAAAACAATCCAAAAGAAGCTCAAAGACTTTGCAAACAATTCAAGTCACTTAACAGAGAAGGGGTGTCGGCAATTTCAGCTAAATCAATCAAGGTCATATCTAGAGAAAGGAATCTCAACGCAATTGATTCAGAAATACTTGCCACCTATGTAATTGGGCTTAATTGTCCAAATATACGTTGAGATTTCACCAAGTGAATGACCTGGAGATTGAATTCAGGGATGAAACTCTAACCCTCGTTGATGGGGTACAACTTTCCTCTCGCATATGGAATCCAAAAAAAGGTGGACCATGGCCAGCACTTTTAATGCGACAGCCTTATGGAAAAACTCTTGCCTCAACCATCACCTATGCCCATCCATCTTGGTGGGCAAGTCATGGATTTCTAGTAGTCATTCAAGATGTAAGAGGCCAAGGAGAGTCAACTGGAAACTTTCTTGGATTTATTCAAGAAGCTTCAGATACATCTGAAACCCATAGATGGGTACGTTCACTTCCTGAATGTGATGGTCGACTAGGCACTTATGGTTTTTCTTACCAGGGCTTAACCCAGCTATTAGGAGAGCCAGGAAGCCTCCCCCCTGATTGTCTGGTGCCGGCGATGACAGGCCTTGCAGAAAGAGATCACTGGAGCTGTGAAGGAGGGGCACATTGGTGGCACTTAGGGATTGCGTGGGGACTTCAATTGGCTGCATTACAAGCCAAAAGGAAAGGAAAGGAAGAAGACTGGCAAGAAATTCGAACGAACTTAGAGAATAAAAACTACTTAAGGAATGGTCTTTCTCTACTAGAGGCATATGACCCCAATGGAATGGCCTCTAAATGGTTTCATCAACCTGCCGATAAAGCCTCAAATTGGATAACTCACCGTCCATTAAAAACTTGGCTGCAGAAACCAATGCTTTTGATAGGTGGATGGTGGGATCCTCATCTAAGAGGGATAATTGACCTTTACAAACAATCTCTTCAAGCTGGGGGCGATCCAAAGATTCTTATAGGGCCTGCAACTCACCTTCAATGGTGGCCAGAATTACAAGAAATTCAGCTTAACTTCTTCAATAAACATCTGAAAAGACAAAAGAACACGAAAAGTCTAAAAGAGGAAACCTGTTTCTTATGGAATTTAACGAATCAAACTTGGCTTAAAAGAACTAAAGCAAAAACCCAATCGAAATCAGAAAATAATTATTGGGCACTTTGTAGTGATGGACTTGCCTGCATTAATGCAAATAGTGGTTTATTAAAAAAGGACAATGCTGGAAATGGATTTTTGGTAATCGTTCACGATCCTTGGAGGCCAGTCCCATCAACTGGAGGACACCTAAGTCCAAGTCCAGGGCCTGTGGAAAGAAGTGCAATCGATATACGTTCCGATGTGGCAACTTTTACAACTTTGCCTTTTACTTACAATGAAACACTTGAGGGAATTCCACATTTAAAATTAAATGCTCATTCTGACCAAGAAAGCTTTGATCTATGTGTTGCTCTTTCGTTAGTGAAAAAAAACAAGCCCAAAGAAGTACATCAACTTTCAACTGGCTTCCTAAGAGTTTCGAAAGAAGAGAATCTTCAAAAAAAACCTAGAAGAGTAATTCTCCAACCATTCCTTGCAGAGGTGAAGGTTGGAGAATGCCTTCGCCTCTCAATAGCTGGTGCGGCATGGCCTGCTATAGGAGTAAATACTGGAAATAGTAAAAACGCGGCAGGCCCCCCAAATTGCAATTGTCAGGTAATTACTATCCAATTGGAACTTGAAAACTCAAAATTCAAAATCAATCCACTTTTCTAATTGAAAAGCTTCCTAGAAAAGTACTCGCCAGCCTAAGCTTTCACTTCATTAGACCCAGTTATGAAATGACTGCCAGTTTATTCATCGACTGGATGAAAGAAGAAGGGCAAAAGCTTGCTGAGTGCCGCCATAGCCATCCATATGCAGTGCTGGGTCCCCAAGCCCGGGAAAATCAATGGGTAGTTCGGGTTTGGATGCCAGATGCAAGTCAAGTAGAGCTCATATGTCACAGCCAAAAAACTGTGATGACAAATCCTAATCACCCCTGGATATTTGAAGCAGCAGTAAATAAAGATCCTGGTTCAAGCTACCGAATAAAGGTCATTAGAGGTGAAATTGAACATGAGCAACATGACCCATGGTCTTTTAGGGAAGAGTGGATGGGTGAAATGGATAGACACCTCTTTGCAGAAGGCAATCACCATCACATTTGGCAAAGGATGGGGGCTCACATTGTTAATCGTGAAGGGATTGAAGGTGTCATGTTCTGCTTATGGGCACCTCATGCAAAAAGCGTTTCTATAATTGGCGATTTCAATTCATGGGACGGACGACACCACCCAATGCAACTTAGAGAAGGAGGCATTTGGGAACTTTTTATTCCAGGCTTGAAAAAGGGAATGCTTTATCAATATGAAGTTAGGAATGAAAAAGGTCACTGTTACAAGAAAGCAGATCCATATGGATTTAGTCACGAAGTAAGACCAGCAAAAAGTTCAGTAATTACAAAGCTTGGAGACTTCAATTGGAATGATGAAAAATGGATGATTGATCGAGACAGAAAAAATGCACTTGATCAGCCAATTTCGGTATATGAAATGCATCTGGGCAGCTGGCTTCATGCCTCCGCCAACAAACCATTTATAGAATCTAATGGTGAACCGCGTAAACCTGTCCCAGCAGCAGATATGAAGCCTGGAGCAAGGCTTCTTACATATCCAGAGCTTACAAAAAAATTAATTCCTTATGTCAAAGAGAGGGGCTTCACTCATATTGAATTGATGCCTATTTCAGAACATCCCTTTGATGGTTCATGGGGATATCAAGTAACTGGCTGGTATGCACCTACTAGCAGATATGGAACACCAAATGAATTCCGTGAATTTGTTGATAGTTGTCATGTCGAAGGAATAGGTGTAATTCTTGATTGGGTACCAGGACATTTCCCAAAAGATTCTCACGGACTAGCCTTCTTTGATGGGACACACCTTTATGAACATTCTGATCCACGTATAGGCGAACACAAAGAATGGGGAACATTAATTTTCAATTACAGCAGGAATGAAGTTCGTAATTTTCTTGTAGCTAACCTAATTTATTGGTTTGAACAATTCCATATTGATGGCATTAGAGTAGATGCAGTTGCATCAATGTTATATCGAGACTATTTGCGTCCAGATGGTGAATGGATTGCTAATGAAAATGGTGGTAGAGAAAATACTGAGGCTGTGCAATTCCTCCAACAAGCAAATCATGTTCTTTTTCAATACTTTCCAGGAGCACTTTCTATAGCAGAAGAATCAACAACATGGCCTATGGTTACTAAGCCTACAGATATTGGAGGACTAGGTTTTAATTTAAAATGGAATATGGGTTGGATGCACGATATGCTGGATTATTTTGAACTTGATCCATGGTTTAGACAATTCCATCAAAACAACGTTACGTTCTCTATATGGTATGCATATACAGAAAACTTCATGCTTGCACTTAGCCATGATGAAGTTGTTCATGGTAAAAGTAATTTATTACATAAAATGCCAGGAGATGATTGGCAAAAATATGCAAATACTCGCGCACTGCTTGCTTATATGTGGACTCATCCAGGAAAAAAAACAATATTTATGGGAATGGAATTTGGGCAACGTTCCGAATGGAATGTATGGGGAGACTTGCAATGGGAATTACTTGAATATGAGCCACATGTTGGAATACAAAAATTAATAGAAGATCTAAATTATTTATACAAATCAGAGCCAGCACTCTGGAAAGATGATTTCGACCAATTTGGCTTTCAATGGATTGATTGTAATGACAGTAGTCAATCAATAATTAGCTTCATGAGAAGAGAAAGTTCAACAGGTAAATGGCTTGTCATAATTGCTAATTTCACACCTCAAGCTCATTCCAGCTATAGAATTGGAGTCCCTATGGAGGGCTTCTACGAAGAGATATTCAATACTGATAGTGAAAGGTATGGGGGTAGCAATTTGGGCAATATGGGAGGCAAGTCGTCCGAGAACTGGAATATCCACGGTTATCAGCAATCAATAAATCTTTGCTTACCTCCCCTCAGTGTTCTAATTTTCAGGCACAAAGATAAGAAAGAACTTGAAATTGCAGAAAAACGTTCAAAGGTGTGACGAAGATGCACTCTCCTTATAAGTTCTGTCCATTCAAGGAAGGCTCTCAGTTAAGTTTCCAGATAATTCTGTCCCACTGATGAGCGACTCATTACCCCTCTTGCTTCGCGCTGCTTTAGGCGAATCAGTTGAACGTCCCCCTGTATGGATGATGAGACAAGCAGGTCGATACATGGAGGTATATAGAAACCTTCGTGACCGGCATCCCAGCTTCAGAGAACGCTCAGAGAATCCAGATCTCTCTTATGAAATATCAATGCAACCATTTAAAGCATTTGAGCCAGATGGAGTAATTCTTTTTTCAGATATTCTCACCCCTCTTCCTGGAATGGGAATTGACTTTGACATCGTAGAAAGTAAAGGCCCATTAATTCAAGAACCAATCCGGACTCAAGCTCAAGTAAACGCACTAACACCATTGAACCCAGAGTCTTCTATGCCATTTGTAGGAGAAGTACTTGGTCGCCTTCGTGAAAGTGTTGGCAATAAAGCAGCCGTTTTGGGCTTCGTAGGAGCCCCTTGGACTTTGGCAGCCTACGTAGTTGAAGGCAAAAGCAGCAAAAATTATGCAGTCATCAAATCCATGGCTTTCCAAGAGCCAAATCTTCTTCATAGTCTTCTAGATCATTTTGCTCAATCAATAGCCAACTATTTGTGTTATCAAATAAGTTCTGGAGCCCAAGTAGTTCAAATGTTTGATTCCTGGGCTGGCCAGTTAAGTCCTATTGATTATGACACTTTTGCAGCTCCTTACCAAAAGAAAGTTATAGATCTAGTCAAAGCAAAGCACCCAAATACTCCAACAATTTTGTATATATCTGGGAGTGCAGGAGTTCTAGAAAGAATGGGGCAAACAGGTGTAGATATTGTTTCACTTGATTGGACAGTCGACATGGCAGATGGATGCAATCGGCTTCCTCTAAATGTTGGAGTTCAAGGCAATGTCGACCCTGGCCTTCTGTTCGGAACCGCAGAAGCAATTCGTTCAAGAATTCTAGACACTGTATTAAAAGCAAAAGGTCGAAAACATATCCTTAATCTTGGCCATGGAATCCTGCCAGGCACACCAGAAAAAAATGCACAAGTATTCTTTGAGGCAGGGAAGTCGGTTGATGAACTAATAAGGACTTCCACTTGAAAAAGTCTAAGATACTAATAACAGGTGCAAGTGGCTGTGTAGGTCAATACATTACAAATTGGCTTCTTGAAAATACAAATGCAGAATTGCTACTTTTAGTTAGAGACCCTTTTAAACTTACTGGGGTTAATAGAAAAGATCATAGGATTGAAATTATTGTTGGAGATTTAAGGGAAATAAGATTATTCTCTGATAAAATTAAGTCAGTAACAAGAGTAATCCATACAGCGACTGCCTGGGGTGATCCTAAAAGAGCTCTTGATGTTAATGTAATTGCAGTCAAACAGTTACTAGACTTACTAGATAGAGAAACTATCGAACAAATTATTTACTTTTCAACCGCAAGTATCCTTAAAAATAATCTTGATCTCTTACCAGAAGCAATAACATATGGAACCGAATATATACAAACAAAAGCAAAATGTTTAGAAGAACTTAAACTTCACCCTTTAGCCTCAAAGATAGTGGCAGTTTTCCCAACTCTTGTCTTTGGTGGGCGCGTAGATGGACAAAGCACATTTCCTACAAGCTACCTGACAGCAGGATTATTAGAGGCCAACAAATGGCTATGGCTGGCAAGATGGCTAAAAGCAGACTCTAGGTTCCACTTCATCCATGCTTCTGACATCGCATTTATATGCGGTCATTTAGCCACTTCACCACACACTCCAAATTCAAAAAGCAGCCAAAAGGTATTAACAAAATATGTTTTGGCACAACCGTTTATATCGATAAGCGACGCTATCAACACCCTTCTAGATTGGAACGGAATGAAAAAAACCCCTGGATTGCCTTTATGGGATTGGCTAATAGAAATACTAATTAACCTGTTGAGAATTCAAATAAACCCATGGGATCGATTCAGTATTAAACAAAGGCACTTTGATCACGAACCCATTACCAGACCAGAAGATTTTGGTGGGATTAGCAACGCTTCAACTCTTGAAGCAATACTTTCAAATTCCGGGCTCCCGCGACTTAAGAGAGGAAGAAGGCTAAACTATCCACAGAAATGAAGATTCCTATGACTTCTATTTTTAGATCAATTGCAGCAGCTTGTTTTGCACTGTTGCTTTTAGTTGGTCTCAATGTCTCTACAGCCCAAGCAGCAACAGTAGAAGTAAAGCTAGGTACTGATGCTGGAATGCTTGCATTTGAACCAAGCACTATCACCATTAATGCTGGTGACAAAGTGAAGTTTGTAAACAACAAGCTGGCACCTCACAATGCAGTTTTTGAAGGTCATGAAGAACTAAGTCATTCTGATCTTGCTTTTGCCCCAGGCGAATCTTGGGAGAAAACCTTTAGCGAGGCAGGTAATTTCGAGTTCTACTGTGAACCTCACAGAGGAGCTGGAATGGTTGGGAAGGTTGTTGTTCAGTAAATCCCCCAATTAAGACCTATCACCTATTAGCTGAGCTTGTCTCACATAAAAAGCAGTCAAGATAAGAACAGTGATTTCACTTCTTATTTTGACTGCTTTTTCATTAGTAAAAAAAGATATCTTTTGCTATTGATTCAATAGCACCTATAACTTGGTTCACAAAAGTAATTGGAAACCTTATGTCAAGAGAAGATTTTACTTGCCTCATCAAAGCTAGCGAACATAGCTTGGCATTAAGAAATGCTCTACGCAAATGCAAGACAAATCAAGATCTGATTACAACTGCTAAGCATTATGGCTTTAATCTTTCAAAGCAAGACTTTGAGAATGAATCTATTTCAGAATCAATTGAATCCTGGTTTAACGAAAGTATGATTTATCCGATTCGGAAGTTATGAAAACTGTTAGAAATACTTGGTATAAAAAATGGCAGAAGAATTTTGTACTTGACCAAATATAAAAACAAAGAACCTCTCCTTCTACTCTAAGGAGTATTTGAATCGAGAAAGGAACAGAAAAAGTTATTCATGTTTAGTTATAGTGCTTACCGAACATTACCGAGAATACCGTACAGAAATAATGCGGTTTTTTCAACAATAGGATTAGATACATTGAATAAGATTAATTTGGCTGTATTAAGAGCAAAATGCAACCTTCCGCAGAACAATTTACAGAAAAGGCCTGGGGTTCAATTATTAGTGCTAAAGAGCTTGCAAAAAAGAAAAAGCAGCAAAAGATTGGCCCTGAACATCTACTGGCTGTTCTTGTAGAGGAGAGTGATCTTGCTCAAAAAATTCTACAGAAAGCAAATACGAGAAAGAACGATCTAATTACCTCAATTAATAAATACATAGCCCAACAAGCAACTATGAATGATGTTCCTGATTCCATCTATCTAGGGAAAGAATTAGAGAAAGTAATTGAAACTGCCCAAGAAACAAAAAAATCATACGGAGATAGCTTTATCTCTATTGAACATCTCTTACTTTCCTTATCAAAGGAACAGAAATGCGGACAAAGGCTCCTTAAAGAAGCAGGCACTAATACAAGCCAATTAATTTATTCAATTAGAGCAATAAGAGGTAATCAAAAGGTCACAAGTCAAAGTCCTGAAGATACTTATGAGGCACTAACAAAATATGGAAGAGAGCTAACTGACTCGGCTCGAAAAGGAAAGCTCGACCCTGTAATAGGTCGTGACGAAGAGATACGCCGAACCATTCAAATACTCAGCAGGAGAACTAAAAACAACCCTGTATTGATTGGCGAACCTGGCGTAGGAAAAACAGCCATAGTCGAAGGACTGGCTCAAAGAATTGTCAATGGAGATGTCCCTGACGCCCTAAAAAAACGTCAATTAATTGCTCTCGATATGGGAGCTTTAATCGCGGGGGCAAAATATCGTGGTGAATTCGAAGAAAGGTTAAAAGCAGTACTTAAGGAAATCACAGCTTCAGAAGGAAAAATAATCCTTTTTATTGACGAAATACATACCGTAGTAGGTGCAGGTGCAACGGGTGGTGCTTTAGATGCGAGCAATCTTTTGAAACCTATGCTTGCCAGAGGAGAATTAAGATGTATTGGAGCAACAACTATCAACGAACATAAAAAACATATCGAAAAAGATCCGGCTTTAGAAAGGAGATTGCAACAAGTACTCGTAAATGAACCTTCTATAGAAGATACTATTTCAATTTTAAGAGGTCTAAAAGAACGTTATGAAGTTCACCATGGGGTAAGAATTTCAGACAACTCCCTTGTAGCAGCAGCAGTTATGAGCAATAGATACATACCAGACCGATACCTACCAGACAAAGCGATAGATCTTATAGATGAATCAGCTGCCAAACTTAAAATGGAAATAACATCAAAACCAGAAGAAGTTGATGAAATTGATCGAAAAATCCTTCAATTGCAAATGGAAAAACTTTCACTTCAAAGAGAGTCTGATATCTCCAGTAAAGAAAGGTTAGTCCGATTAGAACATGAAGTAGATAACCTCTTGGCTCAGCAAAAATCTTTAAATCAACAGTGGGAAAAAGAAAAAAGTGCTATCGATGAACTCTCATCTATTAAAGAAGAAATAGAAACAGTCCAGATACAAATTGATCAAGCCAAGAGGAGTTACGACCTAAATAAAGCAGCTGAACTTGAATACGGCAAGCTAGGTGAATTGCACAAAGAACTTGCAGAAAGAGAACTTGAAATAAAGAACGCAGATGGATTTGAGGAAAAATCTATACTTCGTGAAGAAGTCAAAGAAGAAGATATTGCAGAAGTAATTGCCAAATGGACAGGCATACCAATTTCGAAATTAGTCCAATCCGAGATGGAGAAGTTGCTTGAGCTTCCAGATAAGCTCCATCAAAGAGTTATAGGCCAAAATCAAGCTGTCATTGCCGTTTCAGATGCTATTCAACGATCAAGAGCAGGTCTAAACGACCCTAATCGACCTATAGCTAGTTTTATTTTCCTTGGGCCAACAGGAGTAGGGAAAACTGAATTATGCAAAGTATTAGCTGCTCAACTGTTCGATAGCGAAGAGGCAATTGTACGAATAGATATGTCTGAGTACATGGAAAAACACTCTGCAAGTCGATTAATAGGAGCACCACCCGGATATGTTGGCTATGAAGAAGGAGGTCAATTAACTGAAGCAATCAGAAGACATCCTTACTCCATAGTTCTATTTGATGAAGTAGAAAAAGCCCATAAAGATATATTCAACATAATGCTTCAGATATTAGACGAAGGCCATGCGACTGATGGCCAAGGGCGCAAAGTAAATTTCAAAAATACAATCCTTATACTTACTAGTAATTTAGGGAGTGAATCTATTATCGAATTAAGTAATTCTGATCAAAATGAGGGAAAACTTTCTGAAATAGTCAATGAATTACTGCGTCAAAGATTCAGGCCGGAATTCCTAAATAGACTTGACGAAACTATAATATTTAATTCATTGCAAAATGACCAGCTAAGAAAAATAGTTGATCTACAAATTGCGATTCTACGTCAAAGGTTACTAGAAAAAAAATTATTTCTGGAAGTAAGTGAACAGGCATTAAATTGGATTACTAAAATTGGTTATGACCCAATATATGGAGCAAGGCCTATAAAAAGAGCCATCCAGAAAGAGCTTGAAACAGCTATAGCAAAAACAATTCTTTCAGGGAAATATATAGAAGGAGAAACCATAAAAGTAGAAATTAAGTCTGGGAATATACATCTTGATTAGTATTAATTTAAATCATAAATAATAGAATTGATTTTTAATTACGATTATAGAGACCACGAAGCAAAACGACAAAAATTTAACTCTTATGTTTTTTGTTAATTAAAAATCATATAATTATTTTTTCTACATTTCTTCAAACCCTTAGAGCTTACATATACACTAGCAACTCAGGCTCTTCGGAGCTTACAAAAAATCAGCGCACGATTTTTCAATAAAGGATCAAACACAATTTTAATCTTTTAACGAAAACCATTCGGGTAAAAACTCATAGCTTGCAGAATTTAAATCATTTTCAGATGCTTCAACTTTCCAACAACATGTTCTTCCATTGTCTCTACTGAATAAGAGATTGTTAGCCCACTGCCAAACCAATTCAGAAGTTGATTCCATACCAACATTTTTCATAACCCTTAAATCCAAGGCTCCTAAGTCATGAAGTTTTTGCCATTCAGGCAACAACGGATCATCGGCATTTACGAGAAATGTATGATCAAATTGATTCATTAATTTTTCCTCCAAAGGTTTGAGACTAGAAAAATCAACCACAAAACCAAATTCATCTAGTTGCTTTGCAGCGAACCAAAAAGCAAAGGTTCTACTGTAGCCATGCACAAACCTACAATGACCAGAATGCTTCCATTGCCTATGACAGCACGGATAACCTTCAAAAAGTTTTTTGCAGGTAAACACAAAAGACGGATTTAGCATCAAACAAGAGATTAAGGAAACTAGGGACAGAGAACAAGTTCAAAGTCCTAATTATTCTCAGGACCAATGAAAGAATCACACACAACCTTCATAGAAGAACTCCGTTTTGACGAAAAAGGTTTAATACCTGCTATTTCTCAAGATTGGCTGGATGGAGCGGTCCTAATGCTCGCTTGGATGAACAAAGCTTCTCTTGAAAAAACTTTAGAAACTGGCGCGGTTCATTACTGGAGTCGTTCTCGAAATGAACTTTGGCACAAAGGTGCAACCAGTGGTTATACACAAACCCTAAAAGGAATTAGATACGATTGTGATGCCGACGTTCTATTACTAACTATTGAACAAAAGGGAAATGTGGCATGCCATACAGGTGCCAGAAGTTGTTTCTTCGAAGATGGGGAAAAGCTCTCACAAGAGGAAAAACTAAAAGTACAACCGCCTAAAGACATCTCCAGCTCTCTTTTTGACTTGATTAGCAATAGGAAAAAGTGGCCAGAAGAAGGTAGTTATACAAATAGTTTATTTAATGGTGGGGACAATAGTATTCTCAAAAAAATTGGGGAAGAGAGTGCGGAGTTTGTAATGGCATGCAAAGACAATGACAAAGCATCAATTGCGAACGAAGCTGCTGACCTTATATTTCATCTCCAAGTTGCTCTTGCTAATCATGAAGTCGACTGGAGAGATGTTCTCTCAGTTTTAGCAGGGCGAAGAGGAGCTCCTCGACGAAACAAATAGAAAATTAAAAATATAAGCAAAAAGCACATTCCAGATAAATTATTTTTTGGCTTATACAGAATTAAGGCCAATTCCTCTAGCCATCAATGCTGCCAGGAAAGGGATTGCAGCAAAACCAACCAATTCAATATTTATTATCCAGCTAAGACGAGCAACTAATTTCTTAGATACTTCAGGTAAATCACCCTTACTCAAAGGTATGGCCCAAAGGATATAAGTCACTGTAGGGTAAAGAGAAAGCCCACCCACTGAAAGAAAGACTCCAACCTTCCACCAAAAAATAGGGTTTTGCGTATAAAACTCAACTCCCTGTCCAAAATAAAGAACTCTCAAAATTCCAGTAATTAAAAGAATCAGAGCAGCCAGGCCATATACAACATCTGTAACAACCATAAAAATAGCTTCTTGCCTATTAGGTTCTGCCTTTAAGAGTTTTCTTTCTAGCACTAAAGCCGCAAAGCAGATCATGAAACTCAGATAATGCGTATAAGCAATGCCAGCACTTCCTAGAACCCCATCCATAAATTAAGCTCCGTGCAATTTTGAATCCAAGTAGAAGCTTAAAGGAAAAAGTAACAAAAACTAGAATCAGGCCTACATTCATAGCTAGCAAAAGAGCTCCTATAACTACAAAATCAATACATTATTAAGAAAACATTTAAAAGGTAAAAAATATTAATTCGGTACTCTTTCTTACGAGTTCAGAATAACAACACTTTGGACCTAGTTTCAATAAAGAAGTAGGTGTCAATGATGAGTTCATTAAGCGCTTTCCTTAGTGAGATAGGGAGACATCAACTCCTCACGCCTGAACAAGAACTAACAATGGGTCGAAAAGTTCAAGCAATGCTTGCAATAACTAGTCGACCTCAAAAAGAAGGGGATTCCTTTCGATCATGTGACTACAACGAAGAAGAAAGGCGAACAATTCGAATAGGAGAAAGAGCAAAGAGTCAAATGATCACAGCAAACCTAAGGCTGGTGGTTAACCTTGCCAAAAGGTATCAAGGAAAAGGTTTAGAGCTATTAGACCTAATTCAAGAAGGAACCCTTGGGCTAACAAGAGCAGTTGAGAAATATGATCCGACTCGTGGACATAGGTTTTCTACTTATGCTTATTGGTGGATTAGACAAGGTTTAAACAGAGCTTTATCAACCCAAAGTAGAACTATTCGTATTCCTGTAAATGTAAATGAGAAGCTGACAAAACTAAGATCCGCGAAGGCTCGGTTAATGCAATCGAATGGCCTTTCCCCAACAGCCAGCCAACTAGCTAGCGCTATGAAACTGCCTTTAAGTGAAGTAGAAGATCTACTTGGATGTGAACTCCGCAGTATTACTGTCAGCCTTCAGGGAATGGTTAAATCAAAAGCCGATCCATCTGAATTAGTAGATGTGCTACCAAGTGATGAGATAGCACCAATGGAACTCGCTGAACTTGCTGAGAGAAGTGCGTTTGTCTGGAAATTACTGAAACAAGCAAATCTCACCCCAAAAGAAAAAACTGTTGTCACACTTAGATTTGGACTAGATGGAACTAATGAATGGAGAACACTTGCCGAAGTTGCAAGGCACATGAATTGCAGTAGAGAGTATTGCAGACAAGTTGTTCATCGTGCACTACGTAAACTCCGGAAGACTGGAATCCAAAGTGGATTGATTGAGAGCGAAATTTAACTAAATTTAAAAACGCTAAATTCATTAAAACCACTTCTTTCTAATAAGAATGCCGAATTGGTCTTCTAAAACCGAAGAAGAATTGTCTCTGCTAATCAAAGATTGGCTTAAGAATCAAAATCGTAGTCAAGCAGACCTAAGTCGGAATTTAGATGCTCATTCAACAAGGATGTCTGCAATCATAGAAGTTTTAAAAAAAACCTATGAGGCAGGAGGGATTGCGAAACTAGCCCAAAAGCTATGCTTAGTTGAAGCAAGATGGTCTCTAAATAAACCAGCAATTTCGGAAAGTCAACAATCAGATGACCCTTTTGGTCAACTAGATCTTTTATTAGAAGAGCTTCGGGAAAAAAGTCAAATATCAGATAACAGGTCTCAGGAATCAGACTCAAACAAATAAACCGATACCACTAATCAAATTCCTTCAATGAATCTTCTGGCTATTGAAGAGAACTCTAAATATTTTCCATTGACCTATCTTCCCCCCATCTACGCCCTATTTGAAATCCCCAAGACTTTGCTAACTCAACGACCTCATCATGATTGTCACAAGCAGCCAACTTCTCTCTCCTGCCAGGTACTTTGTCTAAAGATTTCACCATTTGCTGAAGTTGCTCTACTTTTTCTAGAAATCTCTGAAGCTCTTGCATAGACATAGTTTTCCATCCTGAGTTCAAACTCCTCTTCTCTGAAATAGTACAAACAAATTGACGTAAGGCTATGGATGTACAACTATCAAGTCTTATTATCAATAAAAGGAGATTCTTTAGCGTATTTTTTACTGGTCTTGACTTTATAAAGTCATTGCCAAGTTAAGGGAGTTTCATCTTTTCTCAACTGAAGAACTCTCAGAGAAGATGAATTTACAATTCAAGCAATCAACTATTTAATGAATCAAACTATTCAAATCTCTTTAATGATCATATGCCCAAAATCCAGCCGATCCTATCCCTTACCTGCAAAAAGATAAATGAAGGTATAAAAGTATTCATACTGATCACTTTATTACTGATGATTGAGACCCCTAGCTTTGCTGTTGAGGAAATTCAAGGGGAAAAGCTTTTTAAACAAAATTGTTCTGGCTGCCATATAAATGGCGGAAATATCATCAGGAGAGGAAAAACACTAAAGCTTTCAGCACTTAAGCGTAATGGGTTAGATAATCCTGATGCAATTGCCAAAGTTGCACGAGAAGGTATTGGAATTATGTCTGGTTATAAAGAATTATTAGGGGAAGGAGGTGACATTGAAGTCGCAAAGTGGGTATGGAATCAAGCTCAAAAAGCTTGGGTCCAAGGATAAACCTCAATATCAGTCCAAATTCTTTTTTTCCAATAGATGTCGTCTTTTATAAGGTCTCTAATCTCTTCAATACTATTTCCTTCAAATATTCCAAATACGTGACTACTAGATGTAGTAGGACCAAGAGTGATTAGAGTACCATTTTCCTTAAGTGTAGCGAGTCTATTAAGGTGCTCTTCTCGAAATGGTGTTCGCTTTTCTAGAGCATTTGCGCAGTAAATTCCCCAAAGAACGAATCGAGCCATGGTTAAAGTTTTCAATCATCTTGAAATGTTTACCTCTAAATGTTGACACATATAGGTGATTTAACGCTATGTTGTTTAAGTAGATTTCAAACTTACTTATCATGCTAACTGGTAGCGACCTCCTCGCGAAAGTCAAAGAACTCGGTGATGTCAGCAAATCAGATCTAGTTCGTGCCTGTGGATATGTCTCCAACAAGAAAGATGGAGCTGAACGTCTTAATTTCACTGCTTTCTACGAATCTCTTCTTGAAGCAAAGGGTGTAAACCTAGGAGCAACTGGAGTTGCTGGTATTGGAAAAGGTGGTCGAAAGCTTAGCTATATTGCCACTGTTCAAGGCAATGGCAATTTATTAATAGGCAAAGCTTATACAGCGTTACTTGATCTAAACCCTGGTGATGATTTTACAATCAAGCTTGGGCGTAAACAAATCAGACTAGTTCCTGTTGGTGAGACTGACGAAGATTGAAGAAAACCAATAGAATCAACCAAGACTATAGATCAAATAAATCCTAATTAATTTTATTTGCAAGCCAAGTCCTGAAAATACATCAGGACTTTTTTTATTGCTTATATAGCTACCTCTTTAGGGTTTTAATACATTACTAATCATAAAAAGCCTTGCTAAGTTCCAAGCAAAATTTACAGGCCTGCTCTGCCTCATGTCCTCTCTGAGCATTAGCAATTCGCTTAACAAGTGCACTTCCAACTATTGCGCCATCAGCACCCCATCTTCGCACCTGTCTTACCTGTTCTGGACCTGAAATACCAAAGCCAACTGCGATAGGAAGTGAACAAAAACTCTTCAATTCTTTCACTAAAGACCCAACACGTTCTTGCATATTTTTTCGTTCACCCGTAACGCCTGTAACACTCACCAAGTAAGTAAAACCTCTACTACTATCTGAAATTCTTTGCATGCGTTCTTTAGGGGTTGTAGGAGCAACTAATAGAACCAAATCTAATCCTTTAGATAAAGCCAAGGGTGAAAGACGCTCTGCTTCTTCTAAAGGAAGATCCGGAACCACAAGGCCAGATACTCCTGCCTTAGCAGCTTCATCACAAAAATTATCCATACCCTTAGCAATTAATGGATTGCTATAAGTAAAAAGAATAATCGGTATTGACAATTTACCTTTCAAACCAGACAACATCTTCAAGACTCGAGATGGAGTAGTTCCTGAATTAAGTGCTCTGGCAGCCGCCTCTTGAATCACAGGACCATCAGCAAGAGGGTCGCTATAAGGGATACCTATTTCAACCAAGTCTGCACCTGAATTCTGAAGACCAAGTAAAACCTGCGCTGAAGTCTCTAAGTCAGGATCACCTGCCATCATAAAAGGCATTAGAGCTATAC
The DNA here is from genome assembly GCA_003215415.1 of Prochlorococcus sp. AG-409-N21. Taxonomy (GTDB): domain Bacteria; phylum Cyanobacteriota; class Cyanobacteriia; order PCC-6307; family Cyanobiaceae; genus AG-409-N21. The sequence goes on along the minus strand of QCKK01000006.1, from coordinate 22,754 downwards.
GGCCTTGCTGTTTAACTTTTTCGAAGCTATTGGCAATAGTACGTTTTTGATTTAATTCGTTCTCCAAGAGTCTTCCTTAATATGCTGTTTGATCACATTAGATGAGCAAGTTTTAATACATCTATGTATCAGCAGAAGAGTTAGATATTTTCTTTTTATTCTCAAGTTCGGCTAAAAGGGTATTCCTTTCATTTTCAGGCATAGCTTCTAGAAGCCTAGAAAGTTCAGAATTGGTCAATTCTTCGTAAACCTCTCTATATCTTCTTCTTTGCTCAATAAAAGTCATATTGCCTGTAACAACCCGAACCAAGTAAGAAATAGTCCAACCAACCACTAAAAGGACAAGTACAGCTTCAGATGCTATTCCTGCTGGAAGGCTCTCAAGTCCACTCAATCTAAAAGCAAAATAACCAATACCTCCCAAGCCCAATATCAAAAATCCGAGTAAAAATACCTTTGCTCTTGTCAATTTTCAAATATCTCCTTGACCATTAAGGCGAAGATTCAGAAAGGGTGCAAACAATATAAGACCAGGGAAGAACAGGAAGACAAGTCCATAAATTCCCAACCGTTCAATCTTGCCCATAATGTTCCACCTCCGATTCATCCAAAAATACAAGGACAATGGAACCACAATTAGATAAAGGAACCCTAAAGAGGCATAAGTCCCTAAAAGCAAAAAAGTATCGTTCATCATTTGGTTGTGAAGAGTCTTAAGAAGAGGGGCGTGAGATGCTGTACTTCCATGAATCTAAGATGTAATTATGGAACTTGGTCAACCCAATAAGGGAGCATGGCGGAATTGGTAGACGCAGCGGACTTAAAATCCGTAGGTCGTAAAAGACTGTGGGGGTTCAAGTCCCCCTGCTCCCATAGATCAATCCAAGAGATAGCACCTAACCAGAAGAACTGAGTCCCCGACAAAAATCGAGAGAGAAATTAGTTCTTTGTCAAAAGAAAATTAAATCCACGGAACTGGTATTTACTCTGAACCATTCGAATTCTTAGTTTCAATTCTCCAACTCAAAGTTTCTCCGGCATGAAAAGGCACCAAGTGTTCCAACTGCCCCTGATCATTCAAAATCTCAATATATTTTGGAACAGTTTGAGATTCTTTAATTAGAGTGATTGAATCTTTGTTAGATGGCAATCCATAAAATTGAGAGCCATTTTTACTCGCAAATGCCTCAAGAGAATCCAATGAATCCTCTTGCTCAAAAACTTCTACATAACTCTCAATTGCAAATGGTGCATTAAAAATACCAGCACAGCCACAAGCATTTTCTTTCGAAGAGCGTAGATGAGGAGCCGAATCTGTTCCCAAGAAAAAGCATGGTTTCCCACTAGTTGCAGCTTTCCTCAAAGCCAATCTATGTTTTTCTCGTTTAACAACAGGTAAACAATAAAAATCACTTCTCAATCCATTTAAAAACATCGCATTGCGATTTATATGTAGATGATGAGGAGTAATTGTAGCCGCTAAATTTGGTCCATTACTTTCTACAAACTTAACCGCATGCTCGGTTGTAATATGTTCAAGTACTATTCGAAGATCGGGAAACCTAGTCAAAAGAGGCGTTAAATGTCGGTCAATAAAAACTGCTTCCCTATCAAAGATATCAACATCAGGATCAGTTACTTCGCCATGAATAAGTAACGGCAACCCTATCCTTTCCATTGTCTCCAATAAAAAGTCAATTCTTCTAAGATCACTAACACCACTAGCAGAGTTCGTTGTAGAGTTTGCTGGGTATAGCTTGGCTGCAAAGAAAATGCCTTTGCTATGACCTTTCTCTAAAACTTTTGATGAAAAATCATCAGTCAAATAAGCTGTCATCAATGGAGTAAAAGAGAGTTCCCGTGGCAAACTTGCCAAGATCCTATCTCTATAGGCAAACGCTGCATCAATACTTGTAATTGGAGGTTGAAGGTTAGGCATTACTATTGCCCGTCTAAAAACCTTTGCAGTACTCCTCAACACTCCTTTCAGAAGAGTCCCGTCACGAAGGTGTACATGCCAATCATCAGGTTGACAAATAGTAATTTTTTTAGCCGATGGATGATTAGTCATCAACCCAGATTATAATCATCTATTGAACTATTTTAGTAATAGCTAGGAATTAATGTTCTGGTATGCATGGTAAATAGCAAGTACCAAGAATTTACACAGTTTGATGACAGAAAATGTCCTTCAATCACAATAGAATTACATTCTCGATGTTCTAAGCGAGAAAGTCTTTGTATCCTTTAGTAGAGTCAAGTCATTTAGAACAAGCAAGGTTCATTAACGCTATTAGTTTGCTATGCCACCATTTCTAGTCTCAGCTTTTGAAGTGCTGATAGGCATAGGCCTGCTATTTGGAGGAGGAGAGCTTTTCGTTCAAGGGGCTGTGGTCTTATCTCTAATTCTTGGGATCCCTCAACTTGTAATCGGTTTGACAGTTGTTTCTTTAGGTACAAGTGCACCTGAACTCTTTGTAAGTGTCAACTCTGTAATAAATGGCTCGGATGCTCTAGCAGTAAGCAATGTCGTGGGTAGCAACATCTTTAACGTCATGGTGGTTTTAGGAAGTAGTGCTCTTGTAATGCCTTTGAGAGTAGAAAGTCGATTAGTAAGAAGAGATGTTCCTCTTCTTTTGGCTGTCTCAGCTGCCGTATGGGGCATGAGTTCCACAGGGAAAATCACTTGGCAATCTGGAATTGCACTACTCATAGCTCTTGCGATAAATACAATTTGGGAAATCCGCACTGCTCGCGAAGAACCTGAAGGGATAGAAGAAGCAGAGCCAGAAATCAACGTCAAGCCTAATAAGAATAAAAATAGTTTGCTTAGATCAGTTTTCAATCTAATTTGCGGCATATTTCTTTTAACAGTAGGTGCAAATCTTCTTGTAAAAGGGGCAAGCTCTTCTGCAACTTTACTTGGAGTTAGCGAGGCTGTTATAGGCCTCACTATTGTTTCAGCAGGGACATCAATGCCAGAATTAATAACTTCACTAGTGGCCGCAATAAAGGGTCGTACAGATTTAGCCATTGGAAACGTAGTTGGCAGCAGTTTATTAAACCAACTGTTAGTGCTAAGTACTTCTGCAATAGTCTCTGGTCCAAGAAGTTTGCAAGTCGATCAATTACTAATACAAAGAGACCTCCCTTTAATGGTTTTGACCACACTTGCATGCATGCCAATCTTTTGGACAAAGGGAAAGATCAGCAGAATTGAAGGCGCAATACTTCTAGGGCTATATTTCTTTTACCTAGTAGAACAAGTTCTACCTAAAACATATCCGGGCATCCAAGAAGAATTTCGATTATTGATGCTTTGCATTGTATTGCCCACAGTAGCAATTCTCATGACTTTCCAAACGCTTATGTACTGGAATGATATAAGAAAAAAGCGAATAAATAATTAGATAAAGAAAATATCTCCAAATGTTCAATTCACAATTAAGTCTATCTAATCAAGTCATTGTTACAAATTCCTCTGCAACTGTTGGATGCAATGCCATAGTCTTATCAAAATCCGATTTAGTTGCACCCATCCCTATTGCTATTGAAGCCATCTGAATTATCTCTGCAGAATTTTCACCAACCATATGGCAACCGATGACCTTGTCAGTTTGAGCCTTAACAATCAATTTCAATAAGCAACGAGGTCCTCTCTTAGACAATGTCTGTGACATTGTTCTAAAGCGTGCTCGAAAAATTCTTATCGCCTCCTTTCCAAATTTCTCATAAGCATCTTCTTCTGTATAGCCCACAGAAGCAACTTCAGGAGAAGCAAAGACTGCATGTGGCACCAACTCATAATTAACATTACGTCTTTGCTTGCCGAAAACACTATCAGCAAAAGCCCTACCTTCATCTATCGCTACAGGAGTTAGGTTTATTCGATCCGTTACATCTCCAACAGCATAAATATGTGGAACATTTGTAGCCAATTTTGAATCTACTACTATCCTTCCTTGCTGTACCTCTACTCCTGCCATCTCTATATTTAAACCTTGAAGGAATGGCCTCCGACCTGTAGCAAAAAGGACTCCTCCTGAACGATATCTTTGCTGATTATTTGTATTCAAAACCAATTCACCAGAATCAATCACAAGCGATGTCGGCGAACAACCAAAATCAAATCGGATATCTTTCATTTCCATACCTTCCTTTAATACAGATGACAACTCTCTATCAAAACCACGCAAGAGATATTTTCCTCTAACTAATTGTGTAACCTCTACTCCCAAGCCACTAAGGATACAAGCAAATTCACATCCAATATATCCTCCACCAACTACCACTACTTTTTTAGGAAAATCATCTTTCAAAAACATATCATCACTTACCCATCCTAAAGAAGCTCCTGGAATATTTGGTCGGCATGGACGTCCTCCCACGGAGATCAAGAAACGATTGGCCTTTATCTCAATAGAATTTTCCTTTACGTCATTACGTACAATTACATTGTTTGGCCCCGTAAAACTTCCCCAGCCTTTTATCAACGTTACTCCGGCTTTTTCTAGTAAATCAATATGCAGCCTATTTAAACGATCTACTTCTTTCCGAACATTCTCTAATAAAACTTTTGTGTCACTGGAAGCACTCAGCGTAATGCCGAAGCTTGAGGCCGAAGCCAAAAGATCTCTATATATTGAGCCATATACAAGAAGCTTTTTAGGTACACAACCACGTATCACGCAAGTACCACCGACTCGATCTCCCTCAATAATCGCAACATTTGCCCCATGACCTGCTGCTCTTTTAGCAGCTGCTAGCCCGCCAGAGCCTGCTCCCAAAACCACTAAGTCAAAAATTCTTTTCAAAGGAAATCTGGTTAATTACTCTTCTTAATTTTCCTGCTATTCGGCAATGAATGCAAAGCCAAGCAAATCTAAATTAATTTTTACTATTCACATTCACGTAATAATCTAGAGAGACTGTAGGCAGTAGGTGTGGGAATCACAAATGAAAAATCATAGGGATGCAATGAGCTGGGAAGAGCTCGACAAATTCGTCATAAAAGAAGTTGATAGAGCCAATGGAGCAACAAACTCTTACTCTAACCTCAGGTTATTTGGCAATTCAGAAAAAGACATCCAAGTCACCTTATACAGAGACAATCACGCCTGGTGCCCTTACTGTCAAAAAATTTGGCTATGGCTTGAATGGAAGCAAATTCCATATCAAATAAAGAAAGTCACCATGCGGTGTTATGGCAGAAAAGAAGATTGGTATCTAAAAAAGGTTCCCTCAGGGATGCTGCCCGCATTAGAAGTAAATGGAAAGCTAATTACAGAAAGTGATTTAATCCTCTTAACCCTAGAAGAAGTATTTGGATCCCTTGGGGTATCACTTGGAAATCCACAGTCTATAAAATTACGTAAACTTGAAAGAAGACTATTTTCTGCATGGTGTCAGTGGCTGTGCACTCCAAGGCTAAGTAATCAACAAGAGGAAAGGTGCAAAGAGATCTTTAATCAAGAAGCAAAAAATTTAGAATACAAACTACAAGAAACAAAAGGGCCATTCTTAGATGAAAGCTTGATAGATAAAGACAAGATGCTCCCAGGTGTTACTGACATCATTTTTGTCCCTTACCTTGAGAGGATGAGTGCATCTCTTGCATACTATAAAGGGTTCAATGTAAGAAAGGAATTCCCATTAATTAATAAATGGTTTGAAGCACTTGAAAAACTTACTGAATATCAAGGTACACAAGGCGATTTCCACACTCATGCTCACGACCTGCCTCCTCAAATGGGAGGTTGCTGGAAAAATTCCAATCCAATGCAAGAAGAATTTTCTTATGCTATTGATACTGGAGTAGGACTGGGGGGACTAGAAACAAGTTGGAAATATGAAGGAGATGATAAGAATCTTCCTAAAAAATATGCCCTACAACGAGTTATAAAACATCGGAAAACTTTACTAGATTTAAACCCATTGGGGCCCAAGAAATTTGATCAACCTCTAAGAGCAAGTCTGACTACAATGCTCCTTAATGAGCCTTGCCATCCGAATCCAGGAAGCGCTAATGGCTTGAGATATCTTAGAGACAGGATTTCAGTACCACGTGATATGAATATTCTTTCTGCCAGATATTTTCGCAACGCACTTGAAAAAACAGCACAAATAGATGGCCCTAGCATAAGAAGCAACATACCAACCCGGAATCGTTTTGATCAAGATCCAATTCCATTCAAGAACATGGATAATTAAACTAAAAATATTGAAATTAAATATATTTAAGATTTTATTTATTAATATCAAAATTAAACTAATGATTTAATTAAAATTTTATTTTTTTCTTTTCCTTGAATCAATTTGAAGCAAGTCCCTGATTCTTTGCACTTGACTAGCCATAGTGGGATCACTCGAAAGCTTCTTTTCAACTTGCTCGATTGCATACATAACAGTTGTGTGATCTTTTCCACCGAAAGACTCGCCAATTCTCGGCAAACTTAAATCAGTCCCTTGCCTCATTAAATACATTCCTACTTGTCTTGCCTGACTAACTGGTCTCCTTCTAGTACTACTTCGCATTTCTTCAGGGGTAACCTCAAAAACTTCAGAGACCTTATCAATTACTTGCTGCGGAGTAACTTCAACGCCTTGTCCATTTGGATCCAACATTGGAGCAACCGATTCAACTGTCATTGGTAGACCAGTAATAGAAGAGAATGCAACTGCCCTTGTAAGCGCTCCTTCTAATTCACGGATATTCGAAGTGAATCTTCCAGCAATAAAATGAATCAGGTCTCGTGGAAGCCTCATTCTTTCTTGCTCAGCTTTTTTTTGAAGAATAGCCATCCGAGTTTCTAAATCAGGTGCCTGAATATCAGCTATTAAACCCATCGAAAATCTAGAGATTAGCCTTTCCTGAAGTCTTGGAATCTGACTTGGCGGTCTATCGCTAGCAATAACAATTTGACGTCCTGCCTCATGTAGAGCATTAAAGGTATGAAAAAACTCTTCTTGTGTATATTCTTTGCCCTCAATAAATTGAATGTCATCAACAAGTATTAAATCAGCAGCCCTGTATCTATCTCTAAAAGCTTGCATGCCATCCATGCGGATAGCCATAATTAAATCATTAGTAAATGTTTCTGTAGATACATATGAAACCTTGGCATCTGGATCTATTTCAAGGCGATAGTTACCAATTGCCTGCATCAAATGGGTCTTACCTAATCCCACCCCTCCACAAATAAACAATGGATTGAATTCTCTTCCTGGAGATTCAGCAACTGCCAAAGCTGCCGCATGAGCCATCCGACTATTTGGGCCAACAACAAACCTATTGAAGGCATACCGAACATTTAGTCCAGGAAGTTTCTTACGACGGCGATTTACTTTTGTATTTAATGGAAAACGACTACTTTCATCATTCGAAGGCATTCCATTATCAGATACAACTCTTTTTGAAGGTGTAGAAGCTAAGACATCATCAATTTCTTGAACTTGAACCACAACTGTGATTCCTTCACCATATATATTGCTAGCAACTTCTTCAATTTTCCGAACATAATTCTTACGCAACCAATCACTTGAGAAGCTATTAGGGGCTATCAAAGTTAGCTCACCGTTTAGGAGAGCACTACATCTGGCAGGGCGGATCCAAGTCTCAAAGGTAGGTTTACTTAAATTTTGCTGAAGAGCCTGCTGAACCTTTGTCCATAGCTCTTTGCCCGTAATCACCAGATCCTCAACAGCTTGATGGCTGAATCTAAGCATTTATTGGCAAGAGTTCCGTCTTTGATCAGATGCTGACTTTTCAGATTCAATCTCATTCCAATCCAAATTGACTGCCCTGACAGCCAACTCATTGCCAGGGTTACATAACTTTCGACAAAATTCTTGATCTAATTCAAAGGCGACTGAAACGAACAGTTACCTAACTATCACTTCTGTGCAATCAAAAACCTGAAAGTGCATTCTGTATATATGGCAAAGCCTTCATTGATAATCATGGCCAGATGGCCAGCAGCAGGAAGGTGCAAAAGCCGTCTTTCCAATCAAATAGGTCGCCTGCCTGCATCGGTAATACAAAACGAGGTAACTAAGCACACAATTGCTGTAGTGAGAAGAATCAATCAAAGAGATCTCATAAATGCTCGTATAGCCATTTCTGGATTAGGTCCCAAAGCTTGCCAGCGCTGGAGTAGGACACTTGAAGGTTTTCAAATCCATCAACAAGGAGAAGGAAGCCTTGGGCTTCGAATGAGGCGACAAATCATTTTCTGCCAAAGAGAAAAAAAAATAACCTCTCATACTGGAAGAACAACTTTAATCATTGGTGCAGATCTTCCCTCTCTTTGTGAGCAGGATATTCTTAAGGCAATAGAGCTTCTAGAAAGCCACCAGATGGTTATAGGGCCTGCCAAAGATGGAGGTTATTGGCTAATAGGACTATCAGGCTCATTACTAAACCCAGTACCTCAATGGCCCTTCTGCGGAATTCCTTGGGGGACCAACCATGTCCTTTCAGAAACTCTCAGAAAAGCAGAATCACTAAAGATTAATTATCAATTACTTCAAGAGCAATCTGATCTTGACCTAATTGAAGATCTAGAACCATGGCTTCAATCAAACCAAAGAAAAGACTAAGCGTCATTATCCCAAGCCTAAATGAAGCGAAGCAACTGCCTTTACTTTTAGCAGATCTACATTTATGGAATGAGAAGATAGATTTGATAATCGTGGATTGTGGTAGCAAAGATAAAACATGCCTTTTGGCAACTCTTTCAGGAGCAAGAGTCCTGCATCTCTCAGAAGCCAATAGAGGCGAACAACTGAGACATGGTGCTTCAAGAGCTCATGGAGACTGGTTGTTCTTTTTACATGCAGATAGCAGGCTGCCAGAAAATTGGTTTTTCATATTGGCAGAACTTATCAATTCATCAAACGAAGGTATTGCATGGTTCTTCGAATTCAAAGTATTAAGTAAAGACTTGAGTTTCAGACTATTAGAATTCTTTGTATGGCTCCGTAGTCACTTCAAAAAAATGCCATATGGAGATCAAGGTCTATTAATTAGCAGGAAACTTTATGAAGAAATTGGAGGGTACTCATCAATCCATTTAATGGAAGACATCGATTTAATAGAACGTGTAAATAGAAAAGCTAAGCTAAAAAGTTTAGGACTACCTCTTTATACAAATGCGCGTCGCTGGGCCAAGAAGAACATGATAATGCAAACCATAAGGAATGCCCATTTAAGAAGCCTCTGGCGTAATGGAGTATCAACGAAGGAATTAAGCCAAAGGTATTACAAGTAGCAGCAATCAACTTGCATACCAAAAAGCACAACGATTTCCTCTTGGCTCCAAGATCCATCCCTGACTCTGATAAAAACTAACTACTCCTGGATCAGCAAATAAAGTTACTCTTTCAATCTTCATATCACGCAAAAGATCAAGGACATATTTCATTAATTCTTTCCCCAATCCAGATCCTTGATATAACGGATGAATTGCGACATCCCAAACGGTCGCTTCAATTACACCATCACCTGTACAACGAGCAAAACCAACTAATCTCGGGAAATTGGAATCATGGCGCCACAATCCAATTGTTAAAAGGCTGTTATCTAAGGCTCTTCTGACCCTTCTTACTGGTCTGCGACTCCATCCAACGGATTGCAATAACTGTTCAAGCTCTACAAGATCAAATTGCCTGGATTGACTGAACACAAGCGGGATTTGCTCATTTAAAAAAGGGCATTCACGCGCATCTTCCCCATAAATCTGGCGAAGTGATTCAGGTGTTAGTTGACAGGCGCTGATCACACCATATGTGTTCAACTGCCTTATTACTCTGCCTCAGCAAGGTCAAAAAGTATCTTATTTAGTCAAATCTTTTGCTAGGCCACTCTTCTGCAAGGCCGCTAGTTGTGCATATAGGCCTCCTTGATTGCAAAGTTGTTGGTGAGTTCCTTCCTCTATTAACTTCCCTTTACGTAAAACCAAAATCCGATCTGCAGCTTCAACAGTTGCTAGTCGATGTGCAATTACTAATGCTGTTCGACGTTCTAGCAAGCGATCTAGATCATTTTGCAAGGTGGCTTCTGTTGATGGATCCATAAAAGCAGTGGCTTCATCCATTACCAGAACAGTTGGATTCCTAATGGCTACTCTTGCCACTGCTAAAAGTTGTCTTTCCCCTGATGAAAGATTTCCGCCACGTTCTCTTAGCTCTGTATCCAATCCATCAGGCAATCTCTTCATAAGTGGATCTAAACCTAAATCACTACATATATCTTTCAAACGCGAATCAGTTATATACGAATCCAATCTAAGATTTTGCTCAACATTTCCGCTAAAAAGAAAGGTGTCTTGAAGAACAACTCCCAAATATTTACGTAAGGTAAATAATGGTATATCTCTAATATCCCGGCCATCTAGAAAAATCCGGCCTTTTTGAGGTTCATATAACCTACATAGCAATCTGATAAGAGTTGTTTTACCGGAACCAGTTGGTCCAACCAAAGCAACATGTTCTCCGGGAGCAATTCGAAAACTAAGATCTTCAAGTATTGGTTCATCTGCTCTATAGGAAAAACTAACATTTTCAAATATGACTTCTCCTGAGAGATCCGACGAAGAGACGGGGCTAGGAAACTTATCTTGATTTCTTTTCCCAGAATCTAAAATCTCAAGAGGCTCATCCAGTAATTCTCCAATCCTTTCAACAGCTGTTAATCCTCCCTGAATTTGAGTAAACCTCTCCGCAAGTTGGCGTAGGGGATCAAATAAGCGCTGGGAATAAAGGATAAAAGTTGTAAGAGTACCTAGCCCCATAGAACCTGCCGTTACCATCAAACCACCAAGCGCAAGAACCACCGCAACTGCAGCCAAAGACACCCATTCAATAAAAGCAGAGATACTGCTATCAAAAAAAATCGTTCCGTTCACTGCATTTCGATAAGCCAATCCAGTTCGTTGAAATTGTTTGCCATTAACACCTTCCCTACTAAACATCTGAACCACTTCTATTCCTTGAAGATTTTCTTGAAAATCAGCATTCAACTGAGATAATTCTTCTCTTACTTTGTAATTAGCTTTTCGATAACGTCTTTGCAGCCAAAGGACAAAAACAGTAACAGGAACCTGTGTTATCAACAATAACGTTCCAAGACGCCACTCAATTAACACCATTGTGATTGCAATTACTAAAAGACTGACCAAATCTGCAAGTACTCCAACAGCCCCACTCCCAAAAACCTCAGCAAGTGCATCTACATCACTGGTAAGCCTTGTCAACAATTTGCCAACAGGCATTTTATCGTGATACCTCAAGGATAAAGCCATAGAATGACTAAATAAGTCATCACGAATACGAGCCGTTAGTCGCTGTCCGACGGCTTGAATGTTGTAAGTCTGATAACCCTGCAGACCTAATCGAACAAGAACAGATATAAGCAAAGCAAAAATAATTGATCGAACCGCCTCACTCGTAGAGAGTTCTCCCAGCCACGAAAGAGATGATTCACCTCTTAATACACTGATCGCTTGTCCAACCAAAAGAGGTTGAACTGCTCCGGCAATTGAAACAGGTAGCAGTATTAACATTATGATGAGGATACGTCTACGATCCTTTCGTAAATAACGACCAAGACGTCTAATCCGTTTCAAATCATTTATTGCCATTAAATTTAAAACCCATGAAGATCATTCTTAATACAGATATCATCAACTATTTCTTTTATCTCCCCTCTATCTAATCTTAAAGAAAGAGGATGCCCAACAAGTCGAGCCGTTGAATGAAACAAATCCTCAATCGCTATCAAACCATTCTCTTGAAGTGTCCTTCCTGTAGCAACAAGGTCAACAATTGCCTCAGCCATACCAGTAATAGGTCCCAATTCAACTGAACCAGTTAGATGAACTAATTCAATAGGGATATCAAGATCATCGAAAAATTTTCTTGCGCAATTAGTAAACTTGCTTGCGACTCGACAGTGAGGAGGAAGATCTGCCGCAGATTTATAACCACTAGTTGATTTAACAGCTACAGACATATGACATCCTCCGAATCCAAGGTCTAATAATTGAGCTACAGGCATCTGGTGCTCTCTTAAGACGTCAAATCCAACAACCCCCAATTGTGCTTGACCATAAGCAACGTAAACGGGAACATCCCCATTCCTTACTAACAGTGCCTTGGCCCTGCCACAATGAGAAGGAACCATTAACTGGCGATTACCGGGCTCTAATACAGCAGAAAAATCTAACCCTGCTTTTGCGAAGCAAGCTACAGAATCCTTTAAAAGGGCCCCTTTTGGAAGCGCAACAGTAATCATGCAGTCATTCGTCAATCTTAATTTTAACTACCATCAAGTCTTGCAACCCTATGCCAAGTGAAGAAGCCATTTCCAAAATTCAACCAATACAAGTCCTCGAAGACAACATCATATGGGTCTGGTATAGAGGGAAGGAAGCTGTTGTCGTAGACCCGGCAGTAACTGCGCCTGTGAAAAAATGGCTAGAAAATAATGGCTTAAAGTTAATTGCTGTCTTACAAACTCACCACCACTCTGACCACATTGGAGGAACAAAAGGTCTTCTAAAATCTTGGCCAAATGCATCCGTTATAGCAGCTGAAGCTGATATTGAACGAATACCTTTCCAGACTTTTTCAGTCAAAGGTGGAGACAATATTTCACTTTTAGGAACATCTATCGAGGTCCTTAATGTCTCAGCTCATACAAAGAATCATATTGCTTATTTCCTGCCTAAAGTCAATAAAAATAGCTCAATACCAGCTTTGTTTTGTGGAGATACTCTCTTTAGTGGAGGCTGTGGACGTCTTTTCGAAGGAAGCCCTCACGATATGTATAAAGCCATTCAAAAGCTTTGTTCTCTGCCAGCGGAAACTGAGGTTTTTTGCGCACATGAATATACCGAGTCAAACCTAAAATGGGCGAATAATCTTCTTCCGAACGATGCTGCCATAAAGAACAAACTTAACGAAGTAATTAAATTGCGTAGAAAAGGAGCTACGACTCTGCCAAGTACTATTCGCGAAGAAAAACTAATTAACCTTTTTGTTCGCTCCTCAAGCCCTGAAGAACTTGGAAAGCTTCGATTACATAAAGACTCTTGGCAGAATTAATCTTTCAGACTGTATTTAATGGAATGCCACTTTAATGTAAAAATAATAGTTAGCTATTAATAAAAAGTTTCAATGGGAACACCTCCTTTAAAATCCATATCAACAAATTCTGCACCTGCTCCTGTCGGACCATATAACCAAGCCATACTTGCAGGTCAATGGCTTTTTTGCTCTGGCCAAATAGCACTTGACCCTATTACGGGGGAAATAGTTGGACAAGGAGACGTTGAAGCAGAAACTCTCCAAGTTCTTAGGAACCTTTCAGCCGTATTAAACGAAGCAGGTACAAGTCCTTCGAAAGTTGTAAAAACAACTATTTATCTTGTAGATCTCCAGGATTTCGAAACTGTAAACAAGCTTTACGCAAAAACTTTCGGAACAGGAATTAGCCCTGCTAGAGCATGTGTTCAAGTTTCTGCCTTACCAAAAGGAGGACGTGTAGAAATCGATTGCATTGCATTAATTGAATAAATATTCCACAACACCTTGAAAGAAACAGGTGGTCCAACTTTTTTGACGGTAACTTTCTAAACCTCTTTGATAGCAATAGATCTGAAAAATATAACTCAATCCAAAACCCTGATTTGAAAGCAATTAAACAAAGAAAAGCGTTTCTTGAAGCCATTCCACAAGACAAGTGGTCCCGCGATTGTCTAAAGTTGGTCTTGCCCTGCGACAAACCATGGCTGTAGCCAAGCTGACCATTGGAGAACTAGAAGCTGGCTATCCGCTTTACTGCAAGGCTTTAAGGCGATTGCTGCAAGAAGGTCGTAGCCCAAAGGAAATTCAAAGGACAGTCTGCTGGGGACACTTAGAGACCCTAAATAGATGCCTTCCTGGTCGCTATAAAGCTCCTTCCTACTTGCTCGCTCTTATAAAACGTGATTTAGAGAACCCAAAAGAGCATGACATTACCTACTAAAGCTTAAATTGAGTATTAAATTACTTAATTAGACCAGTTCATCTATCTGAGAAGCGAATTGGAAGTCTCCTTCTTCCAAAAGAGCCTCATCATCTTCTGAAAGTGGTCTCAATGTAAGGTTCACATAATTTCTGCCAAAACTTATATCAGGAAAACGCTTGGTCCTTTCACTTAGCTCTCCCAGGCGATCTAGAAAGTCTCGTGTTGATTCATAGTCCTCAAATTCAAACCTTCTTTCCAACCGGAAAGGTCTTTTTCGCTGCTCCCATTTATCCATAAAAATACCTTTTTTGTGAGAATCTAATTAGATCAAATGTCTAATTCAATTAGAAAAAGCTCTTCCATCCCGTAAGAAAAAACTTATCCACGTCTTGCATAAGTAGCCCTGAGCGCAGGCTCAACCTCTATATGTGGCCTGGCAATAATATGAGCAGCCACAAGCCCATCCCCAACTCGCTCACATGCATCTGCTCCTGCTCTTACAGAAGCATTAACAGCCCCTGTCTCGCCGCGTACCATGACAGTTACATATCCCCCTCCTACATATTCCCTAGAGACAAGAGTAACTTCAGCTGCCTTAGTCATGGCATCAGCCGCTTCAATAGCAGGAACCATTCCTCTAGTTTCAATCATTCCTAGGGCTATTCCCTGTACAAAATAATCAGAGTTTTGAGGCCTGCCAGCAAAAGAAGAGGGGCCCCTACCTGACGTACTCCCTTTCACAGTAGATGTTTTAACTCTAGATTTATTTGTTCTATCACTTGCAGGACTGGAATTAGATGTTTTTGCTCCTTGATCTGAAGCCGAACCAACCACACTCTTTCCTGAATCTAATAATGGAGAGACATCAACAATTTGATCCAATTCAGAGTTTTTACTAGCTAATTTTCTGGAAGAAGTTGAAGCTTTGTTGGTTCTTCTGCCTGGTGAGGAGTTTGTCATGAATTAAAAAAAATGGTTGATAATAAATACAGATGAATTCTTTTATCCATCTGGAAACCAGAAATCAATAATTCCGCCAATTGTCAAATCAGTTTGAATACTTGGATCAGGGCAAGCGAATCGTGCAGCCGAGCCACTAGAAGTAAAAACCCAATTCCCTTCTCTAGCTCCAACAGGATCAACAGCAACTAAACTTTTTCCTTTGTTATCACGCAAAATTCTCAAATGCATATGTCCTAAACCTTCGACCCTCTGAGTACAAACTAATCTGCCCATAACTTGCATAATTTCCATTACTTGGCCCCACTTTGATTTGGACTAGAATTTTCAGGGTCCCAATGATCAATAATGCCAACAATTGTTAAATCACTTGGATAAGATTTGCTGCCTGCTGCTTCTCTAGCAGCAGAGCTGCCAACACAAATAACCCAATCGTCAGGCTTGCATCCAACTGCATCTACAGCAACTTTCTTCGAACTACCATCTAAAACAACCTGTAGATGCTTATGCTCAAAACCTGGGATCCTATTTGTTGAAACCAATGGCTTCAAAACTTTGCAGATCAACATTTTAATGTACCTCCTGAGAGACAGGATCAAGTGAAGACCCTACAACCTCGGCTGAAGACTTTTGATTTCTGTCTCTAATGGTGAGAAGAGTATGCAATAAGCCATTTTCAACCAGATTGCTATAACGAGAAGAAATTGCACTATTAACTCTGCGACAATCAGCTATTGCACGTTCCTTTGCTCCTGGAACCTTACCCGAATAATCAAATCTAATAACTACTGGTATTGGAAGATCCTTAGAAACATTTAATCCCTTAAATATTTTCACTCCAACATCCAAATCTGGAGCACCTTCTTCAACTGTATCTAGATGAGAAAAATATGTGAGATTTCGCAAATGAACTTCTTTAAAGCCTATTCCAACCCCTATAAATCTTTCTGCATGTCCTGCATCAGAATATGCTCCTCCGTGAAATTCTCGAACATAATCAATTTGAGAAATATTATTTGCAATTAATTTAGTTATAAAACTAACCATTCCTTGATCAGGCTTCCCTGGTGCACAGGATTCGATCTGATTGGCAATTTGTTGAAGACTCTGCTCTCGTGATAACAACTTTGTATCTTCATACAAATCTATCGCTGACACCCACCTATCTAGAAGGATTTCACTATCAGAGGAAGGAACATGAACACGAATCGCATCAGTATCTGTATCAATTCCTATAAGTAACAAATCAACAGATGCTCCACAACAAAAACTATTCTCAACAGCCTCCCTGAAATCAAGTAGGCGTTTTAAACCTTCAGCAGCAGCAACTGCATCATTACTTCCATGTGCAGCACATCCCTGGTGCAGAGGATCTAAAGAACTAAAGTGATAAGTAACAGCCTTCAAATAGCGTGTAGGAGAGGAAGCTGAATTAGGGATACTTTCCCTAAAACGTCGGTGTTCGGTTTTAACCCAGCGACTAACAGTGTTTTCGATATCAAAAAGTGCACCTGCATGAGAACGTCGACGGACGGCACTAAAAGGTATTCGCAAAGCATATGAAATAGTGTGAGCCAAGCGTCCATCAGAGCAAGGTGTGACATCTAAAAGATGAAACCCACAATCAATTAAAAAAGATTCAAATCCTTTTGCCTCGTTACTATCTTCTGCACCTTTAAGAGGATCTAAATCGAAGAAATCATTGCTTACTAATTGATGTGCTTGGAAAACACACCAAGCAAATAATGCCCTCATATCAAGAGGTTGAATCCAAGCCTTATCAAGAACATGTGCTGGCAAATCAAAGCCTAATTCTCTTCTAGCTAAATCTTGTGCCTTAGAAACGAAATCCTGTTGATTCTGAAATTCCGAGACTCTTTTAAGTAAAGGAACAATTTGATCAAACTTTCCTTTTACTTCTGCTTCATATGAAGAAAGACTTTTATTAGATGCAATATCAGTAATTGGGTGATGGCTAAAAGATGGAGCTCTAAAGCTATTTGGTTGGATTTGAGAATTTTGCTCGACAGAATACCTCTTCCTAGGAGCGGTAGGCCCTGGGAAACGATCTAGGTTTTTAGCTTTAGCTAAGCCACGAAAGGCCATGATCTATTTAACCTCGTGCCCCGCCCGAGAAAGTAACTAATTGACCTTCACGAGTATTGCCACTAGAGCCAGTTATAAGAAAGTCAGGTGAAGAGATCTCTTCATTTCGTTTTTGTTGTGAAGGAGGCATAGCACTAATGGGTCCAGGACGAGTTGGATTACGTCTACGCGCTGAAACGCCTTCAGTCCCAGTAACCCTTTCTCCACGAGCCCAATCATCTCCAGTAATATTTAAGCCAGCAGATTGTCCTTCACCAGTAATGCGAGAAGTTTGCCTAGATGAAGTTTCTACGTTTGACAATTCGTCGATTCGATCAGATTTTAAATTCCTATGCTTAGTATCAAAACGAAATTGTTCTGTTCCGGTTACTTTATTTTTAGCCATATCAAAAGGTCCTGTGATATTCGAACCATTCTCATAGCTGGAACCAGTAACACCTGATTTATCTTCTTTGATTACTTGAGCAGCTCTGGCTGGAGATTGAACACTGAACTTAGTTCCAATTGCTGAATCAAAAGGATCTTGATTTGTGGATTTTATAGAAGAAGAATTGAAACCACATGCTTTCTCAAACTGATCTCCTCCAACATATGGAGTACCTGTCAATGGTTCACAAGCTCCTTTATCTGCTCCAGTCATGACACCGCCAACACCAGGCTGTTGCCCCGTCATACGAGCTCCAGGAGTTGCCAATCTTTTTGGAGTCCTCTGTTGTATTTCATCTACTGACCTTCCATCACACCTTTGACCAGCTTGTTCAAGGCCCGCATAAGGAGTCCCGGTAACAGCCTTACATGTTCCAGGCTCGTCTCCAGTAACAAGATCTGACCTACCAGTCAGTGTTCCACTTACTCGTAGTGATTTATTTGTAAGACTTAAGCCAACTTTTGCTGCCTCAGGGTCTGGTCTGCCGCCACAAAACGATTGATATTGTTCTGTCCCGACATACTCATCTCCTGTTACCCGTTTGCAACTTCCTGGTTCATTTCCAGTCACAGTATCTTTACGACCAACATTAGTTCCAGTGATACCTGATCCACGTAGGGTATTAAATGAGCCAACCTTTTCTGCTGGTCTACCTTCAGGTAGAGGATCAGTACCTAAATATTGATCTCCCGTAAGTTCTTTACTAGAGCCAGCCTCATCTCCAGTAACTTTTGAAGAACGACCAACCATAACACCACTTACTTTTCTACCGTCTAGAGTCAAGCTCTGACCAACTTTTCGAGGTGATGGATGAACACCTCCGCAATACTCACTGGCTTGATTAGCTGAAATATATTCAGTGCCAGTTAAAGCCTTACAAGTACCAGGCTCATCACCTGTAACTTTTTCAGAACGACCAACCTCATTTCCCGTAACTTTGTTGCCATGGGTGGTACTGGTAATTCCAACCTTTGGAGGTTGACTTGGTATAGAAGGGGATTGACAAAAGGTCTCAAACGCTTCGGAGCCTAAATATTGAGTACCAGTAATTGATCTACATGTACTGGCTTCATTACCAGTGGTTTTAGAAGATCTATTCGCCTGGGTACCAGTTACAACTTGACCAGAACTAGTTTCACTTAATCCAACCTTCCAATGAGCATCTGCTGCAAGGCCCTGCTTTGAACCATTTCGATTAGGACCACAAGGCCGTGAGGCGCCAGATCTTTGTTTGCCAGTAGCACCAGATTTGCTTCTAAGTTCACGTACTCGCTGTGCTAATTCACGACTACTCAAATCGGGATCTCCTTGGCGAGCAACTGAAGCAGCAGAGGTAGGCTGCTTACCAGCAGACTTACCATGTTTTGATTGAGCTTCACGACGTGCAAGGACTAATGCTCGACTAGTATTTTGTATGGCTCTTCTTTTTGTTACTGAACGTCTATCACTACTTCTAGAATTCAGTTTAGAAACTGCAGCAGAAGTATTGAAAGAAACCGACGAGGCAGATGATTTACTAGAGCTTTTTTCATCCGCAGAGTGATTGGTTTTATTTTTGATTATTTCTTTTGAACTGTCTGAAGTAGAAATACCCCGTTCAACATCTATACGTGTGCGATCAGAACTTGTATCTGCAGATTTTCCTCTTCTAGAAAGAGCCTCACGACGTGCAAGGACCAAATCTCTACTTGGTCGACTTACATTTTTCTTGACGTGCCTGTGAGAAGCAGGTGCTGAAGAGACTAAAGATTTATTAGAAGAATTCTCGTTAGACGAAGAATTAATGGCTTTGGTTTGTGTAAAAGATGCATTTGTTCTTGTAACACGTGCATCAGCAGATGTCCTGACTCGACTATCTCCTGATCCACCTGCAGAAGCGGACTTCTTCCCTGATTCACTAAGAGCCTTGCGGCGCTCAAGTGCTAGTTCTCGACTTGATTGTTTTGCCATGTCCGCCCAAAAGAAACGTCTTGATAATGAGAAGGAATAGCCCCGAATATCTTTCGGGGCTATGGATATGGAGTTAAGTAATCAGCGACCTTCGAAAACAACGAACGCAGTTCCCTGACTTTGCGTATAGGCGTCATAACCGACCATACGAACGTGGTGATCGGGGTAAGCACGATGACAAGCCTCGAGCTCACTAACAACGACATTTAGATCCTTCTCTCCAAAGAAGGGCAACTTCCAATAAGACCAATAGGTCTGCATGGAACCACTGGGATGAACATGCTCAATGACAGGGCTCCAACCCTGAGCAATGATGTAAGCAATTTGATCGTAAATTTCGTCCTGGGTCATCGGCGGTAAGAAGCCGAAGGTTTCCAGGGTAGCGACTGTTTGATAGTCACCAACTGTGCTCTGGAAAGGCATGGTGAACCTGGGATTGTGAATGGTATAGAAGCCGACGAAATACCGACGACTAAGAATTTCGAAAGGAAAGAGTTAAAGGAGGAGGGAAAATCCTCCTCCTTTAATTCGCTATTGCTGAACGTCGAGTTTGTCGACTGTGTCGAATTCGAACTTGATCTCCTTCCAGGTCTCAAGAGCGATTGCGAGTTCAGGACTATGTTTTGCAGCTTCCATCAAAATGTCGCGACTTTCCTTCTCGATCTCACGACCTGCATTTCTAGCTTTAACACAAGCTTCAAGGGCTACCCGGTTGGCAGCCGCTCCAGCAGCAGATCCCCATGGATGTCCATGAGTACCACCACCAAACTGAAGGCAAGAATCATCACCAAAGATGGCAAGCAAAGCTGGCATGTGCCAAACATGAATACCACCTGAAGCAACAGCAAAAACACCAGGCATAGAGCCCCAGTCCTGGTCGAAGAAGTTACCGCGTGTGCGATCTTCAGGTACGAAAGATTCACGAAGGTTATCTATATAACCAAGCGTGGTCTGACGATCACCTTCTAACTTTCCAACAACAGTACCAGTATGGAGTTGGTCACCACCTGAAAGACGCAAACACTTTGCAAGAACGCGGAAGTGAATTCCATGCTTAGGGTGACGGTCAATCACAGCATGCATTGCACGGTGAATGTGAAGCAACATTCCATTCTTACGGCACCAGTTGGCCAAGCCTGTATTGGCTGTGAATCCACCAGTTATGTAGTCATGCATGATGATTGGCATGTCAAGTTCCTTGGCGAACTCAGCACGCTCATACATTTCTTCAGGAGTAGTGGCTGTGCAATTGAGGTAATGACCTTTAACCTCGCCAGTTTCCTGTTGTGCAAGTTTTACAGCTTCAGCAACGAACTCGAAACGCTCGCGCCAGCGTTGGAATGGCTGTGAGTTGATATTTTCATCGTCCTTAGTGAGGTCAAGACCACCACGAAGACATTCATAAACAACTCGACCATAGTTTTTACCAGAAAGACCAAGTTTTGGCTTAATGGTGCATCCGAGAAGTGGACGACCGTATTTGTTCAGCCGATCACGTTCAACAACGATGCCGTTAGGTGGGCCTCCACAGGTTTTAATAAAAGCCATTGGGAAGCGAATGTCTTCAAGGCGCAAGTGACGAAGAGCCTTGAATCCAAAAACGTTACCAACTAAAGAAGTTAGAACGTTCGTGATTGAACCTTCCTCAAAAAGGTCAAGAGGATAGGCAATAAATGCATAAAAAGATTCCTTGTCTCCAGGGACATCCTCAATGCGATAGCAACGACCTTTATAGAATTCGAGGTCAGTTAGCAGTTCAGACCAAACTGTTGACCAAGTACCTGTAGAAGATTCGGCTGCAACAGCTGCTGCAACTTCCTCTCTAGGGACTCCTTCTTGACCAGTGCATTTGAAGCAGGCCAACAAATCTGTGTCTAGGGGTACATAATCGGGAGTCCAGTAGGTGTCTCTGTACTCCTTTACCCCAGCGTCATACTTCTTGCTCATTAGTTAACTCCTTTATGTCGGAATAAGGTTTGGAATTGCTAAAGCTCTAATAAGAACTCATCAGCAAAACTCAATCCTTTTGACCTAAGAAGTTGCCATTACCAAGAGCAGGCTCAACTTCGCGATGAGGGCGAGCAATGATGTGTGCTGCAACAAGCCCATCACCTACACGCTCACATGCATCAGCACCAGCACGAACAGCAGCATTAACAGCTCCAGTTTCGCCGCGAACCAATACTGTTACGTAGCCGCCGCCTACAAATTCACGACCAATTAGGCGCACTTCGGCAGCCTTGGTCATTGCGTCAGCCGCTTCAATCGCGGGTACAAGGCCGCGGGTCTCGATCATGCCGAGAGCGATTCCCATAGTTTCGTTAGCCATTGCCTACCTGAATAAAGGGGTGGAATGTTCATGCAGGACAATGCCCTTTCAACCAATTGATCGTCAAGTGATTTAGACAAAAATGCCGATCACTGTCTTTACTGACATTGATAAGCAAGGCTTATCACCCTTCCTGTGACTGTTTAAAACGACTATGGGTTAATTGGTTAGCCACTCAGGACATTTGCTTGCGATAGGTCTGTAATGAATGTATTTTCCTCCAGAGAGACAGGTCCCTAGTCATTGTCTGGGGGAGGAATGTTCAACCGATCCTGTCTCAATAAAATTTCTTTGTGATTAGCAAATACTCTCACCCCAGATATTAGGGTTAATTAGATCAATTTAAATCTTTGGAAAAGCCACTTCTAACCATTGCAAGTGGGAACCCTAGAAAAGTATCTGAGATAGAAGCGATGCTGGGACCTTTACCTTTAAGTGTTCAGCGACAACCCGACTCATTAGAAGTAGAAGAAACCGGCACTAATTACTTAGAAAACGCCATTTTGAAAGCAGAAGCTGCCTCAAAAATGACAGGGCATCTAACAATTGCTGATGACTCTGGCTTGGAAATTGACTCTCTAAATGGGGCGCCTGGAATTTATTCCGCAAGATTCGCAGCAAACAATGAGGCAAAAATCAACAAAGTCCTAAAAGCACTAAAAGAGAACCCTTATAGAAGTGCTCGTTTCATAAGCGTTATGGTTCTATGCGATGGAGAAGGGAAACTTTTAAAAGAAGCCGAAGGTATCTGCTGGGGAGAAATTCTATCCAAACCAGCATATTCAGGAGGCGAGTTCGAATCTCTTTTTTGGGTTAAAGAAGCCAACTGCACATATGGCGAACTAACCCAACAACAACTCTCAAAGATAGGCAGCAGGGGCAAGGCCGCTAGAGCTTTAGCTCCATTCCTGCGAAATTATCTTGGAATCTCTGATTAACGATTTATTTGATCAATTGCCCTCATTGCCGCAGCA
>QCKK01000005.1 GCA_003215415.1 Prochlorococcus sp. AG-409-N21 | reverse complement strand
GTGTTCAAGGGGTCCTTACTCCGAGGTGGTTCAAGGGTAATTTCGGCCAATTCTTTTACAAACTCTCGACGGACAACAAGTCCGTTTAAAAACCCCTGTGATGGACAGGATTCTTGATTGAGTAGCCCGTAAATATTTCGCTTTAACCCTTTAAATCTTGTTGTAAGAGCGCATAAAACAAGGAGGTCGACAGCGCAGTGCTTGGCACTCCATCGACATACCAAGTTTTTACAACCTAATGAACATCACTGAAACGTCCCGCAAGGACGAGGTGATTACGGCTGCTTGCGAGTTGGTTGAACAGCAGGACGCAGTAATCAAAACCCTCAAGCAACAACAACAAGTCCTTTTCTATTTACTAGGAGGTCTAACGATTATTTCTCTGATCTTTTGAAACTGCTTTTGCCAAAAGCGAACAACAGAATCTGGAATTGGTTTGTTGATAGGCATGATTAAAAAAGGGACCTGAGTTGGCCCCCTTGAAAGTCGACTGTCAATCAAAGACAGAGTAGCTACTGCTTTGCTCTTGCTTATCTGCTGGTGGCTCAGTGACGGTGAGGTAAATACACAGGATTATGAGCGGGCAAAAAACGATACGAGCGATAGGCCAGAAGTAGCGCATTAGCCATCCAACCTATTTGCGTAATCTCTGAGAACTTCAGCAATTTTGTGCGGAGGTATTTCTTGCTGATCGACCAACTCGCAAGCAGCCGTAATTACTTCATGAAGGCATAAATCAATCAAAGAAGAATTCAATTTCCTTTGGTTTTAAGCCTTCCCAACCAGCATCGATAAGCCGCTGATTAAGCGTGTTTTGATCGAAGTGCTTTGCTCCAGTGCGTACAATTCGATTCCGCATTGATTTTTTAACTCCACTCCTTTTTCTTGCTCCTTCTTTATCCATAACTTCACGGTAAAGATTGAGCATCTCCACAGGGATTGGACTTCCATCAAGATCAAGTCCTGCTTCAATAGCTTTATCAATCGCATCAGGTCCAGATAAGTCCATTATTCAATGAGATTGGATCCCAATCATTATGTCAAAAGTCAAATTAAATCCCGAGACAGAGGATGTTGGGAACACTTTCAAAATTATTGCCATCTCATTGACTGTTGTTCTGAATGCTGTGGTATTTATCTGGTTCTTTTTGTTCTCAGGCTTAGTTAATTAGAAATCGCTATGGAAAATACCCAGAAGAGATTTGACTAATGGCAACTTTGAAATGAACAGTGCTAGTCAATCACTGCGATTTTTAGTTCCTTTGTTCTTGATTGGAATCGCTTGGGTTCAGGAACTAATTGATCAGGTCTGGTTTGGTGGGAATTGGAACCTTCTAATGGGAGGGGGGTATCCATGGTGGGGACTCTTTACCGCTCCCTTCAGTCATAGCGGATTTAGTCATTTGCTCTCAAACACACTTCTTTTTCTCCCTTTGAGTTGGCTCGTCCTTTCCAAAGGACTACGTGATTACATCTCTGTCTGGGCATGTGTTTTGTTTGTCGAAATATTCCAAGTGCTCTTTTGGGCAACTCCAGCACATGGGATTTCAGGAGTGGTATTTGGCCTACTTGGATACTTGTTGATTATTGGCTTTCTCGAAAAACGTTTTCTTGCAATTGTCCTCACCGTGATTTGTTTTGGACTGTATGGCCATTTCCTTCCATCTTTGCTGCCATGGAATGTGCCCCAAGGTATTAGTTGGATAGGACATTTCAGTGGCTTTATAGGTGGACTATTAGGGGCTCTGGGCATTTATAGAGAGCCTGACAAGGTTTAGTACGCATCAGGGTTCTCTCTCTTGAGATTCCTCGCTTGGCTATGGCAACTATCAGGAGACCAGCGATTTCTTATCGCTTCCATGAAGTCGTAGATAAATTCGTCAGGGCATTCAAGTTCCTCTTGTAACTCGTTCAGTTCATCAATGAAGAACTCAGAAACACGAGAAATAGGCCCAGTATTTTGTTCCTCTGTTGGCTTCCACTTCTCACTCATTTGGATGGTTTCTTTAGACCGAACATTTCTGCCATCTTGCCAGTTAAAGCAAAGTATCCAATAGCCCCAACAAACAATCCAAAAGCAATCAGATTGGGAACAATCCCTCCAATAATCTGTGCCTCCCCAAAACCTAGAAAGGTAATCACAACAAATACTCTCGCCCAGTTATCAGCAAAAATCATTGTCATCTAACTTCTAGAAGACTTTAAACGGATACCTATTTATTAGTCTCTAAGACTTCATTGATTTCGATCCTGATGTCTATTTAAAGGAAGAGGCTAAGTGTCTGGCAAAGACAAAAAAAGTTAATCCCTAAAAACAGCTAAAGCCTTCTTGTCACTTCTTATTTGCGACTAATAGACAATGGCCTGACGTCTCTATTTCGAACCATGCACTCTAGAAAAATATCGGCCCTTCGGATGACCCATGCTGGAATAGACAAGAAGGACCCGCACATACTTTGAGATTTGAAAAAGAAAACTCAATCGTCATAAACCTTGCAATGAGAATTGGTTGGATGCTCTTCGCATTCTTCATCCCAAAAATCTAAATTTGGCTTTTGCTTATTTACCTCTAATTCGAGACCACATTCCTTAATAGGCACTTCAACATCATCGATCGTACAAATGATTTTATCTAGTGGTTTGTTCTTCAATGCATCCCCAAGGATGGCGAATGTTGTAGTTAGTTTCATTGGAAACCTCCTTCGCAGGCAACTGCAAATTCATGCCAAAACTCCCGGGCACCAATAAAAGCCAAGCATCCAAGAGAAATGCCAAAAGCTATTGGGAGAATAGATTCAAAAAACGTTAGTCCGTCTTGATAGTTCATCATCGACCTCCTGAGGAAGTTTTGCGAGGGGCTTGCGACCAAAGCCCCCCTAAAGCCAGTCAGAGCATTAACCTTGTATTTATTGCCCATCTAGGCTCTACTTGATTTTTAATTGTTAATAGCAACAATGTCTATGGTGCTATTACTAAAGTATATACCCTCAATAATCTATTCATGGAAGCCAAGAACTTGCAGGCAGTGGCATAGAATATATGTATTCTTGATCTTCAAGAGAGGAATCCTTTAAATCACAAGCCAAATCACATTCGGTCAATCCTGGGTTAGCGAGTCGATCGAGAATTCTTGTCATGTCCACTGCGGAAAGTTCACCATCACTGCTCCACTTCAATGTGGTTTTCCTTTGAGGAGAAACCTTATCAGTAACTTCCTTAATTAAATTATTCTTACCTTCCAAATAATCCAAGTATGCCTTAGCAGAATGCAAGTCACTTGAGTACACACAGCGGCCTCTTGAGCATGATCGAAAGATCCGACCAGTATCACCTCTAAAACAAGTAATTGAACCGCCTTTAGGGCTAGTTAATAATGGATTTATCCTAATCATGTTTTTGCCTCCTCTTTAAGATGAACCTCTATACATTGAGTGACACATTCGATGCCATCATCACCTAAAGAGCAGGCAGTAATGCATTCAAAATACTCATCAATGGCATCGTGTTCGATGTCAACATCTTGCATGTCATAAGGTATTCTTGTGAGCATGACTTGCACCTCCTTAAGATTGATGGAGAACCTATCATAAAAAATTCTATTTTAGAAATTTAGTAACAAAATATGCAGTAATTAGGTAATTCTTACTGGCTAAATATGAATTAACAGAATCTTAAGATTTGCCTATATTTAGGCTATTAAACATAGTCTTAAACGTCGTATTAAATAATAAAAACCGACCTCCTTTTTTAGCAAGAAAGGTCGGTTTCATGTGCATATTTTTAGAAGCTTCTTGCTCTTGATCGCCTGGGGCCAAGTGTCTAGGTGTAAGGCTGATAAAACTTAATTAAGGGCACCTAAGACGATGCATAAGAGTGTCATTAATGCTTAGGAAAGCATCTACGACCAGCCCACTTAAAAATGAGAATGTTGGAGCAGGGACCAGGAGTCAATTCGCTTCTATTTGATACTCAGGCGGAGTGTCGATCATTCATCCCTCCGTGTGTCAGTAAAGTAATTTTGTATCAACAGTTACAAAACTGCAATCCGCCTTAATGCCTATTTCTTATCCAGTTACTCTTGGTAGTAGGTCGTGAGCTTTTTGATGTGCTCAGAGCTAAGGCAACTAATCCTTGAAGTCGCTGGTATTTCTAGAAGCGTGCAAACAGCTAGCAAGTCATCAGTGCCAACTTTGAGCTGTTCAGCTAGCTCTAAAACTCTGATCGTCATTTCGCTACTGGATATTGATCGAATGATTCAGCCAAATTACTCGTCTTAAATGTGGCATAGCTCAAAAGGTAAGTATCCAAGGTGTGGCCGATTGCATCTGCTGTTTGCTTGGGTGCTCTGTAACTCCTATCTAACTGAGGACGGTTGTGACCGTAATAGGCATAGCGATGCTTAAAGCTGTAAGGGGTAAGTTCCTGGGCTCTTCGTTGAATAAACCGTATCGATGTTTTAAACGCCAGCTCCAAAAGTGATCGATTGGATCAGAGTCAGGTTGAGATTGTCGCCGACTTGACTGGATAATGCCTAACTTTGGAAAATCCCGCGAAATGGCATTTTTTAATGGTCTTTTGTGGCAAGGGTCCCAAGCGAATCTCACAAGGTTTCCATTCGACTCGATTCAAATAGCTAAACTTCCTATATCGAAGTCGGAATCCTCTTGTAATCAGTGCCACTTAGGGCTTAATGCGACCCCGCGCATCCTGAAAACATTAAACTTTGATTTTTAAGTGATGATAGAAAACACAAACCTCGAATACCAAATATTTTTAATACTCCATTATTTCTTTTTATGGAACCGATTTACATCGAATGAAGATCGGGAGCATATTTACCATCATTTGTATTTACTTTCAGAAAAAAGGGAACTTATATTAGAATTTTCTGGAAGGGGTGATTTTATTGGAATAGAAAAATATTTTTTCAATAAAGATCTGAAATATGCTAAGTATTTACAAAATGGAAGAAGTAGAAATGATACAGACGCCTTTACACTTAATTTTCTTAGTAAAATTAAGCTAATAGATTTAATGCTACTTTTACAGGAAATCTTAAATATACTGTCAGTTAAGATTCAAAACAATACATCTATTGTTATACCTTGTTTTACTCAAGATAGGGTTTCTGGAGTTACTACATCTAAATCAATATATTATTCTTTTTATTTAATATTGAAGAGTGAATATATAAATATAACTGATTTTATTACAGAAAGGTTTTTGAATCCATTGGGAGCGGGACCAGGTCAAGGTTCTCAATCAAGAGATTTGGATGCTATTAAGTTGATTTCCAATTATTTTGGACTAGAAGAAGATGAATATTTACCCCATTATTCAGTGGGTGATCATAGATATATGATTGCATCAATATATTTGATCTCAAGCTTAGCAAGCAGCATTTCTCGTATCG
This sequence comes from Prochlorococcus sp. AG-409-N21, assembly GCA_003215415.1. Classification (GTDB taxonomy): domain Bacteria; phylum Cyanobacteriota; class Cyanobacteriia; order PCC-6307; family Cyanobiaceae; genus AG-409-N21. The sequence goes on along the minus strand of QCKK01000005.1, from coordinate 78,077 downwards.
GTCAACATCTAAAATTATATTTATATTCATCAAGCGAATCTTGTGTCTACAAAGGAGCATATGGAAGGAGTTCTGCAATACCTCTAAAACGCAACCTCTATCAAGTTGATGATCTACAAAATTCTGCCCTTAATATTCAATCTAATGTTTCTACTATAAATGTTGTGTCGTCAAGTTGTTCAATTACAAATGAATACAAGATTAAGTCTGTTTACAGAAAAGCTTTGCAAGAATCCTTAAACTATTGCTCTAATTCTTGTAAGTTGATAGGCGAAATTCTAACGAATTTCGATTTTATTGAATCAGAAATAGACCCAATTTCATTCACGTATTCAATCGCAGATATGAGATGTTCTGATGATCAAAAATTGTCAATGAGAGAAGTTTATGCAAATATGGAGAAACTCTCACCAGATCAACTTGTTTCAGAAGACTATTTAAAAGAAATTAATCGCTTTATACCTAAGCTTATTTCAAGTGAAAATATCACTAGGCAAAATAAGGATATTCAAACCCTTTTGAAACGATTTCCAAATGATATACAAGTCGCAGAGAAGATTAAAAGTAAGCTAGATATAGTTAAAGTTAGAGATTTCTTAATTCACAATTCATACTGATGAATCAATTTAAATCGCGCTACTTAGAACCATACATAGCCAAATTGGGTGAGAGACACTATGCCTTATGCTTTAAATTAATGAAAGCAATCCCAGCCTTTTATTGCATTGAGAATCAATTACAAAATATTAGAGAAAACTATTCAGGGAAAGTGATTGAGAGCTCTTCAGGAACATTTGGACTTGGTCTTGCATATGCTTGTGCAAAATATGACTTAGATCTAACTCTTGTTTCCGATCAAATATGTAATATAGAGTTAACCAATAAGTTAAAGAATCTTGGGGTAGAAGTTTATATCTGCGGGGAGTCAGCTCAAGATAAGAATATTCAACTAAAAAGACTTGACACTTTGAGAAAAATACAGGGAAGTAAAGCTTGCTATTGGACCAAGCAATATAGAAATGATAATGTGCCAAGATCATATGAATCAATGGAAACAAAGATTATCGATAAATCAATATTTAATAATCTTTCTCATATTATTTTTCCTGTTGGTTCGGGTGGTTCAAGTATAGGTATCTACAATTGGATAACCAACTTCCTTAATATCAGGCCTCACAAGGTAGCTGTTGACTCAGATAAAAGTTCCCTTTTTGGTCGAAAAGTTGAGGATAGATTTTTACGAGGACTAGGAAGTTCAATTGAAATGCCTTTTGTAGCAAGGTCTACCTTTAAAAGAATATATTTTATTAAAGATAAGTATGCATTTTTCCTTACCAGATTCCTACACAAGGAGCATTTGATCTTTATGGGTCCAACATCTGGTGCTTCATATGCAGCTGGCAGGCATATTATTGAGGATGATAATGATGCATTTGTTCTATCTATATTCCCAGATGAGGGAAGTCGTTATTTGTTAACTGCTTACGACCCTATATGGAGCAATCAAATATCATCCGAGACAGTAGATCTGAACTTAGACAGTATAATCCCTAGATTGGTTAGTTTGGACCAATCATTTGAGGAGGGGATGGCCTATTATGATTGCTAGTATTAATTCTACTTTGTGTTTTGTAGAATCTAACACTACAGGATTTGGGGAGTATCTCATTAACTATTGTATTAGTAATGGCTATAATAGCATTCTGGCTACTAAAGATACATCAAAATATGCTTCACTAAAATCCTCAATAACCTCTGGAACTTTAAAGACAATTATATATACGAATATTCATGATCTTTCTCATTCAATTAATAATCTAGATGATGTTGACCAATTAATTCTTTGCTCAACTTCAGACGCTGGTATTTCGATCATTCTTAATGCATTTAAATTGATTATCCGTAAGAATGTTATCTTTAGAAATCAAGCAGTAATTAATATTTTTAGAGACAAAAAACTATTTAGAAATCATGTACATTCCTTTTCTCCTCAAGTATATACATTTTCCAAGGAGACTATAGATTCTATTTGTTACCCAGTAATTATAAAGCCAATATTTGGCACTGGCTCTAAGGATATTAACTACATTGAAAATCGATTGGAACTAAACAACTTCTGTGATAACAATCAAAAGCTTATTCCAGAATATACTTGCGAGCAGTTTATTTCTGGAGCAGAATATTCTCTTGAACTTCTTATAATCAATAATAAATTATTTTTATCCCTCGGAACATTTAGAAAATACTTATCCCCACTACCTAGCAGGATGGAGATTGCCCACCTATCTGATGATTCTTATTACCAAAAGTCCATAGCCGAAAAAATTTATAAAGTACTAATTAAGCAACTTAAATTTGAAGCTCCACTAATACTCCATATAGAATATAAAATAGATAAGGATGATCAAATTTATTTGATAGAAGTAAATCCTAGACCCTGTGGCAATCTTTTACCTTTTTGCTTAATGAATGATGCCGATGAGTTTTGTAGATTAGTTATAGATCTGTCCTTGGGTAATCAGTTAACCAATACGTATATAGAGAAGGTTGATTCCTTAATTAAGAATGCTATTCCTAGACATATAGTTTGTAGTAGGAATCAAAAAGAAGACAACGATATTTTGCAGTATTGTCTCTCAAATAATATTAGCGTCTATATGCACAGAAAAAATCCAGGATATGATCAATCATCAAAGGACTTTAGAGGCCGTTACAGTAGTTTCAGTTTGGAGTCAGAGTCCACAGGGCCAATTCATGAAATTATTAATCGATTTCTTAATAATGATATAGATGACTAATCGAAAGGTCTCGCCTCATTTCCATTCAGAAAAATAGCATTTCATATGTTATTATATATAAAAATATTATGACTATCATCTATGTGTGGTATTTACGGATTGATATCACTCCATAAAATTGAAGAGATAACCTCTTTTGAATCCCTGCCAAGAGTTAAAAGCATTAATCATAGAGGACCTGATGATATCAATCTGGTTGTAGAGAATAATAAGGCTATATTAGGCCACACTAGGTTGTCTATTAATGATCTAGAAGGTGGAGGCCAACCTATTTATAGTGAACATAACGATTATATTTTATTAGCTAATGCCGAAATTTATAACAGTAAAAATATTCTAGATAAAGCATCAGAAAGTGGTTTGTTTAATAAAAAATCTAATTCTGATTGTGAGGCTTTAATTGCTGCTTATCTACTCTATGGTGAGGAGGAAATGCATCGACATATCAGAGGCATGTATGCTTTTATATTGTATGACCGCAAAAGGAATAGATTTATAGCCGCTAGAGACCATGTTGGAATTAAACCACTTTACTTTTGTAAAACAGATGAATATATAGAAATAGCTAGTGAAGCCAAGGCCTTATCTCTAAATTCGATACATTCGCCCTTTGAAAATGGTACAGTTAAAATCATAAATAGAGATCTAGATATCAAGGAATTCTCTTATTCACGCCAATATAGCTTCTGCCCTCCTTCCAGCCAATTCGTTAATAATATCACCTCTATTACAAATACAGATATTGATTTAATGATGAAACCTTTTAAGGATGCTTTTCGCGATTCAGTTAGAATGAGGTTTCAATCAGATGTTCCAATATGTCTCTTCCTAAGTGGAGGACTTGATTCAGCAGTATTGTCATCTGTAATAAATGAACTAACCCAGAATGGAGATGTTGTAGGTATTAAAGAAGCCTTTTGTGTTGGCAGAGAAAACTCGCTAGATTATTATTGTGCACAAAAAGTTGCAGAAAGATTTAATTGGAAACTCAATCGTGTAGATTTTAGTATTGCAGATGCTATTAAGGTCCTGCCAACTGTTATCTATCATTTGGAATCAGATGAGCCAGAAGTAATTAGATCATCAATAACTAATTATTTTTTAGCTAAAAAGGCTTCAGACAACTACAAAGTAGTATTAACCGGAGAAGGAAGCGACGAATTATTTGGTGGATACTTATATTTTCACGATTGCCCAAACTCTCTACAGCACCATAATGAGATCGTTCGAATCATTAAAGGCCTTTCACATGCAAATCTTCTTAGAGTTGACAAGATGTCAATGGCTCATTCTCTAGAAGCAAGGGTCCCTTTTTTGGACCCCGAATGTGTAAAGGCAGCGCTTGAGATACCCTCTGAATATAAAATGATATATAATTCATACTATAATAATTCACTTTTAAAATCTATAGAACCCTTTTCAATTGAAAAATGGATATTGAGAATTTCATATAAAAATGATATTCCGCCTGAGATACTCAATAGGGCTAAGGCAGCTCAATGTGAAGGCTATTCAGAGACTTTTACATCTGAATTTCAATCAGCACTAACGAAATCCTTTTCTCATCTAGTACAGGAAGGAGCTGATGATCCTGAGGCCATGATATATACAAAGATCTTTCAAACTATTTTTAATAATAGTAAAAAATCCCTGGTTCCTGTTAGATGGCCAGGCAACTGTCGAGCTTCAGATATTAGTTGGACAAGTGATAAAGCTTTGAATAAAGGCCTTGCCCCTTCAGCTAGTCATTTGAGAAGGGGAATTAGCTAATTAATGATATTAACTAAGTGTTTAAACTGTAATACCAATAAGTCTATTTCTTCTATAGGAATTGACCTTTGTGATACATGTTCTCAATTGATGGAGCTTACTTACGATCAACAAGTTTTGCTTGATCCCGCTCATTATTACCAGGTCAATTATTCGATAAACCCTTTCACATATTTAAATATAAATTTTGAGAGCCCAAATTTAATTTCATTAAGCTCGCACAACTTAGGCACATCATCTATTAAGGATCGAGCTAGCTTGTTGTGTTTGTATTATGCAAAGAAATATGGCCATAAATCGATAGCTGTTGCTAGCTGTGGTAATGCTGGATTATCAACAGCTTATTGGGCTAATGTTTTAGGTCTTTCATGTCATGTCTACTTATCCAAGTCTGTAGATAGCTATTACCTAGATCAATTAATTAAATATCAAGCAATTATAGATTCGAGTTCTAGTGACTATAGTAAAGCGCTAACTAAATGTACTGACTATTGTAAGTCATCTGGTACATATTGTCGCAACACTGGCATTAATTCATTGACAAGGGTAGCTAAAGCAACCTTCTGGGATTCTTTTTTTACAAGATATCAATTTACCAATACTAAACTTCAAATTATTATACCCATTGGTGATGGAAATATATTTAGCTCCTTTATTTATTGGTGGAAGTATTTATCTACTAAATCTTCTCGTGATTTGATTAATAAAATTATAGGCATCTCACCAACGAAGGATACGATTTTCAAGCAAATGACTTTTAATCCCACAATTAACTCAAGTTCTTCGGAAGTAGCACCACTTTCGGTTGCAAGTCCAACTGATGTAAATTATATTTATAATAATTTAAAATATCTACCACAAATTGTTGATTTTTATCAAGTATCTGATCGGTACTTTTTAAATCATATTAATTCAAGATGGCATTCAACTAACGGATGCTTCGTGACAAATGGTTTGCTAAACTCAATTGATTTAATTAGAACATCCTCTGAACAATTATTTGTCTTTCCTGTTACAGCTATGAAACATTAACATGAAAGTAGATATTCCTATGCACTTTGGAGAATTTCTTCAATTTAAATGCAGTACCGGAAATATAGTTATTTCAAATGTATTAAGAGGAGATATTGATTCTGCCCTGCACAATATCTTTAGTATTTCACCCCAATTATCATCCTCGAATCCATCTTTAAGAGATTATCTATTGTCTTTGCCTCACGGCCCCTCTTGTATTTCGGCTGAGATGATGTACTTTAGACAGGGTGATAGCGCTTTAATTGATGATAATTCAGGAAGTCTAGTCCGAAGAGTTCTATCTCTCTTAAGGGAAATGACTGGTATCGAAAAGGATTATAGTTATAATAGTAACTCATATTTATATTTTGGCAAAGGCTTGGGCAGTAGTACTGCCGACATTATTGCCTCAACAGTACTTTTTTACAAAATTAATAGCATTCCATTTTATGAACTTGATTTACGGCATATATTATCTATTTCTGAGGGTTCTAGCGATCCCCTATATTTAAATAAGATGGTTTTATATAATAGTGTAGCACGCTCTGTACTTCATATAATTGATCGAATGCCTCCTTACATTATCCTTGGTTATGACCCTTATAATAATAAGAAAAAGGTTGTATCAGATGATGTTCAGCATCCAGATAACAGTTCCCTATTTAAAGACGACATTGAATTTATTTGTTCAGATAATTTTAATTATACTTGTACCGATGAGTATATTGCTGACTTGGCCACACGATCCTTCAAAGCAAACGATTTATATTTACCTCATGCAATTCCATCAATTTTTACTGAACTCAGTAAAATACCAGGAATTGGGATCACCGGATCTCATTCAGGTGTGATGACAGGATTATTAATCACTAAAAAAGGTTTAACTAATCTCTCCAAAACATTTAATGGATATGCTGCATCGATATCTTCCCTCCCACTCTCAATTTATATGATATGAGATATCCTCCTCAACTGGATTTTATTAGTGATACAGTTACTGTACCGGATGCAGAAATGATTGCCTCCTTGCAGAAAATTACATTTGGTGATTTAGGATATGAGGAAGATGAAGCTACCAATCAGCTTGAATCATATATAGCATCATTATTTAATAAAGAAGATGCTTGTTTTGTACTGTCTGGAACCGCATCTAATTTGATAGCTATTAATTTAATAAGTTCTTTTGCATCCTCTGTGATTACTGGTAATCAAAGTGACCTTTATTTATGGGAATCATCAAGTGTTTCATCTTTTGGTGGATTGAGATTAGAGCCTGTTAATACAAGTTCCGGCATGATTTCATTAGAAGATCCTTTTTGGGATCAAGTCAATAATTCCTTCTTTGGACAAAGGGCCAAACCTTCGTCTGTTGTTATTGAGGATCCACATATTGGAAGTGGTGGCTTATTGCTAGGTCAGCGTTACTTAAAAAAATTATTTACTAGATGTTGTGATGTTGGATTGAATCTTCATATAGATGGAGCGAGAATTCTAAATCCAATTTTCCTAGGGATCTATGATCCTGTTGAAATAGGTGGTTCTTGTACAACTATCTCATGCTGTTTTTCTAAAACTATTGGCGCACCTATGGGATCAATTATTGCAGGCACTAAGGAGGATATCAGTAAAGCACGTCAAATACGTAAGCTTATCGGTGGCACAGTAAGGCAAAGCGGAGTTATTGCTGCGATGTGTCTTAATGCTCTTTCTCGAGGTAAGGAATCCGTTACTCACTCTGTTCATATCGCCAATGAGCTTTATCTAATACTTAAGGAGCATGGGTTTCAGGATATTGTCAAACCTAATCATTCTAATATCATTTTATTTAAAGCTCCTCAGGGAAATGATTTCTTAATTAAGCACTTTGCTTCATTTGGAATACGTATTGCTGAATTAGAAGCTGGTACTATTAGGATTGTTTGTCATAGACAGCATAACGAAGAATCATTACTTAGATTTAAAGAGGCTTTGATTAGTGTTTAGCAATTTTAGTATAGTTTCACCTGGAAGAACAGGCTCTACGCTATTAGCAAAAGTATTAATGTCAGATATTAGAATTGTTGGTCTAAATGAACTAATTGAACCACTCGAACCAAATCTTTTTCTCTCTCCTGATATACTAAATATTGATGCTCCTTATTATTGGGAGCTACTAAGTCGTCCAAGACCGGATTATATTATAGATTTATGGAGTAAAAGTCCTAACTCAGAGGTGCTTTTCTTACCTAGCTCTCAACAGCCATCAACTTTGCTTTCTTATTGCATCCCACTACTCTCTCCAGATAGTCCTATCAGCTTTTTCAATGAACTAAGATATTGGTTTCATAATTCTCCTAATCTTTCCATCCATAAATCTTCAGCTGAAGAAATATTTCATCAATTTTGTCAACATATTGTTCAACTTACTAGCGCTAAATGCATTTTTGAGCGTACTGGAGGAGGATCTCATATGATTAATAATCTTTCAATATTTTTTAGAGGCAATATCCTTTTGAATTTGAGGAATCCTTCTGATATATTAGAATCTATGTTTAAACACTCTGTCTTTAAATTATACTCAAATGTTCTCCAATCTAGAATGAATCTTTCTCTATCACCTGAAGATAGAATATGTAATTTACTTCTTTATTTCACCGAACCAATAGTAAAGTACTTAAAATCTAATCCAACTCATGAAGTTCCTCTAATTGACTATGATAATTTCTGTCAAGATCCCTATTCTAATTTGGCATATATTTATGAGAATCTAATCCATCTCCCTTTCGATTCTTCCATAGTAAATTCGGTTGTATCTTCTATTAGAAAACCCGCAAAAACTGAAACGTATATCTTGAAATCTTGTTCCACTTCTTTTTCTCAGAGAATCGTAGCTACCTTTGATTATATTTATGAGCATTCTTTTGTCATTCCATAGATTGTCAATAATTTTCTTTATTACGCACTTCTAAGAGAAAAGTACATTCCTAAAAGTTCTCATAAGTATTACTCTATTTGGACCAGTTAATTCATACTTGTTATTGATGTTACGGCAGATTTTCTTAGTCATTTATAAGCCTATTTATTTCGTTTGTAGTGCGGCATTATTGATTCTTTTTATAGCAGGTATCCAATCGGTAGCTCTCATCTTACTGAAAAAGATGGATTGTTTCTTTATTTCTTGATTAATTGAAGAGGAATCTTACGCCGTAATTCATCATCACCCAACCCATAGGATAAGTTTCCTGCATTCGTTGACGGTTCAGTAATTGGCCTCTTCGGCTCATTTGGGCATAGATGACTTAGTGCTTCGCTATGAACCTAAATTCCAGGGTTTCCATGGAAACTAGAACATTTGAGCTTACATCCGTTCAATTCGATTCTGTCTTATTCAAGGCAAGGACTCAGTTATTCGTTTGCTTTCCTGGATATCACTTGAGGTGACCTTATACTTTGGGAGTACTAGCTAGTTGGCTATGAATTATTCAATTAACTATAATAAAGGAAAATAACCATAAAAATGTCTAAATTTATCTTCCTAAATGCACATAGCTTATTAGCGCAATCCATTATAGATAAACTTTGTATTAATCATGATTGTAGTTTGATAACATTGGACAAAAATCTACCTGGCAATAACAATAGTTATTATATTAAACAATATCCTCAAATTACTATTCTAGATGCCTATATGTTATGGGCAAAAATAGATTTGTCTTCCAACGATGATAATTCTTTATCTTTTGATTCAACAAACAATCGCATCCCACCTCTCTCTAGCAATGAATATCAACAAGTATTTTATAAAGTTAATCGATTCCTCGATAATCGTGAAAATTCTTCCTTAGGTTTAAGTGAGAATAGCTATCAAATTATAGTTAGAACAATTGTACGACGAGCTCATTATATTTTGACCACTTCGTCACCAAGTATTATTGCAACTATATTTGGGCCCTCTACAGCATTTGATGTTGCCATTGTTGCCTTAGCCCATCAGAGAGGTATTAAATTTTTAGCAATGAAGTCAACAAGTATGAAGGGACAATTTTATTTTGTTAGTCAACCATCTGATTCTGTCACGTCTATTATTGATATTTCAGACTTTTCACTTAAAAGCAAATTCTTTGAGCACAGCCTCTCTCAAGCAAAATCTTATATACTCTCTCCTACAGCAACCACACATTATGTTGCTTCACAGGACCCTAATATTAATAAGAGTAATTATAGTTATCTAAATCTTCTAGAGCAATATAAAAATCGTATCACAAAAACTGCAACCCTATACTCGGATAAGATTGCGACTTTAGATTCATCTGTCACCCCTGAGAATATAACATCTTTACTTAGATTAAAACACAATACAAGCAAGCGATTTACTCATATATTTAACAACTATGACCATAGAATCTTAAAAAGTAATATCTTTAAACTGCATGACAGACAAAAAGCCAGAATTTTATATATTAATTATCTTATAGAACATTCCAAGCATTATTTTATGTCTAAAGCTTCTAAAATCATTATTTTTATGGACTATACACCTGAGTTAGCGCGATATCCCTTTGGAGGAGATTACTATCATTGGTCTTGCTTGGTAGAAGCAGCATTGCACCTTAAACATTGCTGTAAAGGACTCTCTAACTACCAGATCTTTTTTAAGGAACATCCAAATATGTTAGAACCTTCTAGGGCAAATCATTCTTATCCTAGAGATACTGAGTTTTTTAGATTTATGGATTTACATAATATCCAGCCTATTCCTCACACCGTCACTACAAGAGAATTAATCAATAGTCAAGAGAAATTTTTAACAGTATGTTCTTCCAAGGGTGCTGGACTTGAGTTGTTACTTAAGGGCTATCCGGTTATAACTACCAGCAAGCCTTTTTGGCTAAGGTTTAATGGTAGCTTTTATTTTGATCCTATTTCGTTGTCCCTATATTCTTTTGACAGCTCAGAAAATCAATTGAAAGTCCAACCATTAGAAGAAGATATATTATTCAACAACCAACCACTTTGTTGGGAGGATTATTTCTCTTATTTGAAGCGTTATTGCATTGGTACTGATTTAGACAATCGTATTGACACTTTACTTGAGGAACCTGATTCTTTAGAATTCTCCTTAAATATTAATAGGGTTTCTGATTTATATACTCTGGTTCTTCAGCAACTTACTACAGATATTTAGTTTTCTATTCCCTTAATATTCGCATTTTTAGTTTATTTAATGGCGGAATATTCCCCTCAATCCGAATGGCTTTTATTGTCTCTCCTCAGAGCAAGGCTGGATCGGATAATTCAAGAAATGACCAATTGTTTGTCCCTACAGCCACTTGGTACGTCGTAAGTTTCCTCCACGTGGAACTTAAAATCCATCAAATATCTAAATCATAGGATCTTCTTTCTGTTTAACAAAGAAGATGAGGTAAGGCAGGTAAAGAGTAATAGCTTGAAATTTTTATACCCTGCTATATCCACACTTGATTTCAAAAAATTTAAATGGGAGTCCTGTCTCATTCATGGCTTCTTTGCATTTTGTCCTACTGTTCCATAAACATCAACAGTGAATCCTTCTCCTATTTCTGCATGGCCTTCTAAATATTCTCCAACTGATTGATTGGCTAGATGTGCAAGGAAGTCATCATCATTTTGATTGTTCTGTTTGAATTATCCAAGCTGTGAAATTAAACAAGCTTGAAGTCTGTTGATTGCAGAATCGTCATTAAAAAAACAGCCCCTAATCCTACCGCTATCCAAGACTTCCTTTGATACTTGATCGTCTTTTTTAGTAGAGTTGCAGTAGTCAACAATGTATGGCAGATCATTCATTACTATTACATTCCTTTCCCAAATATCCGCATGAATGAACTTGCTCTCAGCAAGTTCATTGCGGATATTTTCAAGATGAAAGCACAACGAATATATTGATTTATTGCTTAACTTCTTTCTTTTTATTAAATCGGAGAGCAATTCTCCTTTAAACCATTGCGTGAGAATCGCCACGCTATTATTATGGGTATTACTTTCAAATAGAATAAGTTTTGATAGGTATTGAGAACTCATTTCATCAATTATATTATGTGCATTCTTATACATGTGATTAAATAATATTTGATCTTCTGCATAAACGACCTTTAAACAAAGAGGTATATGTGATTGTAAGACATCTCGAGAAATCTTAGAAACTTGAGAGCTGAAATTATCCGGAGAATCTTTGTGGTACCTGGAGGAACAACCTGGCCTACTTGCTAGATCAAATAGAGATATCTTATCTTGGTTAATATGACTGCGAATAGCCTGTATCTCTTTATTAGTTATGCTGTACTGGTGATCTATAAGGGTTGGTTTCTGCTCAGATTCGTTGAGAGATGTAACCCAATATCCAGTATTTTTTTGCATACGAGAAAACTCTAATAATGCAGAATCTAATTTATCTAGAAGCTTGTTTTCGGTCTTAAGTGAAAGTTGATTAAGTACTTCGCGATAGGACTCAAATCCCTTACCTTTCTTATTCACGCATAAGTTGTATAGAAGAAGGTAATAATTGGTTTGAAAATCGGTACAAACAGGAGCGCTACCGATGCTCAATCCAGCACTTCTTAAGGCATCAGCAGAAAGTGCTGGACAAAAATAAGATTCTTTCCAATCATGCAAATCCACTCGCTGAGGTTTGCTATCAATATTGACAACATATTTATTTGAAGATTTATTTAGTGAATATGCTGAAATCATGAGATTTGTAATTCTCTTATCCTTTGTAAGTAGGTCAATATCATGAGTTCTATCATAGAGAGAATTTTTATCTCCGAGAAGCAGTAATGCCCCTCTTTTATTGATAACTATAGATTGGTCACTCACAGCCAAAGTATAAAAGAAGTCCTCATAACTTCTCCAGCCTCCTATACCATGAGTTTTTAAATGAATGCGCTGATCCTTATCAAAAATATCCGTTGCAGGTAAAAACTGATCAATACCTTTATCATAAGCCATAAATCCAAACAATATCCACATTGCATGCAAAGATTCTTGTAGGTCATCAGTTGAATGAACTGAGTACATAGTTTTAGATAATTTCCTTAACTTGTTTTTCTTTTCCACAATTATTTGATTAACGTTCTTCTTTGAGGTTGTTGTTTCCATTATCTTGTAATTCATGCATCTATCCTCAACAATTACAATTAGAAATTCACCTTTGCCAATCATTTTGATTTTATGTTCATCATTTTGTCCTGATTTGTATAGCCTAAGCAAATTTAGCTTTCCAAATTTTCCAGACCAGTCGGCCTTGATAAATATAACCTTACCAATATCACTTAACTCTCTAATTGCTTTTTTTTGTAAGTCGATTGACCATTGCATATACTCCCATAGGCAAAAGATATGCAATTCCTTGCTTGGTTTTTTGTTGGCAATCTGAATGCTCACTTTAATCGTTTCGGAAGTTTAGTGAATAACCCTTTTGCAGATAAATTTACATTGCCTTTAGGGTGAATCAAAAGTAGGTTGTTTTTGATAATCTATAGTAATTATATGCGATATATTGACATTCAACCAATTGGCATGATTTTTTGATTGTTGAAGAATTTGCTTCATATCTATAGTTGATAATAGCAAGCCTGTTAGGTCACCATTCCTCTCGCCTCGAATGATTTATAAAAATTGGCTAACAGGGTCGCAACAATATCTTAGCTAAATAGTTAAGCGGGCAGGTATTGACGTGGACGAAGATGTTTAGTTTGTTGATTGACAAATTGATTACTTCACCCTTCATCCCTCCGTGACAATCCTTTTCTCGCCTGTCGATGATTTGGCGTTGTCCTTTGGTGCAGGATCGCCAACCTTTACTTTTATGGCAAATAAATTTTTGAAGCCCGAATTGATCAATTGGACTTGAGTAATGGTTCATTTTTGTTGTTTCGCTTACGGATGTGGATTGCCGTAAGTGTGATTTTCTCCTGTCAAGATGAACAGCTGTAGTGGGATAAACCTCCGGTATTGAAGAATTGTTTGGGCTTTAGCTTGTCGTACTTTGCTTCTACCTCCGATGATTGATCGTCGTAAGGGTCGCTTAAAACAGCTTGCAATTCATTAATGAGTCTGTAATCACCCTGCTCTGCTTTCTTGTAAGCGGGGGCGATTAGCCATTCGCGCCAGGTGTACTTGGGGTTGATGCGTTTCATCGTTGCGGATGTCGATTTGAGGTCACCGTTGTTTTTGATGCAGTCCTTCCAGCGTTGCAGCCACACATTCCACTGCCTATCAATATGCTCTGAGCTTGGTAGGTAGAAGCTCTCTTTCAAGGCTGTTATTTGGTCTGGAATATGAGATAACTTTCGGAAGAAGATCGTGTAGTCCACCTTCGAGAGAACCATGAGCTGCAGTAGTTCGTTTACCAGAGTTGTGTCATAGCTACATAGGCCGAGCTTCTTTGCCCACATAGCCTCTATCTCTTGATTCATTGCTTCGGCAAAGCTGTCCCGGATCTGATCCAGCCTTGCTAGTGCTTCGTTGTGTTCGGAGAGTAGTGGTCGGATTGCTGCCCAGAACATCTGATAATTAGCTTCGGCAGCAGCCGGTTGGTTGAAGAATGAGAAATGCTCCCCACCTCCTGTCCATGGTTGAAATTTGGGATCAAAAAGCTCGCAGAATCCGAAGGGTCCATAGTCGAGTGTGTAGCCACTTGCAGCGCAATTGTCACTGTTGAAATTGCCCTGGCAGTAGCCAATGCGCATCCAGTTGGCCACAAGAGATATCAGTCGTTCTCGAAACAAATGGGCCAGCTCGACTACTTGATCGGTGAAGGCAAGATTCGCTTCAATCGACTGCCTGTAGTTCCGATCTATAAGGTGTTCCACAATCATATGCAGCTCATTGAGCGCACCTTGATGTGAACTGCTTCGTGCGCGACGGGCAAATAGCTCAAGTTGACCGACACGTATAAAAGATGGTGCGACGCGTGTAGTTATAGCCGCAGGGTTGTCCATCATGATGTCCGGGTCGATCGATCTGGAGTTTTGGGAGTACCAGGGTCTGCGCACTGTTTCCGATCGAGAGACATAGAGCGTGAGAGAACGTGATGTCGGAACTCCTAGGGCCTGCATGAACTCCTGTGCGAGAAATTCGCGCACACTGGAACGGAGTACGGCACGTCCATCGGCCCCACGGCAGTAAGGAGTAGGGCCTCCGCCTTTTAGTTGCATTTCCCAACGCTTGCCATTGAAGAGCCCTTCGAAAACCGAAATTGCCCGGCCATCGCCATATCCGTTACCTGTTCCAAATGGACACTGCTGTATATATTCAGTGCCGTAGATTGATAGTGCATAGCCCGTCGCCCAACCAACCGGACGCATTGGATCCATTACTACGGTCATGTCTCCTGAAAATAGACGCCGGAATTTGTCGTCGAGAGCAAGCTCATGACTCAGACCTAGTTCGTTAAATAAGGTTTTGCTGTGCGCAATGTATTGGGTCGATGGAATGGGTGTGGGAGTCACCGGTACGTAATGACCAGAGAAGACCTGACGTGGATTGTGATCGTGGCCATTGCTTGTCGCTTGAGGATCCATCACAAGTGAATTCATGAAGGAGTAGTCAGCCCGTTGGGAAAACTCAGCGAAAGTCTTTATCGTGTCCGATTCGTACGCGATTGAGTTGGCTGGCATGGGATCGACCGTTATTTGTTGATAAGAATTTTGTCGGCTGGGCATGGCCTTGTTGTGGGCAGCAGAATCAACTAATTTTTTGTTATCGATTAAACAGAAATAGTCCTCGATATGAAGACTTTTGATTATTACAAACTCTAATTTTAGTTGATGCCGAGACTTTTATAGAATTTTATTGATTGACAGTCGACCATTAATGAGTTGGCCCTTTAATGGAGATATGGACCCGTTTGATCCTGCTTTTCAAAGTACCGCGGTTTCTGGTTGGCAGCCATTGCTAACACTTGGCTTATTTGCAGGTATTGGAGCGTTTTTTTTTGGAGCACTTGTTACTGCTGTTAAAAGAGGGATAAAAGAAGAGGGTTGGTTCAGCAAAAAGAAAGATGATTGATACTTGAGAGCCTCTAGTGGTCAAACGAGGTATCTATTAATTACTCACAGAACTTTTTGTATCCTAAGGCGAAAATGGCCACTTGATTTAGCCGCGTTTGTTTATCAATAAATCCCCCTAAAATAATTGGCCATCAACTACAACAATATTTTTGCCGGTTTTGTTAATGTTGAATTCTGGAAATATTTATGCATTTCTATGTGACCTTTATTGGTTTTATCAAATATAGAATCTTTCTCCGGCATAGGTATGTTTATAGTGGATGGATTTGGATTAGAGACTTTAGTAAACTGCGAAATAGGAATATTATTTGTAAGTCCATATTTTAACAAGAAAGATTGTGTAAAACCAAGCTGATCATTTACTAAATCCTTGAAATTCCAAATATGCACTGGTGAACAATTATTAAATGATCCTCTTAAAAACGATAATAGAAGGATTAGATCTGACTCTTGGAATGACTTTTTGAAATGTTTTTGTATGATTAAACTTTGAGCTTTTGTGTCAGCATTATTCGCAAATAAGTGCATATAATTACTCTCTGACTTGTTTACATGCTTCTTGTCAAATAGCTCCATATTTACTAATGATGCTGCCGTCTCATATGGATCTCTGTAAATGCTAAAGAATTTTGAGTCAATGGACATTAAGGATAATTCTTTAAAAATCAGACCAATTTGTTTTTGTCCATAATGTGATCCATATCTACATAGGTCAGTAATTGTATTTGGGTCGCCAATATATATATTCCTACCAGAGAAAGCAGATAGGATTTTTGACAGACGTATGGCGATACGTTTTGGAGTTAAATCGTTAAGTAGTAATGGGTTTTCAGCTAATAGCTCGCAGAATCTTATTTGAGATGAGTCTTCCTGTTCTGATCTTTTCGCTATAGCTATCTCAGTCAAGGATACTATGCTCGGTGGCAATATTTGTTTTGAGTGGCCCCCAACTCGAGGAAATGCACCAAATTTAGTTATACAAGGTACAATAAAGTTATTGATTGATTTTTGATTTCTGGCAAATAGGTTGCATAGAAATGTAGTCCCAGTTTTTTTAGGAGATAAATTAAATATCAGTTGTGTTTTCATTAATTCTTAAGAGCCATGAATTAAATATAATTCATAGCTCTTTGCTAGCGATAAAAGAATTTTATCGAAAATTAGGTTCGGTACATTATTTACAGAGCAGAATCTTAAAACTAATTGTGTGTTTTGCTGAACGATGATTAAAACGCTAGCTCCGAGGGTCATCGATTAAATCTGAGCAAGTTGAGATTATCGCTGACATGGACAGTCTCTATGTCACCGTTTGCATAGATGTCTATATCGTTGAGTGTTTCACCGAGATTGCTTATGTGATCAACGTTCCCAAAGATCAACTGGTCTGTGCTAGCACTTTGCAGATAGATCTTGTCCAAGTCATCAATTTCATCAATCTTGTCGACTTTTTCTCTATTGGGACTATTGCTTGCTTTGTCATAGAGATAGTTGTAGGTGAGTTGAGCACTCTTGAAATACAGCTCATCGAAGGAGCCATTGTTGGAATTTTCAAAGCTATTCAGACCAAAGTCGCCATACCTTTCGTCTGCCCCTGTTCCGCTATCAATTACATCTTGCCCATTTCCTGCTCTGATCGATCGCTACCGTTTAGGGTGTCAGCGACTCTTTAGGTATGAACTCAATCATTCCAAGAACCACCATTCATAAAAAGTATGAATGGTGGTTCTGGTTGAATTATCTTCGCCAGATACACTATTGGATTTTCAATAACGACATCAAAGGCAATTGTGAATGAAGTAGATGTAGAAGTATTGCTTATAAAGTTTTCAAGTTTCATTAAAAAGGGGCCAGTAACGGCCCCTTGAGTGTGCCTTGGTGAATCCCATCACTTAGCCAGTCATAAAGATGAAGTCTTAAAAAATCACCTTTCAGTTTTTTTAGCAGTGAGTTTGTTTTGTTTGTCTGACGGGGCTAGTGCTTTGAGTTCTTCATGAAGCTCATGTTCACGTTCGTCAATGATTTTGATACGTGATTGATAGTTCTGCTCCAGCCTCTCGCGGGATGCCTCAAGTTGGTTGAGTTCTTCTTGCCGCTGTTTAAGCTTGATCTCTGCTAGTTGGCTATCAGAGACAACATAAACAGTCTTGACTGGAGTAAAGGATGAATCAGAAAAGACAGCGTCGAATAATGATGTGTACATGGTGGTCTGTGCGGGAACAACATCACTTTGCCTTCCGTTTCAGCAAGAACTAATGTTGTAAACCGAAGAAAATTATACGGTTAATATCACCAACTTCGGTTAGTGCTACTAAAAGGTCGAGGAAACCCATAGGTTTAGGTACTAGTACTGTTGGTACGGCTAATAAAGGCTAAATCGAGTGATCAATATGTCAGAGGTAGCCCAAAGAGAATGCTCGACTCATCAATTTTTTAATCATGCAAATGTCTGGTGAATTAGGTGAATCTATGCAGTTTTTCGCTGTCATATGGCGGTGCGCAGATTTTGATATCCAGAAGTCTGCTTACGCAAGGTACATCGCACATATCTAATGTGGTGCCGAGATTGATGAATTGGATGGCTTCGAGTTCTTCATCCAAGTTCAGATGCCTCAAATAGGTCAAGGAATCCATTTCTGTAAGGCTGCATATGAAGTCCGTTTTTAAGACATTGACCTGTGGCTAGGAGTATTCGTTGTTGACTTCAAGATTCAGCCTCATTTGAGGCACGGTGCTGTGGAAAGCGTAATTTCTGTAATGCCTTTTATTTACAGCACTTAGGTTTTACTATTGCAATTCTCATCTTTAGGTAGTTGAAGCCAGCCGCTTGTCCACTTGTTACGGGCTTTTAGTTCACTCCAACTAACACGGATAAGAACATTTTTATCATTTACCGGGAATAGCTCTACCCATCTTTCTTCTTTTTGTCCACCGTAGCGCTTCGCTTCAAAGTGTCGATAGCCCTCTATTTTGCTTGCAGAGGTCCAAGCTTTATTAGGAGGCCATCTCATCAGTGGTCTCTTACAAGACTCCTTTTTTAGGAGTGTCTTTATATGGCTGGTTTCCGATTTCAGGAGGCACTTTCTTGCTTTTTTCAGAGACGACAGCATTCCCCATACCTCCTAGCACTGTCTTAACCCAAGTTTTGATCTTTTTGAGTAGTGATTCATCAGCCATCCTAAAAGTCTCCTTTACTAACTACTTCAAGGTAGCTTCTTTCTCCTTTCCTACCAGTAGCTTTAATTTGTTAGGCCAAGATTTTAATCTCTTCTCCTCAGCTAGCATATCTATAAATATTTGGGATAAGCATCTCTCGCTTATTGTCATGCCACCAAGGGTTACTAAGAACTCAATGGAGCTGGTGAGTTAAAAATCTAACTAGGGAAGGGATCAAACCATCTTGGTGACTGCTGAAATCTTTGCCTTATCTTATTAGGAATAATTGGTTGGCAAATTCATTCTAAGCGGATAGTACATATGCATTGCCTTGGTGAAGTAGGAATAGTTTGACTCCAACTACCTCTTCTCATCTCGTTTTGGGATAAGGGCTTAATAGGTATTGCAGGACGATATGGCATTGTTGTTCCCTGCAAGAGGGTACATAAGTGTTCGGTATCAGGAGATTTACTTCTCTCTCATATAGGGGTCATTTAACTAATTGCGCAAAATGTGGTAGATGTATTAGGTGAGGAATCTTTAACTTAATGTCAAATCTAACGATCAAAGTGAGCGCCAAGGCTGATGCCATGATCGCTGCACTTCAAAAGGAAATCTTCAATCGTCGTCGTAAGAAAATTACGGCTCAAGGCGTTGTTGAATCCCTTGTCGAAAGCGGTGCTAAATCACAGTCAGACAAGCGTTATGCAGCATCTTGGAAGAACCTAATTAAGGACATCGAAAAGGCTGCAAAACTTTCTGAAGTTCATGGCGCCAAGCCCGCGAATATCTCTGCGGAGGAGTGGGCAATAGTGTTATCTCATCGCACTCGTAAAGGCACTACGGCAAAAAAGGCAGCTCCTAAAAAGAGAGCTAAATCAACAAAAGTGACTACCCAAAAAGCAACTTCTAAAAACCCTGCGACTAAGAAAACCGTAACAAAGAAAGCAGTTGCTAAAAAGACAGCAACAAAGAAAGCTGTATCAGTTTCTTCTGCGGCCAAGGCTGCCTCTAAGGCTAAGACAGCAGGAAGACCCGCGAGAAGAGCTAGAAGGGCTACCAGGGCTGTTGTGGCAGCTGCTAAGTAGAGCTGCTCCTTTGCTCAGATGGTTTCAGAGGGATGGTCACTTTGTGGCCATCCCTCTTTTCTTTGTTTTTCAATCACTATCAGTTTTCAATTTGGATTCATATACTGCACCATTACATACGCCTACTGCGATGGATTCTATAGCTTCTGTGCTCCACCCTCTTAAATTTGATGACTCATTGGCTCATGAGACTGTGCTATCCAGGCATCGACTCCAATATGCAGCCTGCCTGGAAACAGGAATAAGTTCGATTGCTATGGATGAAACCCCGAATGCAATAACACCGAAAAGAGCTTTTTGTTGTGAGCCACTCATGAGAAACGTTTCTTAGGCCTGTGAAGGCTCTTGGCGAAATAATATAATGGGATTATCTTTGCTTATCACTTTTAATCACTAGGCTTTAGCTTAGTTGTTTAAATGAACTCGAGTAATTTGCCTATCAAAAAGAGACTTCAATTACTTGTTGACTCACTAGACGGTGCTGAGAAAATCAATGAGGATTTATCAAAATGTAAGGACGCCGAAGAAATGTTGGATATTCTTCTTGAGGTTTCGTCTAAGTTGGAATTAGGCCTTACTCGAGATGATTTAAAAAAGAATCCACCAATACGCGATTGGGTTTGGTGGAAAAATAAGGAAGCATTGGTGAATTTAGGTGATGATAACCTTCGTTATCAGGGAGATAGTTCAGGCAAGACAAGATGGGACCCTTGGACTATTAGTTTTTTTAAGTTTTTGAAAATTTGGCGTTGAACTGACTAACTTAAAGCCTTCTCAGGTTTTAATTGATATAAAAAAATCTCTACTTCATTGTCACTTTAGGCTATTTAAACATTTCTTGGCTCTTTAAAGGATCATCTAAAAACTATTGAACTTACCTGTACCGCTATCTCTATGGTTGTCGGGTAGGAAAGGGAAAATATCTTTGGGCCCTAAGAGCTCATCAATGTTCTTTTCATGTAAAGGTGATTGAGCTGCTGAATGCTTCCCTTCTATATTTCCATTTATTGATGGCAATTCAGGCATCAAGAGATCATCAATGCCTAGCTCTTCTGCATTCGTTGAGGGTACAATATTCATAATGATTAGCAATAAACTAAGGCAATAGGAGAAGAAATGCATCATGAAAATAGTTTCGATAAGCTAAGAGATTTACTTGACCCCAGCTTGAGGTAGATTAAATTTATTCGCAAGGATCCTTATGTTAAAAAAAATATTTGGCATCATACTTTCTTCAATATTTTTTGTTTTCGTGCTTATGTCAGCATCTTCCTCTTCTGAGGCTCTGGTAAAAGGCTGGACTCCTATGGAAGAAAAGACTTCTATAACGGAATTAAACGAAGACAATCCCCTTCAAATCGTTGTTGTTCCTATTGAAGGTAGTCAAGAGAGTGGTCCAGAGAAATCTATAGATGAAGATGAGATTGCTGAATATCCGGATTTAGGCAGTGATCAAGTTTTCCCTTTCGCAGCTGGTCTTGACTCCTATTAGCATCCATAAACTAAATATATATAAATTTATAGCCTTAAGAATTCTGAGATTAAATATTTAATGACTCATATTATTTCTTACGCAGCACTTTTATGATTAATTGCTTCAAACTTTGCAGCCATTGTTGGGTTATGTTTGGTTAACTTTTTAACTGAAACATCTTGGGCCTTGTCATTGGCCAGCCGTAGATTCCTATCTGCTCCAATTAGAGCATCTTTGGTTTTCTGCAAGTGGTCAATAGACTTATCAATCTCTTGTATTGCAGTTTCGAAACGCCTGGATGCGAGGTTGTAATTTTTATCAAATGCATTTTTGAACAAGTCTAGATTCATTTCAAAATCTGTAATATCAATATTTTGTGCTTTAACAAGGGCCAGTTCTTTTTTGTATTGAAGAGATTTTATTGCTGCATTTCTTAGAAGTGTAATTATTGGGAGGAAGCATTGTGGACGTACTATATACATTTTAGGGTAACGATGAGATACATCAACAATGCCTGCATTGAACAATTCACTGTTAGGCTCAAGTAGTGATATAAGTACTGCATACTCGCAATTTTTTTCAATCCTGTCTTTGTGAAGTTCTTTTAAGTAGTCCTCATTTTTTTTCTTTGATAAGGTTGTGTCATTTTCATTTTTCATTTCAAACATTATTGATACTATTTCATTATTAGAGTCGTCTAATTCTCGAAATATATAGTCTCCCTTGCTTCCAGTTCTTGCGTCATTATCTTTTTCAAAATAAGCATTTGGGAAAGCTGTTGCTCTGATCTTATTAAATTCAATTTCACAGTGCTGTTCTAGTGATTCCCCTATCATTTTTGTTGAAAGTCTTAATTTCATGTCTCTAAGCCTTTCGATTTCATAATCACGATCTTTGATTTGAAGTTCATACTTTTCTTTTAAAGACTTTTCAGAAAGTTGTTTGATTAGATTTTCTTTTTCTATCCGATTCCTTAATGATTCGTGCTCTCTCTCTAGTTCCTTGATGGCTTCGTTGATAGCTAATCTCTGAGCGGCTTCATTATTAGATTTTACCTTTTCTAGTGCATATGAGATTGAATCACGTTCTTTTTCGATAATACTTCTTGCTTCATTTACGGCCAGTTCCTTCTCTATATCAGCTTTGTTTAATTTTGCCTGTAAATTCAGTATTTGCATTTCTTTCTTTGAAGAATAAGCTTGCATTTCTGCTTTTAAACTCTTTTGGGCTATCTCTATAGATTTAATCTTGTCCTCTTCGACTAAATCCATCCTTTTAGTCAACTCTTGCGCAAACTCCTTATTCCTTACTTGATTGAGAATATTTGCATAACCAGTTTCATCAACCTTGAATACTTTGCCACATTCTGGACAGTTAATTTCATTCATTAGAAGACGATTCCTAAATGGGTAGAGACTTAATAGACCATTTCTATCTTTCTTTGCAATGCTCAGCAAGAAATCTGTTAAAGGTATGAATTTTTATGTTTCCATATAGATACGATTTGAAAAAAATGCCGATATAGCTGATCCTTTCGTGTTTATGTCCAACCTTCTATGGCCTTTTAGTCTTTATTGAGGCTTGGTAGGAGGTAGGGCTATTCAATGGATAGGCTTGAATCTTCTTTTTCCGGCTCTGCATGCTGGACATTTCCAGTTCTTTGGAAGATCTTCAAAACTTGTACCAGGGGCAACGCCTTGACTTGGATCCCCTATGCGAGGGTCATAAGCGTATATGCAATCTGGGCATTGGAATTTTTTCATATATAAATTATCCCAAATAAACTTTGATGTTCAACGAACTATCTTCAGACATTGACCAAATGACCGAATAAAATATTTATAAAAAGCCAAGAGGAACTATGTTGATAGAGATCCTCAGTCACAGTAACCCTCTTTTAGTCGTTCTAGTTCTTGGTTTGGCAATAATGTTTGGTGTGCAAGCTACCAAAGAAAATAGATCAAAGAGTTAATTGGAGTGAAATTGGCTGAATATCCAAAATATTGCAGCGATAGCTACCGAACCCATATAGAAATAGGCGATAAATGTCCGCCAGCTGAATTTTTGTGTTTCATTTTGCTCTGTTAAGTGATCTTTGTCAGGCATCTGTGGAAGTGTGAGTTCCTTTGTTTATATCGCTCTTTTCTCCTTTAGTGGACTGGCTTCGGCCATTTTTTCATGCTTGGTGTCGCTGGGGTTGACAGGCCAATACCTATGAAATGGATCCTTTGACCATTTCATAGGTATTTTGTATGCTCCTGTCTTAGAAAAACAAGTTTTCTATTTTCATGTCTTCTATCGCACTCGCAACAATCACTATCGGTTCAGGAAGCCTTTCTGCAACCATAGCTGGTGTCGTATCTCTAGTTTTATTTGCTTTGGTAGGCGTAATTGCTGGACCTAACCTTTCAAAATTCGATTCAGACTCATAAAGTCTGATTAATTTGGTTTTTTAAACTAAGAAAGTAATTCTCATTTAGTGTTCCAACACTTATGTTTGAATTGCCTTATAAAAGTCGTGAGGAGCTTCTCTCAAGCATATCCTCATGGCTTTTTTTTATGATTGACTTGTTTCATCTTCGGAGATTTACTCAAATTTCTTAGGTGTTTTTGAGTAGATAATTTTGCTCTTAAATACCAATAGGTTTAGTATTGAAAGAATAATCAATTAATTTTATGAATACTGAGGAAGGCGGAGGCATGGTCCCAGGTCTCATTACCATTGCTATTTCAGCATTATTTGCAGCTGTAGTTGGCTATTTAGCCTTACGTTTGATCCCTTCTGATATAGGTCTTGGTTGAGCTGCTGCAGTCAACGTTATAAATGCCAAATTAAAAGCCTGTCATCATACCTACAATAAATAAAAGGGCTATAACTATTCCTCCGCCTAGATAGAGGAGCTTGTCAGAGTTCTTGTCCTGTTGATACCTAGGTATTCCATCTCCAACGGTTACAAGAGCTCCTCCATTCTTGTACCAGATCCAGTCTCTAATGGGGGGAGTTGTCATCAGATCATTTCTTGTCAACCCCAAGCCAAGCTTCTCCGCTGAGGCTAGAAGCACGTTCATCATAGATTCAACGTCATCACACCCAGCAAGTGCTTCATTGGTTTTCTCCTGGCCATCAAGGGATTCGACGAGCAATTTCACTTTTTCGTTAGTTGAGAGCGATTGGAGACTCATGCTTTTTCTGGATTTTTATCAAGTTAGTAGCTATAGGTTAAATACTGCAGTTAATCCGGCGAAATTTTAGATCTTTCAATTAAATGCTTTGGGCGGATTGTCTAATTCTTTTTTGAGGAGGATCTCTTCTCCCTTTGTTTAATAGGACTTTAATCAAGTCTTGGTAAGGATTCTTCCAAAAAAAAAGACCCTTGCTCTTGGCAATGGGCCTGGGTGATGGGGAACTCCTTTTCTAGGAGACTTGGTCGATCATTGCAAGCCCCATAAATAGTGTTTTTGCTTATTGCATTGACCCATTTAGACACTAGGCTCATCGTGACCACAACTTTTCCCTCTCGTTCCTAGTTCTATGAATCTTGGAAAATTATTTCTCGAATCTATTGCAACCGGGGTCATTACACCTGCTGAAATGGATTGGGTAGCTATTAATCAAAGAGATTTTTCTCGAATCGAAGCAGCTACTGCTTTAAGGCTTGGCAGATTGGTTGATAGAGGGAAAATCCAACTTGGTTGTCGACTTGGTTAAGTCCATCCCTCTTTTCGATTATTCTTCTCATCCCCAAGTCCATTTTGATAGATCTATTGTTTCTGGTTTTAGTCCAAGCGACAAAAAGAACTCTCCATTTTTTGCCATAAATTTTTCTATCTGCCCTTCCTCAGCCTGTTGGATTATTAATATCTTTTTTTTGTTTTTATTGTGGGATCCTCTAAATAGAGTTTTAATTCCATATGCTTCATATAACGAATTTAATTCCTTTTGCTGAAAGATAACAGACCAATTATCACAGTTTCTTTCGGCCTCAAATGTGATTAAAATCGTTTCAATCATATTTAAAATTAAATTAATAATAAAGATGGTACTTCGCTATCTCCATGAAATAAGTATCATTCCTTCATAGTATAAAACTTTTAAATCCATACTCATATAAATCTCAAATTTGTATAAATTATTTAAGGACTCGACCTATGTATTTATTTCGACTCTACAGATTCCAATTCAACGCATTCAATAATTTTAAGAGTTGATGATGAAACTTCCGGAAGACAGTTCATGGTGTCCCCTTTTGTCCACAGCCGTTGAAGAGACTTTCTCCTTTGGTCCTCGGAAAGGACTAATCGGTCTGCAGCTGATTGAGGACTTTCGTTAGGCTCAATTGAAGTGCTTAGACATATACCGAACCCTCGTGCTTCTATTTTTACTGTGCCTCCTATTAAAACCAGTTGAAAACTCCATCCTTCTAGCCATCGAACTAGGAAGGGATTTTTTATTTTTCCCTTCATTGCTTTGAACTATCTATTAATCACAACATATAACTTTTGGGAGCACTCTATCCATAGATGTCAGGGAAATAGAATTGTAAAAATTCAAACTAATGGTTTGAAAGCACTCCAAACCCTGGTCATGAAATGCGACTCACCTGTTATATCCTCAAAACCACTCTCTTTTAGCCTCTCTTCAATGTTGTCAAAGACGTAGCTCTTGTAATAAGGCTCATGGAATGCCTTTTGGAAGTTTTCCATCACAATTTTGAACTGTGGGGAATCTGACATTTGAATTGAGTCTGCTAGTACTAAGATTCCACCAGGTTCTAGAACCCTCAGGCATTCGCTCAATACATTTTGACGAGCTTTGCTAGGCAACTCATGGAGTAGATATACACAAGTTACTGCTTGCATAGATTGATTTTTGAATGGAAGGTGTTCGGCGTTTCCTCTTACTAATTGGGCCAAACCATTTCCGCGTTTATTAAGTGATCGACCAGCCTCACGCAGATAAGCACTTGAGAGATCTATCCCTAATAATTCTATTTCTGGAAATGCTCCTTGGATTTGCTTGAGAGTTCTTCCTGTTCCTGTTGCAATGTCAAGGACTTTGAGACTTGCTGGAGTCCTTTCATTAAATTTATCTAATCCTCTTTTTAGAGGTGCTAGGACTCTTCTCCTCATTGAGTCTGCAGTTCCATTAAAAAGAATTTCAACTTGAATGTCATATAGCTCTGCAGAGTGATCACTTAAGTATCCGTCTGTTTGATGGTGGAAATTTTGTAAGTAATAATCTGGGAAAACAGTTTGATCTATTCGATTCGGTAGATCTCTTACTTTCCTTGATATACGTCGCTTCCAAGTGGCAGGCAAGTCAAGCCAGACCAAGGGATATCTGCTTGCCCAATCTAGCCAGGGGTCATCAAATAGTTGTGTTTTTGGATAGATACCTTTTTCTGCGTCTCTCCAATCTTGTCGCTCTAACGCTGACATTGATTTACGAAGTTCGCTCATTAGAGCAGTTGTAACTGGCTTGGTTTTAGGTAAGGCGCCAGGAGCAACAAACTCCATTAACTTAGTGCTCAAGCCTTTATGGGCAAGGCCTGCGAGGCTCTTGCCTTGCTGGAGCGTTTGATAGGCAAGTTTGGCGAGGTTTGGCGAGGCCATGAACCTATGCAATGTCAAATCTATTTCATCAGAAATTACCAAATTATTGGAACAAAATTAGTTAGTATTTACTTACAATATCTTTTAGGCACATTTAAAAGTACCATTTTTATTTCTTTCCAAGCGTAATTTGGTTCTAGCTTTTTGAGTTTTTTTAGATTAAGTCCTATTTCTTTTGATGCTTTTTTTGCTTGCTTGCATGCATCGAGTAAGTTTCCTTCTTTTAGATTATATTCTAATTCTTCGATAAGATTATTTATGGCCTCTAGTTTTTGTCTCGGATTGATCTCTTTCGCATGAATATTAATTGATACTAAGGCAAATATATAAATTAAAATTAAATTAACTCTTAGAAATCTTTTTAACATGCTTTATCTTTATGCTCAGATGTTTAGATGGTGTCTGTAGGATAATGGATTTTATATAGTCAATCAATATTGGAAGAATTCCTTTGCCTTTTTATAAATAAATCGTATAAGGCAAAGGAATTCTAATTAGTTATTATTTCATATTTTATGCGTCGTAGTACATTACAAACTCATGAGGGTGGGGTCTTTGACGAAGTTGCTGTACTTCCTCGTATTTTATTTCTATCCAGTTTTCAATAAAGTCATCTGTAAATACCCCTCCCTCTTTTAAGTATTGGTTGTCAGATTTTAGCGCTTCAAGTGCATCATTTAAAGATGATGGAACAGTATCTATATTTGCTAATTCCTCCTCGGGTAATTCAAATAAATCAACATCAACACCTTCTCCTGGGTCTATTTGATTCTTGATGCCATCTATTCCTGCCATCATCATTGCACTGAAGGCAAGATAAGGATTAGCAAGAGCATCCCCTGAGCGAAATTCTAGCCTTTTAGCTTTTGGACTTGGCCCCGTTAAAGGAATGCGCACCGCTGCAGATCTGTTTCCTTGTGAATAGACAAGGTTTACAGGTGCTTCAAAGCCAGGTACAAGTCTTTTGTAACTATTTGTGGTTGGATTTGTAAAGGCGAGGAATGAAGAAGCGTGCTTAAGTATTCCCCCTATATACCACCTTGCAGTCTGTGAAAGGTTGGCGTAGGAATCTTCACCGAAGAATAAAGGTTGTCCCCCTTTCCAAAGGCTTTGGTGAACATGCATTCCCGTCCCATTGTCATTGAAGACTGGCTTTGGCATGAAAGTTGCTGTTTTTCCATATTTTTTAGCAACATTTCTGACAACATATTTGTATGTCATCACATTATCTGCTGCATTAATTAGTTCTGCGAATTTCATTCCTAATTCATGTTGACTTGCCCCAGCAACTTCGTGATGATGCTTTTCAATTGGTATGCCAAGTTGCCCCATCAGAAGCAACATTTCTGATCTTATATCCTGTGCTGTGTCATTAGGAGAGACAGGAAAATAGCCTTCTTTTAATTGAATCTTGTACGCAAGATTTCCACCTTCTTCTACTCTTCCCGAATTCCATGGCGCTTCGATTGTGTCGACGTTGTAAAACGATCCGCCCTCTCCTGAATTGTAACGAACATCATCAAAGAGAAAAAACTCTGGTTCAGGTCCGAAGAAAGCAGTATCGGCTAGGCCAGTACTAGACAGGTACGAGAGTGCTTTCTGTGCCAGAGCACGAGGACATCTTGAATATGCTTCTCCACTCCTTGGTTCTTGAATAGAGCAAATCAGGCTAAGTGTTTTGTGCCTGTAAAAAGGGTCTACCCAGGCAGTGGTCGCATCAGGAACCATTGCCATGTCTGATTCGTTGATTGCTTTCCATCCACGAATCGATGAACCATCAAATGCCAGTCCTTCCGTAAAGGAATCCTCTTCGATCATGTCTGAAGTGACAGTTAAATGTTGCCACTTGCCGTGCAGATCAGTGAATTTGAGATCAATAAGTTCAATCCCCTCGTCTTTTATTTTGCGGAGGATTTCTTGGGATGATTTGCCCATCGGGTTGGTTTTTACTTAATTTCTATAACTAATTAAGCTAATAAGCTGATAGCTTGAATTTTGTATCAACGGGTACCTTTTTTGCTTGCAGTTTGGCTCTGTCAGCTTCTTCTGACTAATCAAGCCTAATTTGAGTTCATGATTGAACTTAATTATTTTGCTGTGTTATCAGCCATTGCAATCCGTCACTTATTTTCCCAGTGTTAAACCATGCCTGATTAGGCTCTTTTTCAATTAAATGTCTATGGCCTTGCAGACGAAGCAAACTCTCTTTGATATTGATCAAAGTCACAAGAAGACTTGTAATCCTTTTTCTGTCCCAAAGAGGCTTTTGCTAGGCCCAGGTCCTTCTAATTCTCATCCAGACGTTCTTAAGGCTCTTTCTTTGCCGCCAGTCGGTCACTTGGATCCTTTTTATATAGAGCTAATGGCGGAAGTCCAAGAATTGCTTCGCTATGCATGGCAAACCAATAATCGTTTAACGCTTCCTATGAGTGGTACTGGCAGTGCTGCTATGGAGGCAACAATTGCCAATTCTGTGGAACCTAATGAAATAGTTTTAGTTGCAAAGAAAGGTTATTTTGGTTCCAGGCTTGAAGATATGGCAGGTAGATATGGAGCGAATGTAAAGACAATTGAAAAGCCTTGGGGCCATGCTTTTGCTTTAGATGAGATTCAGGCTGCTTTAGAAATGTATAAACCTTCAATATTTGCCATTGTCCATGCTGAAACTTCGACAGGCGTTTGTCAGCCTATGGATGGAATAGGGGATCTTTGTAGAAAATTTGATTCTTTGTTGCTTGTAGATACGGTCACTTCACTTGGAGGTGTTCCGCTTTTTATTGATAAATGGAAGATTGACCTTGCATATAGCTGTAGTCAAAAAGGCTTGAGTTGTCCGCCAGGTTTGGGGCCTTTTACAATGGGACCTAGGGCTGAAGAAAAACTTGCCTTAAGAAAAGGACAAGTACCAAATTGGTATCTAGATGTTTCTCTTTTAAACAAGTATTGGGGTAGCGATAGGGTTTATCACCACACAGCTCCAGTAAATATGAATTTTGGAATTAGAGAAGCCCTTCGCTTACTAGCTAATGAGGGTTTAGAGCAAGCTTGGACACGACACAAAATCAATGCTCAAAGACTTTGGAATGGTTTAGAAAGTCTTGGTCTTGAACTTCATGTTTCTGAGGATTTACGCCTTCCTACGTTGACAACAATTCGTATTCCTGCAGATGTTGATGGGAAAGCCTTTTCCCTTCATCTTCTTAATGAGCATGGGATTGAACTCGGCGGTGGCTTGGGTGATCTTTCAGGAAAAGTTTGGAGGCTAGGTTTAATGGGCTATAACTCAACCCTAGACAACGTGAATTTAATTTTGAATCTCTTTGAAACTGAGCTTCCACGTTTTAAGAACAATTCTGTCGCAGCTTCTTGAACCAGGATTGAATTAGTTGATTTGCCTCTTTTTCTAATATCCCACCTTTAACCTCCATTTGATGATGAGCACTTTGATGGTTCGCTAGGTCTAAGGTGCTACCAAATGCACCGCGTTTTATATCAAAAGCACCGAAAATAACTTGCCCCATCCTTGCTTGCACTAATGCACCAGCACACATAGGGCAAGGCTCTAGCGTCACAATCAGGGTGCATTCGTTGAATCTCCAGTCATTTTTGATCAACGAAGCTTGCCTAAGTGCTGTTAACTCAGCATGGCCTAATGGATTTATATCTCTTTCTCTGGAATTCGTCCCATGACCAATGCACCTACCTTTTGAGTCCAAAACCACTGCGGCAACGGGAATCTCTCCGAGATTTCCAGCATCTCTTGCCCTTTTGATTAAACAACCCATCCAAACAACTAGGTCATTTGGGGACAGTTGAATTGGTTTCTCCAATGTCATTTATTGATTTATCGCCAAAACAATGCCATAAGGATGGAGAATGAAATTTGCATCAAATTTGCCATTGATCGGCAATTTACATAAAACGAATTCGCCAGGCTTGTCATCTTTTGCTTCTCCTGATCATTTAGATCCTGAGGTTCAAAGATTTTTTGATAAAGCTACTTCTTTACTTTGTAAATGGTTGGGAGAAGCAAATCAAAGAGGTCCATTGCCCGAATTTACTTCTTTGCCTGAGATAGCTCCTGAAGAGTTTGGCTTGTCAATGAACGAGTTGCTTCGAGACCTCAAGCTGGTTATGGACGGGGCTTACCAACCCTCTCATCCTGGTGCGCTTGCTCATTTAGATCCGCCCCCACTAACAGCTGCAATAGTGGCAGAATTAATTTGTGCTGGACTAAATAATAACTTGTTGGCTGAAGAACTTTCACCGAGTCTTTCTAGACTCGAGAGAAAAATATGCCAATGGTTTGCTTCTCGACTTGGACTGCCTGAGAGTGCAGGAGGTGTTGCTGCCAGTGGAGGAAGCCTTAGCAACTTAATGGCATTAGTTGTTGCACGCCATCATGCCAAACTTGAAAATGATTCGGAAGCTGTAGTTTTGGCAAGCACTGATGCTCATGTTTCCTTGTCTAAAGCTATTCGAGTTATGGGTTTAAAAGAAGATTCTTTAAAGTTAATCTCGACAAATCATGAAGGTCAGATTTGCTTAAAAGAATTAGAAGAGGAGTTAAAACTATTGGAATTTAATGGTAAGAAATGTTTTGCAGTAGTTGCAACTGCTGGTACAACAGTTTGCGGTGCTATTGACTCTTTGAAGCTAGTTTCTGAACTGACGTCTAGGTTTGGAATATGGTTGCATATTGATGCTGCTATTGGAGGAGTATTTGCATTAAAATCTTCAACGGCTCATTTGTTAGATGGAATTGCTAATGCAAATTCTATAACCTTAAATCCGCAAAAAGTTATAGGAATACCTAAAACATCTTCTCTTTTGCTAGTCGCCGAATATTCAAAGCTCTCAAATGTCTTCTCCACTGGACTTCCATATATTGAACCAGCTTGGGAGGATGACCATGGAGGAGAACTTGGTCTTCAAGGGACCAGATCTGCTGAAGTACTGAAACTATGGATGGGTTTACGACAATTGGGAGAGAATGGCATTGAACTATTACTTAAAGAAGCAATACACCGGCGCCAATACTTAGAGAGCTCTTTAGATAAATCAAAATATGAGATTCTTTCTGGTCCATTACATCTTCTTGCATGTACCCCAAGGGGCTTTGACAAAAGTGAAACTTATGAATGGTCCATCTCTACTAGAAAATTATTATTGGAAAATAATTTTATGGTTTCTAGACCTTTTTACAAAGACCGAAGTTATCTAAAGATTGTATTGGGTAATCCTCATACTAAATTGAGTCAACTTGATAAGTTGTCAGGGATATTGAATAATTCTATAAGGGTATAACTTTATGTCTGTTCAATCACCAAGGCCTAAAATAATTGCTTTAATTACAGGTGCCTTTTCTGTCTTTATAGCAATTATTTACCTAATACTTATCACCATTTTAGATTCTCGTGGTCAATTGCTTCCTCCTCCTCCTGAAGCCTTTGCTGAGGAGGCAATTGGCGAAATTTCTTATTCTGAAGAGGTTGAACAACCTGCCTTATGGCATCCTCTAGGAACTGTTTCAAAGAAGACTCTCTTCGATTGAGCTCATAGTGCCTTTGGACAACCTCTTCGACTCCACCATCCCCCCAATCCTGATCCTGTTCGAAGTATGTGATAAAAGTTGCGCCTGCAATACGAGTCAGCCAAGCAGCTGCCACTCCTTGTATTGCTCTGCTTACTATGAACGCCGGTAAATTTAAACTCAGAGGAGTTGTAATTAGGCTAACCCCCCCCTTTACAACTCCCAAACCAGTAAGAGTCCTACCAACAGATATTGCAAGTTCTTGTGCTCTTTTGCGTGTTATTTCCACACCATAAGTCTTAGAAATTTCCATTACCATTTGTGCATTAACTGCGGCAGTCCCAAGTAGATCGACTCCAGGAAGTGGGTTTGCTGTTACCAATCCTCCACTTACCCAACTAAAGCGATCTATGGTAATTCTTGCTTCTTTCTTTCGTTGATTATCTAGGAGGGTTCTGCCTTTCTCTCCAAGCTTTCTACATTGAAGCAGAATGTTGTCTGCTAATAGCTCTTCTCCATCTGCATGCAGCACTTGAGCTAAACGATTTACTAAGTTGTCTATTTCCGGAGGAGGTTGCCATGGCCTTTTCCCTGGCCTTGGGAATGTCTGAGGTGAGGAACTTGTCGCAACAATGTCATCTTTATTTATTAGTCCGCTACATCGCCTTCCTAAAACTTCTAATAGTCGCCTTTCCTCTTTTTCTCCTCTTAAATCACATTTATTTAAAACAAGTATCAGTTTTTTCCCCAGCTTTCCTAGATTTACTAAAATATTAAATTCAGATGATCTTAGATCTCCATCTACAACCATTATTAAAAGGTCCGCAATGCTTGCCTGACGCCTTGCCTCTCTTTCACGATTTTTACCTTCTAGCCCACTTTCTAGAATTCCAGGAGTATCTATTAATTGTATACATCTAGAGAGCCCCTTAAGCCTTAACCTATATCCCTTACTTCGTATTGTTGAGCCCATAAAAGCGTCTACTTCTCCTACTATTTCATTAAGTAGTGCTCTTATAAGGGAAGTTTTACCACTTGATCCTGTACCAAATAAAACTACTATTAAGTCACCTCTCTCTAGTTCTTGCGCAACTTTTTCCCTTTCCTGCTGAAGGACTTCTTTTGCAATATTACCTTTTAGTTTCTCTATTAGCTTGTCAATATTCTCAAGGCTTTTATTTGCAGCCTGGCTTTTACTTTTAGGAGGAATAAGATTGTTGGTTTTAGTTGATTTTTGGTTTTTATGTAAACTCAAAGTTTTCCAATAAGGTAACCCATATTGAATGAAAAATGCAATTATCAGGCAGAAACAAATAAATAAAATAGGGCTTACCAGCCAATAAGGGAGGAAATACTCTAAGGAAAAACGTATTTCATTTATTAATCGGAGTAATG
This sequence comes from Prochlorococcus sp. AG-409-N21, assembly GCA_003215415.1. Classification (GTDB taxonomy): domain Bacteria; phylum Cyanobacteriota; class Cyanobacteriia; order PCC-6307; family Cyanobiaceae; genus AG-409-N21. The sequence goes on along the minus strand of QCKK01000005.1, from coordinate 44,208 downwards.
CTCCTATTAGCCCTCCTGCTATCAAGAGTACAACTAGTAAAAGACTTATAATAATTAGAAATCTGTTGCGTTCCATTATTCTTTGATTCTTATGTCTCTTACTTTAGAGAGCATTAATCTTGATCCTGTTTTGGTTTTATTTGTCATTATTACTATTCTTTCCTTTTAATGAATTAAAGCATAAGCACATAACAGCTAAGTTAATTGCCATGTCAGCAATATTAAAGATTGGAAATTTAATTTGAGTTAATTCAAGAAAATCAATTACATGTCCCAGCCTCCATCTGTCTAGCCCATTTCCGATACAGCCTCCTAGCAAAAGAGCCAGGCCTAGCCCTTGCCAATAATCAAGTTCATTATTTACTATATAGAGTATTAATCCAATAGAAACTATTAAGCTTATTATGCTTAAAAATGAACTAGAGTTACTAAGTAAGTTAAATGCAGCACCAGTATTATAGGTGAGTCTTAGTTGAATAATTCCCGGTAGAAATGATTTGGAAGATAAAAAATCAAGATTCTGATTCGCCCAATTCTTGCTAAGTTGATCTATTGCAATCACTAATGTAGAGATTGATAATAGCTTCTTAGGATCAGAGAATGGTTTATTCATTCTATTAATAATAACCTTCTAAGTGGTAATGCAATTAGGCTAATTCCACAGCAAAGTGCTATTTGAGAAGGTAGTACTCCAATTGAGTAGCTGAAGAGCATTTCAGGAAAACTACCATTCCAGCTTAGTAGGGCCGATCCAATTAGCAGGTTTATTATGCCTATTAGATGTAATGCTAAGAGGCCGGAAATTGCGGAGAAGGTCAAACCTAGAAAGTCATTCATTTTGCGCTGATTTGCTATTTGACCTGAAACCCATGATGCTGGGATTAATCCTATTAAGTATCCAAAGCTTGGAGTAAAGATGTATGGAATGCTTCCTCCTCCATGGAACACAGGCAAATGAAATATCCCAATAGATAAATATGCCACTCCTGCTATCACACCGCTCTTAGGACCAGCAATTAGAGAGCATAGAAGGAGAGAAGGTACTTGCCATGTGCTAGGTAGGCTAAGAACTTGTAAAGGAAAAATTGGAACAAGCATTGCTGCAGGTATGAATGCTCCAATAAGAGTCATCATTAACCCAGCTAAAGCAGCGCTAAAGGTTGCAAGACCCCTCAAAATGGGAATACGACTCACCCCATCCTGCATTAAGAGCGTCTTAATTCAAATATTTTTATGAAATTCATCATTGGAGACAAGGTCTCTATTTCTCTTCCATTGCCTTATTTAAAGACAGCTGATGCAATGCCAATGCTTAGGCCCCCCGATTTGGTAGGGCAAGAGGAGATAGGTGTTGTTGTTGAAATAAGATCTGCTGAAATTGTTGCTGTAAGATTCAGAAGAGGTACTTTTCTAATATCAGCGGATAAACTTGAGAGGCCAGATAATATCAGTTAATTACTAGATAACCAATTAAATATTATTTATCTAATGAGTTCCAATATTTGGTAAGTTTCTTAATACATTTCTCTGGGCCACATAGACTAAGTAATGGTTTTTGTAGAATTTGTGATGCCACATCTTTCAATTCTTCACTTGTTATATCTTCTACTATATCTAAACTTATTTGGTCTTGACTGGGATTCATATTGAAGGATTTTAAGTGTGCAAGTCGTTCTGCTCTTTGGCTTGCTGTTTGATTTTCGTGAGCCAGCTGACCTCGGAATTTGGCCTTTGCAAGTTCTGTCTCGCTAGTAGTCATTAGTTTTTGAGAAAGTTCATACCATGTATCTAAAAGCAGCTGAAGTGTTAGTAATGCTTTTTCTTCGCTGGTAGAAGCATGCATGACAAATGGTGCTTGTCTTTGCCTCGTAGGATGATGAATTCCCACATCATATGCAACACCATGATCTTCTCTTAGACGTTTAAATAGAATGCTTGACATGCCCAGCCCAGCATGACAATTTAATAGTCTGAGATGAAGATCATATCTATGGTTATGTGGCACTGTTGGTCTGCCTAGCATTATAACTACTTGACCTGTACTCTCGAATTTATGAAATAGATTCTTGTTGTTATCATTGGAAAATGTTGATATCTTATGATCAACTATAGTTGAAAAACTAGCATCCATTTGCTTTGAAAATGTACTAAATTGCTTGTTATATTTAAAAAAACCTTCTAATTCTTTTTCTTTGCAGCCCGCTATTGCAAGAACTTTAAATTCCCTTTTTAAATTATTGGCAATAGGTTTCAGATCTTTCGTATTTAATGATTTTAAATCAGGTTCATAACCAAGAGGGTCGTGACCATAAGGACCATTGCCATAGGCTATTTGCCTCCATCCATCAAATGCCAGGCAATATGGATTCTCCTTTTGCCTAGAAAGAGCTTGCAGAGATAACTCTTTTTCCAGTTCTACCTGATCTGATTCAAGATGAGGATTAAAAATCATCCACCCTAATAATGGAAGAAGTTTTTCACAATCATTAGGAGAACATTTTAAACTTACAAGTATTCCATCTTCATGAGCATCAGCTCTTAGCGATGCTCCTGAATTTTCTATTAAGCTTGCCACAGAATTTTTGTCATGTGGCCCACAGCCCCTTGTAAGTAGTGAACTTAGAAGTTGGTGAGCCCCTCTTTGACCTAAAGGATCATTGCCACTTCCTGAATTAACCCATAGCTTGATGGCTAGAACTCCTGGTGAAGGGGTCTTGTCAAATAAGATTTCCACTATTGTTTTTGATTAGTTTTTCTGGTGTTGCTATTAGTGTGCAACTTAGATGTGGTTGAAGAAGTGGAATGATTCTTTTTGCTAGTTTTTCTGGTGTCCATCTTGGAATGTATTTTAAAGACTCAAGTAATGGTTGCTCTCTATTCCATAGTGACTGATTACCTATAAAGCTTGCTATTTGACTTGAAGTCTCAAGTCCAAAATATAATCCATTACTTACAAGTTGAACTGCACGTCTTAGTTCTTCCTCTTTTATTTGAATTTCACCTAATAATATCAACTCCTTATTAATTTCTGAAGTTACTTTTTCAATATTTTTCTCAAGACAACATGCTTCTAAAATGACTAAACTACCCTGCTCAAGTATTGTTATCTCCATCTCTATTGATTCGACTAGCCTTAGCTCTTCTCTAAGCCGTTGAACTAATCTACTATTTCTGCCTTCTGCAAGAACAGTAGATACTAAATCAATACCCATAATTATTTCTTGTTCTTTTGCAGGTGGAACCTGCCATGCCATTAGGATTCTCGATGATTCTAACCTCTGAATTTCAATCTTATTAACACCCGTTTTGAACTCTATGTTAGATAAACTACTCTTATTTATATCATTAATACTCTTGTCTTCAAGCTCACATAGAGCACTATTTAATAGGATCTCATTAATATTCTTTGGGATGAAGCCAGCAACTGCTAAACAGCAATTGGTTGCTGTAAATCGATTGGCATGAAATTCGCGCATCTTTTCTGGATTAGTTGCCCGCAAGCTCGATTCAAACCCTAAAATTGGTCTTCCATAAGGATGCTTTCCCCAGCACTCACTTAGCAGTCTCTGAACGACTTGCTCGTCAGGCTGGTCTTTGTATTGGGCTATTTCTTCAAGTACAACCTCTCTTTCGGTCGTATATGAGTCTTTTTCTAAGGAAGGTGTTAGTACTAGATCTAGCAAGTGTTCTAAGGCGATTTCTGTAGATATTGAAGGTACTAGTACGTAGAAGTGAACATCATCAAACCCTGTTGCTGCATTACTGCTTCCCCCTAGTGCTTCTATCTTTAGATCAAATTCACCCGCACCAAGAGATCTACTTCCTTTAAAAACCATGTGCTCCAGAAAGTGGGCTATTCCTTCTTCTCCCGAATTTTCACTTGAACTTCCTGCTTTGCACCAGAAATCTATGCATGTGAGCGATGCTTCTGGCATATGTGCCATTACGCAACGAGTACCATTTTTGATAGACCAATGCTGAATTGATGGTCCTTCTATAAAACTTGCTATGAGTGGATAGCAAAGACCCATTCTTATCGTTTTGTCGCTTTGATGCCTTCCCCCCCTATTAGAGGTAATGGCCTTCACCCTTTGATTACATCCGTGGCTGGCCTAATCAGAGAACGCAGAGAATCGTTTCCTGGGTTGAAGCCACTACAATTAAATTCCCAGCTAGAGGAAATCCGAGGTTCCCTTGAAGGGGAGGCTTTATTTATTAGCAATGAGCTGCACACTAGTTTAGGGCTTCGAAAACTTCATCTTGAAGTTGCTCAAATTGGATCAGGCTTACAAATACTTCATTGCGTTTTTTTTCCTAACCCTAAATTTGACTTACCAATATTTGGTGTTGATATTGTGGCTGTACCCAATGGAATCTCTGCGGCAATAGTTGATATTTCTCCTGTAGGCAAAGAATTACCCCTTCCTATTATTAGTAAACTTAAGGAAGTAAATATTCCCCAGTTTAAAGAAATTAGAAAATTGCCTGAATGGGGATCGATTTTTTCACCATTCGTTAAATTTATACGCCCTTTTGACGTAGGTGAAGAGAATCTTTTTTTTCAGCTAGTTGATTCCTATTTATCAGTCTTTATGTCATTTCTTGATAAGACTGCTCCCGAACCTTTTGATGCAGCTACTACCATTTATAGATATGAGCAACAGCTTTTCTATTGTTTGCAACAGAAACGAAATGACAAGACGCGATCGGTTCTGGAAAAAGCATTCAATCCCGAATGGGCGGAGCGTTACCTATCCCAGATACTCTTTGACAATCCTTCTGCCCCATAACTCAAAAGAAAAATCTTGTTTTGGCTAAATTAATTCTTTTATCACTTTCAATAGCAATAGGTCTTTTGGTCTTAGATCGAAAACCTTTTCTTGATAATCCAGATGTTGATTCGGAGCTTACAAGTACTTTGTCAGTTGCAGAAAAGCCTTTAGAAGCTGTAGCAGCTTTAGGTCAATTGCAACCTTCTGGGGATATTAGAAGATTGGCTGCACCATTAAGTGGTTTTGGAGGAACCCCTCGCGTTGCAGAACTACTTGTGGAAGAAGGTGATTTAGTTGAAGAAGGACAAGTTTTGGCAGTTTTTGATAATCGTCCTCAAATACTTGCTGAGCTAAAAGGGTTGCGTGCCCGCTTAAAAACTTTGGGCATTGAAATTAGTATGAAAAATAGGGAGATTAATCGATATAAAAAAACAGCTTTAGAAGGCGCCACTGCTTTAGTATTTTTAGAGGAGAAAGAGGATGAATTAATTAAATTGCAAGGATTGCTAGAAGAGACCTCTGCGCAGTTAGTTGGATTGGAGGCTGATTTTCAAGATAGTGAGCTAAAGACACCAATTACTGGAATTGTTTTACGTATAAATACTCGTGTTGGAGAGAGACCCGGCAGTGAAGGTGTAATTGAAGTTGGAGCCAACAGAACTATGGAGGCTCTCATAGAGGTTTATGAGTCGGATGTAATTAGAATTAAGGTTGGTCAAGTAGTTAACCTTACTAGTGAAAATGGTGGATTTAAAGGTACTTTGAGCGGTCAAGTGATGTTAATTAGCCCACAGGTACGTCAACGCAAAGTTTTGTCGACTGATCCTACAGGTGATGCTGATGCGAGAGTCGTTGAGGTTCGAGTCAGCCTTGATTCTCGCTCTGCAGCATTGGTAAAACAATTTACGGGCATGAAAGTTATTGCAAGATTTGTTCCGTAATCGTGAAAAGAAGTTTTTTTCAAAGTAGAAAAATTCCTCTTGCTTGGTTGTTGCTTACTCGCCAACCACTGAGACTATTGGTTGCTCTTGCAGGTATTAGCTTTGCAGGGATTTTAATGTTTATGCAGTTAGGTTTTAGAGATGGTTTATTCGATACCAGTGTCACTGTTCACAAGTTATTTGATGCTGATTTGGTATTAATCAGCCCCCGTTCTAAAAGTTCAATAAGTATGAGCGGATTTCCTAGGCGAAGGCTTGTTCAAGCTATGGCCCATAGGGATGTTATTGGTACAACTCCTGTGAATTGGAACTTTCTTCTTTGGAGAAATCCCGAATCTCTTTCGACAAGATCGATATTAGCTTTGGGATTTGAACCGGGTGATCCACTTTTTAAAGACCCTGAACTTCGAAGGAAAGCCAAAGCTCTTACTAATCCTGGAAGGGTTTTATTTGATAAAAGGTCAAGGGATGAATTTGGACCGGTTTCTGAATGGTATGAAGAAGGACGATTGGTTGAAACTGAGCTTGCCGGAAAGAGAGTCAGAGTGGCTGGACTTATATCTTTAGGACCTTCTTTTGGAGCCGATGGAAATTTAATTACAAGTAGAGAAACTTACCTTGATTTACTTCCAGGTACGCCACCAGGCAGCATTGAGATAGGACTTATCAGGCTAAAACCTGGTTCTAATCCGGAAGCAGTTGTTACCTCTTTAAAAAAAAGTTTACCTAATGATGTTGCTGTTTTCACTCGCGAATCATTTATAGAGTTTGAGAAGAATTATTGGAGAAATAGTACTTCTATCGGATTCATCTTTACCCTTGGTGCAGTCATGGGTTTTGTTGTTGGTTGCGTAATTGTTTATCAAGTTCTTTACAGTGATGTTAGTGACCACTTGCCAGAATATGCGACTCTTCTTGCAATGGGATATAAGTTAAAGCACCTTTTAAGTGTAGTTGTAAGAGAAGGTGTGTTTTTAGCTGTAATGGGTTATATACCTGCATATATAGCTGGACTTGGATTGTATTCACTTGTAAGGAGTTCAACTAATCTTCCCATAGCAATGGACCTCAATAGGGCAACCATTGTTTTTGTGATGATATTTCTAATGTGCATGTTGTCAGCTGTCTTGGCAATGAGGCGATTAGTTGATGCTGATCCTGCAGAAATATTTTAATCTATTTCCTATTTGTTCTGAAAGAATCATGACAGATTTTAATCAGAAGGACCCTATCTCAATTGATATTAATGGACTTAGTCATTGGTTTGGTAAAGGGGTGAATCGCCGTAAAGTGCTTAATACAATTTCAATACAAATTAGAGCAGGAGAGGTTGTTCTTTTGACTGGTCCGTCAGGATGTGGAAAAACAACATTACTTACTCTTATCGGAGCACTTCGTAAGGTTCAACAGGGTGAAGTAAACGTTTTGGGTACTCAATTGGGAGATTGTCGAAGACAAGAAAGGCAAAACATTAGGAGGCAAATTGGCATGATTTTTCAAGGTCACAACCTTCTTAGATGCCTTACTGCAGAACAAAATGTTCAAATGGGTTCTGATCTTCTTCAGGGGTGTTCTTATCTTTCTCGCCGTAATCAGGCTAGAGAATGGCTGAGAGCGGTTGGCCTTGATGACCACTTAGGGAAGCTTCCCCAAGATCTTTCTGGAGGACAAAAGCAACGTGTTGCGATTGCCAGAGCATTGGCAGCTCGTCCAAAATTGTTATTAGCGGATGAACCAACTGCTGCGTTAGACAGCTCCACGGGGAGGGAAGTGGTCGATTTATTAAGACGCTTAGCCAAGCATCAAGCCTGCTCAGTCCTTATGGTTACGCATGATTCGAGAATTCTTGATGTGGCGGACCGTGTACTGAGAATGGAAGATGGACGCATAATCCCCTCTTTTGGTTAGGTTAGGGAATAAGTTATGGATTTTTAATCCGAATCAAATGGCAAAACGCAGAAACCTCAAAAAGGAAAAACAAGAAAGAAACAGAGCTTATGCTCGCAAATTTAAGAAGCGTAAGCTTCGCAATGATGGTCGTGGAGAAGGGGCTGGTAACGGTGTAACCGGAACAGCGAATAATGGTGGTGCTGCCGATTAATATTTAATTTAAGATTGCGCTAGAGAGTCGATTGGGATCTAATTCCATCTCTAGGGCTAAATTAATCTGCAATTTTTAAATGAGGGTTGTATAGATCAATGTTTATTAGTGTTGTAATACCTACTTTTAATCGTAAACCAATACTTGAGAAGTGTTTATTTGCCCTTGAGAATCAAAAATTTGGTCCAGAAGTTGACCAGTTTGAGGTCGTTGTAGTAGATGATGGCTCAACTGATAAAACCATTGAATGGTTAAAGCATTCAATGGATGTTTTCCCTCATCTACGTTTGTTTGAGCAAGATCATGGAGGCCCAGCACAAGCAAGGAATCTGGGAGTAGAGAAATCATTGGGTGATGTAATTGTTTTTATAGATAGCGATCTGGTTGTTACTGAATCTTTTTTGAGTTCTCATAGCTCAGCTTTGCAAAGAGCTTGGGAACGATCTGGCAATAGACTTTGCTTCACTTATGGAGCAGTTATTAATACTTCGAATTTCGATAATCCATCTTTCGAGCCCCATAAGATAAGTGACATTTCATGGGCATATTTCGCTACAGGCAATGTGGCTATAGAGAAGGATTTATTACTTTCAGCAGGCCTTTTTGATCCAAAGTTTTCTTTGTACGGTTGGGAAGATTTGGAACTAGGTGAAAGGCTTCGTGAGTTAGGTGTCAAATTAATTAAATGCCCTCGGGCTGTTGGCTATCACTGGCATCCTGCCCTGAACTTAGATCAAATACCTGATTTGATTAGGGTTGAACGAGAGCGAGCGAAGATGGCTTTGGTTTTTTATAGAAAACACCCTTCCTTTAGAGTTCGATTGATTATTCAGTACACCTGGATACATTTCTTACTTTGGGAAACCCTCACTTTTTGTGGATTAATAAATCACAAAACTCTTAGACCAGTTTTGAATTTTTTGATTAGAAACGGACATCCTAGTTTGGCAATGGAAATCCTACGTTTGCCATTGAATCGCCTTCTTGTTAGGTCGATTTATAAGGAGGCTTTAATTTTAGGCCTAAGGTAACCATCTTTTGATAAATTTAGATGTCCCTAATTACGCACACCTGTCTGTTTCGGGTGATGTTTATTAGGTCAAAATAATTTTTTGGCCTAGACACATACCTGGCAGGTGGAGGCGAACCCGAAACCTCAACACTATGGCTGTAGTAACTCTCGCTGAGATGATGGAGGCTGGTGCCCATTTTGGTCATCAGACCCGAAGATGGAATCCAAAAATGTCGCGCTATATATATTGCGCGAGAAACGGTGTCCACATTATTGATCTAGTCAAAACTGCTGTATGCATGAACCATGCCTATAAATGGGCTCGCTCAGCTGCTAGAGGTGGTAAAAGATTTTTGTTCGTCGGTACAAAGAAACAAGCTTCAGAAGTTGTTGCTCAAGAGGCAACCCGCTGTGGTGCATCTTATGTAAATCAGCGTTGGCTTGGTGGAATGCTTACCAACTGGACCACAATGAAAGCAAGAATTGATCGATTAAAAGATCTGGAAAGAATGGAGTCCAGTGGAGCAATTGCAATGCGGCCCAAGAAGGAAGCAGCAGTTCTCCGCAGAGAGTTAGAAAGGCTTCAAAAATACCTTGGTGGTCTCAAAGGTATGAGGAGATTGCCTGACGTTGTTGTACTGGTTGATCAACGACGTGAGACCAATGCCGTCCTAGAAGCAAGGAAACTGGATATCCCATTGGTTTCTATGCTTGATACCAATTGCGACCCAGATTTATGTGAGGTTCCAATTCCTTGTAATGATGATGCAGTTCGTTCAGTCCAGCTCGTGTTAGGACGGCTTGCCGATGCTATTAACGAGGGACGTCACGGTTCGAATGATCAACGTGCCTCTGACGGAAGGTAGAAGCGGTTCTGATTAAACAGAACTAACTGTTCTATTTACCTCTTCTGGGTAGCTAATGATTAATTGCTTATTCATTGGTAAGCCTACTTTCTTCAAAACAAACTTATTCACCTTTTCTCTTAATTTAAAATGGCGGAAGTATCAGCCAAGCTTGTAAAAGACCTGCGGGATAAAACTGGCGCAGGAATGATGGATTGCAAAAAAGCTCTTGCTGAGACGAGCGGAGACATACAAAAAGCAATCGAGTGGTTGCGACAAAAAGGTATTGCTAGTGCAGAAAAGAAGTCTGGACGAGTTGCTGCAGAAGGTGCCGTAGGAAGTTATATCCATACAGGGGCAAGAGTTGGAGTCTTATTAGAAATTAATTGTGAAACTGATTTTGTTGCTCGTGGTGAATTGTTCCAAGGCCTTTTACGTGATGTTGCCATGCAAATAGCGGCTTGTCCAAATGTGGAATATGTCTCTACTGATGAGATTCCAGAAAACATTGTTAATAAAGAAAAATCAATAGAGATGGGCCGGGATGATCTTTCTAACAAACCTGACCAGATCAAGGCAAAGATTGTTGAGGGAAGAATCGGTAAGCGTTTGAAAGAGTTGGCTTTGCTGGAACAGCCATTTATACGTGATACCTCAATTACAGTTGCAGAACTTGTTAAGCAGGTTGCTGGTCAGATAGGAGAGAACATTCAAGTTCGTAGATTCACTCGTTATACTCTTGGAGAGGGAATTGAAATTGAGGAATCAGACTTTGCTTCAGAAGTGGCATCTATGAAGGCTGCTTGATTTCCTACTAAAAGAAAACCCTTGAGAACTTTTGATCCTTCTCAACAATTAGAGCTTCTTAAAATTCAGTGCCAAGAATTGGCGCCAATTATTTATAGCGACCAATCACATTATATAGAAGTTGTAAGGAATAACCTGCTTAACTCAGTACGTCAAGCTTTATTTGTACTAATAACTGAAAAAGATCAACATCTTTTAAATCAAATAAGCTCCCAGTCGAGAAAAGACTTTTATAAACAAGTGGAAAATCTTGTAAGACATTGCTCCTCATTCTTGACAATTGAGCAGTTAAGAGACTTGGTTGGTCAAATGGAAAGAGAAAATGAAATAAAAAGGGATCAGGATAGACGTGAAATTTTGTCCACAATTGATTCCCGCAAAGACCTGATTAATAAATCAAATAATTCTATTGATTTAACGCTAGACCCTCCTCTTGAAAATAATGAATACTATGAAAATCTTTTTTCTTTTCCTCTTGATAAGGATGCCAATCTAGAACAAATAAATCTCTCATTTAACTTTAATAGATTTGAGGATTTTGAAAAAGATACTGAACTAACTTCAACTTTTAATCAGGGAAATACCACGAAGAATCCTTCAGATGACAACAAGGAAAATATTGGAAAAGAAAGTGAGCTGGACCTTTTACAATCCCTTTTTATTATGGCTGGTGATGCTATAGGAACTGGGAAAGAAAATAATTCACCTGAACCAGATAATATGCAACGAGAGAACAACTTTCTTCTTAATGGTGTTTTAGATGCAGAGAATTCTTTCCTGCCAACTGATGCTTTGGCTCTTGCTCGTTGGATGGATTTATTTGAACTTGCAATAGCTAGAAGACTTCGAAATCTTTCACATGCATTGAATGTAGAACTCTTAAGAGTTGGTATTATCAATAATCTATTGCCAATATCTGTACTTGATGCCGCAATTAATGGTCAGGTTGAGTCTTTCTCATCAGAATCACATATTCTTCGTCTTAGATTACCTATTCCCAATTCACTAGTTGGGGGTCTAATGGAAATATCTTGTGTCTTAATTAGTATTTCAGACTTAGAGTTTGATTCTTCAAGCCTAAGAGTTTGTCGTAATGAACTTAAGAAGCATCGGTTATCTTTACTTTCTTTGGTAAGGAAACATCGGCATTGGACGAGTCGTTCTATTGCTAAGGAAGCTCATCAAGAATGGCTGGGTAAATCAGTTGATGAATCTTCTCCACAATAATTACATATAGACTTGACTTCTTTTAATTCAATTGAAGTTTTAAATTGGATAAGACCTATTCAACAGGCTTTAACAATAGAAGCTGAAAAGGGATTTACTGATCTTATGGGCCGTAAGGAGAATTTTCATTTGTTTATATCTCGCGAACTTTCTGCTCCCCCTGACTTTATTCTGGAAAAAGATAAGAAGGAATTGTTTGACAGTTTATCAAAGTCTTTCTTGTCATACTCTTCTATACCTTTTTCTGCCAGGAAACGATTAGTTACTAAAACTAGACAAGCTCTTTACTCCTTAACAAAAACAATTAGTTATTCTAATAAAGTTGCTCCTCCAAAAATTTCTTTTTGCAATGAGCCTAATCAATGCAATTTCTCTATTGAAAATGATAAGTATCAAGAACATTTAATAGGGCTGGATACTTTGATTTCAGATATAAAAGGAGTAGGTAAAAAAAATAACGAGAGATTGGCGAATCTAGGATTGATTTTTGTAAGGGACTTGTTAGAGTATTTCCCTAGAGATTATGTTGACTATTCAACTCTTAGCAGAATTGTCAATTTGGAAGAGGGTACAACGGCAACAATTGTTGCAAATGTAAGGCGATGTGGGGGATTTAAAAGCCCACGTAATCCAAATTTAGCAATACTAGAATTATCTTTAAGTGACGTGACTGGTAGAATTAAGGTAACAAAATTTTTAGCAGGTAGAAGGTTTAGTAGCCAAGCTTATTTGCAAGGAAAAATACATTCTTATCCAGTTGGTTCAACTGTAGCTGTTAGTGGGTTGGTTAAATCTGGACGATATGGTAAAACCATTATTGATCCATTAATTGAAGTTATGGATAGCACTAATTATCAAATAAAGTCTAAATCTATTGGTAGGCTGCTTCCTGTCTACTCCCTTACAGAAGGTATATCTAGCGATCGTTTTCGGGAACTTATAGAAGTTACTTTACCTCTCGCTAGTAAATACCCAGAAGTTTTTTCACAAACTAGACTTGAAGAATTAAACCTTATTGGTCGTAGCGAAGCTATAACGTTAATGCATAGGCCAAAAAATCAAACTCTTTTAAAAGGCGCAAGACGAAGACTTGTATTTGAAGAATTTTTGTTTTTACAACTTGGATTATTGATGAGAAGAAATAAGTTGCGTGTCGATCCTTCACCTCCAGTATTTAATACTAGTCGGAAAGAGGGTTTGGTTGGAAGATTTTTAGAGCTTCTACCCTTTGAATTAACCAATGCTCAAAGCAGGGTAATTAAGGAAATTGAAGTTGATTTAGAACGCCAGGAGCCAATGGCTCGACTTGTTCAAGGTGATGTTGGTAGTGGAAAGACTTTGGTTGCTTTGATTGCCTTATTGCATTCAGTTGAAGCGGGTTGGCAAGGTGCACTTATGGCCCCAACTGAAGTCTTGGCCGAACAACATTATCGTACATTGTGCAAATGGTTAATACATTTACATGTCAATGTCGAACTACTAACGGGATCTACTCCTCGTTCTCGTAGGAAAAATATTTTAGATGATCTTTCAAATGGATCTATAAAGATCCTTGTGGGAACCCATGCCTTAATTGAAGATCCGGTTGAGTTTTCTCGCTTAGGCCTAGTTGTCGTTGATGAACAGCATCGTTTTGGGGTTCGTCAACGAAATCGTCTTATGAATAAAGGCCTGCAACCTCACCTTTTGACGATGACTGCTACTCCTATTCCTAGAACGTTGGCACTCTCTCTTCATGGAGATTTAGATGTAAGTCAAATAGATGAATTGCCTCCAGGTAGAAAACCTATTTCTACTAGTCTTTTATCTAAAGGAGAACGACATAATGCCTATGAGTTAATTCGCAATCAAGTTTTAAAGGGTTTCAGCGCATATTTTGTATTGCCATTAGTTGAAGATTCAGAAAAACTTGATCTGAGGTCAGCGATTGAGGTGCATAGGCAACTCTCGGAGGAAATTTTTCCTGACTTTAATGTTGGATTGCTCCATGGTCGTATGAACAGTCTTGAAAAGAAATCAGTCATTGATTCCTTCTCATCGGGAACTTGCCAGATTCTTGTTTCTACTACTGTTGTCGAAGTAGGACTGGATGTCCCGAAGGCAACGGTAATGGTTATTGATCATGCAGAGCGTTTTGGGTTGGCACAATTACATCAATTACGAGGAAGAGTAGGAAGAGGAGGAGATTTATCTCATTGCTTATTGATCAATGAAACCTCTAATCCTCTTGCGAAGCAGAGGTTAGAGGTTTTAGAAAGGTCAAGTGACGGATTTGAAATTTCGGAGATTGACCTTCGTTTTCGAGGGCCAGGTCAAGTATTAGGAACAAGGCAGTCAGGTCTTCCTGACTTTGTTTTGGCCAGTTTGATTGATGATGCTGATGTTCTTCAGGAGGCTCGCGAGGAGGCAATCAAAATCATTAATTCTGATCCAAACCTTTTAAAAAATTCTGTTTTACGACTCTCGCTACAGAATCACTGGAAGGATTTAAAGGCAAATTTATACCTAAATTAAAAACAAATTTTTTTCCACACGAATGAGACTCATTTGAGCCCTGCATGAGATCAGTGATTTCTCCTTCGCGGGGTTGTAGGGGGCTTTTGGCTCGATTTTGTTGGGTTTTGTGCCATTAAAAAAAAAGGACCATTTTTTGTACATCTCAGAACAATCTTTGATATTGCAGTTCTTCTCAGCGTATAGATTGCTACCAACATATTAAGAATGAATACATTGAAAGTGCCCTTGTTGCAATTACGAAAAGTTAGGAAAAACTAAAAGCTCACCTCTTTTTATAGGGACGCTTAAGAGAATCCAGCTGTGGAAAACCCAACCAACTTTGTGGAAACTAGTTCAAAATGAGGTTTTGAATGGCTCGTCCTTGGTTTGATTGGCCAATCTTAGAGAAGGGTGAGATTGTTAGAAAATTACCTGACTTTCTTCATCGATTTGAACCTCATCCCTATGTTTCTCTGGGTGCTCCCTATGAAACAGGGGAGGATCCTTACATGTTGAGAGATGGGGTTATTCAACGTCTCACCTTTGCCCAAGATCTTCTCCAAAAGGAAAATCCTCAGCTTTGCCTATCTGTTTTTGATGGATTGCGCCCAATCTCAGTCCAGAAATATATGTTTGATTATTCCGTTGACCAGGAGTGTAAATCAAGGAATTTGAATTTGTCTGAAAAAAATCAAACTGAACAGATCAATAAAGTAATCAAATTGGTAGAGACTTTTTGGGCTTTACCTAGCTTTGATCCTCTAAACCCACCTCCTCATAGCACCGGTGGTGCAGTTGATTTGACTATCTCAACAAAGTTAGGGGTCCCTCTTGATTTGGGGGGCGAGATAGATCTTGTTAGTCCAATATCAGAACCTAATTTCTACTTAGATGAATCGAAGAGTAATCCTGGTTCGCAGTCTTCTATATGGCATATGAGGAGATGTCTCCTTCAAAAGGTGATGATCGATTCAGGCTTTGTTCAGCATCCTAAAGAGTGGTGGCATTTTAGTTATGGGGATCAGATGTGGGCTTGGAAAACTAAAGCAAAATATGCAATCTATGGAGTTTATTCCCCTGCTTTTAATAATGATTGAATCGTTTGGTCATCAAGTTGGTTGATATAGTCTCCAAAGCTCATTTTCAGTCCCGTTTCACGCCAGCCTTTTAAAGCAGGGTTTAAAGTCTGTTCTAATTTTTCCAGGGACATTTTTGATAAATATGGCTTAGCAAGGCGTTCTAGATTTGGCGATCCACCAAGCCAAAGTTGGTATTGATTGATTCCACTACCAACAAGTGCCAGTTCAGCCATGTAAGGTCTTGCGCATCCATTTGGACATCCTGTAATTCTTATAAGTATTGTCTTGTCAATTTTTAATTTGTCTAGTTGGTTTTGTATGCGTTCGAGTATCTCTGGCAGCATTCGCTCTGCCTCCGTAATTGCCAGGCCACAAAGTGGAAGGGCTGGACAGGCTATTGCGTGCCTTTTAATGGGGTCAATTAACTCTGGTTTTTGGAGATTGAATTTGGATAAAAAGTCTTGAACGCCTCTCTTTTGGTGACTTCCAATATTGCAAATTAAAAGATCTTGATTTGGTGTTAGTCGAATGTCTAGTTGGTATGTTTCTATAAGTTTTCTAAGTGATTTTTTGAAATCACCAGATATTCGACCTGATAACAGAGGCAGACCGACAAACCACATTCGTTTAGATTGTTTATGCCAACCTAAATAATCTTTAAGCTTCCTTTTTGGCTCAGGTTTATATTTCTCAATCTTATGTGGAAAATAATTTTTGTAAAGTCTTTCTTTTAGCCAAGCTATGCCATGATCTTTTATTAGATATTTCATTCGAGCATGACGCCTTACTTTTCTATCTCCATAATCTCTTTGAATTGCCAATATTGATTGAATAAGCTCCAATATATGTTCCGCTGAAACATATCCAAGAGGTTCTGCAATTCTTGCGAATGTTTCATCATTATTATGAGTACGACCCATTCCTCCTCCAACATAAACATTGCATCCTCTAAGTGCACCTTTCTGATTAGTAAAGACAACCAAACCAATATCATGAGTCAAAAGATCAATTGAGTTATCTCCTGGAACCGTTACAGCACATTTGAACTTGCGTGGCATATATGTATTTCCATATAAAGGTTCTCCGATATCGCCGCTGAAGATATCACTTTTCTCTTGTTTTTTTCTTGCTCTGACCACATTAGGGTTTGGACGTATCCGATAAGAAAGATCTCCATCCACCCAAAGGTCTAGATATGTCTTTTCTGCTTGCTTTGGACTAAGTAAATCTGCAATTTCTGTGGATAGATTTCGAGCAACTTTGTAATTTTCTTTGTCAAAAGGTGCTGCTGGTGCCATTACATTCCTATTTATGTCACCGCATGCTGCAAGAGTTGAACCCATAGATTTAATAATTGTATTTATAACTTCTTGCAGATTATCTTTCCTTATTCCATGCATTTGAAATGCTTGTCTTGTAGTGGCTCTAAGTGTTCCATTACCAAGTTTGTCTGATAGAGAATCTAATGCTAGGTACAGTTTTGTAGGTATTTTGCCTCCAGGGCTTCTTAGGCGAAGCATCAGTTGCCAATCTTTTTCTTCCCCTTTTTTTCGTTTTTCTCTATTGTCTTGTTGGTAACTGCCGTGGAATTTCAGTAGTTGAACAGCATCATTAGTGAAGTGATTACAAGCATTTCCAAGCTCTTGCTCTAGTGGGACCTTTAGATATTCACTGCTTGCTTTAAATTGCTCAAATTTTGTCCTTTCTGCCCCTGTGGCAATGCAAGGAGAGAGTTCACTCGCTAATTCTTTGGCAGATCTTGGCTCCTCAACTTTCACGACAAAAATGTTCCCCTAACTCACCGTAGCGATATTCATCATAAGTGTGCTCACTAGTCTTCTTAAAATGTACTCATATTAGTTTTACGTCTTTGTGTCGACATTTTTACTCGAACTTGGTACTGAGGAGCTTCCAGCTGATTTCACTCGAATTGCTTTGTCTGAACTCAAGGAACATATTGCTTCTGACATGTCAAGCTGCAGGCTTGACCATGGAAAGATATATTGCACCAGTACTCCCAGAAGAATAGTAGTTTCTATTGAGGAACTTGCTTTGTCAGCTAGTGACCTTATAGAAGAAAGGAAGGGACCTCCTGCTTTACAAGCTTTTAAAGATGGGAAGCCAACCCAGGCTGCTATTGGTTTCTCTAAGAGTGCAAAGGTTGATTTGGACTCGTTAGAAATAAGAGAAACACCAAAAGGCCCTTTTGTTTTTGCCAAAGTTGTTGAGAAAGGTCTGTCGGCGTCAGAATTGCTGAGTCAATTATTACCTAAGTGGATCTTTAGTATTCAAGGCCGACGTTTTATGCGATGGGGGTCTGGTGCCGCGCGCTTTTCAAGGCCTATTCGTTGGATTGTGTCCCTTTTAGATGAAGAAATCATTTCTTTTTCTCTAGAAGGAAGTGATCCAGTTGTGACTTCAGGCCGACAAAGTAGAGGACATCGTTTACATTCTCAATCTTTTGAAATTCCATCTGCAGGAGAATATATTAAGTTGATTTTAGATAAAGGAGTTCAAGTTGATAGGGAGAAGAGAAGAGAACTTATTAAAGATATGGTCTCAAGGATTTCATTGGATTTGGACGCAAAGCCTGACTTGCCTAATAATCTCTTGGAGGAATTAACTGATTTATTAGAAGCACCTCTTTTGATTAATGGAACCATCGAAGAAAAATACTTGGATTTACCTTCTGAGGTGTTAAGTACAGTTATGAAAGTTCATCAAAGGTATATCCCACTTTATTTATCTAACTCTTCCATTGATCCTCTCTCTTTAGATGCAAGGAAAAATCTAATAGCATCCTTTCTTTGTATTGTTAACAGTTTGCCAGACTCTTTGGAAACTGTTCGAAAAGGAAATGAAAGGGTTTTAAAAGCTAGACTTGCTGATGCAAAATTTTTCTTTGATGCTGATCTTGCTCTCCCAAGCTTGAAAAGATTAGACAAGCTCAGAAATGTTACTTTTGCTGAAGGACTTGGCTCTTTGTATGATCGAGTAGAAAGAATGCAATGGATATCTGATGAGCTTATAAAGCAGATCAATCCTAATGACTCTCACTTTGTTCTTTCTGTGAGAAGGGCCACCAAGCTTTGTAAGCATGACTTGGTTAGCAATATGGTTGGAGAATTTCCGGAGCTTCAAGGACTAATGGGGGGTAAGTATTTAATAGCTGAAGGTGAGCCTAGAGAGGTTGCTTTAGCAGTTTTAGAACACTATCAACCCCGAGGAGCAGGAGACGATATGCCTGCTTCTGAATCAGGTGCTTTGCTTGCAATAACAGATAGGCTCGAGCTTCTTTTAAGTATCTTTGTTAAAGGAGAAAGGCCTAGTGGTTCTTCTGATCCATATGCATTAAGACGAGCAGGTAATGGTATTTTGCAAATACTTTGGTCCAAGAAATGGAAACTTGATTTATTCAAACTTATTAGTTTATCTTGTGATCACTGGTCGAATCTATTTCCTGATTTCAAGATAGGTGCTAAAACTTTAAAGGATGATTTGTGTTACTTTATCCGTCAGCGAATAATTACTTTATTGGAAGAATCTGCTGTTGACCAAGATATTGTTCAATCTGTAGCAGGAGAAACTATCCCTATAAAAGACATACTTTCTGATCCTCTAGATGCAAAATTAAGAGCAGAGCTTCTTTCTAAGATGAGGGCATCTGGAGAACTTCAGAATGTACAAGCAGTGGTAACAAGAGCAGCCAGGCTCGCTAGTCAAGGTGAATTATCTTTGGATATAATTTCTACTAATCAGGTTGTAGATCCTAACTTGTTTGAAAGTAGAAGTGAATCACAGATGCTTAAGGTTCTTGAGACACTTGAACCAATTATAAGAGAAGAATCTAATGATCGTTACGAGAAACTTGCAAGGGGACTAGCGGCAGGTGCAGATGCTTTGTCAGAGTTTTTTGATGGTAAAGAGAGTGTTATGGTAATGGTTGAATCTAGTGAAATTCGTACTAATAGACTTAATTTGCTGTCTATTTTAAGAAATCAAGCATCT
The DNA here is from genome assembly GCA_003215415.1 of Prochlorococcus sp. AG-409-N21. Classification (GTDB taxonomy): domain Bacteria; phylum Cyanobacteriota; class Cyanobacteriia; order PCC-6307; family Cyanobiaceae; genus AG-409-N21. Next base: position 24,920 of record QCKK01000005.1, on the reverse strand, counting down.
GTTATTGCAGATTTTAGTTGTATAAAATGAGCAATTTATTTTAATCAGTTAAGCAACTTTATTTCTTCTGCCCGCCCACTTTTATGCCACCTTTGATTGTACTTACTTTAAGCATTGCATTTACCTCTTCTTCATCTCTGACTGCACTAGGAACGGGCTTGTAGGAATCTGGTGCCAAGGCACGACCTCTTAATACTGACCCTATTGTTAACAAGGTAAGTTTGATTTGTTGCCAAGGATTCATTGCTACAACCTTTTTATATAAATAACTATCAAATGTAAGTCTTTGAACATCTTTATCATCACACATTTCTACAAACGCTTCTCTGGCAGCATCATTTGTGTAGAATATATTTTGTAGGATTTCAAGAACTTTGTAGGTTGCACCATATTTTTTATCCCACTTTTTAAGATATCCTTTCAGATCTTTTTCAGTTGGGATAACATTGCCACCTTCGCTGGCTTCAACTATTTCTTCTGCGCACATCCGCCCACTTTTGGCTGCAAAATAAATTCCTTCCCCAGAGCTTTTTGTTACATAGCCCGCAGCGTCTCCTACTAATGCCATTCGGCCCACGACGCGTCTTGGTCTTGGATGTTCAGGTATTGGATGTGCTTCAACTTTGATAACTTCTCCGTTGACCAGTCTTTTCTTTGCTCTTTCTCGTACGCCTTCTTGGAGGCCTTTTATCAAAGCCTGATTTTTTTGCATCGTGCCAGTTCCAACTGCCACATGGTCATACTTTGGAAAGACCCATCCGTAGAAGTCAGGAGAGACATCAGTCCCTACATACATTTCAGCAAGATTTTCGTAATATTTCATTTCTTCCTTGGGGAGCTTAATCCTCTCTTGAAAAGCGATGGCCACGTTGTAATCCCCAGCATCCATTGCCTTTGCTACCCGACTATTAGCCCCATCTGCGCCAATTAATAAATCAACTTCTAGTGTCTTTGTTACTCCAGTTGCTTCGCCATTTGAATAGTCTGAATAAGTCAGTGTGTAGGGCCCTTGCCGGTTCTTCCCTGTTTCTATTTTGGTTACCAGACCATTGATTAATGTTGCACCTAATTCAGCTGCTCTGTTTCTCATAAAGGCATCCATTACCTCTCTTCTGCACATTCCGATATATTCACTCTCATCGTTTGTTTCGTAAACGTTATCTAGACTGATATCTACTTCTCTATTTGATGGGGAAATCATCCGCATATTTCTGACTTTTCTATCGATAATTGATTCGGGAAGATCAAATTCTGAAACCATGCAAAGGGGGATGGCTCCACCACATGGCTTTGCATTGTCCAGTTTCCTTTCAAAGATCCAAGTAGTTATGCCGGCTTTGGCAAGAATCTCAGCAGCGCAGGATCCACTTGGGCCTCCACCAATCACAGCAACACGCAGCATTTGTTTGTTTTATTCTTGAATATAATTTGAAAACTAACACTGACGCAAGGATTCTCGTGCAGTTAATAGCTGTTACCCGTTACGATCGAAACAAGATTCTGCATTAATTGAGTGTCTCGAGCAGAAATAGCTCGGAACAAAGAAGGGGATGACATTCCCATTGCTCGTCGGTCCAACCGCGCTAGTTGGGCTAAATGGAAATTCATTTTTTTTATAGCCTTAATTGCGGCAGTATTTGGTCCCAATATCTTTTTCAGGCAAACTCCCTATAGGGTCTTATTTCAAAGCAAAAAACAATCTCCAGAGCAATTGGTTAAGACTCTTCCTTCTCCAGATGGAAGACTATTGGGCCATTTCCCTTATTCTCAAATATCTGGGAGTGACCTCGTAGAAGTTGATTCTGGAATAAAAGTACATTCGGAAACCGCAAAGGCATATATAGCGATGAAGTCTGCTGCGAAAGCTGAGGGCATATCTCTTGTTCTCCTTAGCGGTTATAGATCACACAAATTACAAAAAACAATATTTTTCGATCTGAAATCTAAACGTAATCAAACTGCAATTGAGCGAGCAAGGGTTTCAGCTCCACCTGGTTACTCTGAGCACAGTACAGGTTATGCAATTGATATAGGCGACTATGGAAGGCCTAAAACAGATTTTTCAGAGGATTTTGAATCCACAGCCGCTTTTCGTTGGCTAGCTGCAAACGCAGCCAAATATCATTTCATTCTTTCTTTCCCTAAGAATAATTCTCAGGGAGTTACTTATGAGCCTTGGCATTGGCGGTTTGAAGGAAGTGCTGCCGCACTAAGAGAATTTGAACCTGCTCGAAGACTGATGCCAAATCCTTAAATTACGCAATTCACTAATTAATGCCTGTTTTGGTTCGCTAAATATTGTTGCTTGCCTTTTACTAGTTCATCTGCCTCACGCTGAGATATCCTTCAGCAATAAAGCCCGAGGGCTTCATTTCTCGTTAGGAAGCTTCTTGCTTTATGAGTTCTCATTTAAAAGCAATACGCAATATTGCAATTATTGCTCATGTTGATCACGGAAAAACCACATTAGTTGATGCTCTTTTGTCTCAATCAGGGATCTTTCGTGAAAACGAAACTGTTCCTAATTGCGTTATGGATTCTAATGATCTTGAACGTGAACGAGGAATAACCATTCTTTCTAAAAATACAGCTGTTACTTACAATGGTACAAAAATAAATATTGTTGATACTCCCGGCCATGCAGATTTCGGTGGTGAAGTTGAGAGAGTATTAGGAATGGTTGATGGGTGTCTATTAATAGTTGATGCCAATGAAGGGCCTATGCCACAGACAAGGTTTGTTTTGAAAAAAGCATTGGAACAAGGACTTAGACCAATTGTCTTTGTTAATAAAATTGATAGGGCTAGAGTTGAGCCTGAAACTGCTTTAGATAAGGTCCTAGATTTATTTTTAGAGCTTGGTGCTGATGATGACCAGTGTGATTTTCCTTATCTATTTGGGAGCGGTTTAGGAGGATTCGCTAAAATAGAAATGTCCGATGATAGTGATAATATGAAACCATTATTTGAATCTATTATTCGTCATGTCCCACCACCAGTTGGAGATGAGAATCAACCATTACAATTGCAAATAACTACTCTAGATTATTCTGACTTTCTTGGAAGGATAATCATTGGAAGGGTACATAATGGAGTTGTCAGAAATGGTCAGAGTGCTTCCTTGATAAAGGAGGATGGAAGCATTAAAAAGGGACGTGTAAGTAAATTATTAGGCTTTGAAGGACTTCAAAGAGTTGAGATAGATAATGCATCTGCTGGAGATCTTGTTGCTTTGGCAGGATTTGATGATGTGAATATTGGCGAAACAATTTCTTGCCCAGACGAACCCAAGCCTTTACCTCTTATTAAAGTTGATGAACCCACTTTGCAAATGACATTTGTGGTTAATGATTCTCCTTTCGCTGGAAGAGAGGGAAAGTTTGTTACTAGCCGTCAATTACGAGATCGCCTTAAGAAAGAACTCCTTACTAATGTTGCTCTTCGTGTTGAAGATACTGAATCTCCTGACCGTTTTTCTGTCAGTGGAAGGGGCGAACTTCACTTGGGAATACTTATAGAAACCATGCGGCGAGAAGGTTATGAGTTCCAAGTTTCTCAACCTCAAGTAATTTTTAGAACTATTGATGGAACTCCTTGTGAGCCAGTGGAAACTCTCGTAATGGATGTACCAGAAGAAGCAGTAGGAACTTGTATAGAGAAATTAGGTTCCAGAAGAGCTGAAATGCAAAATATGGAAAATGGTTCTGATGGGAGAACCCAATTGGAATTTTTAGTTCCTTCAAGAGGCCTTATTGGTTTTAGAGGTGATTTTGTTCGTTCAACGAGAGGTGAAGGGATTATGAGCCATTCATTTTTTGATTATCGTCCTATGTCAGGAGATTTTGAGACTCGTCGAAATGGAGTTCTTATTGCATTTGAAGAAGGAACAGCAACTTTTTATGCTTTAAAGAATGCGGAAGATAGGGGACAATACTTTATTTCCCCTGGAACAAAAGTATATAAAGGAATGATTATTGGAGAACATAATCGGACCCAGGACCTTGAGATCAATATATGTAAAACAAAACAACTAACTAATATGAGATCATCAGGAGCAGAAGAGCTTGATACACTTCAATCACCAATGCAAATGACTCTTGAACGTGCTTTAGAGTATATAGGCCCAGATGAGATGCTTGAGGTTACCCCAGACTCAATTAGATTAAGAAAAATGTCCTCTAAAAAAATAGCAAGTCGATAATCTTTTTATGCCATACCATTTTTCCAAGATAATAGAAGATAATAGATTTATTCGAGCCGTAGATCTTTTTAATTTGGGGAAATGGTATGAGGCCCATGATGCATTCGAAGAAATATGGCATGAAAGTAATGAGCCAGAGAGAAAAACTTTGCAAGGTTTCCTTCAAGTATCAGTTGCTCAACTTCATCTTGAAAGGGGGAATTTCACTGGAGCGGTAATTCTCTATGGAGAAGGGCTAGGACGTCTAAGACTGCCATCTTCTCCTGATTTAGGTATAGATATTGACAAATTTTGTAAATTAGTAGAGAAAAGGTTGATATTGCTCCAAGCAGGAAAAGATGTTGAAGGTTCCATCGTCCCTACTTTGGTCAAGAAGTAGGAAGCTCCTTTTAAATCTTGCTTCTGCATTAAGTCCTCTGTCCTAATAAGGAAACAGAGGTTTTAATATTTTGATGTAGTTTGCTTTAAAGGTGGCTGAGACTTTTATTCCAGGTAATACTTGAATTGTAAAAGTATATGTGGGGATTTTGTTCAATATGAGCCTCTTGCTTGAAAAAGTGGCTCTAACCCTTTTAGGGCGCCATTTGGTGAAAAATGTTTCATTAAGCATTGAGCCTGGAGAAGTTGTGGGATTGTTGGGGCCAAATGGTGCTGGTAAAACCACTACTTTTAATTTGGTTATAGGACTTTTACGACCAGATCATGGTTTGGTTTTATTAGATGGAAAAATTGTCTCAAATATGCCTATGTGTGAAAGGGCATCTTTAGGGATTGGATATCTGCCACAGGAACCAAGTATCTTTCGGCAATTAACTGTTCACCAAAATTTAGAATTAGCGATTTCTCAAAATCATTTTTCTAAAAGTTTATCTAGGCTTCGAAAAGAGCAATTAATAGAAGATTTTCATTTGAAAGATTTTGTTCAAAGACGTGGCTATGAACTTTCTGGCGGAGAGAGAAGACGCTGTGAAGTGGCGCGTGCGTTAGCACTAGGTGCTAACGGACCCAGATATTTATTGCTTGATGAACCTTTTGCAGGTGTTGATCCAAAAGCTGTTGCTGATCTTCAGGAATTGATTCAAAAACTTCGTGTCAGAGGTATGGGAATATTGATTACTGATCACAATGTTAGAGAAACACTCGCAATCACCAACCGTGCGTATATCTTAAATGATGGCGAAATTCTTGCCTCTGGCCGATCTGATGAAGTAGCTAATAACCCTTTGGTTCGTCGACATTATTTAGGAGATAGGTTCAAATTATGAAGAATTTCTTCATCAGTTCCCTACATTATGTTTCCTTTCTTATATCAGGAAAATGCTCTTTACTTACTAAAAATATTCGTCGAATTCCTCTTTTAGATAGATGGCTTTTAGGCGAGCTAATCCCCCCATTGATCTTTGCAATCGCAGCTTTCACAGTTGTCTCTTTGTCTGTAGGGGTCATGTTTGATTTGGTCAGGAAAATAGTTGAATCAGGCCTACCCTTTTACATAGCTTTAAAAGTTTTGATACTTAAATTACCAGGTTTTCTTGTTATATCTTTTCCAATGGCAATGCTTATGGCTACTTTGTTAGCCTACAGTCGTTTGTCTGCTAATAGCGAATTAAAGGCTCTAAGAAGTTTAGGAGTTGCAACCAAAAGAATCATTACCCCTGCTTTGATATTGGCTTTATTTATGACAATCCTAACCTTTATGTTTAATGATTTTCTTGTTCCTATCTCTAATAGAAGTGCGGAAGTTACTTTGAAAAGTGCATTAGGTCGAGCCATCTCAACTGAGAAGGGAGATAATATTATTTATTCTAGATTCGGAACCTTATCTAATAAGGATAAAACAAAAAAAACTAAGGGACTGGCACAATTATTTTATGCAAAGGAATTTCGCAATAGTCAGATGAATGACGTTACTGTTCTTGATTTCTCTCGACTTGAGAATACGCAACTTTTGATTGCCAATAGTGCGGTTTGGAATGAAAGAGAAGCCATGTGGGAATTTTTCGAGGGCCAACTCCTTACTCTTTCTTCTGATGGTAAAACCACAACTGCTGAATTTGAAAGGTATTTATATCCCTTAAGTGATGGACCTAACCGAATAGCTCAATTGCCAAAAGATGCAAATGACATGACTGTTTCAGAAGCAATCAAGGCTGAGCGTTTGTATGCCAAATCTGGAAACATTAAGGAAGCACGCAGAATGAAGGTTCGTATTCAAGAAAAATTTACTTTGCCTATAGCCTGTGTTGTTTTTGCTCTAGTGGGAAGTAGCTTGGGTTCCAAGCCAAATACTCGAACAAGTAGAAGTCAAGGCTTTGGAATTAGCGTTGTTTTGATATTGTTTTACTATGTACTTAGCTTTAGTTTTAGTTCATTAGGAGTTAAAGGTACATTGACACCTTTACTATCTGCTTGGCTTCCGGTATTTTTGTCGTTGTCTGGTGGGATGTTCTTACTTCGTCAAGCCAGTCGCTAAGATCAAAGATTAGATTAGACAATTTTTCTTTATACTTAATATCTTGGCTGTGATGAATCTTTTGACATTGAGTTCAATCGGAGATCCTGTTCTGATTTTTGGCTTTATATCTTTCTTATTACTTTTGAGTTCTCTTCCATTTGCCTTTTGGACTGTAGGGGGTACAAAAAGTTCAAGGCCTGCAACTATTCTCGTTGCTTTAGCCAACCTTTCGCTTGCATCTCAATTGATCTTGAGGTGGTTTGAGTCCAGTCATTTCCCTATTAGTAATCTTTATGAATCTCTTTGTTTTCTTGCTTGGGGGTGCACTCTCACACAGCTCTTAGTAAATCGTAATTGGCCCTCTCCTCTTATTCATGCGTTTTCTACTCCTGTTGCATTGATTTGTGTTGCTTTTGCCAGCTTTGCATTGCCTGAACGTCTTCAAGAATCTTCCCCTTTAGTTCCTGCTCTCCGTTCAAGTTGGTTGGTTATGCATGTTTCTGTAATTATGTGTAGTTATGCCGCTTTATTGGTTGGTTCGCTATTGTCTCTAGCTGTTTTGCTCACTGATCGTGAGCAGCCTATACAGTTAAGAAGTAGTTCTATTGGAAGTGGTGGATTCAGGAAATCTATTGTTCCATTGGAGTCAAATAATCAGCAAGATAAATATAACTTTATACCTATACAGATCAGCCGCATTGAACAATTGGATTCTTTAAGTTATAGAACAATAACTGTTGGCTTCCTCTTGCTTACTATTGGCCTGATTAGTGGAGCTGTTTGGGCGAATGAGGCTTGGGGTAGTTGGTGGAGCTGGGATCCAAAGGAGACATGGGCATTAATTAGCTGGTTGGTTTATGCAGTATATTTACACACACGAATCGTACGTGGCTGGCAAGGGAGAAAGCCAGCATTCTTTGCAATAACTGGTTTTGTAGTTATATGTATATGTTATATAGGTGTTAATCTACTGGGAGTTGGTCTTCACAGTTATGGTTGGTTTCTTGATGGGTGATCTCAAGTCATTCTTCCCTTTAGATTGATCACTGTTAGGGCCTTTTACTGTCTCTAATACTTTGTATTGCTTCAGCATAATTTGGCTGGTTAAAAACTCCTGAACCACTTACGATCGCATTGGCACCGGCTTCGATAACTTTCCATGCATTATTTCCTTTAATGCCTCCATCAACTTCAATCCAAGGGTCAAGACCTCTTTCATCACATATTCTTCGTAAGTCTTTTATTTTGTTGACCTGATTGTCAATAAAACTTTGTCCTCCGAAGCCCGGATTCACACTCATTATTAAAACTAAATCACATAATTCCAAGCAATATTCAAGAGTGTCTAAACCAGTACTTGGATTTAGAACCGCGCCTGCCTTTTTCCCTAGATCTTTTATTTGAGCAAGGTTTCTATGTAAGTGAGGGCATGCTTCTACTTGAACATAGATGTGATCAGCTCCTGCCTTGGCAAAGTCTTCTACATAATTTTCCGGTTCAACAATCATTAGATGAACATCCAGAGGCTTCTTCGTTACAGGTCTGAGTGCTTCAACAATCAATGGGCCAATTGTGATGTTTGGCACAAATCGACCATCCATGACATCAACGTGGATCCAGTCAGCACCTGCTTCGTCTACTGCCTTTACCTCTTCACCAAGTTTTGAAAAATCTGCAGAAAGGATTGACGGTGCAATCACGAGGGATTTGTTGCTCATCACAGTTAGATCGTTCGATTGAGATTCTATTGATTAACGGATACGAGCTTGAGCGACGCACACACTGATAAAGTTAGCCGCGCTATAGAGCCTTGTATCAAAGCTGGGTTTGGTCTAGCAATTTCGTTGCGATGTTCGCATCACTTGCTTTTACCAAAGACTCCTTCTTTTTTGCTTCTCTCAGAACACCTTTTTCTTATCTCCTAATTTCCAGTGGATCGAACTCTTATTCAGGAAATCCTTGAAGTAGTAGAGCAAGCAGCAATAGCTTCTGCTCGCTTAACTGGTCTTGGTAAAAAAGATGAGGCTGATGCTGCAGCTGTCGAAGCAATGCGCAAACGAATGGGCAAAATTCAGATGCAAGGTCGGATCGTAATTGGAGAGGGAGAGCGAGACGAAGCTCCCATGCTTTACATAGGAGAAGAAGTAGGGAGTGGCAATGGACCAGGCGTGGATTTCGCTGTTGATCCTTGCGAAGGGACAAATCTTTGCGCAAACAATCAACGCGGATCTATGGCAGTATTAGCTGCTTCAGATAGAGGTGGGTTATTTAATGCTCCCGATTTTTATATGAAAAAGCTTGCGGCACCCCCTGCTGCAAAAGGAAAGGTAGACATCAGAAATTCCGCTACTAAAAATATTCAAATACTTTCTGATTGTCTTGGTCTTTCTCCAAATGAGTTGACTATTGTTGTCATGGATAGAGCCCGTCATAAAGATTTGATTTCGGAGATTCGCTCTACAGGAGCCAGGGTTCAACCAATCTCTGATGGTGATGTTCAGGCTGCCATTGCATGTGGTTTCGCTGGAACAGGAACTCATTGCCTAATGGGTATAGGAGCAGCCCCTGAGGGCGTTATATCTGCTGCAGCCATGAGAGCACTAGGAGGACATTTTCAAGGTCAATTGGTTTACGACCCTGCAATTGCTCAGACAAGTGAGTGGGCGGATTACACAAAGGAAGGAAACATCTCACGTTTAAACGAGATGGGAATAACTGATATAGACAAGATTTATGAGGCTGAAGAATTAGCTTCTGGTGACAATGTAGTTTTTGCTGGAAGTGGAATCACAGATGGGCTTTTATTTAATGGAGTTAAGTTTGAGCCTGATTGCACACGTACCAGCAGTCTTGTGATTAGCACTCTTGATAGCACAGCAAGATTTACTAATACGATCCACATCAAGGATGGAGCTAAGAGCATTGCTCTTAGCTGATCGATTTAATTTGGTCTAAAGGATTTTTTCTATGCACATTGCCGTTGTCGGTCTTAGTCATCGCACGGCTCCTGTGGAAATCCGTGAGAAGCTCAGTATTTCCGAAGAGGATGTAGAGCCTTCTCTATTGAAATTGAAGCAAAATGAACAAGTCCTAGAAGTTTCAATTCTAAGTACTTGTAACAGGCTTGAGATTTATACACTTGTTCGTGATTCAGAAAAAGGTATAGCTGTTGTTAGTCAATTTCTTAGTGATTATTCTGGCCTTTCTCAAGAGGAACTTTTACCACATCTTTTCTTTAACCATCAAGGTGATGCGGTAACCCATGTAATGAGAGTCGCTGGTGGGCTTGATAGCTTGGTTTTAGGTGAAGGTCAAATACTCTCTCAAGTAAAGAAGATGGTGCGTCTTGGGCAGGAATATCAATCTATGGGACCAATTCTTAATCGTTTGCTTACTCAAGCTGTTAGTACTGGCAAGAGAATTAGAAGTGAAACTAATCTTGGGACCGGCGCAGTTTCTATAAGTTCAGCAGCTGTCGAATTAGCTCAATTAAAACTCGGTCAGTCAATGGGACAAGACCAGTTGGTGACTCTCGAGTCGGAAAAGGTTGCTGTTGTAGGGGCCGGAAGAATGTCTCGACTGCTTCTTCAGCACTTACAAGCGAAAGGTTGCGCTGGACTTTTTTTGTTGAATCGCACCAAGAAGAGGGCTGAATCACTTGCTTCTGATTTTCCTGGATTCCAAATTGATTGTCGCTTGCTTGATGATTTAGATACTTGTTTGAGTTCCTGCTCATTGGTTTTTACAAGTACTTCTACTAATGAGCCAATAATTGATGCTTCAAGGCTGAACAAGCTCAATAGAGCAAGTTCACTTCGACTTATTGATATAGGAGTACCACGCAATGTTGCTTCAGATGTCAGTGAGGTTGATGGCGTTGAGTCTCATGATGTTGATGATCTTCAAGAAGTTGTCTCAAGAAATCAGGAAGCAAGGCAAAAAATCGCAATGGAAGCAGAAAATTTGTTAAATGAAGAAGGAAGACTTTTCCTTGAGTGGTGGGACAGCCTTGAAGCTGTGCCAACAATTAATCTTCTCCGTTCATCACTTGAGAAAGTAAGAGGAGAGGAGCTTCAAAAAGCTTTGAGCAGAATGGGACCTGATTTTTCAGCAAGAGAAAGAAAGGTTGTAGAAGCTTTAAGCAAGGGAATTATCAATAAAATTCTCCATACTCCAGTTACAAAACTGCGTGCTCCTCAAACAAGACAAGACCGACAAAACTCATTGAAGGTCGTAGAAACCTTATTTGATTTAGAACACCAAGGTGATTCCTAACTCCCTAATCTATTTTCTTCAGGTCGCTTACCTAGTAAGAAATGAACTTCATTTCCTGAAGAGGACTTCAGATGTTCCAAATTCAGTTAGGTTATGTTTCTTAAGCCGAACTCTGGGGGCGGCATGAAAAGGGTACTAGCAATAATCCTTGGTGGTGGCGCGGGCACAAGGCTCTACCCACTAACAAAGATGCGTGCAAAACCTGCCGTTCCCTTGGCAGGAAAATATAGGTTGATAGATATACCGATAAGTAATTGTATAAATTCAAATATAAATAAAATGTATGTACTGACCCAATTTAACAGTGCATCTCTTAATAGACATTTAACTCAAAGTTACAACTTAGGTGCCCCATTTGGTCAGGGATTTGTTGAAGTTCTTGCTGCCCAGCAGACGCCTGAAAGCCCATCTTGGTTTGAAGGTACTGCTGACGCTGTACGTAAATATCAATGGTTATTTCAGGAGTGGGATGTCGACGAGTATTTAATACTTTCCGGTGATCAGCTTTATAGAATGGACTATAGTTTATTTGTAGAGCACCATCGAAAAACCGGCGCAGATTTAACTGTTGCAGCATTACCTGTTGATGCTAAACAAGCCGAAGGTTTTGGCTTGATGCGTACAGATAATGATGGGAATATAAAAGAATTTAGAGAGAAGCCCTCAGGCGATTCATTAAAGGCTATGGCAGTTGATACGTCTAGGTTTGGCTTAGAAAAGGATGATGCAAAAGATAAGCCATATCTGGCTTCTATGGGTATCTATGTTTTTAGCCGGGCTACTCTTTTTGATCTGTTGAATAAAAACCCTGCTCATAAAGATTTTGGTAAAGAAGTTATTCCAGAGGCTTTGGCTAGGGGTGATGCTCTGAAGAGCTATGTATTCAATGATTATTGGGAAGATATTGGAACAATTGGAGCATTTTATGAATCTAATCTTGCTCTTACCCAACAGCCTAAACCACCTTTTAGTTTTTATGATGAAAAATTCCCTATTTATACTCGCCCTAGATATCTTCCGCCTATCAAATTAGTTGATGCTCAAATTACTGAATCTATAATAGGTGAAGGTTCTATCCTTAAGTCTTGTAGCATCCACCATTGTGTTCTGGGAGTAAGAAGTCGTGTTGAAAGTGATGTGGTTTTAAAAGATTCATTGGTTATGGGTTCCGATTTTGTTGAATCTTCTGAGGAACGATTAGCATTACGAAATGGAGGTGGAATTCCTTTAGGAGTAGGTAAAGGAACAACTGTTAAACAGGCAATCCTCGATAAGAATGCACGTATTGGGAACAATGTCGCTATTATTAATAAGGATCGAGTAGAAGAAGCAGATCGGCCAGATGATGGTTTTTATATCCGTAATGGAATAGTTGTGGTTGTAAAAAACGCCACCATTTCTGATGGGACAATTATCTAAGTAGGTTTTGATAAATAGCAATTTCTAGTCCTATAGGTCATTTTATTTCCAATATTTTTTAAAAGGGTCCATCATCCCTGACATTGCTCTTTATATTGCAGACGATTTCCATTCTTTTAGTCACACTGACGCCAGTAGTAAGTTCTTCTCAATGTCCAAGGCACATTTCGGTCTTATTGGTCTTGGAGTGATGGGCGAAAATTTAGTTCTAAATGCTGAGAGTAATGGTTTTTCAAGTGTGGTTTATAACCGCACTTTTTCTAGAACCGAAGAATTCTTAAAAGGTCGTGCAGTTGGTAAGCAGATTCAGGGTGCGATAGACCTTAAGGATTTTGTTAGCAAGTTAGAGCGGCCTAGAAGAATATTTATGATGATCAAGGCCGGGTCCCCCATCGATGCTGTGATAAGTCAGATCTCTCCTTTGTTGGAGGAGGGAGATTTGTTGATAGATGGTGGCAATTCAGAGTTCAGAGATACAGAAAGACGAGTGAAGGAACTTGAAAGTAAGAAGTTTGGATATATAGGAATGGGGATTTCAGGAGGAGCTAAAGGAGCATTAGAAGGACCAAGCATGATGCCTGGAGGTACAAAGGCTTCCTATGAGGCTATCGAGTCTTTAGTTAGCAAAATGGCTGCTCAGGTAGAGGATGGACCTTGCGTGACCTATATAGGTCAGGGCGGATCAGGTCACTTTGTGAAGACCGTACATAATGGAATTGAATATGGAATTGAGCAAATTCTTGCTGAGGCTTATGACCTTTTAAAGCGTTTATACAAAAAGACTCCGAGTGAGATTGCAGATGTTTTTGGTACTTGGAACGATACTGAGGAATTGTCCTCTTACTTGGTAGAAATAACAGAAGTTTGCCTTCGAACTAAAGATCCAAATACTCAAGATGACCTTGTCGAAATGATTATGGATAAAGCTGGTCAAAAAGGAACTGGATTGTGGACTGTAGTTAGTGGTTTGGAATTAGGTGCGTCAGTTCCAACGATATATGCAGCATTAAATGCGAGGGTAATGAGTTCAATTAAGTCAGAAAGACTTCATGCAGAGTCATTTATTAAGTTCGATCCCATCATTTTAACTGATCAATATTCAAACGAAGATTGTGCATCATTCCTTATGGACGCTGTTGTTCTTGCATGTATAGCTAGCTACTCGCAAGGCATGGAACTTTTAAGACGTGCTTCTTCTGAATATAACTACCAACTTCATATGCCATCTATAGCTCAAATATGGAAGGGAGGTTGCATTATTAGGGCCAAACTTTTACAGCGCATTCAGAATGCTTTTAATGCTGACCCGGATATTCCAAATCTATTAATTGATCCCTGGTTTGCAAATCAAATAAATGATCGTTTGCCAGGATTATCAAAGACTGCTTCAATGGCAGCGATGGCAGGTATACCAGTTCCTTGTATTACTAGTACGCTCGATTATATTCATAGTTATCGTACTTCAAGATTGCCTCAGAACCTTGTTCAAGCAATGCGTGATTGCTTTGGTTCCCATACTTATCAGCGTATAGATAAAGAAGGTTCTTTTCATACAGAATGGTTGGATTGAATGATCTTATGAATTACTCCTATGACTTAGAAGTTGCAAATGACTCTAATGATCTGGCTATACTTTCGTCCCAAATTATTGCAAGTCAGATTGATCTAGCTCTTGATCAAAGAGATAGAGCTCAGGTTGCTTTGTCTGGTGGAAAGACTCCATCAGAAACCTATAAATTATTAAGTAAGGAACATTTACCTTGGGATCGTGTAGATGTATTCCTTGGAGATGAAAGATGGGTCGACCCGACTGATGAAGAAAGCAATGCTCTAATGATCCGCAATACTTTGCTTTTGGATGGGCCAGGATCAAGAGCGATTTTTCATCCAGTTCCTACTACTGAATATGTTACGCCTGATTTAAGTGCTAATGCTTTTTCAGAGCTTGTTCAAAATTCTTGCAAAGGAACACCCCCAGTTTTTGATTTAATTGTTCTTGGTTTAGGAGAGGATGGACATACTGCTTCACTATTCCCTGGAACACAAGCTGTAAATGTTGTTGATAAGTGGGCCACCGTTGGCCTGGGTAAAGGTAAACATAGGATTACTCTTACCTCTCCTGTACTTAGCTCTGCTCGCAAGGTTTTGTTTATTGTAAGTGGTGAGAACAAGAAATCTGCATTACAACGTTTAATCGATCCCTTGGAATCTTCTGAAAGAACACCTGCAAGACTTGTAAAGCCAAAATCTTCAGTACTAGTTCTTGCCGATAAATCAGCTGCAGCTTTACTTTGATTTTGATTAAATACAAATATGAAATAAGTTAGTTATCAATAGGAATATTTCCACGTGAGACCAGAAGCTCCCCTTTCAGATATTATTTTTGCCTCTGAGGAGGACTTTGAAGGGTGGTACTCTCTAAATGATTCTATTATGGGAGGACAAAGTAATGCTTCTTGCCGAGCAACTTCAAATGGACTCTTCTTGGAAGGAAAATTGATTGAAGAGGGTGGAGGTTTTGTAAGCTGCCGCTCTCCAATATTGAGCCCCCCTTTGAATCTCTCTGCTTACAAAGGGTTGGAACTAAATGTTGATGGAGGTGGAAAAACTTTGAAAATAGCTTTAGCTTGTAAAGATAAATGGTTTGGACTAACTGAGATTTTTCAAGGAGGACTTCGTTGGATAGCTCCTGTTCATACGAATCCTTTAGGCATGACCAAAGTTTCGATACTGTTTGATAGTTTGGAACCGTCAATTAGAGCAAAACCTGTTTCTTTACCACTTGCCTTTGATTCTTCATCAATTACTCAGATTCAGTTACTATATTCTAAGTTTGGTCATTTTGGTCAATCAAATCCTGGATTCTTGCCTGGACCAATAAATATCAATTTACGTTCAATAAGTGCAATTTCCTGAGCCTACCCCTAACTTCTTGTCGCTTATTGCTTCGTCATGTGACATATGCATAAAACCTTGGATTCATGCTGCTGTATTTCCAAGGGAATCCTTAATTGAAATAAATCACCTTGACGCAAGTGTCTTTGAAGATAAATCTGCTCATATTGATTTAGTTATTCAAATTGAATGTAGAGATAAACAGGGAGTTCGTTTTCCACAGAATGATTTGGAGTTAGAAATATTTAGAAGTGGTAGGGAGTTTAGTTTAATTATAAGTAGATTAAATCACGATTCCATGCCAATCTTATGGCATGGAAATCATTCCGTATGGATGGATGCAACAAGTGGAATGCGTTGTCAGTCTCCCAAGGAATCTGCTTGTTTGGAATCGTTGGCTCGTCGTTTAAAGTCACTTTTAGTGTCTTCAGATTCTATTGCAACTTAATATCATTCTTCATCAGTAACTGCTCCTTTGCTTGAGCTACTTACAATCCTTGCGTATTTTCCGAGTATTCCTCTTTTATATCTAGGGTTTGGCTTATTCCAATTCTTTCTTCGGACAGATAATTCATCTTCATCAACATTTAATTGAAGAAGTAGACTATTTGCATCTACTGTAATGCTATCTCCTTCTTTTACTAGTGCAATTATCCCTCCTACCGCTGCTTCCGGAGCAACATGACCTACAACAAGACCATAAGTTCCTCCGCTAAATCTGCCATCAGTAATAAGAGCAACTTTGTCTCCCAATCCTTGGCCAACGATTGCAGAGGTAGGTGCAAGCATCTCACGCATTCCAGGTCCACCTACAGGTCCTTCATAACGAACAACTACAACATCTCCTTCTTTAATCTTATTTTTTAGAATCGCATTTAAGCAATCTTCCTCACTCTCAAAAACTCTTGCGGGGCCTGTAAGAACTGGCTTCTTAACTCCACTTATCTTTGCTACACTTCCTTCCTCTGCAAGATTCCCTTTTAGGATTGCAAGATGACCTTTTTTATATAAAGGTTTAGAGAGTGGATGAATAACTTCTTGATTAGTAAAAGGAACTGAAGGTATATCTTTAAGGATTTCCTCCAGAGTTTTTCCCTCAATATTCTTACAGTCCCCATGCAATAGACCTGCTTCAAGTAATATTTTCATTACCTGAGGTATTCCTCCTGCTTTATGCAAATCTACAGTTACATATCTTCCGCTAGGTTTTAAATCGCACAAAACAGGTACTCTTTGCCGTATTTTTTCAAAATCATCAATTGTGAGTTCAACTCCTGCTGTTCGTGCAATAGCTAGTAAATGTAGTACTGCATTTGTTGATCCTCCCACTGCCATTATTACGCTAATAGCATTCTCAAATGACTTTCTAGTAAGAAGGTCCAGAGGTCTTATATCTCTTTTAATGGCATTGATTAATATTGCAGCACTTTTTGAAGAATTTTCCAACTTTTCTTTATCTTCGGCTGCCATTGTTGAGCTATAAGGAAGACTTAAGCCCATTGTTTCTATTGCTGCTGACATTGTGTTTGCAGTAAACATACCTCCACAACTACCTGCTCCAGGACAAGCATTCTTCTCGACTGCCAAGAGTTGTGCTTGGTCAATTTTCCCACTTGCGAGTTGACCAACAGCTTCAAAAGCGCTAACTACTGTTAAATCACATCCATCAAGTTTGCCTGGCTTAATTGTTCCTCCATAGACAAATATTGCTGGTATATTCATCCTCGCCATTGAGATCATTGCGGCTGGCATGTTTTTATCACATCCACCAATAGCTATAACTCCGTCCATACTCTGAGCATTACATGCTGTTTCAATTGCATCTGCTATTACTTCTCTTGAAACTAATGAATATTTCATTCCTTCAGTCCCCATTGATATCCCATCACTTACAGTGATTGTCCCAAACATCTGAGGCATTCCACCTTCTTCCCTTATAGATTCCTCTGCCTTTAGAGCTAGTTCATTAAGACCCAAATTGCATGGCGTAATAGTGCTATATCCATTGGCTATTCCTACTATTGGCTTATTAAAATCTTCATCCTCGAAACCAACTGCCCTTAACATTGCTCTGTTGGGAGATCTTTGCACTCCTTGGGTGATAGCAGTTGATCGAAGCATGACTGTGTTTAAATTGTTTTTATTAGAAGGTTACTAAATATCAGTCAATTTCTTTAATTTTCTTCCCCTAGGTTTTCTAGTTGTTTCCTAACATCTGCTATAGCAGCATTGAGTTGTTCTACTCTTTGTTCAAGTTGTTCACTGTTATTTGTTTCAGGTTTGATTGATGTTGTCTCTAGAGCCTCAGACCCGTCTTGCATCCTTGGCGCATACAACATTGCTCGTTGCTTGCGACTTCGTTGTCTTTTCTCAGCTTCTGAGAAAAGCCACCATGCCAGACCCGCAGCTCCTATTACGGCTCCGCTGATTAACGAAGATAAGCTCCCTCCAGGTGAATCTCGATATTGACTCATTAGTTAAATGGATTTATATCAATATTAAATCGGCTCTGAGTTTCTGCTGTTAAGACGTAAGGTTGGATTTCCAATTCCAGGAATGATTTCGTTATTTTTATTGACTTCAGGGTCTATACAGCCAGTGTAAACAGTCAGATCGGGCAAATCTGAACCTAATAATTTCAGACCTGGACTTGAGGCTAGTGCACATATCAGCCTTAACCTTTGTCCAGTCAAATGCTTTTCTTGCAGGCGCAGCAAAAGTTTTAGTGTCTCTTCCGCGTTGTCAATTTGGTCAATAAAAACTATTACACCTGCATTTTTTTCAATTTGAATTGGAATGCCACCAATGCATAGTTCAGTGGTAGGGAGTACTTTCCTTGCTCCCTGCCAAAGCGCTAGTCCTCCATGATCAAATGGGATTGAAATTAAAGGAACATTTGTTTCTATTACCGTTCCTTCCACTTGTCCATTGCTTGTAAGGACATGCTCCTTCCGATTTGGTAGCCATTCTCTAATCGCTTCATAGGTAAGCCATCTTCCAAGCTCCTCTAGAGCTGTGCCATAAAGGGCAGGTGGTGTAGAGCTGCTTCTTAAAACAGTTAACCAGTGTGCAATTAATGGATGTGGTGGTACGACAACTCTCATTGTCATGGCCATGTCAGATAATTTGGCGAGTAATTGCCATAACGTGAAGTATAAAATTACTGGCTTGGAGCCAAAAATCATGCGCATGTTTACTTCTTTTCGTTGTTTTTCTCATTTTCTTCGTTTAAGTGCTTTTAATTTCTTACTTCTTTTGTTGGTCTTAACTCCAATATCAGTGCAAGCAATTACCCCTCCTGAAATTCGAGGTCAGTCCGAACAAGAAATCTCTTTCGATATGCATGGAATGGATTTAAAAGGTCGTGAATATATAAAGGCAGATCTAAGACGGGTTGATTTGAGTAAAACAGATTTACGCGGAGCTGTTTTCAACAACAGTCAATTACAAGAGACGAATTTTCAAGGCGCGAATATGGAAGATGTCGTTGCATTCGCCAGTTTGTTTGATAATGCTGACCTTCGTGATGCAAATTTGAGAAATGCTTTGCTAATGGAAAGCATTTTCAATAACACTAAAATAACAGGAGCAGATTTTTCTGATGCTGTTCTCAATAGATCTGAGAAAAAAGAACTTTGTGCAAGAGCTGATGGAGTTAATAGTATTACTGGTGTTAGTACTAAAGAAAGCCTTGCCTGTTAATTCTTTAAGCCATTTATTAAAATATTAATATGTCAAAACGACTCCCAGTAACAATTATCACAGGCTTTCTAGGCACAGGAAAGACTACTCTTCTAAGAAGTCTTCTTACAAAAAGTCATAAGCGTCTCGCTGTAATGGTTAATGAGTTTGGCAGTGTTGGCCTTGATGGAGATTTAATTAAAAGTTGCGGATTTTGCCCCAAGGATGAATTAGATAATCGTATCGTTGAATTAAATAATGGTTGTATTTGTTGCACAGTTCAAGAAGACTTCTTGCCAACTATTGAGGTTTTACTTAGCCGTCATGATCAATTAGATGGAATCCTTATAGAAACTAGCGGACTGGCTATGCCTCTCCCTCTTCTCAAGGCCCTTGAATGGCCAGAAATTAGATCAAAAGTTTATGTTAATGGAGTCGTTACATTGGTAGATGGTGAGGCTCTATTGTCAGGTAGTCCTATAGGTGATCCTGATTCTATTTTTGCTCAGCAAAGTTCCGATCCAAACCTTGACCATTTGACCCCTATTGATGAATTATTTGATGACCAATTAATATCAGCAGATCTTGTTTTAATTAGCAGAAGTGATTTGATTACTTCTGCTAATATAGCTAATTTAACAAAAGAACTACTCTCTAAAGTTAGAGCTGGTACTTCTATACTTCCAATACATCATGGCAATATATCAGAAGATTTAATCTTAGGAATTAACTCTGAAAAATATCATCAAACTAGTGAGGAGAGTCAGAGCATTACTTCACACGACCACAACGACGGCCATGATCACACTCACGTAGATGTTCGAAGTGGATTGATTCGAATAGAGGCAAATATTGAACGAAAGTCAATAGAAGAACTTTTGCCAAAACTTGCTTCACTTCATCAAGTTCTTCGCATCAAGGGTCGTATATGGTTAGAGGGTAAATCAAGGCCTCTGCAGATACAAATGGTTGGGCCAAGATTATCATCATGGTTCGAAATAGCTCCTAATTCATCATGGAAACCAAAAAACTCTGGCGTTGATTTAATTTGTCTTAGTTTTAAGAAGGATGCTTGCGAATTAATTAAGAAGGAACTAACTGATTATTTCTTAAACGTAAATATGAAATAACAATATTCTTTCCACATTAAACCTTATGCGCTATAAATTATTAATCAGCTTGCGCAAGCTTATTCCTGCTCTCCTTGATGTATTAAGCATCTCTGATTTCTGAAGTGGACTTAGACTGTCCCAAAAAATATTAAAAAAATCATGAGAAGCCTTTGTCGCACCAATGAGGTTTATCATTGTTAAAGGAATTCTTAACCAAGGCATAACAGCTAATGATAAAGCCAACAGAGCAATTATTCCAGCACCATTTCTTATTGCTTTGGTAAAACTCTTCCTGACTACTTTTACTTGACCTTCTCGGTTGATTTTGCCTTCCTTTATAAGGATTTCAGATCTAACTATTGTAATTAAAGCCTCGTAGATTGCATATAATGCGACAGCTTCAACAGCTGATCTGCCATGACTAATTGTAGGGCTGATTTTTGATTCATATGAATTTGATAAATCAGCTAGAGGAATATCAAACCCACTCATAGGAAATTGTGCGTCTTTATATTCTAATCACGTATTCAAGTCTGTCTGCAGACATGAAATATGTAACAGAGATCAAAAATTCGCACTAAAAGGGTTGTATATCTTGTTTTGGTTGCGAACCTAATGGCAACATGACCATCAAATCATGTTTTTGCTCTCTTGATTTATTGGCTTTTTATGGAAGGTGTATCGGCTACTCAGCAAAAACAACAACCCAGGGCTACAGCACCCCAAGCCAATCTCTCTTGTCACAGCTTGGACTCGATATGTGTTGAATGTGGTGGTAATGGTTTTATGAAATCATCACCCAATTCTTGTCATACCTGCCTTACTTGCTTGGGGAGAGGGTTCTTAATTCCTAATTCAAGAAGTAAGTATTGATTTAGTATTCCTTTATTGTGGGATCTCTCAATGACCTCGGCTCTGAGATAGCCTAATATTTTTTCATTATTCCAAGCAAAGTGGAAAAGTTTCGTGCAAGAGTTCTAATCAAACTCCGACCTTCTGTTTTAGATCCTGCTGGAGAAGCAACAAAGTCTGCAGCTTCTAAACTTGGTGTTAAAGGTATAAGTTCAATTCGTATTGGTAAGTCGATTGAAATTGAATTAGTTGCTTCTAATGAAAACGAGGCCCGTTCTAAACTTGAATTGCTTAGCGACCGACTTTTGGCTAATCCGGTTATAGAGGATTGGACTTTAGAACTTTTCCCAGTGAATTCCAAGCAATCCATCTAGTTTTATGAGCATCGGTGTAGTTGTTTTTCCAGGATCAAATTGTGATAGAGATGTGCATTGGGCTACACAGGGCTGCCTAGGAATCTCTACTCGCTTCCTTTGGCATGAGACAAGAGATTTAAGTGGGCTTGATGCAGTAGTTCTCCCTGGAGGATTTAGCTATGGAGATTATTTAAGATGTGGAGCGATTGCAAGCTTTGCTCCTGTTCTTGATTCTCTTTTGGATTTTGTTGATAAAGGTGGCAGAGTATTAGGGATATGTAATGGTTTTCAAATACTCACCGAGATTGGTCTTCTGCCAGGAGCATTAACACGGAACAAAAATCTACATTTTATTTGTCGTGATGCCTCTTTAACTGTTAGCAGCATAAGAACAAATTGGTTAAATAAAAGAAGCGTAGGCGATCAAATTACATTACCTATCGCTCATGGAGAAGGTAGATTTCAATGCAGTAGAGATACACTTAGTGAGCTTGAGGATAACGACTCGATTGCTCTAAGATATAATGAAAATCCAAACGGTTCTCTGTACGATATTGCAGGAATAACTAATCTCAAGGGAAATGTACTTGGATTAATGCCTCATCCTGAACGGGCTTGTGATCCTATTATTGGAGGATTGAATGGGAGAGAGATACTTGAGGGGCTTTTGGGTTGAGAAACTATTTGTTTCTCATTTAATCCTTTATTTAGAATAAAAACAGAGATCTAACTATTAATTAGAACTCTGTTTTTATTTATATAATTTTTCTTATTAAACTGCTACAGCTGTTTTTGGATCTAGATCACCCTTGCTATATAAACCAGCATAGTAATTAGTACTTTGCTGTTTGATTTTGCTTGCTTGACCAGCACACCAAAACTGTTGATAACGGTCTAGGCAAACTTGCTTCATATATTTCCTGGCAGGTTTGTTGAAGTGCCTAGGGTCAAAGTTTGTTGGATCAGCAAAAGCAGCCTCACGAACGGCAGCTGTGAATGCAAGACGATTGTCAGTATCAATGTTGACTTTCCTTACCCCATTTCTTATTCCTTCTTGTATTTCTTCAACAGGTACTCCATATGTCTCAGGGATAGCCCCTCCATATTTGTTAATCATGTCAAGCCATTCTTGAGGTACTGAGCTTGAACCGTGCATTACAAGATGGGTATTTGGCAATGCCTTATGGATTTCTGCTATACGACTTATTGCCAGAACCTCGCCAGTTGGTTTGCGGGTGAACTTGTATGCACCATGGCTTGTGCCTATAGCAATCGCTAGAGCATCTACTTTTGTTTTGGCTACAAAATCTGCCGCTTCAGCTGGATCTGTAAGAAGCATGTCTTTGGAGAGTTCTCCCTCAAAGCCATGACCGTCCTCTGCTTCTCCTTTTCCTGTTTCTAAAGACCCAAGACAACCCAATTCACCCTCAACACTTACCCCAACTGAATGAGCAAAATCTACAACTGTTTTGGTGACATTAACGTTGTATTCATAGCTAGCAGGTGTCTTGGCATCTGCTTCTAGTGATCCATCCATCATTACTGATGTAAAGCCATTTATTGCCGCTGAATAGCAAGTTGATGGTTCATTTCCGTGATCTTGATGCATCACAACAGGAATATTCGGATAGGTTTCTGTTGCTGCAATGATGAGATGACGTAAAAAGATTTCTCCCGCATAACTTCTTGCCCCTCTAGAGGCTTGAAGTATGACTGGGCTATCGGTCTCGGAAGCGGCTTCCATGATGGCCTGTACTTGCTCGAGGTTATTTACGTTGAAAGCTGGAATGCCATAACCGTTTTCGGCTGCGTGGTCTAGTAGAAGTCTTAGAGGAACAAGGGCCATCGATTTCTCCGAAGTGTCATTAGGGGCCAAGCTCGAATAAGAGACATGGACCAGGGGTGAGGACTTTAAAAGATAGAGGTCAAAAATGTCACGTATTGGAAAAGTTCTATGGACATGTTCTCGATCTGTCCAAATTTATTTTCTGGTTTTAATTGAATCGTATTTTTACTAAAATCGCTAAATTCATAGCCAGAACAAGGTTTTTATAAGTTTTGGGTCGAGAGTCTTTGACCTGATGAAGCAGATTCTTTTAGCCTGTCACATACGACCTGGCTAGCTAAACCTTCTAAAAGCCCAGGGACCATAGGTTTTCCAGTTTTAATACTTTCTAACCACCATTCTTGGATTCTTGCTACGGGTGCTATGCGGCCATCAGTCCATGTAGTTGGGAATGCTTGATCAGGGTCTGGTGAAATGTTTTTAAGAGGTTGGCCTTTAATGCCATAAAACAAGCTAAACCCATGAACGTAATCCTTTTGGTTGTCACTTCCAATTAATAAAGTCCCTTCGCTTCCATAAATCTCTATCCAGCATCCTCTGCCTTGAAGGGAAACAGCAGAGAGACTTAGTTGTACTGGAATATCTTTTGGTTGTTTACGAATTTGGAGTTGGGCTAATGCAACATCTTCACTTGTAACCAATTTCACTTTGTTAGTACTTGGATCCGTGCGGTGTGAGATTGATGTCGACATTAGGGCGCTGACATTTGATATTGGCCCAAATAACCAATGCAACATGTCAAATGCATGAGTACCTAGTGCACCTATTACACCCCCACCTTCTTCTTGATTGGAATACCAATTCCAAGGTCTGGAAACGTCTGCTCTACTACTCATTATCCAATCGAGTTTAATTAGCCATGGCTCTCCTATAGCGCCTTGTTCTAGCATTCTCTTTGCCTTCATAAATATTGGAACTGCTCTATATTCAAAGTCGATAGCGACAGATAAGTGATTAGTAATTGCAATTCTATTTAGCTCAGATACTTCTTCGGCATTTAATCCCACTGGTTTTTCTAATAGTAGATGTTTGCCTGCGAGCAGAGCTTCTTTTGCAAGATTAAATCTTGGCTTTGGAGGAGTGGCAATAATAATTGCATCTATTTCTTTATCTCCAATTAGGCAATTCCAATCAGAAAAACCTTTGAGATTATAATTTTTACAGGCTACATCTAATTTTTCCTTATTTGGATGCCAAAATGCAACTGGTTTAATTGCTTTGTTGGAATCAATTGCAGGAAGGTGAACAGAAAGTCCGAATCCAAGTCCAGCTATTGCAACATTTATTTCGTTTTTATACATTGACATTGACATTGGCATTTTAAATCTTGTTGTTGAATTCACATGCTTGGTTGATTATAGAAGTAATTAGCAGATCTGATCCCGGAGATCTCCATGTAGCTTTAGGGATTTGTTTTTGGTTGATTGATTGATCTTTATAGACTCGTTGGTCACAATCTATATCCATATCGAAAAATATGTAGCTTGAGTCTGTTGATTTCGATTGATTGGTAGGCAAGAAAATAGTTTTAATATTTATTATGTCTCCACCTTCTTTTACAATACTTGTTGTATCCCACCATTGTTTTCCATCTTTTGTTGAATGAACTTCCTGCCAATTTTCGTTTAAGCAATAGGCGGGTGCTGAGATTACCAATAAACAAATTAATATGGGTATTAAATATAGCTTCTTATTCAGATATGAGAAAAACAACATCAGTTTTTCCCTATAAATACTTAGTATCATTTCTTGGACTTTCTAGGTTTACAACCATGGAGACTTAAGAGGGATGTAAGTGTTTCCTTAAGTGCAGTTCTTTGAACAATAGT
>QCKK01000004.1 GCA_003215415.1 Prochlorococcus sp. AG-409-N21 | reverse complement strand
TGAATAGAGGTTTGCGACATAATATTGTAGTCGCAAATGATAATCCATATTTAGATTTAGCCCTTGAAGGTGAGTCTCCTTCATTGTTGCTTTCTCCAGGCTGGAGGGAATTAGGAATTGAATTTTTTTCGTTTTCTAAAGCTTGGTGTTTAGGTGGATTTCGTTTGGCATTTGCAATTGGTGCAGAGCCATTAATAACGGCCTTGAGAAAATTGAAAGGGGTAGTGGACTTCAATCAGTCGTTGGCTTTGCAAAGAGGCGCTATATCAGCACTTAAGCATGCTCCAAATTGGCCTAGAAAACTTGTAGATGTTTATAGGACTCGCCGAGATGTTACTTATCAAGCATTGGCAGATTGTGGTTGGAATGCCCCCTTGCCTTCAATGGCTTTATATATATGGCTTCCTGTACCGAATTGGGCCAGGCAAAGAGGATGGACCGATGAGGAATTTGCAGCAAATCTCTTGGAACAAACTGGTGTCGCCTTGACACCAGGTACTGGTTTTGGGGCTGGAGGAAGAGGTTGGCTTCGGTTAGCACTTGTTCGCCCTGTTGTTGAGCTTCAAGCCGC
Organism: Prochlorococcus sp. AG-409-N21; assembly: GCA_003215415.1. Lineage (GTDB taxonomy): Bacteria > Cyanobacteriota > Cyanobacteriia > PCC-6307 > Cyanobiaceae > AG-409-N21. The sequence continues at coordinate 93,150 of QCKK01000004.1, read as the reverse complement.
TGTCTCTAGAATCCAGCTTTGGTGGGATGAAAATTGCTAAAACTTTTAAAGGTGGTGGAAAAGTCCTTCGACTTTTGCATCGAGAATCTACTGGTATTAGAAAACCTTGGCGATTGAGATGGCAGCCTGTTTGTGCAAATACTGAATTAGTGCTTTCCAATTGGCTAAAAGAGGAGCCATGGAGAAGATTGCAACCAAGAGCTGTATTAGCTGATCGACAGAATTTTGGAACTGGTCAATTTGGGAGGAGTTGGTTGTCTCCTGTTGGTGGGGTTTGGATTAGTGCAGCTATTCCTTGGCAGACTTCTAAACATTCTCCTCCAATTCTTGGTTTGACTGTTGCTGTTGCTTTAGCAGAAAGATTGGAAACATATGGAGTACCAGTTCGCATCAAGTGGCCAAATGATTTATATGTTTATGGTAGAAAATTAGCTGGTATTTTACCTAGATTAGTTCACCGTGGAAATCAATTAATGCTTTCTAGAATAGGACTTGGTTTGAATGTTTGTAATAGGACGCCTATAGGTGGGATAAGACTTTTGGATTTAATTAGGCCGTCCAAGTGTGACGAAATCATTTGGAGTGCAGAAGTAATTAGAGCATTTGATCGTGCAATTATTTTGTCAGATAGCCCAGATTGGGTTTGCTCAGAGGTAGAGCGAAGACTTTGGAGTAGGCAGATAATTGATCCAGTTAGTGGAGATTATTTACAAATTGTTGGCATAGAAAAGGATGGATCAATGAAGTTAAAAAGAGGATCTGAGATATTAACTTGGACTCGTTTCTCTTGATATATATGAGCCATTAATGTTCTATATCAATAACCTTTCCATCTTTGAACTTAATTAATTGTTTGGCTCTTGCTGCTACATCATCTTCATGAGTTACAAGAACAAGGGTTATTCCTTGGTTATGTAGGTCGTCAAATAGATTAAGAACTCCTTCGGTAGTTGTTGAGTCCAAAGCACCAGTTGGTTCATCTGCCAGAAGTAAGGCTGGTTGATTGATTATTGCTCTTGCAATGGCTACACGTTGTTGTTGGCCTCCAGAAAGTTGGTTGGGAAGATTTTTCATCCTTTCTTTAAGTCCAACTCTTTCCAAAGCTATTGTTGCTCGATTTCTTCTCTCATTGGGAGGGATTCCTGCATAAACCATAGGGAGCATTACGTTTTCAAGAGCTGTCGCTTGAGGTAACAGATGAAACTGTTGAAAAACAAAGCCCAGTTGTTGATTCCTGAGGTAGGCAAGTTCATCATCTTCAAGCTCTTCTACTGCAACTCCATTAAGTCGATAGCTGCCAAATGTTGGCCGATCTAAGCATCCGAGAATATTCATGGCAGTGCTTTTGCCAGAGCCACTGGCACCCATAACTGCTAGGAAATCACCTTTTTTTACTTTTAAATTCAATTGGTCAAGAGCTTTCACCTCAACGTTGCCTTGACCATAAATTTTGCTTACCTCAGAAAGTACAGCAACATATGGGTCTTTATCTTTTTCTGAGATTGATTTATCCAAGAGATTGTTGACTTCCTAATGCTATTGCTTCTTGTAAAAGAGGGGTCCCTGCAACAGTACTATTAGCCCATTGGAATAGAGGGTTTGAGAGTATCCCTCCTACAGCAGTAACTAAAACACATGCAATTAGGGCAATTCTGAGAGGAGGTAGCCCAATAGTTTTCCATTGAACTAGTGGGTAATTTTTAACAACTTCTGATGCTTCCTGTGGTTCTTTCACGACCATCATCTTTATAACTGAAATGTAGTAATAAATTGATATTACGGAAGTCACTAGTCCTACAACAACTAATAAATATTGGTGGTCTGCCCATCCTGCAAAGAAAAGGTAAATCTTCCCAAAGAAGCCAAGCATAGGAGGAATACCTCCTAAAGAAAGAAGACAAAGACTTAGACCAAGAGTTATTAATGGATCTTTTTTATATAAACCTGCATAGTCAGAAATCCTGTCACTTCCTGTTCTTATAGAGAAGAGAATGATGCAAGCAAATGCACCAAGATTCATAAATAAGTAAGCCGCCATATAAAGCACCATTGCGGCAAATCCATCTTCTGTGCCACATACAAGGCCGATCATGACGAACCCTGCTTGTCCAATTGAGCTATAAGCAAGCATCCTTTTCATGGAAGTTTGAGCAAGCGCTACGACATTCCCAAGCGTCATGCTTAATAAGGCAAGAACAGTAAAAAGAAGTTTCCATTGAGCATCAAAAGCACTAAAGCATCCAACAAGAATTCTCACTGCAAGAGCAAAACCAGCGGCCTTTGAACCTACTGATAAAAATGCAACTACTGGAGTTGGCGATCCTTCATAAACATCAGGAGTCCATTGATGGAAAGGGACAGCTGCGATTTTGAAAGCAACAGTGGCAAGCACAAAAACAAGTGCTAATGCAGCAAGAGGCGAAGGGCTGTTAACTAGAGAGTTTCCTATCCCTTCAAGATTGGTAGTTCCACTGAATCCATAAAGCAGGGATGAACCATATAGAAATACAGCAGCTGCTGCAGAGCCCACTAACAAATACTTGAGAGCTGCTTCAGAACTTCTTGCATCACGTTTCATATATCCCGCAAGTAGATAACTTGCTACTGAAAGTGTTTCTAAAGAAACGAAAACACTAACCAGATCAGTCGACCCGCATAACAACATTGCCCCAAGCGTTGCGGCAAGAAGGATTGCTGCATATTCGCCTACAGGACTTCCACTTTGTTCTGCATATCGCCAACTAATTAAAAGAGATAGCAGGGTTGAAAGTGCTATTACAGCTCTAAAAGCAATTGCAAGGTTGTCTGCAAGGAAAGATCCAAGGAATGAAGATTGCAACGGTGTGTTCCATTGCATTGCCAGAAGTAACAATGCAGAGCTAAGTCCCAGATAACAAATTGGAGGAGCCCACCTGGCGGCTGCTTGTTCGCCCGCAAGATCGACCAATAAGGTTCCAAGCATTGCAAGCAGTACAGCAGCTTCTGGGGCGACTGCGCCGGCATTTAAAGCCATGTTTAGCAGTTCGCCTGGGTCTGACATCACTTGTAAGGAGAGAAGAGCTGCACCCATTTCGTTCATCTTGAGTGCATGTTTAAGTAATATTGGAAACTGTAGCGGTGACAGGAATAATGATCTTGGAAAATGTATCTAACTATGCAGTATGCACTTCGGTGCGATAGAGATGTAATGGTTTAATGCTGGCCTATGCCGCAAACACTTGTCATCGTAGAGAGCCCCACAAAGGCAAGAACCATTCGTGGTTTCTTGCCTAAGGAGTTCTTAGTAGAAGCTTCTATGGGCCATGTTAGGGATTTGCCTAACAATGCCAGTGAAGTCCCTGCAGCCAGCAAAGGCGAGAAATGGGCCAACTTGGGCGTTAATACTTCTGCAGACTTTGAGCCTCTTTATGTCGTTCCAAAAGATAAAAAGAAAATTGTCAGAGGACTAAAAGAGGCGTTAAAAGGAGCAGATCAGCTTTTATTAGCTACTGATGAAGATCGAGAAGGAGAAAGCATTAGTTGGCATTTGCTGCAATTGCTTGCTCCTAAGGTCCCTGTTAAAAGGATGGTTTTTCATGAAATTACTAAAGAAGCAATTTCTAAAGCTCTAGATCAAACAAGAGATTTGGACATGAAATTGGTTCATGCCCAGGAGACCAGAAGAATTCTTGATCGTTTGGTTGGATATACCCTCTCACCACTTCTTTGGAAGAAAGTCGCTTGGGGACTTTCTGCAGGCAGAGTCCAGTCAGTGGCTGTTCGCCTTTTAGTGCAGAGAGAACGTTCAAGGAGATCTTTTAGAAGCGGCAGTTATTGGGATTTAAAAGCCAGTCTTAAGAAGGGAGAAAGTTTGTTTGAGGCAAAACTTTCCAAGGTAAATGGTAAAAAGATCGCTGTGGGAAGTGATTTTGATGAAACAACTGGCTCTTTAAAAGTTGGAAGTTCTTCGAAATTGCTAACAGAAGAAGAAGCTAAAAAATTAGCTGAGAAGGTAATGAAATCAAATTGGAATGTTGAGGAAGTTGAAGAGAAGCCAACTGTTAGAAAACCAGTTCCACCATTTACCACCAGTACTTTGCAACAAGAGGCCAATCGTAAGCTTCGTTTGTCAGCTAGAGAGACCATGCGATGCGCTCAAGGGCTTTATGAGCGCGGTTTTATTACTTATATGAGAACAGACTCTGTTCAGTTGTCTGAGCAGGCGGTTAAGGCAGCAAGAAGTTGCGTGGAGAAGAGATATGGAAGTGATTATTTGAGCAAGGTTGCACGTCAATTCAATACAAAAGCTCGTAACGCTCAAGAAGCTCACGAAGCAATTAGACCTGCTGGAGAAATTTTCCGAGCTCCTAATGAGACTGGCTTGGATGGAAGGGACCTTGCCGTTTATGAACTTATTTGGAAGCGAACAGTTGCCAGTCAAATGGCAGAGGCACGTTTGACAATGATGGCGGTCGATGTTGGCGTGGCTGGAGCTGTTTTTCGTGCTACGGGTAAGCGGATTGATTTCCCTGGCTTTTTCCGTGCTTATGTCGAAGGAACTGATGATCCTGAAGCAGCATTAGAAGGTCAAGAATTGCTGTTGCCTCAGTTAAAGGTAGGAGATGAGATTGCATCTCAAAAGGTTGAACCACAAGGACATCAAACCCAGCCTCCTGCACGTTATAGCGAGGCTTCTCTTGTCAAAATGCTTGAGAAGGAAGGTATTGGGAGACCTTCAACTTATGCAAGCATTATTGGAACAATCGTGGACCGTGGTTATGCATCACTGCAAAGCAATTCTTTGATTCCAAGTTTTACTGCATTTGCAGTTACTGCACTCCTTGAGGAGCATTTTCCAGACTTGGTTGATACAAGCTTTACTGCACGTATGGAGTCCACTCTTGATGAGATTTCGACTGGAAAAGTTAAGTGGTTGCCCTATCTAGAAGGTTTTTACAAAGGAGAAGAAGGATTGGAAATTCAGGTCCAGCAAAGAGAAGGTGATATTGATCCAGGAGTATCTAGAAAAATTGATTTAGAAGGCTTGCCTTGTGTTGTTCGTATAGGTCGATTTGGGGCATATTTAGAAGCTAAAAGAGTTGGTGAAAATGGAGAAGAAGAATTGCTTAAAGCCTCACTCCCGCCTGAAATTACTCCAGCTGAGTTAAATGAAGAGAAGGCAGAGTTAATACTTAAACATAAAGCAGATGGACCTGAATCATTAGGAGAAGATCCAGAAACAGGCGAAAATATTTATTTACTTTTCGGCCAATATGGACATTATGTTCAACGCGGCCAGGTCAGTGAAGACAACCCTAAACCTAAACGAGCATCTTTACTTAAAGGTGCCAAGCCAGAAGAAATAAGTCTTGAGGATGCATTGGGCTTGCTTAGACTTCCTCGCTTATTAGGTGAACATAAAGAAGGTGGAAAAATCCAAGCAGGACTTGGTAGGTTTGGTCCTTATGTTGTTTGGAATAAAGGAAAAGGAGAGAAAGATTATCGATCTATAAAGTCCGAAGATGATGTTTTGACAATTGAATTGGCTCGTGCTCTTGAATTATTAGCAATGCCGAAAAGAGGACGTGGAGGCAGAACAGCTTTGAAAGATCTTGGAACACCAAAAGGAGCCGAAGAAAATATTCAAGTTTATGATGGTCCTTATGGTTTATATGTAAAACAGGGCAAGATTAATGCCTCCTTGCCAGAAGGGAAAGGTGCTGAGGATATAACTCTTGAAGAGGCAATAGAATTGCTTGCTGCGAAAATTGCGAGCAAGAAAACTACTAAGCGCAAAAAAACTCCATCAAAGAAAACCTCTAAAACAAAAGCTAAATCTTCTACTAAGCCTTCTCAAAAGAAACCACCTGCAACTACAAAAACAGGAAGATTAAGAGCTAGTGCGGTAAGAGTAATTAAACCTGGAGAATCCTAATGCCAAACTTTGGCGTTGGCATTGCTTTGCATAAGGCAAATCTTTTTTATATTTTAATATCTCTATTGATGTTGCAAGCTTGCGCAAAATCAGAATTTGGTCAGCAACTTGCAAAGAGTTTTGATCAGGAAATATCTTCTGAATCCTTATCTAATGCAAAGGAAATAGATCAGAATATAAAGAAGAAAGTAAATAAACCTCCTAAGAAAAAAGATTTGAGGCCTTTAGATTATTCCGATAAGATTAATGTAAAGCCACAGAGAAAACGCAGAAAAAAAACTTTTGTTCCTCATCCTTATCGAATTACTATTCAACTTTCTGGTGCTGACCCCTCAGCACCTGCTGAAGCTGTTACTGAAGCCTTGAGGATGTCTGGAGTTACTTTTGAGGTGGAAAGAATAGAGCGTATAGATATAAAGAATTCAATTGGTGGAAAAAAGCTTGAATTTAGAAGCCAACCTTGAACCAATTCATGAAGGCAAGATCAAAAAGGACTTCCAGATCGACTTACCCTTTGAGCCGTGATGAAGCTCTTCGGATGATAGAAGCTTCATATTTGGCGGCGGCTACTGCTTTGCTATGGATCGGTCTTTATTATTTGCCATTTGGTGGAGCAATTTTTCGTTTAGCTTTGCCTCTGCCACTTGCTCTCCTTCAGGTTCGTAGAGGTTTTCGTTCAGGTCTGAATGGTGTTGTTTTGGCGCTATCTTTATTAATTGTATTGATGGGACCTGTTAGAGGACCTTTGATTTTGTTTCCTTATGGAATATTGGCAATTTGGTTGGGATGGACTTGGAGAAAGGGATTTAGCTGGTGGCTTAGTTGGTTCGGGGGAGCGTTTATAGGTACCTCAGGATTCATAGTACGAGTAATAGTTCTTTCTATTTTGGTAGGTGAAAATTTATGGGTTGTAATTACACGAGCTGGTTCAAACCTTCTTGAAAGATTAGTTGAATTATTTAATCTTCCCCTTTCTGGTGATTTGTTTCAAGTTCAATTAATGGCTATTTGTTTGATAATTGTTCAGGAGTTGGTTTATGTAATGGCGTTACATCTAATTGCATTTTGGATTTTCCCCAGATTCAAGGCGCTTCTTCCTGATCCTCCATCTTTATTGCATGGTCTTGCCTCATTCGACTAATTCCGAAACTGGGCTGGATTTACTTCAAGGGGTTCTCCCACCTGGTTGTAAATCTTTTGGCAGGGTTACTGCATCAAAAACCAAGTTAGAAAATCGTCTTAATTATTGGAGAGAAGTTTCTAATAACTTCGTTTTTTTATTGGTTTTGTCAGGTACCAAAACAGCAGAAATTGATGGGATCTCAGCTGCTGGTTCAACATCTAAGGCAAGAAGGTATACCGCGATTGCTGATGCTGAATTGGTATTACGAGGTCCAGGCCTTATAAAGAAGTTTCCTTTGCCAGCCCTCCCTGGTGGTGTTACCCCAGCTCTTATTACATATGTTGCTTCCAGATGGATAGGAGTTGATCCCCTCGTTTTGGCTGTTGGTCTCACAGATTCTCCTCCGTTTCCTCACTTGCGCTTGGAGGCTCCTTTTTTGGGACCCTCTTCATGCATAACTACTGGTAAGGCAATGGATTCGAACAGGGTTAAATCATTGCTTCATCGAGGTTTTTTGATGGGTATAAAAATGAGTCAGCCACTACTCCTTGCAGAATGTGTTCCTGGGGGAACAACTACGGCACAAGCAGTTCTGTCTGGGATGGGACTACCTGTACAGAATTTGATTGGTGGGAGCGCTATAAGGCCTCCTGTTGAATTAAAAAGCAAAATAGTGGAGGAAGGATTGCGAGCAGCTAATTTGGGCAACGAAATCTCTGCGATAAAATTAATATCAACAATTGGAGATCCTTTTCAAGCTTTAGCAACTGGCTTATTGCTAGGGACTAGGAAGGCAGGCCAGCAAATTTTGTTAGGGGGAGGTAGCCAAATGCTTGCAGTTTTGGCATTGGCGTTGCAATGCTTAGATCCTGAAGATAGAGAAGAATTTGCTTCGGGGATTTCTCTAGGAACAACCTCTTGGTTGTTCGAGGCTTCTACTAATTCACCTCTAGATAAATCTTCTATAAAAAAGCTAATGCATTTAATTGAGGATCACTTTGATGTAGATCTTTTAGGATTGGTTGCAGGACTACATTTCAATAAGAGTAGATATAAGGCTTTGAAAGAATATGAACTTGGATATGTAAAAGAAGGAGTTGGAGCAGGAGCTTTAACATTAGTAGCACAAATACAGGGTGCAGATTGTGGCCAATTGGTTGATGCTTGTGATCTGGCGATGGATCATCTTTTTAACAAATAAAGATGGTTAATTATCTATAAAAATGAGCAATCAAACTTTTAGCAGAAGAGACTTTATTAGATTTAGCATGGCCTTTGCTCTGAGTACTCTTTCTGGATGTGGGAATAATTCCTATAGTCCAACCCTTCGAGCAACAAGAGAAACTTTGCCAAAAAAACTTTTATCTAGCCTTCCTTCCCCTTGGCAATTTAAAAAATTAAATTCCAACTCGAATAAAAACCCATATCTTCCAACTCTTAATGAAAAGACTGATTTATTAGTAATTTCAGATGGGTGGCTTTCAAGTTTATCTTCCCAAGACTATCTGCCAATTGATAAACAAAAGATACCATTTCCACTTGATAATCGATGTAATAGCTATTTGACTGAGTTAGGCAATGGCTTTTCACCTTATGTTCTCCCAATTGGCTTTAGTCCTTGGGTTATGCTCTTGAGAAGAGATAAAAATTTGAGAAAATCTGATTCAATTGGGTGGGACCTTTTATTAGACTCTTCACTTAAGGGAAAGATTGTTTTACCTGAAAGTCCAAGATTGATTATGTCTTTGGCAGAAAGAATGAGAAATAATGATGCTTTAAGAATATTGAGATCACAAGTACTCACATACGATGATAAAAATGGGATAAATTGGCTTCTCAACGGATCTGCAAGAGTTGTGATTTTGCCTTTGCAAAGATGCCTATCAAAATTGAAACATGACCCCAGACTGAGCATAGTTTTCCCTAATGAAGGTGCTCCTTTGAATTGGACCCTTCTACTTCGACCAAAATCCACTAAAGAGCAAATTCCTTATCAATTGTTAGAGAAAGCATGGAGTATGCCATTAATGGGCAAATTAATGTCTGATGGATGGATACCTCCTATAGCCCGGTTAAAATTAAAAGATGCCTTAAAAAATATTCCTGAGAAATATCATTCAATACTTTTACCTCCTCAAGAAATTTGGGAAAATTGTTGGTCTTTTGGATCGCTTAATGTTTCTAAAAAGAGAGAATTAGAACAACGATGGATTGATTCATCCCCATAACCTTCTTCTCGGGGAGTCTGCAAGCATTTCATGAGTCTCTGCTAATAATTGAGGTATTGGAAGATTCAAAGGGCATTTAGGAAGGCATTCACCGCACGTCGCACAACTTTGTGCATTTTTGCTTTCCCACCAATGCCCTGCTTTGCCAATAAGGTTGTACCTTTCTTTTGCAAAAACCTCCATTTCATGTCCAATGGCCAAGTTTCGTAAACGTAGAATGTCAGTGATTGGTACTTCTTGAGGACAAGGTAAACATTTTCTGCATTGGCCACATTGGCTATTACCAAGCCTTCGACTTCGTTCGCTAAGAAGTTGATTAATTGCTTGCAATTCATATTCTTTTAATTTCCCAATAGCTTGGTTGAGTTTTTTAGCAATTCGCAGATCTTTTGGTTTAGAGGCTCCAACAGTCAGAGTGCTAATACCTTCTGCGATGAGGAATCTATAAGCTAGTTCTAATGGCTCAACCGGATTGCAATCTTTTACTAGAGCTTGGCTTGGCGCGTATAAGCGCCCTCCTTTGTCAGCAGGAGATATTGCCATTACACCCATCCCTAAACCTAAGGCTTTCTTGGCAAGTGGAATCCTTTCGGGGTCTAACAGGTGGAGATGAAGACTACAAAAATCAAAACGGTTTGAATCTATTGCTTTCTCTATTAAAGAATAGTTTCCGTGACTACTGAAACCAACTTGATCAACTAGTTGTTCTTCTTTTGCCCAATGCAAAAACTCGCTACCTTCTTCATTCAAGCTCCAATGAAGGTGCTCAGGCAGATTGAGCCCATGCAGAGCTAAGTTGTCAATTTTTGAAATACCTAAACGAGAAAGAAGATCTTTTAATTGATCTTTGCTTTTAGAAAGATTAAAACCCGGTAATAATTTGCTTGTTATTACCCAACCACCTTCTGGCTGGATACCTTTTTGCCTTAGAGCTTTAAGTTCGCTCCCTAAAAATTTTTCTGCTTGACCATAAGTAGGGGAAGTTTCAAGATGATTGATTCCAGAAATGCAAGCAGTCTTTAGTACTGCTTGCATTTCTTCCTTTGAACCTATGGCTCGCATGGTTCCTAAAGTAAAAAGACTGACTTTTCGCCCTTTGCCAAAGGGCCGACCAAATACTTTCATTTAGCAGAGTTTGGATCGATATCTGGAAACTCTGATGATTCCTCTTTGTTTTCCTTAAGATTTTCTAAGTGCCGAACCAAATCAGAAGGACTTAAATGGCCAACAAATTTTTTGAATTGATCCTGATCTTCTTCATCTGCATCAGCATCAACTGGTATTGAGGCTTCAGCAACAACTTCTTCAAGCATCCAAATGCTGGATTTGCTTCTTACAGCAAGAGCAATTGCGTCACTAGGGCGAGCATCTATTTCGATAAATGGATTTTCGTCTTCTTTATTGGAATCTTTTTCAATAGCTTTTAATTTAAGTCTTAGTACTGCTTGAAATGTGTTTTCTTCGATTGAGTGGATGATTACTTTCTCTAAGTTCATTCTCCCCGCTTCCAATAATTTCATTATCAAGTCATGTGTTTGAGGGCTTTTAGGGCTATTAGATTGGATTCCAGACATAATGTTGTGTGCCTGTGAATGATCTATCCAAATAGGCACCTGCCTTCGTTGGGAAGGATCTCGGAGCAAAACGATTGGACTCCTATTTGAAACGTCGAGGGCGAGACCAGCCACGGTCATCTCGACCACAATTCCTCCTTTCTGCTTATCTGATTATGCCGAGAAAATCTTAAGAATTCTCTAGAGCCATGTTTACAGGGTTGACTCAATCAATTGGTTCCCTTCACGTTCATTCCAGAGGGGTGTTAATTAAAGGATTCAAGACACTTTCCCCCCTTTCTTTGGGGGAAAGTGTCTCAGTTGATGGAGTATGTCTCACAGTTGCAGAGTTGACATTGGATGGATTTCTTGCAGCAGTAAGTGAAGAGACTCTTAAACGAACAACTCTTGGTTTGAAAGCCAAGAAAGGTAGTTCAGTAAATCTCGAACAAGCATTACGTTTCTCTGATCGATTGGGCGGACACATAGTTAGTGGTCATGTTGATGGTTTAGGAAAGGTTGTTGATGTGAAATCTTTGCAAAATTCTTGGCAAGTAGATTTATGCTGGGGAGAGCCATTGTTTGGCAGATATATCTGCGATAAAGCAAGCATTACATTAAATGGAATAAGTCTTACAGTTGCCTCATGCTCAGAAGCTGGTGATTACTTTTCATTGTCTATAATCCCTCATACATGGGATACAACAAATATGAAGGATTTAAGAGTAGGAGATTTAGTTAATCTTGAAGCAGATCTGCTTGCAAAATATACTGAACGTTTGTTAAAACATAAGTCTCCAATTCGCAATAATCCGGCATCCCAAGGACTTGCTGATATTTCTAAAGAATGGCTATCAGCTAACGGATGGTAGCGAAAAGGAATGAGCTTTTATTCCTGCTTGAAATCCAAGATAAGAATTTCAGCGCTTTAATGGAATAAGGCCGATGACCTTTGAGTCCCGATGTAGTTCAATTCGGAATTCTTGACCAGGTTCTAAGCCAAGCTTTTTGGTATAGGCATGCCCAATGAGAAGGTTCCCATTGCCATGGACTTTGGTTTTGAATTCCGCTTGTCTTCCTCGAGAGCCTCGCCCTCCAGGTCTACCAGAGGCAGAAGGGAGCTTGTAGCCCTTGGCTTCCACCAAGGCTCGATAGAAGCTCTTGCGCAAAACGCGTCCACTTGGTCCGACATAGCCACATCCGCGAGCTATCTCATCCTCTGGACGATTGCTTAGGGACCTCGCCTTGTCGAGAAGTTCTTTGCCGACCAGCATATCGCCAGTATTAAGTAAACTAATTCTGACTCCAAATTCCAACTGTGGCAAGGGTGATAGATATAACAATTTCTACAAATGCCCTGAAACTTTGATTTAGAGCAGGTAGAGGATCACAAATAAAACCACCCAGATCCCATCCACGAAGTGCCAATACAGCTCTGCAGCCTCTAATGGAAATTGATTTTGACTGGTGATGCGTCCATTTGGAGATCGGACTTGCCACCAGACAATTAGAATCATGATGGCCCCTAGTGTTACGTGAAGGCCATGAAATCCTGTTAAAGCATAGAAAGTACTTGCATAGAGGTTGTCTGTTAGGCCAAAAGGCAAAGTGAAATACTCCACCATCTGACTTGCCAAGAATGCGAGCCCAAGACTTGCGGTAATTATTAGCCATCGTTGACATAAACTTGCCTCATCACGGCGAAGTGCCTGGCCTGCTTTATGAAAAGTAGCGCTACTAACTAGTAATAAAATTGTATTAAGAGTAGGAAGAGGTAGTTCAAGTTCGTAGATGGAATCTGGGAGTAATGGATTGACAGCCTTAAAAGTTAGATAAGCCGCAAAAAAACCTGCAAAGGTCATTCCATCTGCTATTAGGAACGCTCCTAATCCAAATAATCGATAATCACCATGAGCTTCATGCTGTTCGTTTTGTTCCTGAGATGTTTGCTCTAAAGAAGTTGTGGTTGTCATTTAATTGTTCTCCTCAAGATCATTTTTTATCTCGGTCGATTTAATTGCTTCAGTATTTGTCACTGCTCCATATCCATATGGAGCAGTGACAAGAGGGGCTGGACCCTTCCAGTTCTCGACTGGTGGTGGAGATGTTGTGAGCCATTCAGGAGTTAGAGCATGCCAAGGATTATCTCCAGCAATGCGACCAATAAAGAAACTTTGGAAAATGTTCCAAAGGAATGGAAGCGTGCTTAATGCCATCAGTAGCGCACCAACGCTACTGAGTTGGTTGACAAATTCAAATTGAGGATCATATTCGGCAACACGCCTAGGCATCCCATTTAGTCCCAGCCAATGTTGTGGAGCAAAACACAAGTTGAAACCAATGAAAGTTATTAGGAAGTGAAATCTGCCTAAATCTTCATTTAGCATTCGACCCGTGAATTTGGGATACCAATGATATATAGATGAGAAAATAACAAAAACGGAACCCCCGTAGACGATGTAGTGAAAATGGGCAACCACAAAATAGGTATCATGCACATGAATATCGAATGGAACTTGTGCAAGGGCTACACCTGTAATTCCTCCAAGAACGAAATTGACAATAAAACCACAAGAAAAAAGAATTGCACTATTAATTGATATTCGACCACCCCATAGAGTTGCTACCCAATTAAAGAATTTGATGCCCGTAGGAACTGCGATAAAAGAAGTTGCGATAGTAAAGAAAAGACGCATCCATGGGGGTGTTCCACTGGTAAACATGTGATGTGCCCAAACCAAGAGGCCTAGAACAACAATCGCCATAATTGAATAAACCATTGTTGTATATCCAAATAGTGGTTTCCGAGAATGAACAGGGAGTATTTCACTTACCAGGCCAAAAGCCGGAAGCACCATGATATAAACCGCTGGGTGTGAATAGAACCAGAAAAGGTGTTGATAGACAACGACATTTCCTCCTAGCGCAGGATTGAAAAAGCCTGTATGAGCAACTATGTCGAAGCTTAGGAGGATAAGAGTTCCAGCGAGAACAGGTGTTGAGAGCACTACCAAAATACTGGTTCCGAGCATTGCCCAGCAGTACATTGGTAGTTGCATAAGCTTCAGTCCTGGCCTACGCAATTTAAGAATAGTCGCTATGAAATTTATTCCTCCAAAAATTGAACTTCCTCCTAATAGAAGAACACTAACTATCCAAATAAGTTGCCCAGCTGCAGGGGTAGTTATGCTTAATGGTGGATAAGCGGTCCATCCCGATTCAGCAGCCCCGGTAATGAAATAACTAGTGATTAACATAAGGCCTGCTGGAGGGATTAGCCAAAAGGCAACAGCATTTAATCGAGGAAATGCCATGTCTCTTGCCCCTACATAAAAAGGTATTAAGTAATTACCAAAGGCTCCATTTACAACTGGAACTATCCAAAGAAAGATCATTATAGTCCCATGAAGTGTTAAAACTTGGTTGTAAACATTCCTAGTTAGAAAATCTGAGATGGGACTAGTTAATTCAATTCGAATTGCTCCCGCTAAAATACCTCCGATTAGATAAAAAATAAAACCACAAACTAAATATTGAAGTCCAATTACCTTGTGATCAAGACTAAAGCTGAAGTATTTCGCCCATCCAGAGGGTTGAAGGCTTTCTGAAGGAGTTGCGATCGTCATGATTCAATTAGTTCTGTTTTGGCATTGCTTTTAAACCAAGCTTTATATCCCTCTAGCTCTTCGACTACAACGGTAGAGCGCATGCCACCGTGATATGGCCCACAAAGTTCTGCACAAATTATTGGATATCTTCCTGGTTTGGTTGGGGTGAAATTCAAAATTGTTGGTTGTCCTGGAATGACATCCTGTTTTAAACGGAATTCGGGGACCCAAAATGCATGAATGACATCTTTGGATTCCATCGTTAGGCTAATTGGCTTTCCTACTGGTACGTGTAATTCCCCTGAGATTATGTCCCCTTCTGGATAATGAAAAAGGAAAGCAAATTGCATTGCAGTTACTTCTATAGGTAATGAAGTTATTGATTCTTGAGAACTAGATTCAACAGATCCTGAGCTTATTCCTCCCCAAATTCGTTTTTCATTGATTAATTCTTGACTGTGATGTCCTTCATGACTTAGAGACTGCATTCCCCCCATACGGTCATAGATGTCATAGCTATAAAGGCCAACAAATAAGACGACTACAGCAGGGACTGCTGTCCACAAGATTTCCAAACTTAAATTCCCTTCTAAGGGAATTCCGTCCCCGGATTGCCCAGGCTTAGTTCTAAATTTGATAAGGCTGTATATGACCAGCCCAACCATTCCTACAAATAAAATTGTCCCAATGCTGAAAAGGACTTTGAATAATTCATCGTATACAGGGGCATTCTCACTGGCACTCAGTGGAAGTAGATCTACGTTCTGACCAACCCAAAGACCCCCTAGCACAAGGATTAGGGTCAAAGCAAAAATAATTATTGCCGAAGTGATCGGCACGATTCGTCTCCAATAGTTATTAATTAGGTTATTGAGAACTGCCTAAATAATCATGTCCTAATTATTAAGCAGACGTGAAGTCTGAATTTTTGAAGGATTTATGGCGATTATTTCAATGATATAACTTGATTTTTTTTATTTCTGTCAGGGATGGGAGATTTTTCTCCTTCAAGTGATGTTGTACTCGTCCACACATTGTGTTCTTTTTTTGAATACCGCTACTTTTGTTAGCAATATTTCCTCTGTTTTGTGGACTAGCATTTGACCAGAATCCCTGAAATTTCAATTAAGAAACGCCTTGGTTTGCTTTCAGCACACTTGGTTGTTGCACTCATAGCTTTGGTTGTAATTGGAGGCGCTACGAGGGTTATGGAGGCAGGGCTTGCTTGCCCTGACTGGCCTCTTTGTTACGGGTCTTTGCTCCCTGGTCGTCAAATGAACCTTCAAGTTTTCCTTGAGTGGTTTCATCGGCTGGATGCATTTTTGGTTGGGATAGCTTTGCTCGTCCAATTTTTGGCATCCTTTTTTTGGCGTCTTCAATTGCCTCGTTGGTATCCATGGTTGGCTGCAGGTTTAGTGATATTGGTCGCACTGCAGGGGCTCTTAGGAGGTCTTACGGTGTTAGAGCTTTTGCCTTCAGGTGTCGTTACAGCGCATTTGGCATTGGCATTGATTCTTCTCTCACTAACGAGTGGCTTGTCTCAGTTATTGATTGCTGCAGATAAAGAGCCTGCACCCTTCTGGTGGAAATTCATGGGAAGTGGTTCCCTTCTGTTATTGATTTCACAGTGTCTTTTAGGTGGCCGAATGGCTACAACTTGGTCTGCACATAGGTGCCTCTCAGATGGCAATGCATGTGAATTGGTTTACTACCACCGTTCTTTAGCGGTTTTTTCTTCTTGCGTTGTTTTGGCATTTGTTGTTACGGCTCTTTTGGTTGGAGGCTGGGCTAGAAGTCAATGGCCATTCCTATTGGCTGTTTTGGGATTATTGATTCTTCAATTGAGTCTTGGAATGCTGACTCTTAGTGTCGGACTCTCTAAACCTCTTTTGACTATTGGGCATCAGCTTGTTGCTTCCTTACTAGTTGCCTTGCTGGCGGCACTAATCTGTCGACGACCAGGACTAAGTCCATCAAGTCTTTCTGTTATGCAAAAAGAAAATTCTCTGAAACCTTGTCATGGTTAGCTCAACTCATCATTTAGTTCAGCAACAGCTAACTAGGGAGCAAGCAGTTCCTTCAAGAAAACTTGTAAAACTCCCTCCTTGGTTAGAGGTCGCCAAGCCAAGATTAATTCCTTTGCTTTTGGCGACAACTATTGGGGGGATGGCGCTTTCAGAAGGCTGGCCTCTATCTACCCCAAGATTAGTTTGTACTTTAGGAGGCGGTGCGCTCGCGGCAGCTGCAGCTGGCGTACTTAATTGCCTTTGGGAGCAGGATCTTGATGCTCGAATGAAAAGGACTAGTGGTAGAGCATTGCCTTCGGGCAGGCTGTCACCTGTTTCAGCATTTATAGGGGCTATTTCTTGTACTCTTGCTGCAGCGACTCTCCTTGTAGGCGGTGTTAATTGTTTAGCAGCATCTCTTACATTGCTTGGACTTTGTAGCTATGTCCTTTTATATACAGCACTTCTAAAGCCTCGTACTTCTCAAAATATTGTTATAGGGGGAGTTGCAGGTGCTATCCCTCCTCTTGTAGGAGCAGCTGCAGCTACTGGACATATTGGTCTTAGTGGATGGTGGCTGTTTGTCTTGGTCATGGTCTGGACACCAGCTCATTTTTGGGCTCTGGCAATGTTGCTTAAGGATGACTACATGTCAGTAGGAATTCCAATGCTGCCAGTGGTTAAAGGCTTGCAAGTTACTGCCCGCGCCATTACTAAATATGGCTGGGCAACAGTTTCTCTAAGCTTCCTTGGGATGTTTGCACTTCCTGAAGGTGGTTTTTTATATGGCATTTTGGTTGTGCCATTTAACGCCAGACTTTTGCAAATGGTTCATCGTTTAGATTCTTCCCCTGAAGATCTTAGTGTTGCCAAGGGTTTGTTTAGATGGTCAATCCTATATATGTTTGGAATATGTCTTCTGTTGGTCTTAAGTCGCTTACCTATAGCTGCAGATTTTGATCGTCAAAGTGGCTTTTTATTGCATCAAATATTTGCCTTTTAGCATATTGTTTAAACACAATTCAATTTTCAGATAATTTCTTGATTGGTTCTTGTAAAGGTTGCCTAGATTTGAATTATATGAGTTTCAGCATCCTGGATGACGGTTATTGAGCTTCGAGAACTTAAAAAGTCTTATGGAAATGTAAAGGCTTTAGATGGTTTAAATCTTGAAGTTCCTTCTGGTGTTTTGTATGGGTTGCTTGGACCAAATGGGGCTGGCAAAACAACAGCGCTAAGGGTTATTTCAACATTAATAGCACCTGATTCTGGAATTGTGCGGGTAGCAGGATTGGATGCTTTAAAGCAAGCCCGTGCTGTTAGAAGTAGGTTGGGTTATGTAGCGCAAGAAGTCGCAATAGACAAAATTCTTACTGGAAGGGAGCTTTTGCGTTTGCAGGCTGCTCTTTATCATTTGCCTACTAGTGATTTAGCTAAAAGAATTGAATGGGTCATTGAAAGTCTCGATATGAAGTTATGGATTGATCGCCGATGTGGAACATATTCGGGAGGTATGCGTAGACGTTTAGATTTAGCTTCTGGATTGCTTCACCAGCCTCAATTACTTGTATTAGATGAGCCCACTGTTGGTTTGGACATAGAAAGTCGGTCAGCAATATGGAAGCTTCTTCGAGATCTAATTGGTCAAGGGACAACCGTTCTATTGAGCAGTCACTATTTGGAGGAGGTAGAAGCTCTTGCCGATCGAATGGCAATCCTTGATGAAGGGCGTGTTATAGCCGAGGGCACTCCTTCTCAACTGAAAAAAGAATTAGGTGGAGATAGAATTACTTTGCGTATTCGTGAATTTAGTAATGAGGCTGAATCAGAGGAGGTCAGACAGTTAATTCAAAAAGTTGAAGGTGTTCGACAAGTTGTAGTTAATAAATCTCAGGGTTTTTCTTTGAACCTTGTAGTAGATGGGGACGAAGTTATTTCACTTTTGAGAGCTCAGCTATCAGCAGCCCAACTGCCTGTATTCGCTATTACTCAAAGTAAGCCTAGTCTGGATGATGTTTATCTCCAAGCTACAGGAAGGACTTTGATGGATGCAGAATTAGCTGTTGCTGGAAAAAGAGATATCAAGCTTGAAAGTAAAAAATCCATGAGGTAAGAATACTTTAAATTGTTTATTTCTAAGGTTGATTTTCCTTCTTTAAACCTCTTATAACACTTGGCTATGAAAAACTCAACTTTTGCTAGTGAAAACCATATCGAGAATCAATTTCTCTCAGAGCTGATTCAGGAAACCATGGCATTGACTTATAGACTCTTCTTACAGTTAATTAGGCGTCCATCAACTTTAATTGCAGGCATTCTTCAACCTTTGATTTGGTTGATTTTATTTGGGGCGCTTTTTTCCAAAGCTCCTGTTGGATTGTTGCCTGGAGGTATTGGTTATGGAAATTTTCTTGGTGCAGGAGTGATTGTTTTTACTGCTTTCAGTGGTGCCCTTAATGCAGGACTTCCTGTTATGTTTGATCGTGAGTTTGGCTTTCTTAATCGCCTTTTAGTTGCTCCATTGAGAAGTCGTAGTTCGATTGTATTTGCATCTGTTATCTATATAACTTCCATTAGCCTTCTGCAAAGTTTTGCGATCATGGCAATGGCTTATTTCCTTGGCTACGGATGGCCTGGCCTGGCAGGATTGTTATTGGTGGTTGCGACTCTCTTGTTGTTGGTCTTTGCTGTAACAGCATTAAGCCTAGGACTAGCTTTTGTCTTGCCAGGACATATTGAATTGATTGCTGTGATTTTTGTAGCCAATCTGCCTCTTCTTTTCGCAAGTACAGCTTTGGCTCCAATTTCTTTTATGCCTGGATGGATGGGCTGGCTTGCAGCCATAAATCCCCTTACCTTTGCTATTGAACCCATTCGTGCCGCTTATGGTGGCTCATTTAATCTTGGCAATGTGCTTTTGCATGCTCCATATGGAGATGTAACTGGCTATCAATGTCTGATTATTTTGATGGGTCTCACAATTGGATTGTTCTTATTGATCAGTCCATTGTTGAACCGTAAACTTGCTTGATCCCGTGATCAAAGTTCTTACAAACTCATCGACTGATCGTCGTCAATCTGAACTCCATTCCCAAATATTGGAGGCATCACAAAGTCAAGTTGAGCAAAAGCTTGCTTGGCTTCAATCTAAATGGGTTCATCGTTATGGATTAGAAGGTCTTCCATTAAATCAAGAAAAAAAATCTGACAATGAAAAGCAACTGCCTTCGAACAAGATTTTTAGTGAGGGAGTTGGTTCTTCTAAGCAGAGGGCTTGCTCAATAGAATTATCTACAGAAGAGAAAATATCTTTTGATGATTGCAAGGAGAAACAAGTTATTGAAGACCTGATAGCAAAAGGTCTTGAGTTGAAATTGAAAAAGGAAGTCATTCAAAAAGATGGCAATCCTGGCCTGATATCACCACCACCACCACCACCAGCTTTGAACCATTTGCGGCGATGGTTACCTAAAAATCAGGATGATTTAGCGGATGTTTCTTGATTATTCCTTTTATTTAAGTTGAGGATTTGAGGGGTATCAAATTAACTTGTATGTTGGAAATATTTTCGGAAGATATTTAGTGAATTAATACTTACATCATTCCAGGCATTCCCATACCACCCATACCACCCATTCCACCCATTCCAGGCATTCCCATACCACCCATTCCAGGCATTCCTCCCATGCCACCCATTCCTCCCATGCCACCCATGGGATCACCTCCTCCCTCTCCTCCTGCTGGAGCAGGCGGTTCAGGCTTGTCAGCAATAACAACTTCGGTTGTGATCATTAAAGATGCAATAGATACTGCATCTTGCAAAGCCAGACGTAAAACTTTTGAGGCATCGACAATACCTGCCTCGAGAAGATCTTGGTATTCATCTAAAAGTGCGTTATAACCTTTGCCAAGATTTAGTACGTTAGATATAACAACATCTCCATTCTTGCCGGCATTTTTTGCAATCTGCTTTATTGGCTCCATTAGAGCTTGTCTGACAATTTCTACACCAGTGCGTTGATCGCCTTTTAGTTTGTTTGATAAATCTGTAAGCTCTTCCCCCAATTCCAATAATGTTGTCCCTCCTCCGGCGACAATTCCTTCTTCAATAGCGGCCCGTGTTGCATTAAGTGCATCTTCAATTCTGAGCTTTCTATTTTTTAACTCTGTTTCAGTTGGAGCACCAACTTTTATGACTGCAACTCCTCCAGCTAGTTTCGCAATGCGTTCATTAAGTTTTTCTTTGTCATATTCAGAATCAGTTGCCTGAAGCTCCCTTTTTATTGAAGCGACTCGGTCTTCTATTTCTTTCTTATGATCATCATTAGACACAATGGTCGTAGTGTCTTTGCTAATCGTTATTCTTCTTGCTTTTCCTAGATCAGAAATTTGAACTTTTTCTAGGCTCATAGCTCTATCCTCACTAATCATTGTTGCGCCAGTGAGTACTGCGATGTCTGCGAGTGCTGCTTTTCGACGCTCACCAAACGACGGCGCTCTTACTGCTGCTACTTGTAAAACGCCTCGGTTTTTGTTTACCACTAATGTTGCCAATGCTTCTCCTTCAACTTCTTCGGCAATAATCAGAAGAGGGGAGCTGCTTTCTTGAACACTTTCCAAGACTGGAACTAAATCAGTTACTGAACTAATCTTTTTGTCTGTTATTAGCAGCAGAGCATTTTCGAATTCACATGTTTGACGGTCATTGTCAGTAACGAAGTAAGGGGAGCTGTAGCCTCTATCGAAAGCCATGCCTTCAGTGACCTCAAGGCTTGTAGCTAGTGATTTGGATTCTTCGACTGAAATAACACCATTAACACTTACTTTTTTCATTGCTTCTGCAATCATCTGACCTATTTCGTCATCTCCTCCTGAGCTAACTGTCGCAACTTGTTTGATGTCACTTCCACTTATTGATTTGCTTCGCTTCTTAAGCCCTTCGACGATTTGTTTTGTTGCTTTTTCCATCCCTCGCCTTAATTCTATTGGACTTGCTCCTGCAGCAGCATTACGAAGACCTTCATGAACCATTATTTGTGCCAGAACAGTGGCAGTTGTTGTTCCATCTCCAGCTGTGTCTTTTGTTTTGGAGGCAACTTGTTCAAGCAATTTTGCTCCAATATTTTCAAAAGGATCTTCAAGTTCGATTTCTTTTGCAATAGTTACTCCGTCATTGACGATGTCAGGAGCACCAAAACTCTTTTCAAGTACTACGTTCCTACCTCTTGGCCCTATGGTTACTTTCACGGCATCTGCCATGGCGTTTACTCCTCTCTCAAGGGAGTTTCGTGATTCGTCTGAGAAGCTGAGAAGCTTGGCCATTTTCTTCTGATATCCACTGTCAATTTCCCACAGCATGTTCTCTCTAGGGGAGGGCTCTTTAGTGGGGAAAGCCGAATCCTTCTAATTTGGACTAGTGCGAGAACCCTTCGCTCAAGCTATCTTCGGCCTATGAATGATTCAGGGACACTTTTTTTTGTACTCATGGCTGGCTTAGCTGGAATCATGACTTTGGTTTATTTCCCTTTACGTTTATTTCTTACCGCTACTGAAAGAGGTAGAAGATTGAAGCTCTTGCAAAGAATTCGTAGATTGCGTGATGAATTAGCACAACCGCTTGAGGATTGAATATAGGTTTGATTGTTTCATTCAACCCATTACCATTCCGCCATCAACTTGAATGACTTGGCCGGTTATATAAGAGGCAGAGGGGTTGGCGGCTAAAAAGCAAACTGTTCCAGCAATTTGATCAGGAGTCCCAAATTTTCCTAGAGGAATAGCTGAAAGAATTTCTTCTGCATTTAAATCTTTTGTCATGTCAGTTTCTATAAAACCAGGAGCTACAGCATTTACAGTTATTCCTCTGCTGGCAAATTCTTTTGCTGTACTTTTTGTGAGTCCAATTACGCCTGCTTTGGCTGCTGCGTAATTTGATTGGCCTGCATTGCCTATTAAACCTACTACAGAAGTAATATTTATAATTCTGCCCTGTTTTTGTTTGAGCATGGTTCTTGCAACTGCTTTTGTGCAAAAGAAAACACCACTAAGATTTAAATTGATAACTTCTTGCCAATCATCTCTTTTCATTCTCATCAATAGTCCATCACGCGTAATCCCGGCATTGTTTACTAAGATGTCAATATGAGCGCTGCGGCTTAAGACATTTTTGACTAATTCATCAACCTCTTCTTCCTTAGAAATATTTGCTTTTATTGCATAAGCTGAGCCACCCGAGGCAGTTATGAGTTGGACTACTTCGTCGGCTTTTTCAGCTGAATTCGAATAATTAACTACAACTTCTGCACCTATTGCTCCAAGTGCTAGAGCAATAGCTCTGCCAATCCCTCTGCTAGCACCAGTTACCAGTGCGGTTTGACCATTTAGTAGTTGAGTCGGAGTCATGTTTTGCTTTGGGGTGACTTGATCGTAAGGACAAATGAGCTTTTACTCAAAAAGGACATAGTTTCTTGTTCATCTTATTTAAAATTTTGAGATGGGACTAATTGGTAATGATGTCATAGAAATGGTCATATTTTTAGATTCATACTAGCAATAATGTTTTGATGATTTAATTTTCGGGAAAATAATTACAACCATTCTGAGTTGAAGTTAGGCTCTTTATCTATTTATTGGTTGTCAATTCACCAGTGATGTCTCGATCGTAATTAGTCGCACGCAAAATAGACCAGCAGAAGCTGCTTGGTGTTGCAATCTGTGATAACTATTTGAGCGCATAAAATTTGTTTCGATAGCCTTATTGTAGATGTACTAGAATTAGGTAAATTATTTCAAATATTTTCTATTTTGCTATTAGTTTTTCGTGATAAGTCTCTCTAGTCCTTTAGGAAAGAATGATCTTCTTTTTTATTTTTAAATAAGTGAGATTGATTTTTCATATATAATTTTGATTGATGTTAATATTTCGACTTCTTCTGCCTTGAGATGAATAATCTAAATAGATCTAGATTTGTTTGATGGATAAAGGCTTTACATATTAATCTAGAGTTGGGATATCTAATTTTCTTTAAACTAGATATTTCAGTTAGGAGTATATCCATCCTTGGCCATTTGAATAGGAATATAACTCATAGTTGGCTTTGAACCGATGCCATGAACTTTAGTAAAGTTAATAATTACTTAACAGTCTTTTTCTGATTTTCCTAAGAAGGTTTGCTAATGGAGTTAATTATGATGAGGAATCAAAATCAAATGGAATTATTATTGAACGTATGGTAAGAGTTCCCATATTTCTTTTTGAGAAGGGGTGCAGGCGACTTGTAATTGAGCTTCTAGATTTGAAGCATGGGTTCCTAAATTTGGTAGAAGTTGTAATTGCTTCTGTCTAGATTCAGGATATAGAGCTAGAACCCTCATTGGACTATCAACACCTACTTTTTCTAATTTATTTAGCATGTACTACTTTGCTTTAAATAGGAGTTGATATGCATTTATTAATTGTTGCTGCTGGTAGTGGTCGCCGAATGGGAGCTGATCGCAATAAGTTGTTGTTACCGCTTTTGGGTAGACCTGTGTTGGCTTGGACTTTGGATTCTGCTTTTAACGCTAAATCCATTAAATGGATTGGGATTGTTGGGCAGCTTGCAGATAAAGCTGAAATCATGAAGTTGTTAGATGGATATAGGAAACCTTTTAAATGGATTGAAGGTGGCAAGACAAGACAACAATCTGTTCAGAGAGGATTGGAATCATTGCCAGTAGGAATAGAGCATGTTCTTATCCATGATGGGGCACGCTGCTTGGCGGAACCTGAGCTTTTTAATCGATGTGCAGAAGTTGTGTTAGGAGGTGAGGCTGTTGTTGCAGCAACTCCCGTAACTGACACGATCAAGAAAGTTGATTCTTCTGGTTTGATAATTGGCACCCCTGATAGAAATGAGCTATGGGCTGCTCAAACTCCCCAAGGCTTTGCAGTGAAAGAATTAAACAAAGGTCATCTACAAGCAAATGAAATGGGATGGGAAGTAACAGATGATGCTTCTCTTTTTGAGCGTCTTGATTGGCCAGTGCGCGTATTAGAAGCAGACTCTTCGAACATCAAAGTAACGACTCCCTTTGACCTTAAGGTCGCAGAAGCTATTCTCGCTATTAGGCTAAAAGGCTAAGAGATCCTTTGTTGCCATCGATAGTTGCCATCCTTCCAAGAGGAAGAGAAGCATTCCCTTCAATATGTCCTATTGGAAGATTGCCAACTACTGGAATTCCAAGATCTTTGCACCTTTCCTCAAGAACTTCTTGTAAGGAGAATGTCTCATCACTTTTGGAATCAAGAGGGGCTTGACAATCTTTGAAAATTCCAAATCCTATACCTGCCAGCCCCTGAAGCAGTCCTGCTAATCGCCATTGAGTGAGCATGCGATCAATACGGTAGGGTTCCTCTCCTATATCTTCCAATAGAAGGATTGATCCTTTCATGTCCGGCAGATACTTGGTCCCAATGAGATGAGAAGCAACGGTTAAATTTGCAACTATTACGGGACCATTGGCTGTACCCCCTATCCAAGGCTCTCCTTTTAGATCGGGAACTCGTTCGCCAAACAAAATACACTTCAGTCTGTTTTTGCTCCACTCAGGTTCTTTTGCAAGATCACAAATTAAGGGCCCATGGACATTCCCATGAAAACCTGCTGCGAGCCTTGCCAAGAGGATGGAAGTGACATCTGAATAACCGAATAGCCAACCATTTCCCCAGATATGTGATTTTTCTAACAATCGTGCTGCTCCCCACCCACCTCTGGCAAAAGCAAATAATGGTGCTGGTTCTTTTGGGTGAAGATCTTGAAAACGTTGATTATCTTTTCCTGCTAAATACCCCCAACGTCTTCCAATAATTTGATGAGGCCTACAAATTAATCCCCAGCTTTTAAGAACTTGATACCCATTTAATAACTGCTCTTCACTGTCTAGAAAATGACTTGTAGCTACTGTAATTACTTCATCACCAACCTTTAAAGGTTCTGGTTGTGTATTTGGATTAAGTGGAATCATTTTAGAAAATTCGACCAAAGATTATCCCAATAAGAAGTAATCCACCTAGTAGAACTTGCTTCTGAAAATGAATTCCATAGATTTGTATTGACTGATGGTTCCCTTTTAGCTTTGAGGTTTCATTTTGCATTCCAATACAAGCCACAAGCCAAAAGGGCCAGAATATCCAACTAAGCCTTGCAGAAACAGCTCCAATTGCGAGTAAAAAGCAGGTCAATGCATAACTAAATTTCACTACGAATAAGGATTTCTCCCTAAGACTTAAAACACTACTTTTTAGACCTAGTTTCCTGTCCTCCGATTTGTCTGCCATTGCATAAACAGTATCAAACCCAAATGTCCAAAACAAAGTTGCGAGCCATGTTGCAATTAGAGGCCAACCTCCTGAGAGATTTGACTCTTTTGCAGCCCAAGGAATTAAAACAGCAAACCCCCAACAAAAAGCCAAAACGGCTTGAGGGTATCCAAACCATCTTTTGGCAGATGGATATAGAAGTATTGGAATCAAAGCTAATGATGCCAAGCCTAGGCACAGACTTTGACTTTGTATAGGCAGTGCAAAAACTATCAGAAGACTTAGTAGCAACATTATTGATAAAACAAATATTGCAGTACTGATTGGCAAAGTCCCCCTTGCTAAAGGACGCATTTTGGTTCTTTCAACTTGGCCGTCAAAACCTTTATCCCAGAGGTCGTTTGCAATGCATCCTGCGCCACTTGTAAAAAGGCCACCAAAGATTATTAATCCAATAAGCTCTATAGAAGGTAGTGGGCTTGGACTTAGCCAAAGAGACCATCCAGCAGGAATTAGAAGAATTAATCTTCCGCTTGGCTTGTGCCAACGAAGAAGTTCGAATACTAACTTCAGTTGAAGGATCAGAGGATTTTTCTTCACTGGGTTCTCTTTTTAATAACCGTAGAGAGGCCTTACAAAATCTCGTCAAGAAATGTCAGAGTATTTATATTCCTGCTCCTAGGCTTTATGCCCAACCTTGAGCAAATATCCTCTGATCAAGATGATCTGATGCAGAGCTCAGGCAAGTTTGATGATTTGAATTCTGCTTCTTACAGAACTCTAGGAGCAATTGATATTGGAACTAATTCTATTCATCTTGTTATTGCATCTGTAGACCTCTCTCTGAATAGCTTCAAAATTGAAATAGCAGAGAAGTCATCAACAAGATTGGGTGAAAGAGAAATTGAATCAGGAGATTTAACAGAAATTGCTATGGAGAGATCTATAGATGCATTAAGACGTTTTAAGGAGATAGCTTCTAGTCATAAAGTTGAAAAATTACTTACTGCTGCAACAAGTGCTGTTCGTGAAGCGCCAAATGGGCGACTTTTTTTACAAAGGATCAGACGTCAACTTTCTCTAGACGTTGAACTGGTAAGTGGGCCCGAAGAGGCTCGTTTGATTTATTTGGGCGTTTTGTCTGGGATGCCATTTGGTGATCGCCCTCATTTTTTACTTGATATTGGGGGAGGTTCAACTGAGTTGATATTGGCTGATGGAAGGGATGCCCGAGCTCTGACTAGTACGAGAGTTGGAGCTGTGCAACTAAAAACAGATTTTATTAAGAGTGAACCAATCCCCCCTAAAAGATTGGAATTTCTGAAGACTTTTGTTCAAGGATCTTTGGAGCCAGCAGTAAATAAGGTAATGAGTCGGATTGATTTTGATGAGAAACCATTAATGGTGGCTACCAGTGGGACGGCTATGGCTATAGGTGCTTTGGTCTCTTTTGAAAAAGAACATCCTCCATTTAAGCTGCAAGGCTATCGTGTTTCTAGGCGCAGATTAAATCAATTAGTAGACAAACTCTATGAGATGTCACCTGAGGAACGACGAGCTATACCTTCCTTGAATAGTAGACGTGCTGAAATAATTGTTCCAGGTGCATTAATTCTCCAAACGGCAATGCATATGCTTTCAATGGATGAATTGGTGCTGAGTGAGCGGGCCTTGAGGGAAGGTTTGATAGTTGATTGGATGCTTCGTAATAAACTTTCTGAAGATCGCTTTGATTTTCAGAGTAGTATTCGGCATAGAACAGTAATTCATCAATTAAAGAGATTTTCAGTTAATCAAAGTAGAGCTGAAAGTGTGGCGAAACATAGCCTTAGTTTTTACGATCAAACATATGGTGTTTTGCATAATGATGATGGAAAAGGCAGGGAGTTGTTATGGGCTGCCGCAATGCTGCATTCTTCTGGACAGCACATAAATTTAAGTGGATATCACAAACATTCTTGGTATTTGATTCGATATGGGGAGTTGCTCGGATATTCCCATGCTGAACATTTAATGGTTGCTGCTATTGCTAGATACCATAGACGAAGCCTTCCTAAGAAACGCCATTCAGAATGGCAGGGACTTCTTAGCAATGAGAATAGAAAATTAGTTTTTGATATGTCTATTCTATTAAGGCTTTCAGCTGCTTTAGATCGTCGGCCCGATCCGGCAGTTGCCTCAGTTAAAGCAGGCCTTGATAAGAATGAATTAGTTATTAGGTTGTTTGTAGCAAAGCCCAACATCAATATTGAACTTGAGAAATGGAGTCTTGAGAATTGCTCTGCAATATTGGAAGAGCAATTAGGAATTAAGTTGAGGGTTGTCTTGGATTAGTAATGAATTGATCTCACTTGTGGGTTAATTAATGTGATTTATTGTATGCCATTTAATATCATTAGCCTCCCCAAGCTTGATGGCCTTATTTTGTTTATTGCGAATAAAAATAAGCTCAGGCCTCCCCGCGAATATCTCAACACCCATTTCTTTTGCAAAACTAATTTCTTTGTCAAGTATGCCTTTGAATAAAATCTTTCCATACTTATTTCGAATTACGACTCTGCTTGGATGGCTGCTATTAATGATGTGCTTTTCTGGTGCGATTTCTTTTTTACGGTTCTTTGAAAAATTATTTTGTGTGTTGAATGTGGTTGTTTCTTGGATCGCTTCTCTCTTTGGCCTGCCATTTAGAAAGGAGATGCCTAGACCAGAAGCTATTACTCCTATAACTCCGCTAATTACAGTCCATTGAACAACTCTTCTGAAATGAATAACAGGTTTTATATTCTCTGTGACAATTCGGTGGTCGATAGGTTCATGATAGTCAAGACTTAGAAGCTCTTCTAATAGGGGGGTTGCATCTATTCCAAGTCGATCGGAAACTCTTCTTACCATTGCCTTTATGAAAACAAGTTCTGGCAGATATTCTTGTGTCCCGTTTTCCAAAGCATCTATTTGTTCTGCCCCCATCCGTAAACTATCTGCCAACTTCTGAATAGAAAGGCCCTTTTTTTTTCTTGCCTCTTTCAGAGTAGACCCTACTTTTATAAGAGATGTAGAGAATTCAGTAGCTTCCTTGCTTGGTTTGAATCCTTCGTCGTTTATCTCCATCTTCAAGATTGATTTATGGAGTTCTCGTTAAAGATTAGTGTGTTTCTTATATATTGCCAGCTTTTGGGCCGACATGTCCTTCTAGGTCCAATAAGTGCTTGCTGCTACTCCAATTAATTAGAAGTGGGAGTTTATTTATGTATAAAATGATCTTCTCTGGCCTACCCTTTGTAATAAGTTCCCCTTTTTTTCGTGAAGGTTTTGAGAGGGTTCAGGAAAAATATGGCTCAATTCAAGTACTTGCTCTAAATAGGTGATCATGTTTTGAGGAATATAGTTTTGAGCGATTTTCTTTTGCTTTAAATGCAGAACTAACTATGTAGAGAGTCGTTCTTATTAACTTCCTTTCCTTAGATACTTTTGCTATTTGAGATAAAGGAACAATTTTCAACCATTGCTCTGGCCAGCTCACACGATATCCAATCGCTACGGGCGTGTCTTTTGGATAGTGCTTTAAAAGAGTTTCTTGTACTTCTTCAACATGTCTGGCACTGAGATATAGGCATAGTGATGCGCCTAATGCAGCAATATTTTCCAATTGCTCCCGCTCGGGCATTCCCGTGCGACCACTTGCTCTACTAAGAACAATAGTTTGAGTTATCCCGGGAATAGTTAACTCTGCTTTTAGAGAAGAGGCAGTGGCTTGATATGCACTTATCCCTGGTACCACCTCTACTTCGATGCCGGCATCTGAGAGCCTACAGATTTGCTCCGCAAGTGCACCATAAAGACAAGGATCACCATCGTGAAGTCTTACTACCTTTTTGCCTTCTTTGCACCTATTAATAAGTATCGGAATAATTTCTTCAAGAGTCATCGAACTAGTTCTTATTCGCTCGCAAGATTTTGGAACCATTTTTATTATTTCTGGACAAATTAATGAATCTGTCCAAATAAGAACCTGAGCACATTTGAGACGTTCTGCCGCTCTTAGTGTTAACAGGTCTGAGGCTCCTGGCCCTGCCCCAACAATGCAAATAGATGATTTCATTTGAATTCAGTTTTATTCAGATAGTTCAGGTAATTTCTTTTTTTGCATAACCACCCTGAAAAGGCCAAAGGCACCAATACTTAGTAGCAAAAAACTAATTAATTGTGCAATTCTTATGCCACCTTCGCAGAAAGGAGGATAACCTCCTAAACAAAGTGGGTCAACACGCAGACCTTCAATCCATATCCTTCCCATGCTGTATAGCAATATGTACATGCAACTTAAAACTCCTGAAGGAGTTTTGTTTGATGAGGATTTATCAATTTTGAAGAACAGAAACAATAAAATTGCAAAAATTGAAAAATTCCAGACAGATTCGTACAAGAATGTTGGATGGAAGAATTGATAGGATATAAATTCCTCTGGTCTATAACCTAAAGGGATTGAAAGTTTCCACGGAAGTTGAGTTGGTATACCAAAAGCTTCGTTGTTAAAGAAATTTCCCCATCTACCTATTCCTTGTCCTAGAGCAACAGATGGAACCAGAACATCAATTACATCCCATAAAGGCTGTTTTTCCCATTTGCAGAAAAGGACAACTGCAATTGTGCCTGCCAATAAGGCCCCATGAATTGCAATTCCACCTTTCCAAATAGCAAAAATTTCTAACCAGTTTTTTTTGTAGTTAAACCATTGAAATGCAACATAATAGATCCTTGCACCAATTACTGCGCTTAAGACGAGAATAGGCAGTAAATCATTGATGATGTCTTTTCTTAGACCTCTTTTTTTCGCTAAATAGGTTGAGAGATTAAGACCTATTAGAACAGAACATGCAATAAGAAACCCATACCATCTCAAGACAAAAGGCCCGAGCTTAAAAAGCTCAGGCCCAGGGGATGCAAATGTCAAAAGAAGAAATTGCATCAGGGTTTGGAATCATTTAGAAATATAGGCCTCAGATTCCCTCTGCTGCTTGTACTTTCTCTACTTGTTTCTTCTTAAGAACAAGTAAAATTTGAGCCAAAGAAACAGCGGCAAAGAAAGCTAATAGTCCATATATTCTGAGTGGATTCTGAAGAACAACTTCTGCATCAAGTTGGCCAAAACCTCCTACATTAGGATCTTGACTTAATGATGCTCCCTGCTCAACACTATCGCCAACTTTTACAATCAAACTTGGCCCTACAGGAATTTTTTCAACAACATCTTTGCCATCTTTTGTTTTTATTGTAACCATATTCATTCCTTTTTCATCAGTATTAATAGAAGTAATTTCGCCAGCAACACTAGAGGTAAATGCTAGGTTATTGCTTTTTTCTCCTGTTGGGTAAACTTGCCCTCGCCCTCTATTTCCTCCAACATGGATTGAGTATTTCCCAAATTGAATGTCGCTATTGGTTGATGGATCTGGAGAAAGAATTGGGAAAACTATTTCTTTATTCTGGTCACCAGGTAGAGGCCCTACAAGAATAATGTTTTCTTGAGTTTCGCTGTATTGAGTGAAGTACACACCTTTTGTTTCTTCTTTTATTTTTTCAGTCCAGCGATCTTGAGGAGCGAGCTTAAATCCGTCAGGGAGCATTACTACTGCACCTACTTGCAATGGGACGGAACTTCCATCTGCGCCAATTTCTTTAGTACCAGCTTTATAGGGGATTTTTACAACTGCTTTAAAGACACTGTCTGCTGCAACTGATTGAGGTACCTCAGCTTGAGTGGTCATTTTTGCAAGGTGACAGTTTGCGCAAACTATTTTTCCTGTTGCTTCGCGGGGATTGTCGTAGTTTTCTTGAGCCCAGAAAGGATAGGCCCAGCTAGCTGAAGGTATAACAACGATTGATAGAGCTAGAAAAGTTGTTCCGATTAAGAAGGAAATGATGCGTCTCATAGAGCTATTGCAATGGAATTTAAAGGCGGGATTCAAGAAGAGATGTCAACTCCACCAAGGCTTTTCTCCAGTACGGAAATCTGTTTCTGTCCATTGGCTTAGAAAAACATTGTCATTTTCGACCGAGACATTAGCTAAGGCAAGTGATAAAGGAGCCGGACCACGCACAACCTTCCCAGAAGAGTCATATTGACTGCCATGACAGGGACATATGAATTTATTTGCCCCACTATTCCAAGGAACTACACAACCTAAATGAGTGCATATTGCATTGATCCCATAGCTTCCAATTGCGTCACTTCCTTCAACGATTAAGTAAGTAGGGTCTCCTTTTAGTCCTTGAACAAGACTTCTATCCCCTGATGGATGGCTAGAAAGCCAACCAGTGGCTTTAACAGAATTTCCGAGAGCATCTTTTGCACTAGTACCTCCTCCGCTTCCTGCAGCCTTTGGCGGTATGAAGTAATTGACAACGGGGTATAAGGCGCCAAGAGCAACTCCAGTAAGCGAGCCAAATGTGAGCAGATTCATGAACTGCCTTCGCCCCATTGTGGGCACTTCGCTAGAGGTCATTTGCGTCATTGCGATGTTCAGCCAGCGCTTAATACGGACCATTATGGACTGCCAGGTGCCTTTGAGGCTCTGTAAGGACTAGGTCCCCCCTTAATGAGTTGGAATTTAGATACTATGTTTAATAATCTTTCTCATAAAAAGTTTTGCCATTGGGTGTTGATGAAGTTATTAATTGTTTTAAAGAACGATGGAGTGTTAGTTATGACATGAAATTAGTTGTACGTAGAAATCGCCTTTATTTGCAAGTGATGTGGGGTTATTTAGAGCAGCAATCGTTCCCTTTAGATGAGGCTTCTTATCGTGAACAGATTGGAGAAGTGTTAGAGGTTGTTAATCGATTGGGATTGGCTCCTGAAGTACGTGGGTGGCTATGGAAGACATCTAAAAGACCAAGAATGGGAAAAGCACTTACTTTTCCGCTTGAGGCGGATCAACGCTTAGAGGAGTTTCTGGTCTGAATCGATCAGTTATTGCAACAAGCCCTATCCCGATAATGAAAAGGGCCGATATTGCTCCAGTCAAAAGCAACATTGTTATTGGATCAGTTGAAGGAGTTAAGACTGCACCTGCAATAGCTGATCCAATCAATACCCATCTCCAGCTTTTAAGCATTGATTGCCATTTCAACAGCCTTAAAACACCAAGTAAAAATTGAAGTACAGGTAACTGAAAAGCAAGCCCTGTTGCAACCATTAAGACTAAAACAAAATCTAAATAGCGTTCAATGGACCAAAGAGGCTCAACTACATCCGCCCCATAATTAACTAAGAATTTCAGTGCGGCTGGGATTAACGCCCACCAAGCAAATGCAATGCCTCCTAAAAAAAGAAATGCGGAGGCCGCAACAGCTGGAGCAATCAAGCGCCTTTCTCTCTGAGTTAGACCTGGTAAGACAAATGAAAGAATTTGGAATAAGACATAGGGGAGCGCCAGTGTGAGACCTCCATAACCAGCGACCTTCAAAGAGACAAAAAGAAATTCTCCTGGAGCAACTTGTAAGAAGTGTATTGATCCTGCTGGTTTTTCAAGAAGGCGAACCAAAGGCTTTATTGCTAATAGGCAGGTGATAGCTGCAAAGACTATGGAAAGAAGACTTTTGAAAACGCGATGTCTTAGCTCTTCAAAGTGATCAGCTAAAGGCATTTTTATATCTTTCATAGCCTTTGCTCCTTCCCCTCCTCCTCCGATTCGAATTGGAGGAGGGGAAGGAAGGACTGAACCTTTGGATTCGTCAGGAATAGTCAGAAGCTTTGCACTTGAGCTCTAGTTAGCTAAGAGCTTAGAGGTAGAAATATGATTTAAGGCCCGATCTGGTTCTGCCCAGCAAATTTCACCTCCTCGATGCCTCACTGTTCCTTTGATCGCTCCTGGAATTCTTTGTAATTGATTTATTGGAACCATTACAACAGGCACTTGTTTGTTCCTTCTGGCGCGACTGAAATATGCAGCTATATCTGCAGCGATTTGAAGATCGGAATCTTCTGCTAATCCAGCTGAGGATTTCAGGACAACATGACTGCCAGGGCATTCTTGAGCATGAAACCAAAGATCTCCAGGTTTGGCTTTTCGAAAACTAATCCATTCATTTTGCTTATGATTTCTGCCTATTTGAATGAGGAGTCCAAAAGGAGTTTTTATTTCTAATGGTTGAGGCAACTGATCATTGTGATGGGATGACTTTCTTTGCTTGTTCTTGGGCTGAATAAGAAATTCATTTAGCTCCCTTCTTAAATTTTCTAGATCTGTAAGTATTTTTGAATTTTCTTCTAGAGGGTTTTCTAAAATGTTTTCTAGGAAATTTTGACTTTCTTCAATTATTTCTAATCTCTGAGAGTGATAGATTATTCTTTGCTTGATTATTTTCTCTGAACGACGATATTTCTTTGCTTTTTGATATAATTTCTGAGCCTTTTCTATTGTATCTTTTGTTGGGCTTTGTTTGCACAATAATTCATCAGCCTTTTGTTGTAAATGCTTATTATTTGAAGCATCTTTTAGCCTTGTCTCTTGTTGGCTAAGTTCTGACCTCTCTATTTTAATTAATCTAAGAAGGCTTTGTCTTAATTCCCTAGATATTTGATTTAGTTCCTTTTTTTCTAAATTTTTTTTATAGTATTCACCTAGCAATAAGGAAACGCTTTTTATCTTAGAAGAAGAATTATTTTTTTCTTTCCATACACGATAGTCTGTTGGCCCATCAAAATAGATTGATAGTTCCTCCTTCTCTAGTTGAGTTAGCCATAGTCTCCAACGACTATGAATTTTTGACCAATCTTGATTTGATAAATCAGAGACTTTTCTCTTCAGGATAACCTTGGCTTTGTCTGCTTTCTCATCTGCAATTTGTAATGCCAGTGAAGGACTAATTCCTTGGTAAGAGTTTTGAAGAGCTTTTAATAGATTTGAGGGTACTAGGCATAGCCTTTTCTTCCATTGACTTTCCGGTTCTTCTGAATTTGGGACTTTGCCTTTTAGAGGTGGAGGAGAGATATAGGGATCCCCTGTGCTTATTGGTCTAATGCGAGATTGATGATTACGGATTTGTTTGCCAAGTGTGATTACTCGTTGATCAGAATCAAGAAGAAGCAAATTGCTATGTCTCCCCATCATTTCAAGAATTAATGTTTTTTGGATTGCTTCGCCTGGCCGACTTGAAAAACCAAATTCAACAATCCTTTCAAAGCCTTTTTGTTTGACTTCTATTAAGGCCATTTGTCTCAGGGAATATTGCATTTGTTTTGCCAGGGTGCTCTGATTCCCTTGTCTTGGTGGAGATAAAACTTGAACTAATCTTGGTGCATCTGCTTGCCAACTGATTTCGATCCAAAAAAGTCCATTTAAAGTTCTTAGGCCTAATTGAAGAGTAGAAGGATTGATTTGCTGGGCTTTCTCGAATCGACTTGGAATAATTTCTTTGTTGAACTCAGTCATTACAGCTTTAAGGCTGGAGAGGTCCATTACTTGGATTGCAGCAATGGCCATTGATTTAATCTGAACTTCTTAAGACACCAAGCCTTACTAGTCTGAATGACGATTGAATGCAATGTATGAGCAGATTCCTTCCTAAAGAGAAACTCATTGTCATCACAGGTCCAAGTGGAGTGGGTAAAGGTTCGTTGGTGAAATTACTTCTTCAGCGAAATCAGGAGATTTGGTTATCTATTTCTGCTACAACTCGTTCGCCAAGACCAGGGGAAGTAGATGGACTTGATTATTTCTTCTTGCAGAAAAATCGATTTTCCGAGTTGGTTAATAATACTGGCTTTCTTGAGTGGGCTGAGTTTGCAGGAAATTTTTATGGGACACCCCGCAAAGCAATAGAAGACAAGCTTGCAGAGGCAAAATTAGTTTTGCTTGAAATTGAATTGGAAGGTGCTAGGCAGGTAAGAAAGAGTTTTCCCGAAGCATTTCAGATTTTTATTAGACCTCCAAGCTTAAAAGAATTGGAACGGCGGATTAGAGGACGTGGAACTGAAGAAGAAGATTCTATTCAAAGTCGTTTGAGAAGGGCGAAGGATGAATTAAAAGCCCAACATGAATTTAATGCTGTAGTTATTAATGAAGATTTATTTGAGGCATGCCTTGAAATCGAAACTCTTATTGGTGTTAATGATCAAAAGTGAAGTTAAAAAAGATGAAATAAAAGGGGCATGTATAGATGCCCCTTTTATTTCATCTTTTTGATCTAGATTTCTTTTTCAGGTGGGTTTCAAGTTCAAAAAAAGAACTAGAAGCCACCACTCATTGGATGGAATAGAAGATCTGGATGGAACCGTTGAAATTCAACAAGATAACCAGCTGTGAACAATACCCAGCCTGCAGCTACTACTGGCACTGATCTGAAGATCTTGTGCTTGTCATAGAAAGTTCCTTTATGCGGAGAATTGGACATGGCTTAATAGATGTGTTGTTTGAAGGTTTTGATGCTTAACAGTGGAGACTTGTCTTAGCGAGGTGAAACTGTGATGTGGTTATCACTCGCACGGAGTTCGCCAGAACGACCTTCTTTGTCTGCCATTAAAGGCCATTGTGCTCCTTTGGCCAATGCTGATCTGAGAATGTCTGGATCAAGGAAGATTTCTTTGTCAGCGGCATCCTTGGCTGCTCTGGATGCTTTTAAGTACTCCCTTCCGGTCCAGCCAATTATTCCAGCTACATATACAAAGATATGGGCGGGAATAAGCAAATCACCTTCATGACCTCTCATGAACATGGCACCAAATGGCTCAATTGTTGGGCCAATTATGAGGTGTGGAAGTCCATCATCACCGCATAAAGCTTTGCTATAGCGGTCGAAGCGTGCGACGGCTTGATCAGTTGTTGCTGCACTTGCTCGCTCTTGAAAACGAGGGTTGTCAGCACATGAGGTGAGAGCTGAAGCTGTGAATGTGGTGCTGTCTCTATCGGGGTTGAGATCAGGTCCTGATTCAGCATTCGCTAGTGGTGCAAAGCTGAATACGAGGAATGCCGAGAGCAAAATGGCAAAGATGCGGCGCATTAGTTCGATTCCTGTCTTAAGAAGTCTGCCCTAAAACAGAGCAGTATTTCACATATAAACGTTAATTGAGATACAACTGCAATATGCAAACAGTACTAGCCCTCGAAACAAGTTGTGACGAGTCTGCGGCTGCTTTGATTCAGCAGGACCATGGAAAGATCCATCTTTTAGCTAGTCGTATCGCTTCTCAAGTGGCTGAACATGCTAAGTGGGGTGGGGTTGTTCCAGAAATTGCTTCAAGAAGACACGTTGAGGCACTTCCTTATTTAATAGGAGATGTTTTTTCGCAAACAGGATTAAAGCCATCAGATATTGACGCTGTTGCAGCAACAGTTGCTCCAGGTTTGGCAGGAGCATTGATGGTTGGATCAATTACTGGCAGAACTATTGCGGCATTAAATTCATTGCCTTTCTTAGGAATCCATCATTTAGAGGGCCATCTTTCGTCCATATTCCTTGGAGATAGGACCCTAGAGGCTCCTTACTTGGTTTTATTGGTAAGCGGCGGACATACAGAACTTATAGGGGTTAATGAAAAGAAAAAATTTGAACGTTATGGTCGAAGTCATGACGATGCTGCTGGAGAAGCTTTTGACAAGGTCGCAAGATTATTAGGCCTTCCTTATCCAGGAGGTCCAGCCATAGAAAATATGGCTCTAAAAGGCGATCCGACTCGTTTCTCACTCCCTAAGGGCCGAATATCATTGCCAACAGGAGGGTTTCATCCATATGACTTTTCATTTAGTGGCTTAAAGACTGCAATGCTTAGGAAGTTCGAAAGTTTTAATGATGCAAAAGAAAGAATTCCTATAGAAGATCTCTCGGCTAGCTTTGAACAAGTAGTAGCGCAAGTTTTAGTAGAAAGGAGTATTCGTTGTGCAATAGAAAAAGGATTTAAGAACTTAGTAATGGTTGGGGGTGTCGCTGCTAATAAAAGACTCAGAAAGTTATTAAATGAAAAAGCACTTGAAAAATCCATTGAGGTCTATTTGGCTCCAATAGAGTTCTGTACAGATAATGCAGCAATGGTGGGCGCTGCGGCTTTAAAACGACTAGAATGTAGTTCGAGTAGTAGTTCGCTTGAGCTTGGAGTTTCTCCTCGTTGGCCTTTAGAGGATTCTGAGGCTTTTTTCAACGTTGAACCTCCATTCTGAAACTGAACCTAATCAGCTCTAATAAAATTTGGAGGTGAATCTATGGTCGCTGAACCCAGAGTTAATTCTGGCCATCTTGGCGAACAGGTCACTAGTGGTGAACTTAATTCTTGGAGAAGAGGGTTTACACCACAAGCAGAGATTTGGAATGGTCGGATGGCAATGCTAGGTCTTTTTATTGGATTAGGAATGCTCTTATCTGTTCGCTTGTTGTATGGAGGTTGATTCATGATTATCTTTAATGCTCGATCAAGATATTTTTTGAATTTTCAAGATACTTCTCAAGCCTAATAATAATTTTTTAAAACTTTACCCGAGGCTTTAAAATAATAAAGATAGTTATC
Source organism: Prochlorococcus sp. AG-409-N21 (assembly GCA_003215415.1). Classification (GTDB taxonomy): domain Bacteria; phylum Cyanobacteriota; class Cyanobacteriia; order PCC-6307; family Cyanobiaceae; genus AG-409-N21. The sequence goes on along the minus strand of QCKK01000004.1, from coordinate 54,918 downwards.
TATCTATCTAATGAGAGATTCTTGTGTTCCTTTTTGCTCGGCTTCCTTTAGCGATTGTGGTAATTATCGTTGGTGGTTAAAGGTAAAAATTTCTTCCTATAAAAAAAACTTATTTTTTATAGGACTCAACCCTTCAAAGGCTAACGAATACAGAAAAGATTCAACTTTAAGAAGGTTGATCACTTTTTCTAGGAAATGGGGATATGGCAATCTTTTAGTTATGAATCTTTTCTCTAGGGTTAGCAGTAGTCCTAGGATTTTGAGACATTGTACAGATCCGATTGGTGAGAAAAGTGATAAAGAACTTTCTCTTAGAGCAAAAGATTGGTCTTTAAATCCTGAGTGGGATTTATGGCTTGGTTGGGGTACAGGTGGAAGTTTCCTTGAAAGGGATATTTTCGTACTTTCGATGTTGGTCCGTTATCATGAAAGAAGACAAAAATTATTTCCTGAGGCCTTGGGACTGTTGTCTATTGGTTGTACTTTAAAAGGATTCCCTAGGCATCCGTTATATTCAAAATCTGGAGTTAAATTGAAAGATTTTCAATGTTCGACCAATGGGAATATTTGCACTCGTTAATTCTCTTAACTTCATTTAGATCATACTTCTATTTGATCAATTAAATTCTTGTAGCTACCCTTTAATACTTTTAATAGCTATATAGGGTAAACATAGATGTTTAATGCCTTAGGGAGGATGAGTTAATTTGTCGCTATGTCGTGTTGATAACGATGAATTGTTGCCTCACTCTCTAGCATTCAGAGGTGGCGCTCAATCAATATTTTGCTTTTCCTTATGACACCTGAGCGTTTAGGGGTGTTATGGGGTATTACGGTCTTTGCAGGGGCTAGCGCAAGGCTTTTGGCGGCTTTTACTGGTTTGCCTGGGGTCGTGTTGTTATTGCTTTCTGGTTTATTAATAGGTCGTTCGGGCTTAGGTCTGGTAGAGCCTCTTGATTTAGGCCAAGGTTTAGAAACCATTGTTGGTTTGTTGGTTAGCCTCGTACTTTTTGATGGCGGGTTAAATCTTCGTCTGCCGGAAGGCACTATCAAATCAACTGTATTGCGTATATCAGTTATTAGGCTTGTTGTTTCTTTGACTGCAGGATTATTGGCTGCACATTGGTTGGCGGGTTTGGGCTGGTCGGTTGCAGCTGTTTATAGCGCAATTGTTCTTGCCACCGGTCCCACTGTTGTTACTCCATTAATCCAACAAATAAAGCTTGCTCCTCCATTGGGAGCTGTACTTGAGGCAGAAGGATTGGTTTTAGAACCAATTGGCGCAGTGTTGGCTTTGCTGTTGCTTGAGTTGGTTCTTGGGGATCTTCATGGTTGGCGAGAAGTCGCATTTGGTTTGTTTGCCCGTTTGGGAGGCGGAGTGGTTATGGGGCTAACCGCTGGATGGTTTCTTTCGGAAGGACTGAGATTATTGAAACCTGACCCTTCTGTTGGACTTAGGTTGCAGCTAACTCTGGGTGTTCTATTTCTCCTTTATGGTCTGTGTGAATGGATTTTGCCTGAGTCGGGATTACCTGCTTCTGTTGCTGCAGGTTTTGTAGTTGGTCGACGGCCTGCAACACAAGCTAATCAGCTGGATCAGTTGATTAGGGAATTGGCGAGACTAGCTATCACAATGCTTTTCCCTTTGCTCGCTGCTGACGTGTCATGGCGAGAACTTAGTCCTCTTGGGTGGGGTGGAATTATGTGTGTTCTTACTCTGATGCTTGTAGTTAGGCCAGCTGCAGTTTCTTTGGCAACAATTGGTTTGCCTTTAGATCTAAGGCAAAAGCTTTTCTTAGGATGGTTGGCGCCACGGGGAATTGTTACTGCAGCGGTTGCCTCACTCTTTTCAATAAGACTTGAACTTGCTGGAGTACTTGGCGCGGGGCGGTTGCAGGGTCTTGTCTTCCTGACAATATTAATGACTGTTGGGATTCAGGGTTTAACAGCCCAACCTTTAGCAAAAGCCTTTGGACTTTTAGCACCAGAAGAGCCTGAAGGTGAAAAGTCAGAAACAGCGGCTGATTCTTTCTCTGTCCTTTCCGATCCGAGCCAATAGGCTCCAAGTTGCTAGCAAATCGGGCCCTTGCATTCTTCCCAGTAAGGCTGCTCTAAGGCTTTTCATAATTAAGCCTTTTTTTATATCTTGAGACTTGCAAAAGTCATTGACTAATTTTTGGGCTGCGGCAGGTGTTTTGTCCCAATGAGATTGATCAATTTCAGTCAATAGTTTTTGCAAAGCCTCTCTGGCACCTTTGCTTTCTATTTGTGAAATACCATCCTTCATTAATGGGGGTAATTCAAAGAATGGACGTGCCTCTTCTTTGCCATCATTTAAAAGAGTTAAAGAAGGCTGAATAAGCTCTACAAGAGAGAGGCACCAATCTTCATTTGGTATTTCCCATGATTCCTCTATCCATAAAGGCTTTAAAGATTCAAGAACTTTCTTTGAATTCCAACTATGAATTACTTGTGCATTAAGCCAGTTGAGCTTTTCCCAGTCAAACTTTGCGCCTGATTTATTTACTCTTTCAAGTCTGAATTTGGGAAATATCTCTTTTATTTTGAATTTCTCATCTAATCCTTCTGGAGGAGACCAGCCAAGTAAAGTCATATAATTAGCCATGGCATCAGAGGTATATCCCATTTCTTTGAAATCTTTTATAGATGTAACTCCATCACGTTTAGATAGTTTGCGGCCTTCGGAATTTAATATGAGTGGAGTATGCGCAAATATAGGTTCGGTTTTGCAAAGGGCTTTATAAAGCAAAATTTGTTTAGCGGTATTCGCGATATGATCTTCTCCTCTGATTACGTGACTGATTCTCATGATTGAATCATCAACTACAACGACTAAGTTATATAAAGGGTCTCCAATTTGATTTGCAGGTGCTCGTCTCGCAATCACCATATCTCCTCCTAAATCAGCACCATTCCAGATCATTTGACCTCGAATTAAATCCTTCCAATAAATTTTTTCATTGTCATCTATTTTGAATCGTATTACTGAAGATCTTCCTTCTTTTTTAAACAACTCTTCCTCTTCTTGATTTAAGTTTCTATGCCGATTGTCGTAACGGGGAGGGAGTCCATTTAGTTTTTGCTGCTCTCTCATCTGGTTTAATTCGTTTTCGGTTGCATAACATCGATATGCCAGGCCTTTGACGAGTAATTCTTGAATTGCGTCTTTGTGAGCATGAATTGATTCGCTTTGAATTATTGGCTCCTCATCCCAATTCAGTCCAAGCCATGAAAGGCCTTCAAGAATATTTTCCGTGAACTCTTGTTTTGACCTTTCTTTGTCAGTGTCTTCTATACGTATTAGAAATTGGCCTTTTTGACTTCTGGCAAAAAGCCAATTGAAAAGAGCTGTCCTCGCAGTTCCAATATGCAGATTGCCGGTAGGACTAGGAGCTAGTCGTACTCTTACGGTCAAAATGTTAGGTCGTGAATTGGATACGGGACCGACGGGGTTCGAACCCGCAACTTCCGCCGTGACAGGGCGGTGCTCTAACCAGTTGAACTACGGTCCCAATAGGCTCAGATCCAATCAGCTTTTTCTGAATGGAGTCTGAACTATGTCATCTCTTCGACAAAAGAAGTATCAACCTCTGCCCTGCCCTCCGTCAACTTTCAAGTTGATGATCTAGAAATTATGAAGGTGGATATGCCCTTAGAACAATGGCAATAGGTTTAAGACTTCCTTGGATTAGAAACAACATCAATATCATCCAAGCAGATAAAGCTAATTGGATGAGAATTCTGTGGACTTTCTAAAAAGAAAGAATAAAGCTTTAGGAGCGCAGCTTGGCTAAGGGCGGAATCCAGCAGGCTCTATTAATCGAACTTGATTTCCACGAGCGGTGAACTCTCGTCCTTGGTCGCTTTGTACGACCACACGGCCCCCAGATTTTACTCGTATGACGCGTGCACGAACCCAGCCCAAGGCGGCTGATTCGAGCACCTTTACGACATCACCAGGTTGAAGATCCAACTCCATTCTCAAAACTAGGAAACTGCAGGAATTACCATCGGACGCGCCGTGGAGGACTCGAACCCCCGACATCAGGTTTTGGAGACCTGCGTTCTACCAACTGAACTAACGGCGCATTGCAATGGACCAGTGGACCATCGATAAAGGCGATGGTGTTTGGATTGAACGAGGCCTAGACCTCAGCGGTCGAAGCGCTGCTTCACGCGGGTGGCCTTGCCCACCCGTTCCCGCAGATAAAAAAGCTTCGCTCTTCTTACTTTACCGCGGCGTTCAACCTTGATAGAGGCAACTTGTGGGCTATGCATCATGAAGACCCTCTCTACGCCAATGCCTTGGAAAATTCTCCGAACAGTAATGGTTTCATTGATTCCTCCATGTCGTTTTGAAATCACTACACCTTCATAAGGTTGGACTCTTTCCTTGTTCCCTTCACTAATTCGAACCCCTACGCGGACAGTGTCACCTACGTAAACTTCTGGAAGCTTGCTTTTAAGCTGTGTATTTTCAAAAGCCTTTATCAAATCATTAGCGCAATGTTTCTTTTTGCTGCTTGAAACAGGCTTTAGATCTTGCTTCGTAGAGGCTTTTGAGGTGCCCTTGCCCTCTCCTTCATCTGATTTAGAAGAAGGTAAATCTTTTTGAACCTCGTTATTGGTCGAGGTATCTTGCGTGTCGGCTGCCATCCCTGCTCCAGTCACTACACCAAAAAACTATTGTAACTGCTCGTTAATCAATTTTATCGCTTTTTGAGGTTGCTCTTCTTGGAAAAAGTTTTTGAAGAATCAGGCTGGGACTTGCTAATTAGAATCAAAAGAAAGTCCAATTGCATTGAGCAAAACTAAAAAATATTCTGTTTTTGAACCAAGCCATTCGCCTTCATGAATAGCGTTGACAAATGAACTTGATCTTTTGAAAACTCACTCTAGTCTCTTTTTAGGCGCCAGCTAAAGACTAGTGCTGCAGTTACTATCAGCAGAAATAGCAACTATGGAACAAGCCATGTATGAAGCTAGCGGACTTGCTTATGAGATTTCATTGATCCTGCCGACTTTTGAAATATTGATAGCGTGAAGATGGGAACGATTCACGCACTACTCGAAATAGTTTTTATGCATTATTTATTCAATCCTGCTTAATTAGGTAATTATGAAACTTTTTTCTGACTTGCTTTCTGCCAGCATTGCTGAGCAAGCAAATTCAATTGGGCCAAGGATTCAACAAAGAAGAGGTATTGAAATTAAGTCGGCCAGAGAAGTGGAAATAATGCGAAAGGCAAGCAACATAGTCGCGACTGTTTTACGCGAGATTAATTTGCTTGCAAAACCAGGAATGTCTACTACTGATCTAGATGCTTTTGCTGAGAATAGAATTCGGGAAATGGGAGCAGTGCCAAGTTTCAAGGGTTATCACGGATTCCCCGCAAGTATTTGTGCAAGTATTAATAATGAGGTTGTACATGGGATCCCTCGCTCCAATCAAATAATTAGAAATGGGGATTTATTAAAGGTTGATACTGGAGCTTATTTTGAGGGCTATCACGGAGATAGTTGCATCACAATATGCATTGGAGATGTATCTGAGACTGCACAAAAATTATCTAATGTTGCTCAAGAAGCCTTAATGGCAGGTCTTTCTCAAGTTAAACCAAAAAATACTCTTTTAGATATTGCTGGAGCCATAGAAGATCATGTTAAGTCCAATGGATTTAGTGTTGTTGAGGATTACACAGGACATGGAGTAGGTCGTAATCTTCATGAAGAACCATCTGTATTTAATTTTCGTACTAAAGACTTGCCTAATGTCACTTTGAGAGAAGGTATGACATTGGCGATAGAACCAATTCTTAATGCTGGCAAAAAGGAGTGCAGAACTTTACGTGATGGATGGACTGTGGTGACTCAAGACGGAAGCTTATCTGCGCAGTGGGAACATACTATATTAGTTACAAAAAATGGGTGCGAAATACTTACCGATAGAAGTGATTGATTTTTTAAGTGATAATCATCCCGTTGTTAACCTTCATTCTTATTCATAAATTTCATCATCTTTGAATATATCATTCTTACTACTTCTGTTAATGGCATTATTAAATATGTTAAAGGGTTAGGCGTTACTATTATTAGGTTTAGCCCTATTTCTGCTTGCTTAATTATTTGCTCGGCAACTATATCTGAAGACAACAAGCCAATTGGATTTAGTTTTGATCTGAAAGGTCCTAGGACAAGTTTCCTGATTCTTAATTTTTTTCTTTCTAAGCTATTTTGGTTGTTCCAGCGAATACTTACCAGATGACCTAACAAACGTTTGCTAATTTCGTAGGCTGGACTTAATGCAGGTTGAATCTCTGCTTCAGAAGTATTTATCCAGATTTCTTTCGACTTAGTTGAAGTTGAATTTAAAGAAATAGATTCAAAAGCTTGCATTAGCTTCCAACTACTTAGAGAATTAATTTCAAGAGCTTTGTTTATATCAAGATTGCTTTGAGAACCTTGAGGGTTTATCCCATGATTTATTATTAATATGTCTAAATTAATAAAAACTCTGTTTAAATCAGTTTCTCTTCCACAAGACCACTGAATCCATTTTTGCGGCTCTTCGGAAGACTCTTTTTTTGTTGGGATTTTCCCATGAGTAAGGCCAATAACTTCAGCCCCTCTTGCACGCAGCTTTTTGGTTAGTGACCTGCCAAGTGTGCCTGTAGCTCCAGTAATGCCAATTCGGCAGGAAGCCCAAGCATTTTTTTCAGGCTTGATAGAAGTCATTCTTTATTCAATTGTTTTTTAGAAGAGTTCTAACCCTATTAATCATTTGATTTTGGATTTGGTCTTGTCAAATCTTTTGGGTTAATCATGGAAGCTTAAAATTGGTCAATTCAAAGAATAAGGAGTCTGATCGTGGGTACCACCTTAATGATCGGATCCTGTGAACCTTTTAGTGGGAAATCGGCATTAGTACTTGGAATAGCTAGCCAGCTACTTGCCGCTAAAAAGAAAATTCGGTTTGGCAAGCCTCTTGCAACTAGTTTGGAATCAAAGCCTGGCTCGACTTCACTGCCAGATCCTCTTATCGATGATGACGTTCGTTTTGTTGGCAAGACACTTGGATTAACGGAAGAAAATTTAATTCCTTCGCTTCACTTTTTGGCTCAACAATCAGCTGATGAGAGGCTTTTTCATTCGGTATTAGACGCAGGTCCAGGCTTTCATGCTCTAAAAAACGAATTAAAGCTTCCATTTGAAGGAGTCACCCTTTTAGAAGCGGCAGGAAGTTTGCATGAAGGAATTCTTTATGGATTGAGCCTTGGGCAAATGTCTGCTGGATTTGAAGCAAAAGTTTTGCTCGTACATCTTTGGCAGGACAGCAGGAGTGTTGATGCGTTGTTGGCGGCTAAACAACAGTTAGGTGATCGGCTGGTTGGAATTGTCTTGAATGCAGTCACGCCTGATGATGTGCATGAATTAAAAAAAGTTGTTGTCCCTTCCTTGAAGTCCTTAGGGATGGAGGTTTTTGGGGTGATGCCAAGATCTCCACTCCTTCGCAGTGTTTCTGTTGGAGAGCTGGTAAGAAGATTGGAGGCGCAGGTGATTTGTTGTTCAGATCGGCTTGAGTTAATGGTTGAGACCTTATGTATTGGGGCAATGAATGTGAATTCAGCAATGGAATTTTTTAGAAGGCGCAGGAATATGGCTGTAGTGACAGGAGCCGATAGAACTGACATTCAACTGGCCTCATTAGAAGCTTCAACGCAGTGTCTAATTCTTTCAGGCGCAGGTGTACCTTTGCCTCAGCTAATAAATCGAGCAGAGGAACTAGAAGTTCCCATCTTGAAAGTTGAGAGAGATACCCTTTCGACTGTAGAAGTCATCGAGCAGGCATTTGGCCATGTTCGAGTGCATGAAACTGTTAAGGCGACCTATGCATTTCGCTTGGTTGAAGAGCACTGTGATCTTGAGCGTTTGTTCAAGACTCTCAAATTGCTTTAAGTGGAGCTGAATGCTGCTAATTTCTAAATAACTTTATTGGGATGACCTTGAGTCGCTCCCTGGACCTTCCTTCATTGGATAGTGTTGACACCTTGGCTAAAGAGCTTGCTCTGTTGCAGGATCAGGGCAAGAGGAGAATTGCTTTCCTTGGGAGTAGACATGTTCCTGCTGTCACTATTCATCTAGTTGAATTGATGGCTCGTTCCTTGGCTCAGGAGGGACATTCAATAATTACTTCAGGTTCTCAAGGAGTAAATGCTGCTGTCATCCGAGGAGTTCTTGATGTGGATCCTTCTCTATTAACGGTTTTGTTGCCTCAAAGCCTGGACAGACAGTTGCCGGAAATTCGAGATCAATTGGAGAGTGTTTTGCATTTAGTTGAGAAAGCAGACAATGATGACTTGCCTCTACCCATGGCTAGCAGTCTTTGCAATCAAGAAATAATCAGTCGCTGTGATCAATTAATTTGCTTAGCATTTCATGACAGTGAGACTTTGCTTTCTAGTTGTAGGATTGCAGAGGATATGGGCAAGGTTGTTACCATTTTGTTCTTTGATTAACTTCTGAGTTTTTCCATACTATTGGTTAAAGTTTAAATTATATTTATTGAAGGTTACATCTACAAAGTACAGGCAATGAGTAGATCTGGAAAATCATTTCAAACAGAATTTGTAAATGAGATTGACAATATAAGCCTATTTGATGATTTGACTCAGATATTTTATACTTATGGAGATAAATTGATATCAGTATTTAGCTCACGTCTATTCTCGATAAGTCTAGTTGGCTAAGCCTATTATGGCTTGATTTTGATGGACTGGCTTTTTCTTATTCACTTTTACGGGTAATACATTGATTCTTCGGCAGAGCCGTTTCGGCAGATCTTTAAAGAGGCTGGGAGATGTTTGCTTTTCCTCCTTGGTGCTTTTTGTGGGATCTCCTTTGTTCATTTTGATTGCGGTTTTAGTCAGGCTTAGCTCACGTGGACCAGTTTTTTACATACAAAGACGTGTAGGACGTAATTATAAAAGGTTTGGATGTATCAAGTTTCGCACCATGAGGGAAGATGCTGATCAAATGCTATCTAATGTGCTGGCAAATTCACCTTCAATGAGAAAAGAATTTGAGCGAGATTTTAAATTAAAACAAGATCCTAGAATTACGCCAATTGGCCGTTTTCTAAGACGATCAAGCCTTGATGAGTTGCCTCAGTTTTTCAATGTTTTAATAGGTGAAATGAGCGTTGTTGGTCCTCGGCCAATAGTGGAGAAAGAAGTTGACCGGTATGGCAAGTTTATGGATGAAGTTATCTCAGTACGCCCTGGTTTGACAGGGTTATGGCAGGTAAGTGGTAGGAATAATCTTAGCTACGATAAACGAATTAGACTCGACTTAACTTATGCTAGACAGAGATCATTTATCCTTGATTTTGCAATAATTTTGCGAACTTTTGGAGTTTTATTATTGCCAATGGACCGAGGAGCCTATTAAGAAGATTACTATTAGATAGCTATAGTCAAAATTGTAAATAAGAAGACCCAGGCAAGTTCTAGCTTTAAACTTAGCCTGAGTATCCTATTGACACCATTGCTGTCTGCAATAGGTGCATTATATGCTAATATTGGCTTGAAGATCTTAACATCATCATATATATTTGTACCGCCCATTTTTACCTCACCACAATAAGCGAAGATTGCCTCTGATATACCAGAATTCGGAGAATTATCATTCGATCCGTCTTCCAAAGCAGACCTAATTAATCTAGGGAAAGATCCTATAGGCTTGCTAATTAGTGGTAGTGTGATCAAGACAATTCTGCAAGGTATCCATATAAGAAAATCATCTAGAAGGGCACCAGCAGTCCCTAGCCATTTTAGATTTCCTTTTTTATATCCAAGCATTGAATCTATAGTACTAACTGATTTAAATGCCCATAAAAATGCTAGAGGGCCTGGATATATAGGAGAGAATTCTTTGGCAACTATTCCTATAAATGTCCAAAAAAGAGGAGCAAATATTCCATCTACACTATTCTCACTTGCAGTCTCAGCAGTGGCTCGAAATATTTCGTCTTTGTTTAGTTGTTTAACATCTCTTCCAACAATGAGGCTTAAGTTATTTCTGGCAACATTAATATCATTAATCTCCGGATCTAGTTCTACTAATACATTCTTTATGCTACGTCTAAGGCTGCCAGCGGCAAATCCACTGGTCAAACCTATTAAAAGCAAAAAAGAGCCAATAAATTTGCTAGGTATATAAGTTGATTGCGATAGTTGCTCTATTACCCAACCGCTTAGGGTGCTTAGAAATAATAAAGTAGAAGTTATTATTATTCCTCCAATTCGCAAAGCAAATCGATTATTGCCAGAAAAAGTTTCTATATGTCGCTTTAGGAAATTTATTATTTTTCCCATTGCCTCTACTGGATGAGGCAACCAGGCTGGATCTCCTATAAGTAAATCTAGGGAGACAGAAATTATTAGTAGTAATGTTAGAGAATTCAGGCTGTTTTTAACCAGCTAAACATTGCCCGAAGGCTTTTCCCTACCTTCTCGATAGGTAGAGCTGCATCTCGCTCTCGGATCTTCTTCATTTCTGGTTTGCCTGCTTCACATTCCGCGACAAAGTTTTGGGCAAAACTCCCATCCTGTATATCTGAAAGTATTCTCCTCATCTCAGCTTTTGTTTCAGATGTAATCAGCCTTGGACCGCTTACATAATCACCATATTCTGCAGTATTTGATATCGAGTCACGCATAGCAGTGAGTCCTCCTTTAACCATTAAATCAACAATTAGCTTTACTTCATGTAGACATTCAAAATAAGCGAGTTCAGGTTGATATCCAGCTTCTACAAGTGTTTCGAAGCCAGCTTTTACTAACTCAGAAAGTCCCCCACATAAAACAGCTTGCTCTCCAAATAAATCTGTTTCGGTTTCCTCCTTGAAATTTGTTTCCAAGATTCCTGCGCGCGTTCCTCCTATTCCTTTTGCATAAGCCATTGCTAAATCTCTGGCTTTTCCTGAGGCATCTTGCTCAATAGCAAAAAGCGCTGGTACTCCTTGTCCATTTTGATATTCCCAGCGAACTGTATGACCAGGCCCTTTTGGGGCGATCATGACAACGTCAACGAAATCCGGTGGGCTAATTAGACCAAATCTGATGTTGAATCCATGGGCAAAGCTAAGTACTTTCCCTGGGTTCAGATGAGGTGCAATTTCTTTTGCATAGACATCTTTTTGAAATTCATCTGGAAGAAGCACCATTATCCAATCCGCTTTTTTGCTTGCTTCACTAACACTTAAAACTTCCAAGCCATCCTGAGAAGCCTTCTCAGCAGACTTACTGCCTTGATATAGGCCAACAACAACATTGATTCCACTGTCTTTTAAGTTCAAGGCGTGGGCATGACCTTGAGAGCCATATCCAATAATTGCCACAGTTTTTTCTTGCAGCAGCGTTAGATCGGCATCTGAGTCGTAGAAAAGCTTTGCCATCAGAAATGTATTGCGGAACAATTGCTAGGACTGATCTTAAACAAGGACATCTAGCTAATTGAGCTTAATTAGCGAAAGAAGGTGATTTGAAAATTTAAAGAGAAAATAATTTTAATTTTTTTATTAATCACACATTTCTCATTGCCATTGCCCTACGAATTTGGGAATGGCATCTGGTTTCGAATTTTGATTTGAGCTTAGGCCTCACTTGGATGAGCAATGACTCTGTCGATTAATCCATAATCCTTTGCTTCTTCAGCACTAAGAAAGTAGTCCCGATCAGTATCTTTTTCGATTTTTTCAAATGTTTGGCCAGTCATGTCTGCCATTGATTCATTGAGCATTTTTTTTATTCGCAAGATTTCTCTGGCTTCTATTTCGATATCGCTGGCTTGTCTTTGGGCAGTTCCTCCAAGAGGTTGGTGGATCATGATTCTGCTATGGGGTAGAGCAAGTCTTTTACCTGTGGTGCCCGCCCCCAAGAGAAATGCACCCATTGATGCCGCAAGACCTACGCAAATTGTTATGACATCACTTTTGACATATTTCATGGTGTCGAATATTGCCAGACCTGCTGTAACTGAACCACCAGGAGAATTGATGTACAAATAAATAGGTTTTGTACTGTCTTCAGAATCTAGATAAAGCATTTGTGCGACAAGATTGTTTGCAACTCCGTCGTTGACCTCTTGCCCTAAAAACAAGATTCTTTCAGCACCTAGTCTGGTATAAATGTCCACCCATCTTTCCAATTGGCTTCCTGGAAGGCGATAGGGGACACTGGGAGTACCGATTGGCATTTGGAGAATTTGGAGAAAAGATTTGAGTAATTAATTGATTTGATTAATAAAAGAGTCAGAGACCTTTTATTTGTTTGGATTATTTCTCATTGATTCAAGCGAGAATTGTTGGAGTGATCTTTGCGACTGCTAAGAACTCTGTCAATAATTCCATATTCAACAGCTTGTTGAGGATTCAGGTAGCTCATTCGATCTGAATCTTTTGTTAGTTGTTGGATAGTGCGACCTGTGTTCTTGGAAAGAATTTCGAGCATCGCTTGCTTATTGTGTATCACTTCCTTTGCTCTGATTTGTATATCAGTCGCTTGACCACTCGCACCACTTCTTGGTTGATGAAGAACAATTGATGCATGCGGGAGTGCAGCACGATGGCCCTTTGTACCTGCAGAGAGTATTACTGCTGCCGTGCCCATTGCTTGACCAATGCAAATGGTATGAACTGGCGGTTTTATGTAACTGAGGGTGTCACATATAGCAAATGCTTCAGTTTCAAATCCAATTGCATCTCCTGTGTACCAACTCGTTCCAGTTGAATTGATATAGAAATAAATGGGCTTTTCAGCATTGTCGAATTCGAGATAAAGGAGTTGAGCAATTATCAATTCAGTTACATCCATGCCTAATTGCCTTTTGGCGTCATCATCTGAAAACAAAGGAAGTCCAAGGTAAACAATTCTTTCTTTAAGTAAAAGTGATGGCAAATCCGGAGGGGGTGTGCGCATCACTGACGAATCGCTGTAGTAGGGAGCGGACACCGTCATATGCAAAAAAAGCTTTTCTGAATTGGAGCCTAGCGAGGTCTAGTGGTTCATTGCTTATTTATTGTGTCTGTTTTGTCAGCTCTGGTCAGATTTTTGTCTAGCTGACCAAAAATCATTCGACCCGTTGGGGTTTGTAAGGATCCAGTTATTACGACTTCTTTCCTCTCCCCAAGGCACTTGCTGGCCCCTTCTATGACAACCATTGTTCCGTCATCTAAATATCCCACCCCTTGACTTTCTTCTTTCCCTTGACGAACAATTTTCAAACTAAGACTTTCTCCTGGTTGAACCTCTGGCCTCAAAGCAATTACTAATTCACTTAGGTTCAAAACCTTTAACTCTTTTACCTGAGCTATTTGAGCTAAATTGTAGTCAGTTGTGATTAATGTTCCACCAGTATCTGAAGTGAGCTTTAATAACCTTTCGTCAGTTCCACTACCTTCATAACGAGTACTATTAATAACAATTCTTCTACCATAATCTTCTTTTAATTTCTTTAACAGTTTCAGCCCTCTTCTTCCCTTTGCCCTTTTTTCTGTGTTATTAGAATCTGAAAGCTGTTGCAATTCATCTAAAACTGTTTGGGCGATAATTATTTGCCCTTCGATAAGTCCAGATTCAACCAGACCTTGAATCCTTCCATCTATAATTACACTCGTGTCTATGATTTTTGCACTTGCTGGAGTAAGAATTCCTTCGGCAATTAATAAAGCTTCAGTGCTATTTGGATTGAAAAGTCTAAGTAAAGTTCTTCCATGAACTTCGGCTAGGTTGTAACCTAATACCCCAAAGAATAAATTACTAACTACTGCAGTAATTGGTTTGACAAATGCGACAGCCCAAGGAAGTGGTAATAAAAGAATGGGTGCTAGCAGAAGATTTGCTACCAGTAGTCCAAGGATCAAGCCAACAGCTCGACTCACCAGTAAGTCAGTTGGCGTTGTCCGCACTCTATTTGTTAACCCATCTCTTAACTGTTTAAAAGACCATCCAGCAAGTAATCCTGTAAGTCCTCCTAATCCCGTGAGGATTAACTTTATTTGATCGATATTGTCAGTTTGTTTTAGGAATTGATTTGGCAAAAGATCTGCTCCTAGCCAGGCTGTGGCAGCACCAGTGAGAACAAATAAAATTAGAATTAGGGGATCCACCATTGCATTAAACCTTGGATCCTTGCTTTGTCTTTAGCAAGCATGCAGCTTCATTAGAGCCATGACCTCCGAAGATGTATCCATCTTTATGACCTAGCCAATGGATCATAAAGAATTTCGGTTGCAGCCAAGAAGTGCATATATTCATATTCCTTTTTGCCATAGGAGGTGTTTTTACTGTGATTTTGCAGTAGTGCCTCTTGGGGACAAGGCTAGTGGGGATAGCGGACCTGGGAGTGAATCTATTAAGGCTTATCTAAAACTCTTGCATCGAGAGATTTCCTTGTCGCTCTCAGGCCCACCATTGTCAACGGTGTATATAGGTGGTGGTACCCCTTCATTATTAAGCCCTCATCAGATTAGTTCTTTGCTAGAGCATTTAGCTAAGCAATTTGGTTTGCAACAAGGTGCTGAGCTGACTTTAGAAATTGATCCGGGTAGCATCAATCAACAAAAATTAGATGCTTTTATCGAGGTTGGCATTAATCGAATAAGCCTTGGTGGACAAAGCTTCAATGATGGGGTTTTGAAGCAACTTGGTAGAAGTCATACAAGTCAAGATTTTTTAGAAGCATGTAGTTGGCTTAGGCAGGCTTATTCATTAGGGAAATTAAGGAGTTGGAGCCTTGATTTGATTCAGAATTTGCCTAATCAGTCTTTGGAAGATTGGAGGGAGCAGCTCGATTTAGCTATAGAAAGTTCGGCTCCACATCTTTCTATTTATGAGCTTTCGATTGAGCCAGGAACTGTTTTTGATTGGCGAAAAAAAAGGGGAGAACTTCATCTCCCTAAAGAAGACTTGGCAGTAGAAATGATTTCTCAAACAAGTGCTTTTCTTCAAACGGTTGGTTTTGCTCGTTATGAAATATCTAATTACGCTTTGCCGGGTCATGCTTCTAGGCATAATCGGGTTTATTGGAGTGGGTCTGGGTGGTGGGGGTTTGGCCAAGGTGCAACTAGTGCACCTTGGGGGCAGAGATTTTCAAGACCTAGAATTAGGAGTGATTATCAATCTTGGATTGATAATCAACTTTTAGAAGGATTGCATGCTTCTCTTTTGGTTCACTCTTCATTGAAGTTAAGTTTTGAAGATCAAGTGATAGTTGGTTTGCGACGTAGAGAAGGAGTTGATCTTGAGATGGTTGCTAAAAACTTTGGTTGGCAGCAAAAACAATGCATGGAGTATTTACCTTCTTTAATAAATAGATGGTCAGTGTATATAGAGAAAGGCTCGCTAAAATTTCTCGGAAAAAGAGTTCTTCTTACCGATCCGGAAGGAATGTTGATTACTAATCAGATTCTGGTTGAGTTACTTCTTTGGTGGGATTCTTTGCCTGATGCCGTTGTTTCTTTACCCAAGTCTCTAGAGCTTCGACGCAAAGTTGATGGCCAGAAATCAAAGCAGGGCTAAAGGGAGGTTGTTTTTGAGTTAAACCTAATAAATCAGCAGTTACTCTTATTTGCCCATCGCAATTATTCCCAGCACCAATACCGATTATTGGAATTGAGAGTTTTGATCTGAGATCTTTTGCAAGAGAAGAAGGAATATGTTCTAAAACAATTGCGAAGCAACCAGCTTCTTCTAACTCAATTGCTTGGACTCTTAATTTTTCTTGGCTGATAGGGTCTTCAGCTTGCCTTGAATATCCTGTTTTATGGACTGATTGAGGGGTTAACCCAAGATGCCCCATTACAGGTATTCCCATTCGTATTAAACGTTTGATCACTCCAATTACTTCAGGCTCT
The DNA here is from genome assembly GCA_003215415.1 of Prochlorococcus sp. AG-409-N21. Taxonomy (GTDB): domain Bacteria; phylum Cyanobacteriota; class Cyanobacteriia; order PCC-6307; family Cyanobiaceae; genus AG-409-N21. The sequence goes on along the minus strand of QCKK01000004.1, from coordinate 38,984 downwards.
GCTCCTTCAAGTTTTACTGCTTTTGCGCAAGTGTTTTTGATAAGAGTTCCAGCAGCTTCAACTGCTTTATCTTCTCCACATTGATAACTAAGGAAAGGCAAGTCAGTTATCAAAAGAGGATGCTCTTTACTTGGACCTGAGAAGCCTCTCTCTACGGCTTTGGTGTGATGAAGCATTTGTTCAAGAGTTGCAGGCAAGGTTGTTGCATAACCAAGTGCGACCATTGCGAGGGAATCTCCAACAAGAACTACATCAGCTCCTGCAGCTTGAACTATCGAGGCAGTGAGACTGTCCCACGCTGTGAGGATAGTTATAAGCTTCCCTGATCTTTTAAATTCAATTAAGTCTGCGGGGCGCATTTGCCTCCAAAGATCTTAGGTATTTCATTGCTAGAATTTAGTTGACTCGGACCCATGCGGCTTCGACGCCCAAATCTGGTCAGGACCGGAAGGTAGCAGCCAAAAGGGATGCTCGGAGCAGGCGTGGATTCCGGGTCACCTTAATTACTATCTAGTTCTCGGTATCTTTTCGTACCTGTCTTAGGCGCAAAAATTCAGGAATACTGGCTCCAGGCTCTTTGTTTTCGGGTTGGTTGTATAGGGATGGAGTAGCTAGCTTATTACGTCCTCTTTGACTGCGATATGGTTGATTACCTTCAAAGCCAGTTGCAATAACAGTTACTTGTATTTCGCCTTCTAATTTTTCATCAACAACTGCTCCAACAATAATGTTGGCTTCTTTGTCAACCACGTCATAGATGACTTCTGATGCAGAAGTCATATCTTCCAGAGTCATATCTCTTCCTCCACTGATATTGATTACACATCCTTTCGCACCGTCAATTCGAGCTGCTTCGAGTAAAGGACTATTAATTGCAGCTTGTGCTGCTTCTAAGGCTCTAGACCTTCCTGAACCTACTCCTATGCCAAGAAGGGCAGTCCCAGCATCTGTCATTACTGAGCGAACATCAGCAAAATCGACATTGACCAATCCAGGGCAGGTGATTATGTCGCTTATTCCTTTTACTCCCATACGAAGGACATCATCAGCATTTTGAAATGCTTCCTGAAGAGGGGCGCTAGAAATTACGTCTTTTAGCCTGTCGTTAGGAATAACAATCAAAGTATCAACGCTCTCTGATAAGCGAGCAATCCCTTCATCCGCTTGACGCATCCTCCTGCGACCTTCAAAACCGAAAGGCTTAGTAACGATTCCAACAGTTAATGCGCCACTTTCTTTGGCGACTTCTGCCACAACAGGTGCGGCTCCTGTGCCTGTCCCTCCACCCATACCAGCTGCGATAAATACTAAATCTGATCCTTGGAGAGCCTGCTGCAAATCATCTCGAGACTCTTCAGCAGCTTTTTGCCCAATACTTGGATTCCCACCAGCACCTAATCCACGAGTCAGGTTTTGTCCAAGTTGGACACGATTTTGAGCTGCAGATTGGAGAAGGGCTTGAGCATCAGTATTTAATACTCGATAGGCCACTCCCTCAAGCTCGCTCAAAATCATTCTGTTGACGGCATTGCTTCCACCACCGCCAACTCCAATCACCTCAATTCGTGCCGATTGACTGGGATTGATTCCATCTAGTTTCATCAATCCGGCTCTGTTTCCGCTACCCATACCCAGCTCCATATTGAGGTTTAAGCATTGAGGTTTGGTGCATTATGTTCGCGAAATAGACTTCTGCCGGGAATTTCTACAACCATCCTTTTTTTGAGAAAATTTTGAGACTCTGGAGAACACGAGTCAACGGGCGTGGCATGACCCTTTAAAGTCAGTTATAGAAAGGGTTCTCAAGTCATGAGCTGAAAGCATTTAAGATGGCGAGAGAAAAGGTTGCGATAATAACTAGTAGTAATTTCTCTGCAGAACTGAAACCTACGTCAATATTTGATGACTCAATTTTTGTTTTGTTAACGAATTCTGTTTGAGGATTCGTCTCTTTTTCTTCAATCTTGAAAGTCGGCCTGCCTGCTGTTTCCCATTCAAACCTTTTTCTTGGATCACTAAGAACCTTATAGGACTCATTCACCCACTTAAATCTTTCTTCGGCATTTCTATTGTCCCGATTTAAATCTGGATGCCAGCGTTTTGCCTCTCTTATGAAGGCTTGCTTTAGCTCGTCTGAGGTGCTGCTTGGGGAAAGTCCTAGCAAAGACCAGTAAGTAAATGTCCTCGGAGAAGAATTCATCCCTTGTTAGCGAAGAATTAAACCATCGATATCTATAAGTGGCTTGATGGGCCAGGTTTTGAGTGCTAATTGTTTGTTTTGTTGACACTTATGATTTTTAGTGGACTTGACTTGGCACCTTTTCAGAACTTAGGTGATTTTAAGAAGGGCTCTTGAATTGGGCTAGATATGAAATTGCTTGAACATGGAATATTTTTATAATTTTAAGATTTGATGGCAAGAATCTTTCGAAATTAATATTCTATTTTTTATCTGTTTTTATTTGAATTTCTGGCTTTGAAGGGTCCCTAATATCAATAATTGTATTTTTATTGCTTCTAAAATTATCTGGCAAAACTTTTGTTAAGTGAGAAATTACTGTTAGCTGACTAGCTAAATAGTCAGAATTATTCCCAAGTTTAATTTTTTTAAATAATTCGGTTTCTATGACAAGTTCCCCATTCTGATTGAAGATGATTTTCTTAAGATGACTTCCTAGAAGATTTTTATTTTGCATAACTTTAGATATAATTAGCCGATGACTTTCCATCCATCCCTCTACCTCTAGATCAAGTTTAGGCAATCTTGCTTTGCTTGCAATTCCTATGGGAATCCAATATGCGGTATCGTCAATTACTCCTTTCTCTTTACCGTTAAGACTTCTTCTGAAGGCATAGGCTACTGGTTCTCTTTCTTTGATTTCTATTTCGATTGATTTAGGTAAAAGTAATCTCCTAACCACTGCTTTTTTTATAGGCAGGGATTCTAATAAATTTTTTTCTATTGCTTTGGGATTTATAGCCAGAATTGGTATCTTATTGTTTATTCCACTTTCTTTTCGAATTGTATTGGCTTTGAGTTGTTGATTCCCTTTTATTTCGATCTCATCAGGATTTATTGTTCTCCAGCCATAGTTAATATTTGCATAGCCTAAAAGGAATGAAATTGTAAAAAAAAAGCTGGTTCTCCATGTATTCTTTAAAAATTCATTTTTTCTACTTTCCCTAAGCCTTTCTCTTTTTTCGCCTCGAAGAATTGTTGCTTTTGAAGCTTTCTTATTATTATTTTTTTGGTTCATAGATCACAACGAGCTTTACTCATAAGTTGATCCATCCAATGGCGAGCTCTTTCTGCGTCAGAAAAGGGAACATCCATTTCTTGGTTATTACCTATTAATCGAAGTCTGCACCTTCCTTGTGATTCTTCAGTAAGTGGCGCTTCTCCAGAGGTTAAAGCCATTAGCTCTATAAGTTCTAATTTCTTAATTTCAAATACTCCTTGCTCTTGAAAACTCCCTGCTTCGAAGGCACTCCATAGAAGCTTTCCATCCTTTACTAGAGCTGCTCCAGAATCATCAAGTTTTGATAGCTCTGAACCTTCGGCCCATTCTCTAAAAAGATTTTGCCTTCGACGCTCTAACCAGCCGAGGGCAGTTAACAATAAGAATGTGAGAAGTAGCGGAAACCAGAGTAGGCCGTGGATCATTGGGAAGATGATTGGTGGATTTCCTTGAAATCATTGATTTAGGTTTGATTTATTGCTTGCTGTCTGTACCAACTTGCAAACAAGATCTTCAGTTGTTAGTCCTGAAGCTTCCCAAAGCATTGGGTACATGCTTTGGGAAGTGAAGCCAGGAAGTGTATTTATTTCATTAATCCAAAGTTGATTGCTTACATCGTCGTAAAAAAAATCAACTCTTGCAAGACCTTTTGCATCAATAGTATTAAAGGCTTTGAGAGCTTGTTCTTGGACTTCTTTTTTTATGCTTGGAGGCAATGGGGCAGGAATTAGTGCTTGACTATGTTCTGAAGAATATTTTGTTTCATAGTCATACCAGTCAGCATTGAAGATAATTTCTCCAACAATTGATGCTTCTATTTCGTTTCCCCCCAAGACTGCACATTCAAGCTCTCGAGCCTGAACTCCTTGCTCGACAATTATCCTTTGATCAAAAGACGCAGCTTGTTGAAGGCCTTCTTTAAGTTGCTTCCTTTCAAAGACTTTGCTGATTCCTAAAGAAGAACCAAGGTTCGCAGGCTTTACGAAACAAGGGTAATTAATTGCAGATTCAATATTCTTAAAAATTGAGGCAAGAGATTCTTCGTTATTTAGGTCTGATGCATTGAAAAATTGGTACGGAACTTGAGATAAGCCTGCGGCACTAAAGGCAGCTTTCATTGCGACCTTGTCCATGCCTAAAGCTGAAGCTAAAACACCTGAGCCAACAAAAGGTTTTTTTGTCAACTGGAAAAGTCCCTGTATTGATCCATCTTCACCGTTCGGACCATGTAGGACAGGAAACCATACTTGTATTTTTTCGCATTCAACAGGAAAAGAGATGAAACCCCTTTCGTTTTTAGAGGCTATGCATTCTTCTTTGGGGAAAATTCCATTAGTTAAAACTTGTTCTCCTATTTCAGGGGCATTCCAGAAGCCTTTTTTATCTATATAAATTGGAATGACATCAAAGTGGTGTCTATTCTCTCCTCCCCTTAGTGCTTTTACAACAGTGATAGCAGAGAGTATTGAAACAGCATGCTCTCCAGAATCTCCACCGAAGACCACGCCAACACAAGTGCGGGAGGAAAGCATTTAAGCCTTGAAATAACGTTTTAATTAGAAATCAAAGCTATCAGCTATTTAACCAAAGTTCAATTAATGGGGGTGCCGCTTAGAGAGAAGGATCTTATGCTATCAATTTTTATATTAATAGTTTCACCAATATTTATAGACCTATTAATTATACTTTTTGGAAAAAATGTTAATCTGTTTGTCCGTGTCCTGCCCATAAGTTGTTTGTTATCTTTTGGATTAATTGATTCTACTAGAACTTCTTCTATTTTATTCCTGTAACGCTCGTTTCTTTGCTTTGCTATTTTTTCAACTAATTCATTTATTTCTTGTAGTCTATCTATCTTTGTCTCTTCAGATAGCTGATTTTTCCATAATGCTGCTGGAGTATTTGGCCTAGGAGAATAAGCTGCTGTATTGACGTGATCAAACCCTATCCTTTCTAATACGTTTAGCGTGTTTTTAAACTGTTGATTTGTCTCTCCAGGGAATCCAACTATTACATCTGCACTTATTGCAGCATGAGGAATTAGGCTTCGAATATTATTGATAATTCTCATATATTTTTCAATACTGTATCCCCTTGCCATTTGCTTAAGAATATAATTATCTCCACTTTGAAAAGGGATGTGAAAGTGTTCGCATATTTTTGGAAGCTCAGCACAAGCTCTAATCAATCTTTCAGTAAAGTAGCGTGGATGGCTGGTCGCAAATCTGATTCTTTCTATTCCCTTGACATTGTGCACATAATAAAGAAGGTCAGTAAGTGTATTTTTCCTCCTCCCATTTGTATTTATACCAGGCAAGTCTCTTCCATATGCATCAATATTTTGACCTAACAAAGTAATTTCTTTATAGCCATTTATAGCAAGATCTTCGATCTCTTTTTTGATTGCATCTGGAGTTCTGGATTGCTCTTTGCCTCTTACTGCAGGAACCACGCAGTAAGTACATCTTTCGTTGCAGCCATAAATTACATTTACCCACCCACAGATTTTGCTATCTCTTCTGGCTGTTGTGAGATCTTCCAATATGTGATGTTCTTCAGTTGCAACGACTTGATTTCCAGTTTCGACTTTTGTAAGAAGACTCTCAAGCCTATTTGCATGTTGGGGCCCCATTACAAGATCTATTTCAGGAACTCTGCGAAGCAGTGCTTCCCCTTCTTGTTGTGCCAAGCATCCTGCCACGACAAGCTTTAGATGAGGTAAGGAGTGTTTCCTTTGCACTTGCCGGCCTAAATAGCTATAGACCTTTTGCTCGGCATTATCTCGAATCGTACAAGTGTTATAGAGAACTAAATCTGCTTCGAGTTCTTTCTTCGCTTCGATATATCCCATAGATTTAAGGATTCCAGCCATTCGCTCTGAATCAGCTTTGTTCATTTGGCAGCCAAAAGTTGTAATCCAGTAACTTTTGCTATTTGGGCTGCTTTGAAAAGCTTGGGATTCCTTTGTAACTGTTTGAGATGCGACCAAGGTTTGAGGTGCTCTGAAAGAAGAATTAGAGGCTCCCTAGTTTCAATTAATCAAAATTCAGGAACTTAGTTAAAAGCCGTACTCCTTTGTTGGCGAAAGGCTTTGAAATTAGAGTGAGGGCGAGCGAGGGGATTCGAACCCCCGAATAGCGGCGCCACAAGCCGCTGCCTTAACCACTTGGCGACGCCCGCCGCGTCAGTAAGAATTTACCAATTCATGTCAAAGCTATTCTGAAAAACCCCATAAAAAATTTTTGTTTGCCATTTAGAAAGCCGGCTTGGAGTTCTTTTTTGCTTATCGGCTGTGGATTAGTACTCGCCCTAAGCAATCCTCCTATCAAGGATTACCGACTATATGCAGGTCGCAAATTTTCGCATTTACTCTCCCAAAAGCTATGTATTGACAGCCATTTCAAAATGCTTTCGACAATTGTGGGTAAAGATTGTGAGGTCTTGGTAACTGCTCAACAGCCTGTGTTTGAGTATTTGACCGAAAAGTTCACTACAAGAACTAATTATGTTTTTTTTAGTATTTACCAAACTCAAATTGGTGGAGACGCTTTGATCCCAAATCTCCTTTTGCCTACTTATCAATTTTCGACTTTTGCTTTTGTAGGTCAATTCTTCACCTTCGATTACCAAACTGACCAGGCTGATTTCTTGTGAGTAATCAATGTAATGGCTGCCTTGAAGCCTTGGTTCCTCGTGGGTTGATCTCAATTTCACAGAATGTTTCTGATGAAATGATTAGCAATGAAGGTCTTTGCCCATTAAAAATAAATTGGAATGATGGAAAGATTTCTTCCTTAGAGTTTCTCAGGGCTAGTAATCCAAAATTAAATAAATTAGCTTTACCAAGACTTCCTGAGCCTCATGCCCATCTTGATAAAGCCTTCACATGGAATGAATATCCAAATCTAAAAGGAACTTATGAAGGTGCTCTTGAAGCAAACTTTAGGGAGCATAAAAGTCGAAATTTCGATCGTGTTAAACATAGAGCCGATCGAGCATTGAATCAGGCTATAAGGAATGGAATCAGGGCAATTAGATCTCATGTGGATAGCCTTCACCCAGCTGGAGAAGAAAGCTGGAATGCTTTGCTTGATCTTCAGTCTAACTATAGGGAATTAATTGAATTGCAATTAGTGGCCCTAGCTCCTTTGAATTATTGGACAACTACTACTGGCCGCTTATTTGCCAAGAAAATATCTAATTTAGGTGGGTTATTGGGAGGTGTTTGCGTCCCACCATTTCGCAAAAATGAATTGAGAGATTCTTTTAAGCGAATGCTCAATTTAGCTGATAGTTTGGGATGTGGAATTGATCTTCATATTGATGAATCCGAATGTTTCCCTGCTGCTGGGCTAAATGTTTTGGCTCAAGTATTAGATGAAATGACTATTTCTATTCCAATAACTTGTAGTCACGCAAGCAGCATGGGATTGCTTACAAGCAGGGCAATCGCTCGATTGGCTGATCGTTTGGCGAATCATAAAATAAAGATTGTGGCACTTCCTCTAACTAATGCCTGGCTGCTTGGAAGATTGCCCAGGAGTTCCTCTACAAGGCGTCCAATAGCGCCAGTCTCAGAGCTTCAGAGATCTGGGGTGATAGTTGCGGTGGGAGGAGATAATGTGCAAGATCCATGGTTCCCTGCAGGTTCTTTTGACCCAATCTCTTTGATTGCTTCTTCCTTGCCATTGCTTCAGTTGGAACCTTGGAATCGCTTGGGCCTTGCTCCGTTTACTACTTCATCTGCATATTTAATGAATTTAAATTGGGATGGGATTATTGGAATAGGTAGTCCTGCGGATCTTATCTTGTTAGAGGCGGAAAGTTGGTCTGATGCAATTGCCTCTCTTCCGCAGAGAAAAATCTTGATAAATGGATTATGGATGGATCAAAACCATTCTTTTGAAAAAACTATATAGGTTTCTAATAATGAATCAACCCGAAAGAATCGATCTTTGCATATCTGAATTCAATACTTTGCAAGATTTGGAGGTGCTTAATTCAAAAGTAGATATTGAAAAATATTCAAGAGATTTTTTTGATTATTCACCTATTTTAAAAACAAAACTAGATGGCTGTTTTGCTGATTTAGTAGTACGTCCTTATGAAGCAAAAGCTGCTGCCAAAGTCGCTGCAGTTTGTAAGAGGTATGATATTCCCTTGACATTGAGAGGTTCAGGTACTGGTAATTATGGACAGTGTGTTCCTCTTCTTGGGGGAGTAGTGATGTTAATGGGAGAGCTAAATAAGGTTAAGAAGTTTGATCAACAAACTGGAGTCGTAACAGTAGAAGCAGGCTGTTTGCTGAAGGACCTTGATAGACAATTAGCTAAATATGGCAGGCAATTGCGATTAGTTCCTAGTACCTGGCGAAGTGCTTCTGTGGGAGGGTTTGTTGCTGGTGGCTCAGGTGGAATTGGTTCGGTCCGTTGGGGTTTTTTGAGAGATCCAGGACATCTTTTGGGATTAGAGATCTTTACTATTGAAGATCCCCCTAGAAAGTTGAAACTTGATGTTAGAAATTCAGTTCCTTTAAATCATGCTTATGGAACTAATGGGATTATTACTTCTTTAGCTCTTGCAACCGCTCCTTTGGTTGATTGGCAGGAAGTAATAATTGATTGTGAAGATTGGCCCCAAGCTGTTCAACTTTTGAAAAACTGTTCCTCCTCAGCAATTGATCTAAACCTTTGTTGTTTGTTAGAAAAAGATATTGTCAAGCATCTTTATGCATTAGAAGATTATCAATCAGGGAAGCATCGACTTCTAATTTTAGTAGGACCAGATGGAATTGATACTCTTAAGTATTTAGCTAATAATGTTGATGCTAAATTTACTTTTTTAGGTCCTGAAAAGAATAAAAAGGGAATTGGTCTGAGAGAATTTAGTTGGAATCATACTACGCTTCATATGCGTTCAGTAGATTCAAATTTGACTTATCTACAGATGCTTTTACCAATAACAGAAATAGATGCAATTAATGAATTAAAAAGTCGTTGGGGTAATGATCTTTTTTGGCATTTAGAAGCTGTTAGACATCAAGGTGCTCAGCGTTTGGCCGCACTCCCGATTTTGCGTTGGCGAGGGAGAGAATTGCTTGATGAAGTAATTAATCATTGCCGTACTCTTGGCGCGGTAATTTTTAATCCACATGTAATCTCAGTTGAGGATGGAGGGCTTGGAATTATTGATGGAGATCAAGTACAGGCAAAGTCCTCTTACGATCCAAGTGGCTTGCTTAATCCAGGGAAACTAAAAGGTTGGGATAAGCAACTTAGGGATTAATGAATTAAGTCCTCAGCATTCCAAACTGTCTCTTGTGGCTATTCCGGTTGTTGGATTAATTCCATCAGCTTCTTCACAGAGCCTTTTTTGGTCATCTCCATCTAATACTGCAAAGCTGAAATCTGCTCCTTCAATATCAGCTCCTGCAAAGCTACTCCCCATTGCAATCATATTAGTCAAAACAGCATTTCTTAAATTTGTTTTTTGGAAATTTGCTCTATCTGCCAATGTGTCTGTTAAGTCGACTCCTTGAAGATTTGCTCCTAAGAAATCTGCCCTGGTAAGAGTAGTTCCATGTAAGTCTGCATCACTAAAGTCGGCTTCTCGAGCAATTGCACCGGCAAAAGAAGATTTTGACAAATCTTCCCCGTGAAAATTTCTTCCCGTGACATTTGTCAGTACATAGTTAGGCACTTCTGCAGGAGCTTTTTGAAGAAAACGTTGTTGCTGTTGTGCTCTTTCCTCCGAAAGACTTTCTCCACTGTCTAGAGACAGAACAGGGGAAGCAAAGAATAGAAATAAAACCAACCCAAAAATAGAGAGAAGGTTTTGAGTTGTGAGTGAATATTTTTTCATTGGTAGGTTGTTTGAAAATTGTTCATCAATTAGAGATTATCTGTTTTGAGAGAAGATCTCCGATTAAAAAAATAGAACCTGCAACAACAGGAGGTGGGATTGGCCATTCTTTTTTCATTGAGAGAAGCGTGAATGCATGTTTTACAGAATTGGCTTGTCTTATTTGAGATGCAATATCAGGCAAAGCTTGGGCTATCTTCGATGATGTCCAGCTGGTTTTACCAGGAACAGGAACTATCCATACGATGTCAGAGGGATGGATCAAACTCTTAAGCATTTGAGGTGCGGCTTTGTGAGCCTGAATTCCTAGGACCCAATTGATTCCATTGGCTTGTTTTGGCCAAATAAGTCTTTCTTTGGATAATTCTTCAGCAGCAGGCGGGTTGTGTGCACAGTCGATAAGGATTGGAAGGCCTTGCCATTTGGCCTTCTCAAGTCTTCCAGGCCATGAGGCATCTGCCATCCCTTGACGAAGACTTGATTCATTAATTTCCCATCCCAAATCAGCTAATGCTTCGGCTGCTCCTTTTGCTACTGCTGCATTTTTTCTTTGAAAGTTTCCAGGTAAACCTAATTTCCAGTCTTTTGGAATTGGCTCAACCCATTTAATCTTTGCTTCTTTTTGAGAGGCTCTTTCTTTTAAGACTTTCTCTACTACAGGTGCTTGCTTTGCACTTATAACAGTTGCTCTTTGTGTTATTACTGCCGCCTTTTCTTTCGCGATTTTATTTAAGTCATTACCAAGATACTCGCAATGATCTAATCCAATAGTTGCCATTGCAACGATAGGTCTAAGTGGGTGAATTGTTGTAGCATCTAATCTGCCCCCTAAACCAACTTCTAAGATGAGCAGGTCAACTTTAAGTTCTTCGAAATAATCAAATGCTGTTGTAATAATTAGTTCAAATGGCGTTAATTTTTGTACTTCTATAAATGACTTTAGCTTTATAATTCTTTCCTTGATGTCAGGCTCTGAGATGGCCTTCCCATTTACTCTTATTCTTTCACACCAGCTGGTCAAATGCGGAGAGGTAGAAACCCCTACCTTTATACCTTTTTCTATTGACAAACTTTCTATAAAGCTTGTTATAGAACCTTTGCCATTTGTTCCAGCAACTTGAATCGCGGGTATATTCCTGCATGGATTTCCTATAGCATTTAAGGCATTTGAAATTCTTTCAAGACCTAGATTCATGCCACTCGTCTTAAAACTTGGGATTAGATCATCTATACTTAAATCATTTATTTTGCTTTTCATGTATTTAAATCAAGAATTGATAATTCAAGCCTCATAATTATTTCGTTAACTTCTTTACTGTTTATAATAAGAGGTGGAACTATGCGTAAAACTTTTTCACCGGCTCCTGCTAATAATAATTGATTTTTGATCGCTGCTTTCGAAACCATTAAAGAATTAATTTCGGCTTTCTCATCTAAAACAAGTCCTTGAATTAGCCCCCAGCCCCTTACTTCAGCTATTAATTTAGGAAAATTTCTCTTTAATTTATTAAGACCATAGGATAATTCATTGCCTCTCTCTTTTACATTTTTCAATAAATCTTTTCTTTCTATTTCACTGCAAACTGTTAGAGCTGCTTTGCAAGCAAATGGATTTCCGCCGAAGGTGCTTGCATGGTCACCAGGTTCAAAAATGTCTGCATCATTCTTGGCTAACAAAGCACCAATTGCATGCCCACCACCTAAACCCTTTGCGACTGTAAATACATCTGGCTCAATTCCTAGTTGCTGGTAGCCCCACCATTCCCCACTCCGACCTATACCTACTTGTACTTCGTCAAATATAAGAAGTATCTGATACTCATCACATATTTTTCTTAGTTCTTTGAAAAAGCCTATATCTCCTGGCCTAACGCCTCCTTCACCTTGTAGGGGTTCAATGATTATTGCTGTAACACATCGATGTTTTCTTTCTAATTCAAATAAAATTTTCTTAATCGAATTTATATCGTTATATGAAAAGAACTCGAAACCCTGAACAACAGGTTCGAACCCATTATGATATTTAGGTTGGCCGGTAGCACTAATTGCAGCAAGAGTTCTTCCATGAAAACTATTTTTGGCGCTAAGTATTACTGGACTGTCAATATTTCTTACTTTGTGTCCATATTTACGGGCAAGCTTAATCGCAGCTTCATTTGCTTCTGCGCCGCTATTACAAAAGAAAACTTTGTCGGCACAACTATTGCTTACTAACCAATTTGCGAGTGTTTCTTGCTCTTCGATTTGATAAAGATTAGAAACATGTTGAATTTTTCTTAATTGTCTACTTAGAGCGCGATTTAGAGCGACGTTGCTATGACCTAAAGAGCAAGTGGCTATTCCTGCTACTGAATCTAGATAGCGCCGTCCTTTTTCGTCCCAAACCCAACATCCCCTACCTCGAACAATTGTTAAGGGGAAGCGCGAATAAGTTCCCATTACAGCAGTGGGAGCGGTGGGACTTGAACCCACATGCCCTAAGGCGCTCGATTTTGAGTCGAGTCCGTCTACCAATTCCGGCACGCTCCCGCTTTCTAAGTTTATGTGAAAAGAGGTTCTCTAATCATTTCTTTTGATATTGGCACCAGCAAAATTCAATTTCTTTTCAAGATTTTCGTAGCCTCTATCTAAATGATCTAGTCCTTCTAAACGGCTTGTCCCTTTTGCAGCAAGACTGGCAAGAACCATTGCAGCAGCAGACCTAAGGTCACTAGCAACAATGCGAGCGGCACTTAATTGAGGAACTCCTTCAATTACTGCAGTATTCCCTTGAACTCGAATAGAGGCACCCATCCTTTGTAATTCAGATACATGTTGGAGTCTGTTTTCATATATTTTTTCGGTTACCACACTTGTTCCTTTTGCAGTTGATAGCAAGGCCATGAAAGGCGCTTGCAAGTCTGTGGGAAAACCTGGAAAAGGCTGGGTGGTTATATCAACTCCAATGATTTCTTCAGGATGGATGAAAACGGTTTCTTGATCAACTTTGATTTTGCATCCACAGTCTGTGAGTTTCTGAAGGACGGCTCTTAGATGTTTAGGTATGACTGGAAAAATTTGTAATGGGGAGCGGGTAATTGCTGCTGCGATGAGCAATGTGCCAGCTTCTATGCGATCGGGTATGACTTCATATTCACAGCCGTGAAGGCTTTCGACACCTTCCACAGTGATTGTTGGACCACCTGCCCCTCTAATTCGTGCACCCATACAATTAAGCATTTTTGCTAAATCTTGTACTTCTGGCTCTTGAGCGGCATTCTCAATAGTGCTTGTTCCTTCAGCAAGAACAGCTGCCATAAGAACGGTCTCTGTTGCTCCAACACTTGGACAGTCAAAAACTATAGATGCACCTTTTAATTTTCTTTTAATGCCTGGAACAGAAGCTTTTACAACTCCGTGTTCGACATTTACAACGGCTCCTAAAGCTTTTAATCCCCGGATGTGTTCAATTACTGGTCTTGCTCCAATCCGGCAACCACCTGGTAGTGGGATTTTTGCTTTACCAAGCCTGCCTAGAAGAGGTCCAATGCAAAAAAAACTTGCCCTTAGTTCATGTACGAGCTCATAAGGAGGTTCAGAATTATTTATTTCTTCAGCTTGTAATTCTATTTCCCCTAACTTTCTGGATGATTTGACGCCCATATTTACGAGAATGTTGCTCATCCCTTCAATGTCCGTAAGTTGAGGCAGATTGAGCAGTTTTACCTTTTCTTCAGTTAGTAAAGCGGCTGTCATCAGCACTAAGGCTGAATTTTTAGCTCCACTGACTCTTAGCTTTCCAAAAAGTCTTGATTCACCATTGATTTCTAGATGCGGCCTAAGAATTTCATTTGAGACAGCCGCCGCATTTGGCATGCTTTATCACTTTTAAATTTTTTGCATTTTGACAAGAGTCCCGACCTGCGTCTAGATGGCCGGCATCAAAAGTGTCAATAAAGAAATGATTTGATAGAAGTAAAGCTTGACCAATCGCTTATGGTCAAGTCCGACTAATGGTCGACCTGATTGAGCGGATGTGGCGGAATTGGTAGACGCGCTAGTTTCAGGTACTAGTGACAGCAATGTCGTGGGAGTTCAAGTCTCCCCATCCGCATTATCTTGAGAACTGTCAATATTTTTTCCAGGAGGAAAATGATCTTATTGAAAATTTCAAATGCTTCTGAGCTTGTCGCATCTAAGCTCGGTCAATTTATTGAACGATTAACTCCCGATCAGATTGATCATGCAGCAGTAGAAGAACAGATTGTTAATAAAATGATAGAAAGCCTTTCCTTAGAGGGAGTTGAAGGGGAAGTAACTTTGTTAAATGGTCTTGAGATTGAATCTGAAAAATTAATTATTGATGAGCCATTTAAGTTACGCAAGCATATCCAATTTTGAGGAGGAAATGAATATTGAACTTGAAGATCAACCATTAATTACAAGTAGACGTAACCCTCTTGTTAAGCGGCTAAAGGCTCTTGCTACCTCTAAGGGAAGAAAAGATCAATCGATGCTATTGCTTGAAGGGACTCACTTGCTACAAGAAGTATTAAGAACCTCTTTTTTGCCTAAAGAGATAGTTGCGACAAGACCATGGATAACTGCTAACCAAGATATTTTGCAGATAATTTCTAATAAGATTTCTCTTCATGTTGTTACTCAAGAGGTTTTAGAGTCAGCACTTTCTACGGTCCACCCAGATGGTGTGGCTTCTGTCCTTCCGATAAACGCTCTGCCCCAAGAGAAAAAATCTGCTGAATTTGTTTTAGCTCTTGATCGTTTGCAAGATCCTGGAAACCTTGGGACATTACTTAGAACTGCTTTGGCAGCAGAAATAGATAGTGTTTGGCTAGCGTCAGGAGCAGATCCCTTAAGTCCTAAGGTTTTAAGAGCTTCTTCAGGGGCAATATTGCATCTGCCTTTTAATCGTTTTGGCGCCACTGATCTTGATGCTTTGAAAAAACTAGCTGAGCAACTTAGATTTGCATCTAGTAGAGGACTACAAATAGTTGCTTCAATTGTCCCTAGTTCAACATCGTTGAATTCTGTATTTCCTTATTGGGAACTCGACTGGAGAAAACCTACCGTTTTAGTGTTAGGAAATGAAGGGTCAGGATTGCACCCTATCCTTCAGGCTTGTTGCACCCATGCGGTGACTTTGCCACATAGCTCATCTGTTGAGTCTTTGAATGTGGCATCTGCTGCAGTTCCTCTGCTTTTGGAACGGCGACGAGCAACAATGACCACTTGATTGTGAATTGGTGTGAGCTTAGAAAATTTCGATTTCGACCTAATAGTCATCGGTGCAGGTTATGGCGGCTTTGATGCCGCAAAACATGCTGCTGAAAGTGGCTTGAGAGTGGCCATAGTTGAGTCTCGAGAGATGGGAGGCACTTGTGTTAACAGAGGCTGTGTGCCTTCCAAAGCTTTGTTGGCAGCGAGTGGAAAAGTCCGTGATTTGGCAAATAGTTCGCATTTATTAGGCTTTGGAATCCATTCCTCACCAGTTAGGTTTGAAAGGCAAAAGATTGCTGATCATGCAAATAACTTGGTTCAAACAATCCGCGGCAATTTAACTAAATCTTTAGAGCGTGCTGGCGTAACAATACTCAGAGGTATGGGGAGACTTGAAGGTTTTCAAAAAGTTGGATTAAGAGAATCCAATGGAATAGACAGAATCATTACGGCTAAAGATGTCATGCTGGCTACAGGGTCGGACCCATTCGTTCCCCCAGGAATTGAGATAGATGGCAGGACAGTTTTTACAAGTGATGCGGCAGTAAATCTTGAATGGTTACCGCGTTGGATTGCAATTATTGGTAGTGGTTATATAGGTCTTGAATTTGCTGATATTTATACAGCTCTTGGCTGTGAAGTAACAATGATTGAGGCTTTAGATCGATTGATGCCAACTTTCGACCCTGATATTACAAAAATTGCATCTAGAAATTTGATTGAAGGTAGAGATATAGATTCTAGAGCAGGAGTATTGGCCAGCAAAGTAGTGGCTGGCTGCCCAGTAAAAATTGATTTAGCTGATATGAATAGTCGTGAGGTTGTAGATACCTTGGAGGTAGATGCAGTACTTGTTGCTACTGGCAGAACTCCATGTAGTTCAGGATTAAATCTTGATTCTGTGGGAGTTAAAATGATGAAGGGCTTCATTCCTATAGATGACAGAATGCGTGTTATATCCAATGGACAGCCACTTCAAAATCTTTGGGCCGTTGGAGATGTGACAGGTAAATTGATGCTGGCACATACTGCGGCAGCTCAGGGGACAATTGCAGTAGAAAATATCCTTGGCAATCAAAAGTTAATTGATTATCGAAGTATTCCAGCCGCTACATTCACCCACCCTGAAATTAGTTCTGTTGGCCTAACTGAGTTGGATGCGAAAAATTTAGCAACAGAGGAGGAGTTTGATTTGGGTGTAGTTCGTAGTTATTTCAAAGCAAACTCAAAGGCTCTTGCAGAACTAAATAGTGATGGATTAATGAAGTTACTTTTCCGTAAAGATACTGGTGAGGTTTTAGGAGCACATATTTATGGGCTCCATGCAGCAGATCTCATACAAGAAGTAGCCAATGCTATTGCACGAAGGATGAATGTAGTTTCGTTATCCTGTGAAGTTCATACACACCCAACTTTGAGCGAAGTTGTTGAGGTAGCTTATAAACAAGCAGCCCAACAAGTAAAGAAAAAGTCCTAACTAATTAGGTTATTTTTATGAATTATTTATGATGACAGCATTTTCTTTTTCATACTTATTTTAACTATCAATGCACATTCGACGCCGCCCACCCAACCCGAGTATAAAAGTTGCAAATCTCGAGTATGCAATTCCACATATCGATAGCGAGCCTCGAAATATTCTTGAGAAGATAGTTTGGGAAAAAGACAAGGAAATAGAGATTTCCCGAAATCGTCTCTCTTTGGAAGAATTGATATCACAAATTTCATATTTAGATAAAACGAAGGATTTTTTAGGTGCTCTTAAAAGATCTAATACTTCTCCTGCTGTAATTGCAGAAGTAAAAAAAGCTAGCCCCAGTAAAGGTCTTATTCGAGAAGATTTTGATCCTGCTTCTATTGCAAAAGCCTATGAAGAAGGAGGAGCTAGTTGTATATCTGTTTTGACTGACAAAAAATTCTTTAAAGGAGGGTTTGAGGTATTGGTTGAAGTAAGAAAAAATGTTGACTTGCCTATACTTTGCAAAGATTTTATCTTGATGCCTTATCAACTGTATCAAGCAAGGGCTTCAGGCGCAGATGCTGCATTACTTATCGCAGCAATCTTATCTGATCAGGACTTAAAATATTTGGGCAAGGTTGCTTTTAGTCTAGGCCTTTCCGTTTTGGTTGAAGTTCACGACTCTAAAGAATTAGAAAGAGTTTTGAATCTTAAAATGTTTAAGTTGATTGGTATTAACAACAGAGATTTAACTACTTTTGAAATTGATGTAAATACTTCTGTTCGACTTCTAAAAGAATATTCAGAAAGACTTATTACTCAAAAAATCTTTGTTGTTAGTGAGTCTGGAATATTTGACCGCAAAGACCTTGATAAGGTTAATGACGCTGGAGCTGAAGGAGCATTAGTTGGGGAGTCTCTGATGCGGCAGGAAGATATTGCAAACGGCCTTCGTCAATTGCTAAGTGGTTAATTGACAAGCATTTAAAATTCACTCTCTGCATAAGGCATGTTTGTTTTTGGGTCTAGTCATCAGGCAGAATTAAAAAGTTAATTTCTTGTTCATGCTGGTTAGCATTTTTACCGGTCTTGCTGCAGGGGCTATACATGTCGTTGGGGGGGTTGATCACCTTATGGCGATGGCTCCAAGTGCTATGAAACGGCCACGGGGAGCATTTAAAGAAGGGCTTGCATGGGGAATGGGACACTCCACTGGCGTGCTTGCTTTGTCTATGGTTGCGATCTTTCTAAAGGATTTTACGAAGATTGAAAGAATGTCATCTTGGGCTGAATTTAGTGTGGGTCTTGCTTTAATCGTTGTAGGTGGATTAGCAATTAGAACGTCACTTGGATTGAATATTCATAGTCATAGCCACAAGCATAAAGATGGTTCATCTCATGATCATGTTCATATCCATTTAAGGGGCGATGCAAAACATTTTGGTCATGCACATGCAGCAACTAGTCTTGGAATCCTTCATGGATTAGCAGGCGCAAGCCATTTCTTGGCTGTTTTACCTGCCTTAGCATTGCCTCCTGTTGGGGCCTTTGCATATATGGCTGCCTATCTTTTTGGATCTGTTATTGCAATGGGAGCAGCCTTATTAGCGATATCAATGGCAACTGTTCATGCTGGGCGAAGAGCTTTGCCTTTGCTTTTTGGTTTTACTGGTGGACTTTCTTTAATTACAGGTTTCTTTTGGCTTCAAAAGACATCTGGGCAAATTTTCTGAATTATTCCAATATTATTTTGGCTTGAAGAATTTGTTCTGACTATTGACTCGACAATTCCTTTAATTGCTTCTTTTTGAATAAGCCCAAACTGCCTACTGTCTATACTTCTGCTTTGATTGTCTCCAAGAAGCATAATTGCATCTTTTTCAATTAAATCGATCCTTTTAACTATTAATGTTTTGTTTTTAAGGGGATGCATTAAAACAACAATCGATCCTTCTTTTAAAAGATTTTTTGTTGAATTTATAGGTCTATAAATTACTAAGTCGCCTGATAAGATTGTTGGTTCCATTGAGTTGCCCTCGACACGACAATGACGACGAAAACCCAATAGAACTAAAATTAAAGATAGAAGATTTGCTTCTTGAATTGCTTTTTTAGCTAGCGGTAACCCAAGCGTCAGAGCGGCCCTTGGACGTCCAAAACATCTTGTGGATTTTCTCTACAGCTTTAAGTAGATCCTCTGCTTTGTTTTGGTCAATGTTTACTTTGCATGCACTGCATAGCTTTGCAGCTTTCCAAAATGTTTCGTGTAGATCTGGAAAAGCACTTAGGTGTTCAGGTTTGAAATAATCAGTCCAAAGGATTAGGAGCTCTTCTTTGGTTTCTTGTGCCTGTTCTTCCTTAACAGCTACATAACGAGAAAAAGTGTTGTTGTATTCGGCCCAGGCTGATGGATCGTTACCGGAAGGGGGTGCCATAGCCAGAAGCTTTTTGGTCATAGAAAGAACTGCTTCAGCTGCAATACGAGCAGAAGCCGGGTCATAAACACCACATGGTCCATCACAGTGAGCTTCGACTGTTTTGGACGGAAGGCTATTGAAGAGTGCTGAAATTGCCGAACGCAACATCTTGACAATTGGAAATAATCCTATCTATAGCTTACCGGGGAGGCTCCCAATATGGGGAGGAATCCATAAAACAAAATTGTTAATTCACCTCAAGAAGCTCTACTTCAAAAATCAAGGTTGCATTAGCAGGAATTACTCCGCCTGCTCCTCTACTTCCATATCCAAGTTCTGGTGGAATAACTAATTTGCGCTTCCCGCCTACTTTCATGCCTGCTACTCCTTCATCCCAGCCTTTTATAACTCTCCCTGCACCAAGTGGGAAAGGAAAAGGTCCGCGGTTATAGCTGCTGTCAAATTCCTTCCCATCCTCAAGTGTCCCTCGATAATTGACTGAAACATTTTGCCCTGGTTTGGCTTCTGCTCCATCTCCAATAACTAGATCAGTAATAGTTAGACCACTTTGAGTTGTCCTTGAGGTTTTTGAATCCATTGGGTTACCAAGAGTGGAGGCAGAGTTTGATGGAATTTTTTCTGAAGCCATTACAAATAAAATAGGGTTTGGATCTTCGGGATCTAGTTCAAGAGGATTTTGTGAGGCGATGGAGGTTTTAGAAGCAGTTAATCCAGCTTGTATGGCTGATTCAACATTGGTCGCCTCTACCCTGACTGAAGGAGAGATGATCTGACTGGCAACTGCTAAGACCAGGCAGGAAATGAAAATAGTGAAACTGATTAGGATTTCCTTCAAGACTGAGAAAGATCAATTTTCTTCATTGTGGCAGCTTCTCAACTAATCTCAAGCAGATTTTTACTTCTAATAATTTCAAGAGCAAAACAAATTTCTTCCTGTTCATTGTCAGGCGTTGTTTTTTAGGGATTGTATTTAATAAAATGTTTCCATATAGATATTTCTAATATCCTATTTTGATTAAATATTCATGGATTGACTTAATCATGAATTCCTTTTAATTGTTTTTTCGACTGTTCGACTTAATGATTGTTTTTATAAGAGCCTTATGTTGAGGAGCCATAGAGAAGGATCTAGAGCGCTTTTGAAAGGAGCTTTAGGCGGGCTTTTGGCTGGTATTGGATTAGGCCATGGTGGCTTAGTGATTATGTCTCCTGCTCTTGCGTTGCTTTGGTCTGCAAGCAGAAAGCCTTTGGCTGCTTTCTTTTGGGGGGCTATTGCCATTCTTATAAGTCATCGATGGCTTTTGGCTCTTCACCCTCTCGATTGGATTGGCATACCTTCTCCTTTAAGTCTTCTCATAGCAGTAGCAATATTACTTTTTTGTAGTTTTATTTCTGGCTTACTTGTTGCTCTTTGGGCTTTGATAGGAAACTTCCTATCTTTTGCTTCAGATGATAATAGAGGATACACATATCCCTTTTCACATGTAGTTATTCTGTCTTGTATATGGGGATTAAGTGAAGTTATCTTGGCTCATTCTCCTTTGTTTTGGATAGGATTGGGAGGAAGTCTTTTGCCAGATGACCGATTCTTGGCAGGTTTGGCTCGATGGTTTGGAGAAGGAGGTTTGGCTAGTTTTCAGTTGCTGGTTGGTTGGTGGCTATGTATCACCTTTACTGCTTTTGTTAGAGGAACAAACTGGAAACAATTAGCTGTGTTAGGGGTATTAACTATTTCCTTGGCACATTTTTCGGGCTGGCTATTGCTGCGCTCTTCACATTCCGATCAATCTATTCGCATAGCCACTTGGCAGTCTTCTATCCCTATTAGAGAAAAGTTTTTAGAAAAAGAAAAGACTCAATTGCCACAGGCTATTCAGAAATCTTTTCAAAACGCCCTAAGTCTAGATGCCTCATTGTTGATTGCCCCTGAAGGAACAATTAGTTCCCCAGAGGATTTGCTTTCCCCTGCTCCCATTCCTTTTTTGTCAGGTGGCTTTCGTTGGGTAAGAGGCCAGCAAAGAAGCTCGCTTCTTGTCTTTAACCATGGTGAAAGCTCTTTTTCTAAAGCACTTGATAAGAATCGTTTGGTGCCTCTCGGAGAATGGATACCTTTTCTTCCTCAAAATGCGTTTCGTGGTTTATCTGCTGTTGGCGGAATCCAGCCAGGTGCGCCTTCACGATTGTTGGAATGGTCTGGTCCTTCAGCGGCAGTAGCTATTTGTTATGAGTTGAGTGATGGATATGCTTTGGCGAACGCTGTTAGGGCAGGTGCAGAGTGGATTTTGGTGATTGCCAATCTTGACCCATATCCAATATCTCTTCAACGACAATTTTTAGCCTTAGCTCAATTAAGGAGTATTGAAACATCAAGAAATTTAATTGCTTCAACCAATACAGGACCTTCTTCATTGATTTTAGAGACAGGGAAAGAGCAAAGTTTGCTCTCGCCATTTATCCAAGGTGTTGGAGCGGCTGATCTTCATTTTCATAAGGGAAAAACAGGGTATATTTTGTGGGGTGAGATTCCTTTATTTATATTTCTAATGGGTGGAATAGTAGGCTTGTTTTTAAAATCTAATTTTAAAAATTGACTAAAATTTATTTTGATTTATTCAAGGAATAGATTATTGATTTGTTTGTCGTTTCTCAATTATTCCACCTCCTAAAAGTAGTTCTCCTGCATAGAATACAGCTGCTTGACCTGGCGTGATAGAGAACTGTTTTTCTTTGAATATTAGTTGACATCTATAAGGTCTTCCGTCCGCAATGTCAATATCTGTAGGTGTTATTGGTGTTAGTTTTGCTTTGACAGGATTGCTTCTATAGCGAATTTGAACCTCTACATTTATCTGCTCTTCTGGGGGAAGGATTGATGCCCAGTTTACTTTACCTACTATGCAATCTGATTGACCAGAATCTGATCTGGGTGCGACAACAATAAGATTTGATTCTGAATCAATCTTTACTACATGCAGAGGCTCTCTCCAGGAAACACCTAAACCTTTTCTTTGTCCAATTGTAAAATTCTGAATGCCATAATGTTTACCTAGAAATGTTCCATCTTTAAGTACAATATCTCCTTGTTTTGGCTTTATATAATTATCAAGAAATGCCTTCATTGACCCATGATGCTCAGCAAGACACAAGTCTTGGCTCTCAGGTTTTTTTGCAGTGCTTAGATTGTATTTAAGGGCTTCATATCTTGTATCCGATTTTGTTAATTCTCCCAAAGGAAAAATTACTTTTGAAAGAACTTCTTGAGGAAGATCATATAAGAAATAACTTTGATCTTTATTCTTATCAAGACCTCTGAGAAGGTTGTATTTTTTAAGTCGTTTATTTTGAGCTGGGTATTCATTAATAATGTCTTCTTTATGCCTGATTCGAGCATAGTGTCCTGTTGCTAAAAGATCTATTTGCCTTTTTTCTTTTGCCCAGTTCAGCATTGTTGAAAACTTTACTGATCTGTTGCACCGTGAACATGGCAAAGGCGTTAATCCTTCTTGATACCCATTAATTAATCTTTCTACGATCTCTTCGTTAAATTTTGATCTGGTATCAACTATGTGATGAGTGATTCCAAGTTGTTCGCAAATTCCTGCAGCATCTATCAATCCTTCGGAACAGCAACTGCCTTTCCCGCTCATTATCCAAAGAGTTAAACCTTCTACATCCCAACCAGCTTCAATTAAAAGAGCAGCAGTGAGAGAGCTATCCACGCCTCCAGAAAGGCCAACAGCAACGTTGTGCTTGCCAGGCCAATTACGCAAGAGTTTTATGGCCTCTTTACCGGCCTTAGTGGCAGATGAATTTGTTGCCTTGATTGTTGAATTTTTTGATTGAGGCTGCATAGGTATTACCTCAGTGCTATCTCCTTAGAGGGGTTTTTTGGAGGATTTTCCTTGTCTTGGCCACCATTTGATTCTGACCACCTAATGGTTACAGCCTCACAGATGTTGGCTTTAGAAGAGGAAATGTTGGCAAGTGGATTCTCGGTTGAAGCCTTGATGGAAAAAGTTGGAGAGGCTATGGCTTCATGGTTATTACAACAAAAAGGTTTATTTGATTATGGCGCTTTTGTATTGGTCGGACCTGGTCACAATGGGGGTGATGGACTTGTTTTAGCCAGGGAATTGCAATTAGCAGGAATTGAAGTCCGAATTTGGTGCCCATTGCAAATCTCCAAAAGTTTGACAATTAATCAATTGTCAAATGTGAAATGGCTTGGTGTAAAAGAGGTTGTTGAAACACCTGATGTTTCAGATAAAGCAATTTGGATTGAAGCCCTATTTGGCTTGGGCCAAACCCGAGAACTTCCAGATTCTCTGCAGCAGTTATTAAAGGAAAGGCAAAGTCTTCAGCCGGATCGACTTATAAGTTTGGATGTACCTGCTGGGATTTGCTCAGATTCAGGCAGGTCATTATGCGAGGGAGTTGCTGTAGCTCGTTCCACTTTGACAGCAGGCTTTTTTAAAACAGGTCTTTTACAAGATCTTGCCTATCGCAATGTTGGCAAGTTGCAAAGAGTGGAAATGGGTTTCCCGAAATTCCTTTTAGAACGATTCTGCTCAGATCTTCCAAGAGTGATTTGGCCAAAAGATTTGAAAACAGTTCCTTGGCCTAATTCCCCTATTAATGCAATGAAATATGAGAGAGGGAAAGTACTCGTGGTTGCTGGTAGCAAGCGTTATAGAGGAGCCGCTTTCCTTGCCTTGAAGGGCGTTTTGGCTAGTGGCGCTGGTTGTATTCACGCAGCCTTGGCAAAGGATCTTGCCGATAATTTGTGGCAATTAGTTCCAGAAGTCATTTTTGGTTCTTTTTCGGGTCATTCCGAAGAACTTTCAATGGATTTTGGAGATTGGATCGAGAAGGAGGATCTAAGTCGCTTTGATTCCCTCTTGATAGGACCCGGATTGGGTAATTCCAATGATTCTTGGTCTATTGCTTCAAAGAAATTAGGGAGTTTCGAAGGCCTATTGGTATTGGATGCTGATGGTCTTAATCGGCTTGCGATCTCAGAAAAAGGATGGAGATGGTTGAAATTGAGGAATGGTCCTACTTGGCTTACGCCGCATTTAGAAGAGTTCAGAAGATTGTTCCCTGAAATTGATTCTTCTGAGCCTCTTAAAGCTGCTGCACAAGCAGCAAGATTGACAGGGGCTTCTGTATTGCTTAAAGGGGCTCATAGTGTTGTTGCTGATCCTTTGGGAGAAATATGGCAGTTGGGAGAAACTATCCCTTGGGTGGCTCGTGCTGGTTTTGGTGACTTATTGGCAGGATATTCAGCTGGTATTGGATCAATAGGAATGTCCTCTTCAAAACCATGCAATGGTGAATTACTTGCATTAGCCGCGTTTATGCATTCAGAGGCTGCGCGACTATGTCAGCAAGGAAGCTCAGCTTCCTGCATTGCAAAATCTTTAGAAGCTTTGACGCGATCTATGCAGGCCAAGGGTGTATAGATCAAAACGTCGATCTGTTCTAAATGAGGTTTTTTTAACTGAAATGTGTAGATTTCCTTGCACGAATCTGAAAGGTTTTTGAAGCAAGCAGCACTTTTGCGATTTCTGTAGGAAAGTTCTTCTCCAGTTAGAGGGGTTATAGACAACATGGTTTCCTCCGCAGTTTCCAAACCTTCAGCTTCCAAGCCTTCAGCTTCCAAGCCTTCAGCTTCCAAGCCTTCAGCTTCCAAGCCTTCAGAATCACAGCGTCGTCGGAGCAGTGATCCAATTAGTTGGTATCTCTCGACTATTGGTCGGATTCCTTTGTTGACTCCAGCTGAAGAGATTGAGCTCGGTAATCAGGTTCAGACAATGATGAGCTTGACGGAAGATGGATTGATAGGAGAAAAGCATGAGAAGTTGACTTCTCATCAGCGCCGCATGGTCCGGATTGGGCGTAGGGCCAAGGAAAGAATGATGAAAGCCAATCTTCGCTTGGTTGTAAGTGTGGCGAAAAAATATCAAGGCAAAGGACTTGAACTCCTTGACTTGATTCAAGAAGGTTCACTTGGATTAGAAAGAGCTGTAGAAAAATTTGACCCTACTCGTGGATACAAGTTTTCTACATATGCTTTTTGGTGGATTCGTCAGAGCATGACAAGAGCAATTGCTTGTCAATCGAGAACCATTCGCTTACCAGTGCATTTGAGTGAAAGGCTTACAACTATTAGGAAAGTAAGTCTTGATTTGGCTCACAAATTAGGTGCTATGCCAAGTCGTTTTGAAATTGCTGAAGCATTAGATATGCCTCTTGAAGAGCTTGATTCTCTTTTGCGTCAAGCTTTGACTACGAGCAGCTTAGATGCTCCAGTTAATGGGGAAGAAGGTAGGAGTTTCCTTGGTGATTTAATTGCCGATGCAAACCATGAGGAACCCTTAGACAAGGTTGAACAACGAATTCATCATGAACAACTTGGCAGATGGCTAAGTCATTTGAGTGAGCAAGAACAACATGTTCTTAGATTGCGTTTTGGATTAGAGGGGAATGAGCGTCACACTCTTGCTGAGATAGGTCGTTTATTAGAAGTCTCTAGAGAGAGAGTGCGCCAAGTTGAATTAAAGGCGTTGAGAAAATTGAGAAACTTAACTAGGAAATTGCCAAGCGGAATTTAATTCATTAATTTCCATTTTTTCTATCTTAAATGATATTTAAATGTTTGAATTAGTCCTCAGCCCATATATAGCGTGTAAGTTCTGATGGATCTGGTTCAGGTGCGTCTAAAGCAAATTCAACTGCATCTATTATTTCTTCGTCAATTTCTTTCTCTATTGTGCGAAGCTCATCAATAGTTGCCAAATTTTTGTCGGTCAAATCTTCTTTGAGTTTATTTAGAGGATCTCGTTTAGCCCAAAAGCTTTTTTCTTCCTCACTGCGAAGTTCGTCGGGATCAGCTAGAGAGTGGCCTCTAAATCTGTAAGTAAGACATTCAATAAGAGTTGGTCCTTCGCCTGCCCTAGCTCGTTCTATTGCTCTTAGAGCAGCACCTCTTACTGACATTACATTCATTCCGTCCACCTCCTCACCTGCCATCCCAAAGGATGCAGCTTTCCTCCAGATTTCTGGTTCGCTTGTGGCTCGATCGTGGGCCATCCCAATTGCCCATTTGTTGTTTTCAACAACAAACAATATTGGTAGTTTCCATAGCTGCGCCATATTCATGCACTCAAAAAATTGACCGTTATTACAAGTTCCATCACCAAAGAAAGCTGCTGTTACAGAGTCACTTTCGATATCTCCAATTGCATCCCGTTTGTAGCGACTTGTGAATGCTGCTCCTAGTGCAACAGGTATTCCTTCACCAATGAATGCATATCCCCCTAATAAATGATGTTCCTTAGAAAAAAGATGCATTGATCCTCCCCTGCCTTTGCTGCAGCCTGTTTCTTTGCCAAATAGTTCACTCATTACTTCTCTGGCGGGCACTCCTGCACTTAGAGCATGCACATGATCTCTATAAGTGCTGCAAAACCAGTCATGTTTTTTCCTCATGGCTCCTATCACCCCTGAGCTAATGGCTTCTTGACCGTTGTACAAGTGAACAAATCCAAACATTTTCCCCCGGTAATACATTTCTGCACATTTATCTTCAAAACGTCTTCCAAGGGTCATGTCACGAAAGAGCATCAGACCTGTATCTCGATCTAGATCAGCAGGACTAGAAGAGATTATTTTTGAAAGACGCTCAGCATGTTGACTGGCTTGGGGCTCTGTTTTCATGGCTTCACTTGATGTCATTAAAATTTCCTCTGGTGCCTTGTAAATTGGCTGTCGTGTTACGACTGTAAGATCCTGTGCAAAACAATGGGCAGAACCCCTTCTGATGCCTAGAGTTTTATGCCAATGGCTAATTGGGTTTAGTGGAACTGCCGATTGATCATTTTCGCTTGATTGGAGTAAGTCCAGCTGCTGAAGCAGAGGCGATACTTCGTAATTTGGAATTGCGGCTTGATCGCTTGCCTGATGAAGGGTTTACCAATGAGACGCTTGCTAAACGAGCAGAGCTTTTGAGGCTTTCAGCTGATCTGTTAACAGACTTGCCTCGAAGACAAGAATATGAAACTGCTCTATTAAGTGGAGCAACTGGTTTGGAGTTGGCTTCCAGTAGAGAAGTTGCTGGACTTGTTTTGTTGTGGGAGGCGGATGCTGCTCAAGAAGCTTTTTTTCTTGCTTGTAAAGCTTTACAGCCTCCACAGGCTCCAGCGCTCGGGAGTGGGAGAGAGGCGGATTTAACTCTTTTAGCTGCTCTTTCTTGCAAGTCAGCTGCTTTACAAGAACAGGAGCAAAGGCGCTATGAATCTTCTGCAGCCCTTTTGCAAGAAGGGATTAAGTTGCTTCAGCGAATGGGCAAATTGCCTGAACAACGTGCAGATTTAGTCAAAGAACTTGACCAGTTATTGCCATATCGCATCCTCGACTTGCTTAGCCGCGATTTAAGTGAGCAGTCTTCACGTCAAGAAGGCATAAGATTGCTTGATAATTTTGTTATTCAAAGAGGAGGACTAGAAGGATTAGGCGGAAAACAAAAGAACGGAGGTCTTGATCAAGTTGATTTTGAGCTTTTCTTTCAACAGATTCGTAAATTCTTAACTGTTCAAGAACAAATAGATCTCTTTACACGTTGGCAAAAACAAGGCTCTATTGACGCTGGATTCTTAGGTGTAATTTCTTTAGTTGCAGATGGTTATTCTCGAAGAAAGCCTGAAAGAATTCAAACTGCAAGACAGAATCTAAAAAGCATAAAATCAAAAGAGCTTGATTATTCTCCTTTATTAGGTTGTTTAGACCTTCTGCTCGCAGACGTTGAACTTGCACAGAAGAAGTTTTTGAGTAGCCCTGATCCAGAACTTAAGCTTTGGCTTGATAATTATCCTGCAGAAACTCTTGCTGCTTTATGTGACTATTGTTGTGATTGGTTGAGACGGGATGTATTGCCTGGTTACAGAGATGTTGATTCTGAAGTGGTTGATTTAGAAGCATGGTTCGCTGATAGAGATGTCCAGTCTTTTGTAGAGAACCTTGATAGAAAGGGTGCATTTGGTTTTGCAAAGGCAAGCTTTTCTTTCATCTCATCTAAACCTTCAGAAAAAAATTCTGATAATCAAGAATCATTAGACCCTCAACCCGATAAAATTTTTGCATCTCAGGAGCAATCAAATGAATCACAAGATACTGATGAATTGGAAGACATCAGTCAATTAGAAAATAAAAATGAAAATGAACCAGATATTGAAAGCACAAAAGGCTTATTCTATTTGTGGAGCTTAATTGGCTTGTCTGGTCTAATTAGACCTTTTTCTTCAATCCCTAAAAGATTTGTTTTTAAATTAATTATTGGAATCACTATCATTTTTGGGGCTACCTATGCTGGTATTATATATAACCAAAGATCACTACTCTCTAATGATGAGGATCAAGCAGAGGAAATAATTGATGATGTTACTAGTGCTGATGCTGAAACTGATTTAAAAGAGATTTCAGAAGAAAATGTTAATTTTGAAAATAATAAAAAGCTATTTGATTTGTATGAGATAGTTCCTTTGATTTCTGAAAATCCTAGCAAGGATCAGTTGAATGCATTATTGGAGGCTTGGCTAACATCAAAGGCAGATATTTTGGCTGGTGGCACTAATGATATTTTGAGTGGATTAGCTAGGAAGCCTCTGATGGAACTAGTTTTGAAAGAGAGGTCTAAAGATCGTTCTTTGGGTGAAAGCCAAATAATTGATGCAAAAATAATTTCCATCAAAGTAGCAAGCAGAAACTCTAATAGAATAGAAATTAAAGCGAAATTATCCTATCGAGATAAAAGAATAAATTCTTTTGGGGACATACTCTCTGAAACTTCTATTCCTACTCTTTCTGTTAGATATATCCTTGGTAGAGATGAAGATGCTTGGAGGCTTCATCACTATATAAGTGGCAGTTGATGTCTTACTCTCAAGACTAGTCTTACTTGTTTTTACCATTAAGAAACTTTCTGTACTTCATTTCTCATGTTTGAAGAGCTTTCGGCCCGATTTGAAGATGCTGTTAAGGGGCTCAGGGGTCAGGGACAGATTTCCGAGACAAACGTTGAAAGTGCTTTAAAAGAGGTTCGTAGGGCCTTGTTGGAGGCAGATGTAAGTTTGCCTGTCGTTAAAGAGTTTGTAGAAGATGTTCGTCAAAAAGCTGTTGGTGCAGAAGTTGTACGTGGAGTAAGCCCGGATCAAAAATTTATTCAAGTTGTGCATCAACAATTGGTAGATGTTATGGGGGGGGGACAATTCCCCTTTGTTTTCAGCTGAAATTCCTCCAACTGTTGTTTTAATGGCAGGACTTCAGGGAGCGGGTAAGACAACGGCCACAGCAAAACTCGGTCTTCATCTCAAAGATCAGGGTCGTAAGACATTGATGGTTGCAGCTGATGTTTATCGACCTGCTGCGATTGATCAATTGAAAACTCTGGGAGATCAGATTGATATTGAAGTATTTAGCTTGGAATCAGGTGCCAAGCCAGAAGAAATTGCCGCTGCCGGCCTTGAGAAGGCTCGGAATGAGAATTTCGACACATTGATTGTTGATACGGCCGGACGATTGCAGATAGATCTTGAAATGATGGAAGAAATGGTTCGAATTAAATCAGTTGTAGAGCCTGATGAGATTCTGCTAGTTGTTGATTCCATGATTGGTCAAGAAGCAGCAGAACTAACTAGATCTTTTCATGAAAAGGTAGGGATTACAGGAGCTGTTCTTACAAAATTAGATGGAGATTCAAGAGGGGGAGCAGCTTTATCAATACGAAAAATAAGTGGGAAGCCAATAAAGTTCATAGGCACAGGTGAAAAAGTTGAGGCTTTGCAGCCTTTCCATCCTGAGCGAATGGCAGGAAGGATTCTTGGAATGGGGGATGTTTTAACTCTTGTAGAAAAAGCTCAAAAAGAAGTTGAAATTGCTGATGCGGAAGAGATGCAGAAAAAGTTGCAAGAGGCAACCTTTGATTTTTCTGATTTTGTTAAACAAATGAGGCTTATTAAGCGAATGGGATCTCTTGGTGGCTTGATGAAAATGATTCCCGGAATGAACAAGATTGATGATGGGATGCTGAAAAGTGGGGAAGAACAATTAAAGCGAATTGAAGCGATGATTTCTTCTATGACACCTGATGAGCGAAATAATCCAGAGTTATTAGCAGCACAACCATCTAGAAGAAGACGCTTGGCTTTTGGAAGTGGGCATACTCCTTCTGATGTTGACAAGGTGCTTGCAGACTTCCAAAAGATGAGGGGCTTTATGAAGCAAATGTCTTCTGGTGGAGGGATGCCAGGGATGCCAGGGATGCCAGGATTAGGCGGAGGCTCATCAGGTATTAACGGAAACGCTGGTCCTGCAAGAATTAGTCGAGGTGGAGGAGCGTCAAATGCACCAAAACGGCAAAGACCTTTGAAGAAAAAAAAGGGATTTGGAGACTTATGACCCCTCTTCAGGTTATCGTTGTACCTTGCGCTTGTTTGTAGGCGCTGAATTAATCACATTTATCAAGGCCCAAGATGATCAAGCTCCGCCTAAAGCGGTTCGGTAAAAAAAGGGAGGCAAGTTTCCGTTTGGTCGCCTGCAATAGCACCTCTCGTAGAGATGGCCGACCTCTAGAGGAGTTAGGTTTCTACAATCCAAGGACAAAGGAAACCAGGCTGGATACTGAGGCATTGCGCTTAAGGCTTAGTCAAGGAGCCCAGCCAACAGATGTAGTACGTACACTTCTTGAGAAAGGGGGCCTTATTGAGAAGCAAATTCGTTCGGCTGAAGTGGTTGGGAAGGCTAAGCAGGCAAAAATTAGAGAAGAGTCTGCTAAAAAAGCTAAATTAGAAGCAAAATCGAAAGAAGCTAAAGCAGAAACTGGCGCAACAGAGAAGGCCGAAGCTTCTCAAGATAGTTCGGACTCCTGAGTGTTTTTGTGAATGAGGCCGCCTCAATAGGTTGCTTCGTAATCGATTTGCCTGATTCCGATGCAGCCCTCGCTTTGACTGGGAAGAGAGAGGAGATATTGCATCACTTAAAGGCTCATACCGGAGCTTCTTTTGTATTGCGAGGCCTTCAGCTAGTTGTAGAAGGTAAGCCTTCTCAATTAGAACGGGCTGTAGGGATTGTTGAGTTGATCAGGCCGATTTGGGAACGAGGTCAGTTGGTCTCCTTGGTTGACATTAATTCTGCAATTGCAGCTCTTGATGATGGGCTTAGAGATGATCATTCTCGAATGGGCAATCAAATAATTGCAAAAAATCAAAGAGGTTCTCTTCTGCGGCCCAGGTCTTTAAGGCAGAAAGCTTATGTGGATTCAATGGAGAAAAACGACCTCACATTTGCGGTTGGACCTGCTGGGACAGGTAAAACGTTTTTGGCGACGGTTTTTGCTGTAAGGATGCTTAATGAGAGAAAGGTTGAACGGTTGGTGCTTACGAGGCCAGCTGTAGAGGCTGGAGAACGTTTAGGCTTTCTCCCAGGAGATTTACAACAGAAGGTTGATCCTTATTTGCGTCCTCTTTATGATTGCCTTCATGCTTTATTGGGTCAGGAGAAAACGAATAGCCTTTTAGATAGAGGGATCATAGAAGTAGCCCCTCTCGCATATATGCGTGGACGTACATTGGAAGATGCATTTGTGATTCTCGATGAAGCTCAAAACACAACTGTTTCTCAAATGAGAATGGTTTTAACCAGGCTTGGAGAGCGTTCTCGTATGGTTGTGACAGGTGATGTAACCCAAGTTGATTTACCTTCCGGGCAACACAGTGGTTTGGTTGAAGCTATAGATGCTTTAAAGGAAATTGAAGGTATTGCAATTTGTTATTTGACTTCTTCAGACGTAATGCGACATCATTTGGTTCAAAGGGTTATAGAAGCTTTTGCTATTCGTGGCTATCGATAGGGACATCCGCACTAATAGTTTCTGCAGTTCTTTTTTTTTACTGGCAAAGTATATGAGTAATTAGTTCAGGTGAGCTATGCCGGCAAGCAGTAATTTCCAGCAGGCCATCCGCGAAGCCCAATCAGGTGCTTTGGTTGGTCCCAATGTAGTTAATAAAGCACTTCCTTATGTCGGTGGGGGCATGGTCCTTACCGCTGGGGGCGTTCTAGGTGGTTTGTCTTTAATGGCTACCAATCAAGCTCTTTATATGCCTCTTTTTTGGGTCGCATTAATAGGCAATTTTGTTCTATTTTTTGTTGCCCAAAATGTAGCAATGAAAGGCAATAACACCACAGCATTGCCTCTCTTGTCTGCCTACAGTTTGATAACAGGATTTACTCTAAGTGGAATTGTTGCTTATGCAATTGGAGTTGCAGGAATAGGTTCTATAGGAACTGCAGCATTGGCAACAGGAATTACTTTTGTTATTGCTTCCTTTGCTGGAAGTCGAATGAGTGACAGTGTTGGGCAGGCACTTTCAGGAGTAGTTGGTTTAGGTTTGATAGGGCTGATTATTGCCATGCTTGTGCAAATTGTTGGAGGATTTTTTGCACCTGGGATGTTTGGAGGAAGTGGTTTTGAATTAATGATTGCTGGTTTCGGCACCATCCTTTTTGTTGGAGCTGCTTTTGTAGATTTTTATACTATGCCTCGTACTTATAGAGATGAGCAATACCTTGCAGGTGCTTTGGGAATGTATCTAACTTATATAAACCTTTTTATATTTATTTTGCGTTTGATTATTGCAATACAAGGGGGCGGTAGAAGAGATTAGGCTTACTTTCTTCACTAAATACTTATTGGCAGAAAACCATTAAAAAAGGGAGGCAAACCACCTTTTTTAATGGTTTTCTGCCACCGAGTGAATAATTTGTGCAATTGCTTGCCTTTGTTCTTTATCGTAATTCCATTTATTTAAAAAATTGATATCGTCTCCTAGTCCATTTGTGGCTTTGAGAAGTCCTTCTAGTCTTTCTTTAACAGAATTTGGCTCTAATGAACGTAATATTTCAATGCATCGTGATGTCACTCTTTCAGATCCACTTTGCTGAATTTTGTTTGATTGTCTTTGGTGATGTATAGCCATAGCTGTACTCATGGCTAAATTTTTGACAATCAAATCAACAAGAATGTAACCAGCAACTCTCATTTGAACGATCAATGGTTCAGGTAAACGATCTATGAGAGGACAATCGCTAGAAAGGCTTACTGCAAGGAATCCTCTTGCTCCATTATGTGTAACAAGAAGACTTCCAACTCTGTCGGCTAGAACTTCATCACTGAGTTCTCCTTTTTCCCAAGCTTCACACCAAAGAAGTGAGATATTAATTGCTTGCTCAAAGCTTGGTACTTGCGTGGACATCCTTAATGGTCAATCTTAGGTACAGGTTATGAGTTGAAGATCAATTTTTTGAAGGAAATGTCTGTAGTAAAAGATCAGTCTCCAAACAATTTTCGATCTGGGTTTGTGGCTTTGATAGGTAGGCCAAATGTTGGTAAGTCAACTCTGGTTAATCAGCTTGTTGGTGAAAAGGTAGCTATTACTTCTCCTGTTGCTCAAACTACTCGCAATCGTTTAAGAGCAATTCTTACAACTCCTGGGTTTCAGTTGATCATGCTTGATACACCTGGAATTCATAAACCTCACCATTTACTAGGAGAACGGCTTGTCCAAGCATCACGCTCTGCTATTGGAGAAGTAGATTTGGTTCTTTTTTTAGTTGATTCCAATGAATCTCCAGGGAAGGGGGATCAATTCATTTTCCAATTACTAAGACGGCAAAACTTGCCAGTATTTATAGCTTTAAATAAATGGGATCTTGTTGCAAAAGATCGCCAAGAATTTATTGAAGATTTATATAGCAATTTTTGTGGAGGTTGTAATTGGCCTTTGTTTCCTTGTAGTGCGATTTCAGGTGAAGGGTGCAGTGAGTTGGTAAGTGCCTTGGGAACCAGCCTGCCTTTGGGACCGCATTTATATCCTCCTGAGATGGTTTGTGATCAACCAGAGAAGTTTTTGCTTGCTGAATTAATTCGGGAACAGATATTGTTACAAACAAGAGAGGAAGTCCCTCATAGTGTGGCTGTAAGCATTGACAGAGTTGAGGAAATCCCACAAAAATCTTTAAACATTACAAAAACAACGCGAACAGCTGTGCTTGCAACTGTTTTTGTAGAAAGGAAAACTCAGAAAGGAATAATTATTGGGAAAGGTGGGTCTATGTTGAAAAGCATTGGAAAAGAGGCAAGGTTGCAAATGCAGAAATTAATTGATGGTCCTGTTTATTTGGAAATATTTGTGAAGGTTGCACCTCAGTGGAGGAGTAAGGCTGCTCGCTTGGACGAGTTGGGTTATGAAGGAAATCAATGAATCCTGATTAGATATTTCTTCTTTCAAAGAAGTTAACTCAGCCCATTTTTGCTGTTTATGTTTGTCTCATGGACTATTGGAATAAACATGATTTCTTCTAGAACTCTAAGTAATCAAAATCAGCGAACTAAAGAGTGAAGAAACCCTTTCGCTTGGATGTCATCAGTCTCTTCCCACAGGCATTTGTTCCTTTGGAGCAGTTAGGTGTCATTGGTAGAGCTTTTGAAGCAGGAATTTTTGACTTGCATATTCATAACCCTCGTGATTTTACAAATGATCGCTACCGCAAGGTTGATGACCAGCCTTATGGAGGCGGGGTGGGAATGGTGCTGAAACCTGAACCCATCTTTGGTGCATTTAAGTCAATACCTCTATATGGGAAGAGAAGAGTTCTTTTGATGACCCCTCAAGGATCTCCTTTGCGTCAGCCTGATATGTCGCGCTGGGCAGATAATTACGATCAGTTGGTAATTATTTCTGGAAATTATGAAGGGTTTGATGAGCGAGTTAGAAGCCTTGCTGATGAAGAAATTTCTTTAGGCGATTTTGTTCTTACAGGAGGAGAGTTGGCTGCTATGACCATTATTAATGGAGTAGTTAGATTGCTTCCGGGAACTTTGGGGACTGCTCAATCTCTATTGGATGAGAGCCATAGTGACTTGCTTTTAGAACATCCTCATTACACTAGACCGGCAGATTTCTGTGGGATGAAAGTACCAGATGTCTTACGAGGAGGAGATCATGTGAAGATTGAAGAATGGCGAAATAATCAGCGAATAGTTAGGACTAAAGAACGTCGCCCTGATCTTTATAAACTTTGGAAAGCACATCAGAATTCTCTAACCTCGACAATAGAGTCTGCTTTGAATCCTAAATTGCAATTACGAATAGGCAACGGATATGACATTCATCGTCTTGTCCCTGGAAGAAAGCTAATTCTTGGAGGAGTGCATCTTGAGCATCCTGCGGGGTTAGGTCTAGATGGACATAGTGATGCTGATGTGTTGGTTCATGCAGTTATGGATTCATTGCTTGGGGCCTTGGCGTTAGGAGATATCGGAAAATATTTTCCTCCAGAGGATTCTCGATGGAAAGGAGCCGATAGTTTGATTTTGCTTGAACAGGTTGTCTTGTTGATTAGAAAAAAGGGGTGGAAAGTTTTGAACCTAGATGCAGTTGTTGTTGCAGAGCGTCCAAAGTTAAAACCATATATTGACCTTATGCGAAAGAATTTGGCAGATAAAATTGGGGTGATGATTGATGATGTGGGTATCAAAGCGACTACTAACGAGTCTCTAGGGCCAGAAGGTCGTGAAGAGGGTATTAGTAGTCATGCAGTTGTGCTACTTCAGGAATTATGAAGTCTGCCTTTATAAAGTTATTTTCTCGAGCCTTGTTTCATAGAGTTTTTACCGTTTTATTTATTTTCTTTTTTTTGTTTAGTCAAGCTGTAGGTGTATATGCAGAGCAAAGTATGAATCCTGCCCAGAAGAATGTTGGAGTTATTGAGTTGCTACGCCTCTCGGTTCCAAAAGAGTCAAGAGTTGCATGGTTAGAAGCTGAAAGGCGTAGTTGGGGACCTTGGTTGTCAAAGCAGAAAGGATTTATTGAAAGACAACTCTTTTGGGATGAAAAGAGAGAAGAAGCAATGATTTTGATTAGTTGGGCTAGCAAGACGGATTGGAAATCAATTCCTCAAACTGAATTACAAGTTGTGCAATGTCAGTTTGAGGAATTTGCCAGAACAGAGACAGGTAAAAAAATTGGTAACCCTTTCCCTTTGAATTTTGAAGGAGAGCTTTTGCCTCAGTTATGAATGATCATTCACGTTTGGACTTGAATAGACGCAGGCGTCTCGGCATGGTTGAAGCAATATGGGGTGAAAACAAAACGAGTGAACAGATAGCTTCAATACTTCAAAAATTCCATCTTGCGGGTGAGTTAGCTATCGCCACAAGAGTTGATCCAGCCAAGGCAAAATCTGTTAAAAATTTGTTGAATGATGTCCTTTTTCACAAGGACGCAGGCTGCTTAACTTTGGGAGAGCCAGCAGCTTTGCAGCAAGAACTTGGAGAAGTGCTTGTTCTTACAGGTGGGACTAGTGACCTTCCCGTAGCTTCAGAAGCGCATTTGGCTTTGCGATGGCATGGCATAAAGACAGCACTTTTAACAGATGTAGGAGTGGCAGGTTTGCACAGATTGTTTGATCAATTGGAACGTTTGAATAATGCAAAGGTTTTGATTGCATGCGCAGGTATGGAAGGAGCTTTGCCAACGATTCTTGCCGGTTTGGTTCCTCAACCAGTTATCGGTGTACCTATCTCAGTTGGTTATGGGGTGAGCTTGGGAGGGAAAACGGCCTTAGAGGGAATGCTCGCAAGTTGCTCTCCAGGCCTTCTTGTGGTGAATATCGATAATGGTTATGGAGCTGCTATGGCGGCCTTAAGAATTATCAAGCAACACCCAAGCTGAAATTGAACTTCCCTAGTTGGTTTTTCTTGGACTTGTTAAGAGTTCGACATCAGTCTGATGGTTTATTTCAAACAACTGCTCAACCCAAAGCTGCATGGACCTTGGAAGTTTGTTCTCTTGATAACGCATCAATGCTTCCATTAATACCGGTGTATTGACCCAATGCAAAGACTTCTTCCTCATTCCCTGCTATCTACTAAGTAGAAGGTGGGTTATATCGGTTCAATGTGCAAGGGCAAATCAGATAAATCATTCTGATTCGTTGTATTTAGTACCAAGCCTTGATAGTTCATTGCTGTGATTGCTTGATTCAACATCAAGGAGTCGGCTTACAAGTTCAGACAGATCACGCTCTGCCAATTCACCATTGCTTTGCCATTTCATTGAACGTGACTCTGGACAGGACGACATGACCGACTCGAAAAATAAAAGTAAGTCCAGTAAAGGTAATTGTGTTGAAGCCCTGATTTTGCTTGTGATAAGCAAAATTAGTGGAAGAAATTGTAAAGATTTTTTTTTGCCTTTTGATTTAGAGGTGCTGCAAGTTTGGATATGAAGTTAAAAGTTCCTCTGCACTTAGCACTTCTCCACTGCCTTCTGGCTGCCAAATTACCTCCAAAGCCATCAGGTCATTTGATGAAGTTGAGCCAAGTATTCGTAAGTTTTCTTGAATTTGCTGACTGGTTGTTGAATGGCTAAGGGTTGTTTGATTTTTAGTGGCTAGTAGGAGGGTTACAACAATGTATTCATTTGTGGCATCGGGCTCGCCTGGCTCAATTTCAGAAGTTGATTGATTTATGCGTTGGCCAGAAACGTTTGTGGTTAATTCAGCTAGCAATTTACTTCTTTCGGTCATTGATAAGCGATTGAAAGTTGCTTCGGCTGATTGAAATGGAACTGAACCGCTCTCGATATTTGCGTATACCCATAGATCAGGATGTCGAAGTAGAGCGAGTGTTGTTTCTTGGAGAACCCTTTGCAATCCAGTTGAAGTGCTTGTTTCTGAGGAGGTGGCTAGTTGTCGAAGATTGTCTTGTAATTCCTTTGCGCTTGCTAAGAGACCAATTTGTACCTGAAGAATGGTTGCTGAGCTTGGAACTTGATTTTGAAAGAGTTGAGAATTATCGATTGATGATGTTCTTCCACCTCGAAAAGCATTAACCAATATGCCGCTAACAGCCAT
Source organism: Prochlorococcus sp. AG-409-N21 (assembly GCA_003215415.1). GTDB lineage: Bacteria > Cyanobacteriota > Cyanobacteriia > PCC-6307 > Cyanobiaceae > AG-409-N21. The sequence continues at coordinate 801 of QCKK01000004.1, read as the reverse complement.
AAGAATTAAAAATCCGAATAAGCCACCTCCTCCGAACCCGAACATGGGAATTAGGAAAGGGAAACCGATTCCGCCCCCATAGCCACCTCTATATCCACTGCCCCCATAGCCACCTCTATATCCACCGCCTCCATAGCCACCTCTGTAGCCACCAGTTCTTGGCATAGATGGAGCCCTAAAACTTCCTCCTCCAATTCTTCCCCCACTGGCTGCATTACTTGATGCAGGAAGAATAAAAATGACCAAGCTGCTTAGTAGAAGGGGGAGAAATATAGTTGCCAGAAGGCGTTTTATTCCACGAGAGGACATGGTTTTAAAAATATTTGTCAATGATCTATTTGAAATTGAGATTATTTTAGGAACCTCCACCAACAATCGTCACGATCTCTAATTGGTCGCCGCTTTTTACAAGTAATTCATCCCAGTGTTGAGGCGACAAGATTTCACCATTGAACTCAATCACTATCAGGTTTTTTGTATATCCGAGATGTTCAATTACTTTAGTAAGGCTGATAGGTGCTTGGGCTTGATCGAAACAGATTTCCTCACCGTTTATTTTTAAATTCATTTAAGGTCCTCCAAAAGCTCCATGCTTGTGGCAGCAGGATCGTTGGACTCCATGATTGCGCTTGAAACGGCTACTCGAGTTGCTCCTGCTTTTCTTGCTTGCTCAAGGGTTGAGGTATTCATACCTCCGATCGCAAACCAAGGTAGCTTAGCTGTCCTTGTTGCCTCTCTAACGTAGTCAAGTCCTATTGGACTTAACTCTGGCTTGGTCATGGTTGCGTTCACGGGACCAAC
>QCKK01000003.1 GCA_003215415.1 Prochlorococcus sp. AG-409-N21 | reverse complement strand
GATCTCGAGAAGAAGATGATCCTTTCTTTTCTTCTCTCTGAGAAGCGCTTACAGCATCTGAACTTACTTTGCCTAACTGGCGTTCCTTGAGGCTTTCCATTAACAAAGTATCGTAAGAAGCTTCTATTCGAGCTTTTGCTAAGGGATCATCGCCAACTTCACTTAACCTTTTATCTCTGGCTTGCTGAACTTCATCAAAACTTGCGCCAGGCTCAACGCCAAGAAGAGAATAAGGATCGTTAGAACCAGGATTCTTACTGGGGTCTATGCCCGAGGCCATGAGTAATAAATGAAATTTGAGTAGGTGTTTATTTAGTTTATGTAAGAAGAGGCTTAAACTCCACATCTCCATCCCAAAAATATAGACATTAAAACCTTTAGCTCAAAGACTTATAGGTTCAACGCCACTTACCACTGGAGCAACAGTCCTCAGAATTAAATCGGGATGCTCCTCTCCAAGCTGACTCAAATTCCAATCGTTTTTGAAAAGCAAGACTGGCCGTTGCCAAGCATCTTGAACAATCTTGCAATTAAATATTCTTCCTACATTTTCAAGTGATGGCCAACCTCCATCAACCCACCTAGCGACTTGAAAGCCAAGTGGCTCCAAACGAGTCTCCACACCATATTCAGCTTCTAAACGATGCTGAACTACTTCTAATTGCAATTGTCCAACTGCTGCAAGAATTGGATCACGCTTACTTTGATCAGTGTCATACAAAATCTGTACAGCTCCTTCTTCTCTTAATTCATTTACACCCTTCCTGAAATTCTTAAATGCTGAAGGGTTAGGATTTCTAAGCCAACTAAATATTTCTGGGCTGAAACATGGAATACCCTCATACTCAACTTTTGATCCAGTATATAAAGTATCTCCAATAGAAAACATTCCTGGATTATTTAACCCTATTACATCTCCAGGATATGCATTATCTACAACCGATCTATCCTGCCCAAAAATCTTTTGGGGTCTAGATAAACGAATTGATTTACCAGTTCGCGCATGTCTTACAGACATATCTTTCTCAAAACGACCACTGCAAATACGAACAAAAGCAACCCTGTCACGATGTCTGGGATCCATATTGGCCTGCAATTTAAAAACGAAACCACTAAAGTCTGAGCAAAGAGGACTAATAGGGCCTTGATTAGTCGACCGTGCTACAGGTTTCTGTGCCATTTCAAGAAAAGTATCCAAAAAAGGCCGAACTCCAAAATTCGTCATGGCCGATCCAAAGAAAACAGGAGTAAGGTTTCCTGAGTGAACGAGATTTATGTCCATTTTTGCACCAGCTTCTTCTAGTAAATCCAACTCTTCTAAAGCTTTATCTAATAATTCCTTTTCCACTATTTCCTTTAATTGAGGATCTTCAATATCCAAGTGTTTCTCTATAGATTGTTTACCACGCTCAGCTCTTTCAAAAAGGACAACTTTTCTTGTCCGTCTATCAATCACTCCCCTAAATAATTCACCACTACCAATTGGCCAATTTACAGCCCAAGTTGACAATCCCAATTCCGATTCAATTTCATCAAGAAGAGTTAATGGTTCTTGCCCAGGTCGATCCATCTTATTAATAAAAGTAAAGATCGGAATGTTTCTCATTCGACAAACATCAAATAATTTCCTCGTTTGAGGCTCTAAACCTTTAGCAGCATCTTCAAGCATTACGGCGTTATCTGCTGCAGCCAGGGTGCGATATGTATCCTCAGAGAAATCTTGGTGTCCTGGTGTATCTAGTAAATTAATAAAAATATCCTCGTATTCAAATTGAAGAACTGTAGATGTAATAGAAATTCCTCTTTGCTTCTCAATCTCCATCCAATCAGACGTAACTTTTCTTTGTTCGCCTCTTGCCTTAACTGCACCTGCCTGTTGAATTGCACCACCATATAAAAGCAATTTCTCAGTAAGTGTTGTTTTACCTGCATCTGGGTGAGAAATGATTGCAAAATTTCTCCTCCTAGAAACAGCATCTGCCATGATCCTCTCAAAAGAAAGATCTTGAGAAGATTGAGAGTTTGAAGTAGTGGATGAAGTAGAACTCATTAATTTTCAATGCTTAATGATTAAAGAAAGGCTCAAAATCAAAAAGTACCTGAGATTTCAAGATAACGGTCATCAACCTCAACAACATTCCAATGTCCCAAATTGAATTGTTGAAGTTGTAATTTGACTTCCGCTACAGTGAACGAAGCTTGTAGCGATGCTAAGTAGTCATCAATCAAGACTTGAGGAGCTATTGGCAAATATTTCTGTTGAATCTCCAAGGCTTTTACTTTTGATTCAGGTCTACGTAAATCCCTATGAAATACAATAGATTCTGGACAAGACAAATTTATCAATGTCCTCCAGAGTTCTAAGGGGTCGTGTAAATGATGGAGAAGACTATTACTAACCAAAAGGTTTCCTTTTAAATTAGTTTTTTTATTTGTATCTGCAAGGCTCGCAATATTTCTTCTGAGATATTTAAGACTTTTCACATGTGGCAAAAATTGGTCCTTTCGTTTTCTAGCTAAATCCAGCATCACTTCTGCTCCATCAATTCCACAAACTTGGCACTGAGGCCATTGATTTGCCAATAACTCAGTGATTTTTCCAGGACCACACCCCAAATCAATGATGACATGATCAGAAAAAATTGCTTGGCCCGACTCGATCAGATATTTTGCAAGAGCTTCCATAAATCCTCGATCACTCAAGGAGAAGTCTGCTTCTGAGTAAGCAAGTGCTTGCGCAAAAGAGTCCATTAATTCCGGTTCCAAAACTCGCTTCACATTGAAAAGGCTGTCGTGACAGTATTTTTGGCGTGACACTCTCAATGGTGTTACTGAAAGGTTGCGAACACCATTTGTGGCGTTAGCGTTCCAATACTTTGAAGTACTGCTGAATCTGTGACACTTACACCAACCAAGCCCGAAATAGCAACATCTAATGTTATTTCCCATGAACAGCGAATCGATTTTCCTGTTACAGCTCCAGCTGCTAATCCAGTCTTTTACAGAACGTATAGCCGTCGTACTCCCAAGGGGAGAGAAAGCTGGTCAGAAGTAGGTGCTCGCAATCTCGGTGGTTTGAAACAACTCGGTGGCTTGCATCAAGAAGAACTGGACCTTATGTCCAAAATGCAGGCAGAGAAAAAAGCTCTTCCTTCAGGACGCTGGCTATGGATTGGTGGAACTAACTGGATTGAAAAGAAAGAGAACTTCTCGGGTGCTTATAACTGCACTTCTACCAACCTGGTTGACTGGGAAGCCTTTGGATTAATGATGGACCTTGCAATGATGGGCTGTGGAACAGGGGCAATTATCGAACCTCACTTAATTCAAAAACTGCCAGTTGTTACAAACCCAATATCAATTCATGAAGTAGGGGAAATAGGAATTACAGCTGCCATTGACCGCAATGAAAAAACATCTCATAGAATTAAAGGAAATAATGTTGATATTAAGGTTGGAGACTCGAGGAGAGGATGGGTAGATAGCTATCAGCTACTTCTTGAGTTAAGTAGTGATGAAAGGTTCAAGGGCAACACAATCGAAGTAAGCATTGATCTATCCGACGTACGGCCCGTAGGAGAAAGTCTCAAAGGCTTTGGGGGAATGGCTAATCCAGTTAAATTAAAAGATCTATATGCTCGAGTTGCCCGACTACTTTCAAAGGCTGTAGGGAGAAAACTCAACTCAATTGAATGCTGTTTATTAATTGACGAAGCTGCCGTCACAATTGTGGCAGGGAACATACGTAGAAGTGCCGGCATGCGCCAATTCTCTGCCGAAGATATGTCTGCTGCTTCTGCAAAGGAGAATCTTTGGCAACAAGATTCCGATGGCAACTGGAGAATAGATCCCGAAAAAGACGCTTTGCGTATGGCTAATCACACTCGTGTTTACCACACACGACCAAGCAAAGAGGTACTTCTAGAAGCGGTAACAAAACAATTCCATTCCGGGGAAGGTGCAATTCAGTTCGCACCAGAGGCAATCGCCCGATCAAATGCAGATCTTCTCAAAACCAAAGAACTTCGTCAAGAATTTATTGATATTTACTGTGACCAAGGCAAAAAAGAAGCTGGATTATGGTTACAAACCAATCACGGTATTACCAATGAAAAGGAACTGGAACATCGACTCAGCAGATATGGACTTAATCCTTGTGGAGAAATTGTAGGAACCGATTTTCATTGCAATCTCGCAGAAGTTCATCTAAATCAAATTGATCCCTTTGATGAAGCCAGCCAAAAGGATGCTTTCAAAGCAGCTGCATTGTCTGTTACATGCTTACTGAACCACCGCTTCGAAGTCGAACGCTATAGACAAAGTAGGGACTGGGATCCCATCGTAGGAGTAAGTTTCACAGGACTTTTTGACTTTTTTGTACATGCCTTTGGCACAACATGGCTTCAATGGTGGGAGTCCGGCAGACCAGAAACCGAAGAAGGTAGGGATTTCAAGAGAAAGGAAGCTCAATATCTAAACAAATGGAAAGAAGTAGTAAAAGAAACTGTTTGGAATTACTGCGACAAGAAAGGATTAAGAAAACCAAATCGGTGCACAACTGTTCAACCAGCTGGAACAAAGAGTCTTTTAACAGGTGCAGCTCCAGGTTGGCATCCACCTAAAGCTCAAAGATTTATCAGGAGAATAACTTTCCGAAAAAACGATCCTGTAGCCATGGCATGTATGGACTATGGCTATACAGTTGTGCCATCTCAATCAGATAAAGACGAGAATGGTCGACTACTCGATGATCCATTTGATCCAAGATGTACAGAATGGTTAGTTGAAATACCAACTGAAGTTAGCTGGGCAAATTTACCTGGAGCCGACCAAGTTAATATCAACAACTTCTCTGCTCTCGCTCAATTCGATTTCTATATGCAAGTGCAACGACACTACACAGAGCACAACACCTCGGCAACAATTGAATTACGAGAGAATGAAATAGAGCCACTAGCAGATGTGCTGCACAAGGCCATAGAGAATGGTGAAGGCTATATTTCAGCAGCTCTTCTGGCCAGGTTCGACGCTAACGCAACATTTCCTCGACTACCATTTGAACCCATTAACGCTGCCACATATGAACGCCTGCAAAATGAAGTAGTTAATAGAAGAATTAATGACGACTTCTTTGTAGCTCTAAACCGCTACGATCAAGGCGAACTTACAGAAGCCGGTCCAGCAGGCTGCGATTCAGATAAGTGCTTATTGCCACTAGCCAAGCCAAGCTAAACAGATAAATAAACAGCAATAAATTAATTAATATAGGCATAAGCACCTAAATCTTAAGAGATATGTTGTTCAATTCTATTTAGATTGATAATGATACCTCTATGCTTACTTTTTAATACCTTTTTCTATAAAACAATAAAATTAATTGCCTATTTACTCAGAAAAACGCTATTCATTAAGTAGGAGAAAAATCTCTTACTCCACTGCATTAAGCAAATGACAACCGCACAAAAGCCAACGATTCAAATGAGCAAAGCGGTACATGAGGCACTAGTAGATCAACTAAGGGCATGCCACACAACAGAAGAAATACTTGATTTTGAAATTCGGTTCAATAAAGAAGCAAATGCAGGTCCTCTTTACCTTGTGATTTGCGACTTTTTGAGAAATAGATCTATATCAAGAGTTCTGGCCGCTAAGTGGTTACAAACCCTTCTAAATGACAGAGAAAACAGGCTCTAAGCCATATCCGGTTCATAGTTGGCTTTAATTAATAAAATTAAGAATTAAAAAAATAAATATTGTTAAGGTCTATTAGCCTTGGTGACAAGGAAAGTGGGGTTATTTTTTTATTGTCTAGTTAAAAAGGAAACGGTCCTGCCTGGCCACTAGAACTAGTAAAGCCTGAAAGTGCCCATACGCCAAAAGAAAGGAGAGCACATCCTATAAAAAACATAAGATGTGAGATATACCGGATTTTCTCCTTTTCTCCAATTTGACCTTGCATTGGCAGGTCCCCCAAAAAACGGGACTGTTGGCTCTTTTGGGTTGCCATAACTGGATTGAAGGTGTTCAGTTTGAGATTATGACATAGGGAACCGTTCCTTGAAACAAGAAAGTTTTACATTGCAATTAATTTCTTACGGAGCATTTGAATAAACAGAAAGGAACAGGGAATTGAAGGGACTAATCAACATAAAAAGCTCTGGTTTAGTTATAATTCTTAGTTGTTCAACAATCTTTAAGGAATCAATACTTGATTAAGTTGATTCCAAAAGGAGTTCCTTAAAATCGAGGCTCGGTAACAGAGCAGTAAGTATAAGGTAAATAATTACAAATACAGTATAGAGCAAAGTAGCAACTGAAGACTGGTTAAATTTCCAATGGGCATTATTCTACTATAAAAAAGGTTAATTGAATAAGTAAAGAGCAAATAGATTTCAGCTTTCAATGTAAACGGGCCAATAAATGTTTCCGGTGAGATATAAGAAAACGCAGATAGAATATATCAAGTATATTACAAATTTAATAGAAATAAATGTAGAGACTTCAATATTTGGAGAAAAGAAAAAAGGCTATTTCTGATAATTAAATCAAGAAAAAGATAAATATATGATTGTAATCAGTGATTTTTCAGGAAACTACAACAAAGAAGAATAGGAGACAAAGGAGATTGAGGGGGTTAGAGCTTCTGGAAAAACATAGATAAGTGGTAGGAAACTATTGCTATTATTAATAGGCGACGGATTTTGTCGTTAAATCAGGAGGGGTGGTCGAGTGGTTGATGGCTCTGGTCTTGAAAAGCAGAGCAGCCGCTAGTCATACCAGTTAATCCAAGGCATTGTCACTCGTTTTGTGGACCATATGTGGACCACCTACACCACAGGTGGTGCTGTGGTCGTTGCAAGTAAGGAAATTAGGGCTATTGTCGTCTTAGTTCAGCTCCCAATCTGAACTATCGACTGTCACTATCTACTAAATACGGGCAATTCGATTACACCACAGCCATCTCGAACCTTAATCATGTTAATTAAGGCATCAGCAGAGGATGAATCTCTGATCGCTTAGTAGGCGAGGCATCGGAAAAAGAACGGGAAAGTTTTTCTCTTTTTCCATGATTTCTCATGTCTTATTTAAAAATCAAGCCCACTTGGTCGGTGGGTGATAAAACCTTTAATAGCGAATCTCAGGCAATAGAATATATAGAAAAGTTTGATCTTGGTGTTGAACAAATCTTAGACAAAATTGATAACGATTCTCCAGATGTATTCGGCCAAGGATCACAAGATTTTCTAGAAAGCTGTTCAGATAAGGGGTTGGACTAATGACATCCACCCTGGAAAAGAAAGTAGATCTCCTAGTTGGCCTTATGCAGGACTTGAGAGAGGAGATGACCAAGCTGAAAGGTCGAACAGGCAAAACCCCAAGTTCTAAATGGATCTCTTCAACCCAACTCGCTGAGATTGTGGGTTTAAAACCCAGAACCATTACTAAATGGATTGCTCAGGGAGTATTTCCCGAAGACATCCTTAGAAGGAAAACACACGGGGCCAGTTTTCATTGGAGACTCAACTCTGAAAAAGCTATAGAAATAGCAGAGAAAAAGGATGGGGGGAACTAATGAAAGGCACCATCCGAGTAATAGGCAGAGCTGATTCGAAGTCAAAGTCTGCAAGGGTAAAAACTATCCGTAGTTCACCTGTTGATGATGTCCTTGGGAGAAAATTCCTCGATTGGAATTCTCCGCCTGCTAAGGATTGGGTGTACGCAAGAGTCAAAGAATATTTGGAGGGAAGAGAAATCGAACTCCGCTGTGACTGTTGCCAAACCAAGGATCCCAGCGAGGCGGCGAAGCATCGTTTCGGACGGAAGCTCTACGAGGTGAAGCATTGCTATGTAGATGAACTAGTGGAGCTAATTATTAACCTTGCCAGCATGGAAAAGGATCTCTTGTCTAATACATTAGAGAACTAAATAAAAATACTAAATAATATCATTTAATCTTATTTTTCAGCTATTATTAACTAAAAGGTACACCTCTTGGAAGAACTAGAAGCTAGGCGAAAACGTGAGATACATCTTGCGTTAAATACGCCAATTACTTTAAAAGTTAGCAAACCTTTTGCGGCTAACTTATGGCTAAAAGCTCAAGTAAATAATTGCAATACCTCTGAGCTTGCAAGAGTTCTTATGGATCTTGGGTGTCAGCAACTTGGATGGGATCTTGATAACCCTATCTAGCAAATAAAAAGCCTGGCGGTAACCAGGCAGTTTTACTTTCTTCACCTTTACTCTAATGCTAAATCCTGAACTTTTAGAAAGGCTAAGGCCACTTGAAACACATCACCCACTATTACCCATTGGTTCGGGTAGTGACAAAAAGGGGCCGATGCTCAAACGCTGGCCAACTCATCCTGGCTTCACAATTGAGCAATTAAAAAATCATCATGAAGCGATAGCCGTTGGCATCCGCTGTGACAACATTTTTTGCTTGGATTACGACGGTAGATCAAGTCTTTTTTGGGCAAAGAATCATGGTTTCTGCCCCTGGGATTTTGAGACTTGGAGAGTCGGAAGGACTACTTCAATAGATAATTATAAAATTCTTTTCCAACCAACTCAGGAACAAATTAAACAATTACCCAATAATTCAGAAGGAGATAAATATTTTCAGTTCAAAGTTCGAACATCAGATATAGGTAAGGAAGCTCTTGAATTCTTCTTCAGCCCAGGCAGGCAAGTAATCGTTGCAGGTAAACATTTTGTTAGTGGAGGTCAATACAAGTGGTCTCCAGGTAATGGGCCTGAAGCATTAATTGCACCGCCTCAAGCACTTTGGGAAAGAGTGATTGCTCAAGTTATTGAACACCAAGAAAAGGTTTCAATCAAAAGATCTTCGAGTAATGGAAAGGATTGGAGAAGGCTAGAAGCTTGCCCCGTTTGTGATCGATCTGAACATCAAATTTGCCAAATACATCGAGATGCAAAAACTCTTCGATGCTTTGTCGGGAATTCTTACGCTCCACCAAAAGGATTAGTCCCAGGCCAGATCATCCATGACAACTGGGCTTATTGCAGAGATCAATATGTTCCTGAAATTGGGGGAGATTTCAGCATCTTTGTGAAGCATCGTCCTTCACCTCTTCAAGAGATAAGGAGGTGGCGTCGTGGTTGATCTAATTCCTACTGGAGATGTTTTTCCCGAAGGCTTTAACGATAAAGAGCAACCACAAAGTTTGAAAGCAGGTGAATTGAGCAAGTTCCTTACTAAAGGTTTTGGGGATCGTCTTAGGTGGAACGAACTGAGATTGATGGCCGAAATTGATGGGAAGCCAGTGGATCAAATGGAGTTTGAATTACTGCACGTAAGACTCAGCGAGGTGGGGTGGACTATCGGCAAAGATTTAGCGCAAGATGCTTTTACTTATTCAGCAATGCAAAATCGATACCACCCAATAAGGGAATACTTAGATCGAATTAAGAATGATCCAAAAGTATTAGTAGGGCAGATAGATCAGATTGCCACAAACTATTTGGGCGTAGATGATTCCTTATCTAACACGATTATGAAAATCACCTTAATTGGTGCAGTTAAAAGGGTTCTCAATCCTGGTACCAAGTTTGATACTTGTGTAGTCCTTAAAGGTGAGCAGGGTATTGGGAAGAGTAGTTTTTGGAAAATACTTGGAGGAGATTGGTTCTGCGATACCCCCCAAGACAAAGACAATGACTTGAGAATGCTCTTCCAAACATGTTGGATTTATGAGATTGCAGAATTAGAGTCAATCACTGGCAAGAAAGAAACAGGCAGCTTGAAAATTTTGCTTAGCTCTGTGGAGGATAGATTCAGACCGCCTTACTTTCGAAATCTTGTAGAGGGGAAGAGGCCCAGCATCACAGTTGGAACCGTAAATAATGTTGATGGGTTCCTTAAAGATGATACGGGTAGCAGAAGATTTCCCGTCATTGAGTTGGCTAATCCGAAGGGAGTCCTACTTGATCTTCGAAAGTTAAAAAGAGATCGAGACCAATTATGGAAAGCTGCCTTAATGGCTCTTGAGCAAGGTGCAAAGCCTTACTTGAGTCAAGAAGAACAAGCTCTATCTGATAGCCGCAACAATAACTTCGAAGAAGAAAATGTTTGGTTAGATCCACTATCAAAGTGGCTTTATACAGCTCCCCAAAAATTCACGACTGCGCAAGCTTTAGTTGATGGATTGAACTTCTTCCAGAATCAAATTAAAAAACCCGATCAACGTAAAGCAGCTCAAGCACTAAGGCAATTGGGATGTATTCGTGACGACAATCAAACGAGAGTCTCTTCTGGTTCAAGAGTGAGGTTCTGGCATAAGCCCTTAAATGCAATTGACTCAGATGACTCAGAAGTTAGATTTTTATCTGAGGCAGACTTCAACCCAGCGGGGGCACCGGATGTGGAGGGAGTGTCTCATGACTCATATAAAAATAAGAAAAAAGAAGAACCTATAAATACCCATAGGCATACGACGCCGCTGAGAAAAAAGAAAACATCTGAGTCATCTGAGACATCCTCAAAATCCCTTGTGGGATCTGGTTGGGACGTGTCTCAGCAAGGTGACGACAAACTAGATATCACTGAGACAGAAAGGAGAAGAATTGAAGGAGGTTTTGAATTATGAAAGAAATAACACTATTTTTTGATGTTTAGCGAAGTAGAATTGTTCCAGAAAAAGAGTTTTTAAATATGAGTCTTCAAGGGGATTTAAGAGGCTTAGAGAGGCGAATAGCGAAGGTTTCTATTGAGAAATGCCCCCCAACCTTGCGGATGATTCAAATTAAGGAAAGTGATGATATTCCGGATCTGACCTGTTGGGACTTACTGGTGAGAGTTGAGCAAAAGAAGGTTTGCGGCCCTTAATAAGGTCAATCCAGAGCCATTAGTTGAGCCACGTGTTTGTGGTCAATACCAAAGTGTTTGCAGAAAGCTATTTCTTGTTCCTCTCGGAAGTCTGTTAGTTCGTTGATATCTGCTCCCTCAGGATCGGGCTCGACATATGCTTTCCAGACATCATCAGGAATAGTTGAGTCATAAATAAGGATCTCGATCACAGCGCAATCTTGTTCATCGTCATAACTCCAAGGCAAGTCAGTTCCCTTCAAGTACTCCTCAAGCTCATCCAGGTCCTCGGAGCAAACAATAATCGTGGATTCCTTTTTCCTTTTTCTTTTCATCTCTTTAACTCGCTTCTCTACAGATTAAGGCGGCCCTATTCATATAGAGGATTTCGGCCCATTAATAGGGCTTATCATCGTTTTTAAAGCAAAGTGTTCTTTGGCTGTAGACCATGGCTAATCCAATAATGGTTGTCTACTTCCCTGATACAGCAGAGGTCAGGCAACATTTAGAAGAGCTAGGGAAGAAGTATTCAGTCAATGAAGATGATGATGAAATACTTGAGGTTTTTTATGAGGGAATTGCATATGACCCCGAAGCTGAAGGAGACCCGATAGATCAACTCTGTTCTCATTACGGGGTTAATCGGAGTCTTGTTGAGAATGTTGGATATGCACAGTTTGATGATTAATAGTATTGATTAAGCGAAAGCCATAGCAGCTTTTTTCTTAGCTTCATCGGAGACCTGTAAATATCTCTGAAGAACTTCAAGTGATTGGTGGCCAGAAAGTTCCTGCAGATCTCTTAATGGAATATTTTTTGATGAAGCGGCACTTAGTGCACTTCTTCTAAAACTATGTGTACTTGTTCCTTTGATTTGCAATTGAAGAGCGGCTGCTCGCAAAGCTTTATCAAAGGCCTTTCTTGTTATCGGATGATCTGGATCTCTCCCAGGAAAGAGGAAATCATTTGATTCTGGTTGTCTACCATGAAGCTCAGACCATTTGGTACGCCAAGAATTAAGAACTTTTGCAAGTTCAGGATGCAAAGGGACTTCTCTGGTTTTGAGTTTTCCTTTGCAGATTGTGGATGGGAATAAAACAGAGCTTTTGGAAATACAACCCCAAGTCAGTTGTCGTCCTTCACTAACCCTGCAACCAGTTCGTCTAAGAACATTGGCTAAAGGTTTATGAGTTCGATCTGGTAATGCTTCGATCAACTGATCTAGTTGTTGACTCTCCAATACCTCGGCTTGTCCGAAGCGATTGGACTTCATAATAGAATTTCAGAGTACAGAAGAACTCAGTTATATACTGGAAGTTCCTCTAACTGTTATTTTAGGAACTGCTACTGTATTACAATAGATTTGTATAGGCTATTTAACTTGACTATTTCTTATCTAAAAGCTCTTAATTATTAAACCTATTGATATCAGTACTAGTAATAGGGGGAGGGTGCGAATTAAGTGATATTTATATCAGGTTCCTAGGTACTTACATAATAACAAGAACATTAATTCCTGCAATCGTTAGTGTAGTACATGAGGCCAGAAGTTAAAGAAAGGGTTATTATTGTAGAAGTACACTTTCTTGAATTGGAGAGCGACTGGAAGCACAATTATGATGAATGGATGCTGAGCATGAAGTGTACAAAGTGCGCAGCTCGGTTATTTCCAACATCACCTAATTGTCAGAAGGAATGGGCTGACTGGGCTGGCAGAAGGTGTCAAGAACAGAATGTAAGTCCTGAGTATCTACTCTCCAAAAGATCTCCCAACTGGGAGGCATCTCTCTATCATCGTAACCCCTCATTTTACCGCCACTAAATGTCTACACAAAAAGCATATGTTGACTTTTGCTCTCAAGCCTTCCCAGGTGAACCTGTTCCACCAATAGAGGGTGAAATTCCAATGAAATATGAGGTGGCCATACGAACTAATGACCCCGCTTTGTGGCAACAAATGAAAGGGAATGAGGGGCAGGGTTCATCTCCTCTACCAGAAGACACAAGGTTGCGAATGCAACAGGGGATATTTTTACCTTCAGATGCTGAGCACTACAGGAATTCCGATCTGGACTGGTACGCCTCCCAGTGTGATGCTGAAGGCGAAGGAATTAGAGAACTCAAACGAGAGCGACAATTTTTAGCCGAAAAAGAGGCTTTTGAGCAGGTTAGAGCTCAAAGCAAAGCCTTCGGAGAGCTACCACTAGCAGCAAGATTGCAGGCATCACCAGTTAGTGAAGCAACTGCAAGAGCAGCACGCCGTGCATGGGGAATTAGCGAGCCTCTATGACTATCGCTGAGCTCCGGGGCCGGGGTCGCCCCAGCATCGCTGAGCACACCTCCTTACCTCCAAATGTCTTGGCAGGACTGGCTGTTAGGAGTATGGGTGGAAACTGGAAGCAAAGTGCAGAAGCGGCGGGGCTCACTCCTGACAATTTCAAAAAGTGGATTTACCAGAATCCCTTATGTAATACCTACATAGACAATGAAGTCCAAAGTCATATCGATCAGTCCTATTTGAAGGCTGCAAAATATCTGCCTACAGCAATCGATAAACTAATCGAGATCATAGAGAGTCCAAAGAGCAAGGATTATGTAAAAGAAAAGGCCATAATCGACCTTCATACAATCGTTAATGACGGTTTAACCAATAGGAAGTTAGAGGAACAATTCCGGCTAATGCAAGAGCGACTAAACGCAATTGAAGGGGGTAGAGTTATAGATACGAGCCACATGTAGCTCAATATGGTATAAATAGGGCATGAAAAGACAAAGTAAGAAGATCTTCAATTTGGAATCTCAGCCAGATTTTGAAGAAATAGACACCCGATTAGCTGCTGGTTGGTATGTCTCACCCCACGATAGTGGTCAAAGAAAGAGGTATATAAAATCTCTAGAACAGGAAGCTACTGTTTAGTGTCATGTGTAACGATTAGATTTGGGTCATCAAATGCAATTCTTTCCAACTCCAGACCATATATCTCATAAAAGTTGTTAATCCATGCAAGAGCCCATTTGTCAGTAGAAGCAACATTAAGAATCTCATTATCCAAAGCATCTACGAGGGCCCATCGAGGGTCTTCCTCCTCTTGTTCTTGGGCTTCTTCTTCTAATTGATCATATTTTTCAGGGTATAAGTCGCTAAACAAACCGTGCTCAAAACCTATATCACCTCTTATATCTCCTGCAGCAATAATCCACATTGGATCTGGATCATCTGAATCTTCTTCACTTTCGTCGGAAAAATGTGCGATTTTCTGTGCATCAGTTAAAGATGCAAACTCAGCAGTCGAATATATTTTTAGCTTGACTGGCTTGGTCCAGTTATCTTCTTTATCGAACCTGGATTGAACAAAGGATGAGTCGGGTTGGATAGTAAAGATATACATGGCTCTACTTAATAAGGTTTTTAGCAGCTGCTACAACGTCAGCCTCATCTAGGGCACTCGCATAAGTTTTCACATGCAGTCCGATGTTATGGCCCATCGTTTTTGCAGCGAGTCCTGTCTGGAGATTAGCTCTGATAGACCGAATGGCCCAAGCGTGTCTTAGGTCATAAAGATCCAGGTCAAGATGACCACTGTTGCGCTTAAGCCAACCTCCCCAACTGTCAGTTTGCCGCTTGGCTTCATATGAGTCATAGTCTTCCGTTTTCAGAAATTCCCACTCCCTTTTAACGTCAAAGATCCCTAGAGGCTCTACTAATTCTGCGGGTAGAGCTAGGGCGGTTCGAAACTTAATTGCCTTCGCCTTATTCAGAGTTAATACCTTTGCAGTTCCATTTTTATTTGGCTGAAGAGAGAAGACTTCACTAGGTCGGCAGCCATAGAGCAGCAATGCCGCTGTGCACCAACCCCACTTTTCATCGCTGCGAAGCTGTTCTACAAGTTCTATTAATTGCTCCTCATCGGGGAACTCTCGTTGTTGTGGTTCATAGCCATTTTTAATTTCATCAAGGCGATCTAATCCTTCCAATCCAGCAAGTTTCCCTAATCTTTTGAACTGTTTGCAGATCTCAAGTCTTGATTTGGTTGCAGGGGTAGTTTTGTCTTCTGCAACGGCTACTAGTAAGTCAGCAGTTATCTCAGCACTGGCAAAATCGGCCAGTTTCTTTATCTCGTTATAAAGCCTGTCCCATGTCCGCCGCTGAGAACTCGTACCTTGCTTTCCCTTCCAAAAGTCCTGATGCAGAAGGGAAATTGCATTGTCTACTGTGAGTATCGCTGGGATATGTTCTGGCTCGAATTTGTCCTTCCAAGGAAGAGGATCAGGAACAATTCCTTTCTGTTGGAGTAGAGCTGCAAATTGGATAACTCGATTTTCTGCTTCTAATAGCGAGCCTGGAACATTTGGCAGGTCTAAAGGGATTCTTTGACGCTTACTACTACCGTCAGCTTGGACAAAAGTACCTCTTATATAAAGCTGATCACACCGCTGTTCCACCTTCAAACGGACTCCCTTACCCCTTATGGATCCATTTAAGTCATCAAGGTCTATGACCCTGGTTTTGCGAACCAGAGCCGTTTTACCTCCTTTTGTTAACGAAGAACTTTGGACCACTTTTGGACCACTTATAGGGGTCACGGTAGACGAAAAGTGAATCAGTGCAAGACCACGCCTTTAAAACTTTCTACGGTTACTAAACTCTTGAAACCCACTGTCACTAGTGATTGCAAGGTAGTTGCTAGTATGGATCTGACAGAACTCGTCTGTCCAAATCTGGAGGGGTGGTCGAGTGGTTGATGGCTCTGGTCTTGAAAACCAGCATGTCCGCAAGGGCATCGTGGGTTCGAATCCCACCCCCTCCGTTTTTCAAAGGATTGCAATGCTTATATCAAAGCTGATATCAGCCAAAATTTTCAATCAAAACAAAATTGGTATACATCTACTTATCTCGACTTTGGTCGTATTAATACTAAACATATATCCTACAAGAGCTATTGCTTTAGATAATAGAAGCCCTCAAAACATATCATCATTAGAACGAAAGATCGCTAAGAGTTACTCCGGTAAATTTTGCAATGCAATTGCGATGGGTGTTTCGGAAGATGGTGCTTTAGCTATGGCCGTAGCTGAAAATCTAGATCCATCATTTAACCCTGGCTTATGGTTGGAACTTATTCTTTCAGGAGATAAAAATGTGAAAGAGGTAGAACAAAATAATGTTACAAATCTTGCCTCAACATATGTTATTAGAGACTGTGGCTATCCAATTGGATTATCAGGAGAGCAAGGTCACGATGAGTTCATGGCCCGATTAACTTCCAAGATAGAAGAGCTCTCTTAATATAAAAGGACTAAAAAGGAATATAAACAATAGGTGATTACATTATAATAATAAAATATTGATTATCTAGCATTCGAGTGTTTCGGATGTGATTCTCCCAGTAACAGGATTACTGCCTCTGGCAACTTCACATAAGGATTTAATCGCATCACCTCTTAAAAGTACATTTGTAAAGTCAGCCCCATCTATATTGACATTGTCAAATTTAGTATTAAAAGCAAATGAGTCTTCCAAATTCGAGTTTTGCAAATTCGTTCCATTAAACACAGCTGAATCTAAAGTCGATCCTCTTAAATTAGTATTACTTAAGTCAGTATCATCCAATTTTGCTCCAAACAAACTAGCTCCCTCCAGATCACTACCAGAAAAATTTGACATACGTAAATTAGCAAGATTAAAAGTTACACCACGAAGGTCTCTATTGGAAAAATCCTTTTCTATCAAAACTTGTTTTGCATAATCCATTGCAGCCATTGAAGGCTGAAACGGGAAGAAGAGAATAATAAGTAGGGCTATTGTTGCAAAGAATCTTGAAGTCATAGCAAAAAGGTTGGAAGAAATGACTTAATAAACTAGTATTCATTTATTATAGGGCTTAATTAATAAATCTGATAGAAATATCTATAAGATCATACCTCGAATTACAATTATTGAGCAGCAGGAAAAATACGAGCATGAAAACTACTCCTCCTGCTAATCAGCTTTACACATGAATAAATTCATTAATCTAAAGTCTATACAATTGAAGCTTGACAAGTCACGCTCAAAACCAATGCAACACTATGTCGCAAATACTGGCATTATTAATTTAAATTAGCTAGAAATTGTGTAGAATCAATTTAAACATGCTATCTAAAGCAAATCGTATTAAGTTGAGTGGAATATTAGAAAGACTATCTAAAGGAAAGACCGTCTCATTACAAGAAAGATTTTTTCTAAGTAAATTATCTAATAATGATCAATCAGTATCTAACTTATCAAGAAAAGCAGTAAAAAAAGTAACAAGCACTTCTTCAGTTGATAGTATTGACAAATTTTTGAATGAATTAAATTTAGGCCCATCCGAACCTCACGAAGAATATGATCCAAAGAATGATGATCTAGGAGAATGGTTTTGCGGTTCTCCTTCCTGGATTGCAAGAAGCTAAACTAATAAAATCAAGTCTATAGATATTTCTCTTATAAATATTGCTTCTCAATGATTAATCATCCTTACGAAGTCATTGTTGTTGGGTCTGGAGCTACAGGTGGAATTGCCGCTCTTACACTTGCACAAGCAGGCGTAAGAGTTCTGGTAGTTGAATCAGGCGATAATTTATCTGCAAAACAAGCTATAGGTTCAGAACCACTTAATACTATGAAAAGGGTTTCATCACTAATTAATGGTCAACATAGGCATCAAATTCATCACCCGGGTTATTGGAAGGCAAACCCAATACTTTATTCAAATGAGAACTCCAATCCATATACTTATCCAGATAATAGTCCATTTTACTGGACACAAGGGCAACAGATAGGAGGAAGAAGTCTAACTTGGGGAGGAATAACACTTAGGCTTTCTGACCTTGAATTTAAAGCTTCAAAGAGAGATGGATTTGGCCCATGCTGGCCTATTGGTTACCAAGACTTAGAAGAACATTATTCAGCAATAGAGAAGATTCTAAAAATATATGGAAATAAAGATGGATTAGAACAACTGCCTGATGGCAAATATATAGGTAAAATAGACCCTACACCTAGTGAAATTTATTTTGGTGAATCAATACAAAAAGAATTGGGATTGCCATTCATAAGCTCAAGGGGTTTTGGACCAAAGAATTTATATAGTGACAATGGTTGGCCCGTTTCTAGCAGTCTAGGAAGTACACTTTCTATGGCTCTATCAACCAAGAATGTCGAGATAGTTAGCAATCAGAAGGTTGAGAAGATAATAATAGATAATCACAATAATTCTGCAAAGGGAGTCATTATTATAGACCAGAAGAATGGGAATAGAACAAAACTCAAAGCCAAGCTTATTGTGCTATGTTCATCAACAATTCAAAGCATAAGAATACTTCTTTCATCAAGGGAAGATAACCAAAAAGGTGGATTAGTAGATCCATCAAATAAGCTAGGTAAAAGCCTGATGGATCACGTATCTACATGTAAATTCTTTACCATTCCTAATACATTAAGCTCTAAGTTTAGAAAAGAAAATCAGCTTACAAATGAGCTATCAGGAGCTGGAAGTTTTTTTATACCTCTAGGATCAAATTTAAACAAAGGACTAAATAATGATTTCATAAGAGGATATGGAATATGGGGTGCAATTGAAAGATTTGAACCACCTGGACTCCTTAAAAGATCACCACATACATCTACTGGATTCTTGATAGGGCATGGTGAGGTATTGCCTCAAACTTATAACAGAGTCACTTTATCAAATAAAATGGATAAATGGGATATACCTGCCCCTCATATCAATTGTCAATGGGGAAATAACGAGTTTGAGATGGTCAATCACATGAATAATGTTATTAGCAATTCGGTTGAATCTGCGGGCGGAACAATTGCACCTCTTCAAGATATTTTTAAGATGCCATTTATAGAACCATTGATAACAAAATCAGTTGCACTTAAGGAGAATGCGCCTCCTCCTGGTTTTTATATTCATGAAGTAGGAGGGGCGCCAATGGGATCAGAAGAAGAGGAAAGCGTTGTAGATCCATTTAATAGGCTTTGGAGGTGTCAAAATTTACTTGTGGTAGATGGTGCTTGCTGGCCAACCTCAGGCTGGCAAAGCCCAACTTTGACAATGATGGCGATAACAAGACGAGCATGCCTAGAAGCTCTTAAGCATCGGAACGCTTAAACAAATCATCAAGATATCTCTCTGTTACAGCTCTATCACTACAACCATTTTGAAAAAGAAAATTAGCCAAAGCAGAGCTCATGACTCGGTATTGGTCCCAGCTTGGGTTGGAGCCAATGAAATCCTTCATGCCTGCATAAAGCACTTCTGGTATTTCAGCCTCAAGACTTACAAAAGAGGTCTTAAGGGTATCTGAAGAACAAGCTGAATTAACTTCAAGACAGCCTTCTAAATGATTTCGATCCATTAATTCGGCTCTGCCGTGATAAGTAGTTGATACATAAGGAAGCCACAACTCTGCCCATTTCGTCAAAATTAGTGGACGATTACAAACCTAACTGAGATAGGACAAGACTCATGTTCCTGACTTGATTCAATCTGCCAAGAAATCGCTTTGACGTTCTTTGGTAGGTCTTAACTAATCCTGTCAAGCATTATTGGAAACCAAATAAGAAAACCACAGAATTAAGCTTTTTCGAGCTCGACCCATAAACCTATAGTGGAAAAAGTCGCTTGAATTGTGGAAATTCCTTGGGAAAAACAATTAAAGCAAATACATTAGCCCTGCTAATGGCAAGCAAGTCTTATGAGACGCGAACAAGATAGAGACATGTGAGCCTTAGTTTTCAACTGTTTTATTTAATTTTTTGGTGATTATTTCTTTACCTTAAGGTCCCTGGGCCGAAAGGATGGTCTGCATTTGGGTAAGGGAAATGGTCATGGTCATGGTGCAAATAACTTGAAAGCGTCTCTGAGTTATTTGCTTCTTGGCATTCACCAGTGCATTCTTCTTCGCAAAGAGTGCAACTTTCAGGCAGTCCCTCAACATGATGATGATGACTATGTTGAGCAAGGCCGACCTCTTTTTCAAAGCCAGGGAGACTAGACCTGTACTTGCACAAAGAACAATTCATAGAATTGTCCCCAATCAAAATTTGCTCGATCCTCTCAATAAAGGTATTCACAACGAAATTCTGATTCCCTAAATAATCCGCATTGAGAAATTCGATATCAGGATGATCAACTGCAACTCTGTTCGTATGTTGTCTAATCCTCGAGACCAAAACACCAGAAAAAAGAAGATATGGAAAAACTATGACTCTTTTAAAACCAAGTCTTATTGCATGTCGTAAACCAGGCTCTACCAGAGGGAAAGTAACTCCTGAATAAACAGTCTCCCCCCAGCCAAAACCAAATGCTTCTACAAGCATCCTAGTGATTTTAGATACATTTGAGTTCGCATCGGGATCCGAAGATCCTCTTCCAACAACTACAAGCAGTGTCTCCTGCGGTGGAATATATGATGCTTGGGCAACAACTTCATTAATCCGAGCTGCTGCTGCACTAATCATTTGATTGTCGACACCTAATTCTTTTCCATAAAGAATTTCCAGACCTGTTCGAGAAGAATATTTGTTGAGTACTGAAGGGATATCGTTTTTTGCATGTCCAGCAGCAAATAACATTGCTGGGACAGCCAAAGCTTGTTCTATTGATGAAGCACGTAAACGGTCCAAAGCTTCAGGAATTATTGGCTGAGCGAATTCAAGAAAACCATGCTCTAGAGGAATGCCTGGTAGGCGTTCCTTTATGGAATATGCAAGTTTTTCGAATTCTTCAACTGCTAATCGATTCCTACTACCGTGTCCACACAAAAGAACACCGAAGCGACGATCATGATGTTCTAAAAGGGTTTGATTCAAATCTAAAGTCCACTTAATAACACCCTATCGCTATATAGGTGAAAGTTATAAATGATGAGAATGGTTAATCTAAGTAAAGGTATAAAGGAGAATCATTAAAGATATTCTCAAAGTCCATAATGAACTTGCTGGTTCTTCTGATGTAGCAGGAGTTTACGACAGAATTGATAGGCAATTCTTGGATCTCTTAAATTCAGGAGGAATCAACCCCAAACCTTTGCTTGTATGTAGCGGTGGCACTTCTAGTAGGTGCGCTGCTCATGATCATTGGACTTTAGATCTAAGGAGTAGATTCAAAAAATTGATTGTGGAGCCAGAAAAAAATAAGATTCAGATAGGTGGTGGAGTATTAATGGGAGAGTTAATAGAAGAACTTGCAAAGTACAACCAAAGTTTTCCTATCGGTCTCTCTGGAATAACAGGTGTTGGTTACATTTTAACCGGTGGTATTAGCCCCTTAAGCAGGAGTGAAGGACTCGCAATAGAAAAGGTTATTGAATTAAGTGGTGTTTGGGGAAATGGTGAAGAATTTTCAATCAAAAAACCAAATTCTTCAAGTCCACAAAATCAAAAAAATATATGGAGAGCGCTTACTAGTGCTGCTCCTTACTTGGCAATAATTACTGGTTTAAGCTTGCAAACACAAAAGATTCCAGAAATCACAGTCATTCAATCAAGAGTTAACGATCAACAATTATTAATGTTAATAAAAGAGGCTGAGGCATGGCCAGATATAGCAAGCTTACAATGGGCATGGGGAGAAGAAATAGAAGTTTATATAGTAATATCAAATAAAGATATGACATCTGTTTCCCTAATAAAAGAACTAACTATGCTAATGAAAGGTTTCTCAGGATTAAAACAGACGAACTTAACTGGCTTGTACAATTGTCCACCTTTTCCAAATAAAAAAAGGGCCAATTCAAATTCAAATAAAGAAAATCATAGCGAGGTCCTAGGACTTATTGGTCCAGAGTGGAAATCAAACTGTAAAGAAATAATTTCCGAAATAACTTATTCAATGAGAAACAGGCCAAACCTGTCTTGCCATATCGCTGCTCAGCAACTCGGAGGAATTACAAATATAAAGACCAAAGATACCAATTCTTTTATCTATAGCGGTGCTATGTGGAAACCGTGGATAACAGCTTCTTGGCCTGCAGATGACAAATATACAAAGCAAAGAAGTATTGATTGGTTAGAGAAATTTTGGTCAAGGCTAGAGCCTTATTGCCCAGGCATACATTTGGCACAGATGCACCCTCACCTTGATTGGCACAAAAAGGAGATAGAGAAAACATTCAAGGAATGGCTTCCAGCACTTAAAGAATTAAAAGCAAGTCATGACCCCATGGGCAACATGCCATCACTATGAGATAGCTTCTTTCAACAAATAAGTTTTTAAATGGTTAAAAGCTCAAACCCTTCATTAGTTGATCAATGGATTCGCAACCCTCGGCAGGACCTTCTTTCAGGCCTAGTTGTTGCATTCGCAATGATTCCAGAAGCAATTGCCTTTTCTGGTATAGCCGGCGTTGATCCTCAAGTAGGGCTATTTGGAGCATTCATTCTTTCTATAACAATCGCTTTGGTTGGCGGAAGACTAGGAATGATTACTTCTGCAACCGGATCAACTGCATTACTCATGACAGGCCTTGTTGCTACAGGTAATGCGCGAGGCGAAGGACTTGGACTTTCTTATTTACTAGCAGCTGGTCTCCTTACAGGAGTCTTACAAATTTTATGGGGCAACTTAAGGCTCGCATATCAAATGCGATTTGTACCAGTTGGAGTCCTTAGTGGATTCGTAAATGCACTTGCTCTATTGATTTTACAGGCACAATTACCCCAACTTGGGCTTAATCTTCATTATGGAGAAAGCCCATCAATAGATTCTGCAAAGCAACTATTGCCTCACGGAATACAAATACCTATTGTTTGGTTATTAGTTGGTATAGGTCTACTAATAATTTATGGATTGCCCCGCATCACAAGAATTATTCCATCACAATTAGCCGCAATAATTATACTAACGTTAATAACTATTGGACTGAATCTTGATATCCCTACTGTTCAAGATCTAGGAAAACTTCCTACTGGTTTTCCTAGTTTTGATATTCCATTTGGCCCATTATCCGAAGGTAAAGTACCATTTAATCTAGAAACATTTGGGATAGTTCTTCCTACATCGTTAGCAATTTCTCTTGTAGGACTAATGGAAACATTCCTAACACAAGACATACTAGATGACATGACCGATACAAACTCAAATAAAAACGTTGAAGCAAGAGGTCAAGGCATAGCAAATCTTATCTCGTCTCTTTTTGGGGGCATGGCAGGCTGTGCACTAGTAGGCCAATCTGTAATGAATACAGAAAATGGTGGAAAAACAAGATTATCTACATTTATCTCTGGATTAAGTCTTTTACTTATGATTTTGCTTGGAAGAGAATGGCTTGGAAAAATTCCAATGGCTGCATTGGTTGCCGTAATGATAGCCATAGCTATTAGTACAGCAGATACAGTTGGATTAAAGAATATCCTACGAATACCAAGAAGCGATACGGCTGTAATGCTTATGACGTTTTCAGTAACAATGTTAACTACACCTCATAATCTTGCGCTTGGAGTATTAGCAGGTGTAGCTCTAGCTGGAGTTCTATTTAGTAGAAAGGTGGCGAAAGTAATAAAGGTTACAGCAACTGAAACAACCCCAAGTGAAATAATATATGAAGTTAATGGTCAACTATTCTTCGTTAGCAAATATTATTTTCTCCAGAGTTTTGATATGCATAGTCATCCTAATAAAATTATAATTAACATGTCAGGAGCTCATATATGGGATCAAAGTGGCGTGGCTGCCCTAAACCAGGTTATAAGAAAACTAAGCCTGGGTGGCTCAGAAGTAGTAGTAGAAGGACTCAACAAAGAAAGTCTTGACCTATTTGAGAGTATAGGTTCAGAAGAATCAAGTCATGGATAGCTAATTTCCAAAAACGATTACGTAGTTAAAATGCATATTGGGATAAATTTAATTCCCTACACGCTTAATAGCTATAAAGCTGTTCTAAGCTAGGTAAATTGCAAACAAATTAAGAGCATCAGAATGATCAAACTTTTTAGCAGAGCAGTTATAGGCCTGTCACTACTTTGCTCAGCATGTGCAGGCCCAACACCAAATAATTTGTCAAGGCTAGACTTAATTCAAAAGAGAGGGGAATTAAATTGTGGTGTAAGCGGTAAAATACCAGGTTTTAGCTTCCTTCAAAGTGACGGCAGCTACGAAGGGCTTGATATTGACATTTGCAAAGCAATGGCTGCTGCATTTATAGGAAATTCAAGCAATGTTCAATATCGACCATTAACTGCAGCAGAAAGGTTCACCGCTCTAAAAACGGGTGAAATTGATATTTTATCTAGAAACACAACACATAATTTAAGCCGAGATTCTATAGGTGGTAATGGATTGACATTTGCTCCAGTAGTCTTTCACGATGGACAAGGCCTAATGGTTAAGAAATCAAGCGGAATAAACTCCCTAGAAGAACTAAGAGGAAGTAATATTTGTGTAGGTTCAGGAACTACTACTGAACAAAATCTAAACGATGCTTTTCAAGAAAGAAATATTGCTTATAAACCAATAAAATATCAGGACCTTAATCAAGTTGTTGCTGGATATCTTCAAGGGCGATGTAAAGCAATGACATCAGATCGATCTCAACTAGCAGCAGCAAGATCTGGCTTTCGCGAACCAAAGAGTCATGTCATTCTTGAAGAAGTACTTAGCAAAGAACCTCTTGCCCCAGCCTCAGCAGGTGGTGATCAAAAACTTAGTGATGCAATGCGTTGGGTAATATATGCTTTATTTGCAGCAGAAGAGCAAGGAATTAATAAGGACAACATAAATTCAAAGCTTCTTTTGGCAAATTCAGATCCTACTATGACATCTATGCGTAGATTTCTGGGTATCGATGGAGAACTAGGTAAAAAGCTTGGTCTAAAAAATGAATTTGTTGTAAATATAATTAGGAGTACAGGAAACTATGGGGAGATATATGAAAGGCATTTAGGTAAAAATAGTTCTGTTCCAATTCCAAGAGGCTTAAATAACATATACAAGTCTGGCGGTTTATTTATAGCACCTCCATTAAAATAACTGGTTATGAAAAGATCAAAAGATTTTATTATTCAAATAGCTACATACATCATATTGATAGGATTATTCTCAATATTTGCAAATAATTTAACTGTTAATTTAACAAGAAATAATATGCTCATAAATTTTGACTGGCTAAAAAGTCCAGCGGGATTTGCAATGGCAGAATCAGCATTGCCTTTCAAGCCGTCAGATAGCTATCTATGGGCTATAATTATAGGTTGGCTAAATAGCCTGAAAGTAATATTTTCAGGCCTTATTCTTGCCACATTATTAGGGCTAGTAACAGGAGTTTCCAGAACAAGTAAAAACATTTTATTGCGCACATTATCTTCTACATATATTGGCCTAATAAGGCAAGTACCTCTATTATTGCAATTATTTTTTTGGTATTTTGTAGGTTTTTTAAGTCTTAGTAATTCTTCTATCTCATTACTAGGATCATTGGTTTCCATATCAAATCATGGCATTCAAATTCTTGGCATTAACTTAAGTGCAGAATTTTCAGCATTACTAATAGGTCTAACAGTATTTACAGGGGCATCTATAGCAGAAGTTATAAGAGGAGGGATAAATTCAGTTCCTATGGGTCAATGGGAGGCATTTAGGAGCCTTGGCATCTCAGAGATCATGGGCATAAGTAAAGTAATTGTCCCACAAGCTCTTCCTGCTATCCTTCCAGGTTTAACAAGTCAATACCTTAATCTTGCCAAAAATAGTACATTAGCGATAGCCGTAGGTTACTCCGATATATATGCAATAAGTGACACAAGCATTACACAGACAGGAAGAGCAATCGAAGGTTTTTTTATATTAATGGTAAGTTTTCTATTGTTGAACCTATTAATAACCGAGATAATGGAATTAATTAACAAATTAATCTTAAATTCAAATTGAAACTAAAATGGTAACATGCAAATGAACACTAGATCTACTTACATAAAACTGATACGTAAAAACTTTTTCTCGAATAAATTAGATTCCTTAATAAGTACAGTCCTTATTATATTTATAGTTTGGTCTCTGCTAAAGATAACCTCTTGGATGATTTTCGTCGCAAATTGGAGTGTAGTTAGCAATAATCTTTCCCTTTTTACTTTTGGTAGTTACCCTAGACTTGAATATTGGCGACCCACATTATGGCTTATTATACTTATATTCCTGACTTTAATAACGTTATTCTGGTCTAAGAAAGGAATATTACGCAAATATATTCCAATTGCTTGGATTGGAATGATACCAATAGGGTTAATACTCATTGGTGGTGGTCTAGGACTAACACCTATACATTCTCGTCAATGGGGAGGACTTACACTAACTTTGATACTTACTATTCTAGCTTCTGTTATTAGCTTTCCCTTAGGTATAGTTTTAGCTCTTGGGAGACAAAGTAAAATAGATGTTATTCATAAGGCATGCAGAATTTATATAGAAGTTATGAGAGCAGTGCCACTAATAGCCGTTCTTTTCTTTGGACAGCTACTCATACCTTTGTTCCTACCTGTAGGCCTAGAAATAAGCAGAGTATTAAGAGCAATACTTTCTTTCTCCTTATTTGTAGCTGCTTATATCGCTGAAGATCTAAGAGGAGGACTGCAAGCAATTCCGAAAACACAAAAAGAAGCAGCTTCAGTACTAGGTTTTAGTCCAATACAAACCATGCAACTAATAGTACTTCCTCAAGCTATTCGTACTGCAATACCATCACTAACAAATCAAGTGATTGGCCTTTTACAAAATACAAGTTTGATGGCAATATTAGGCTTAATAGAACTACTAGGAATAAGTCGAAGCCTACTTGCAAATCCTAATTATATTGGACTTTATATGGAGGTCTACGTCTGGTTAGCATTCCTCTATTGGGCCGTATGTACAATAATGGCCTTATTGTCTAGACACCTAGAGAAACAATTAACCTATGGACGAGGTTAAATAAATAATATGGATATAGCAATAGAAGCAAAGGATTTAATTAAATCCTTTGCTAAGGGGAAAAGAGCACTAGATATGGTTTCCTTGTCAGTTCAGAGAGGAGAGGTTCTCGTTGTAATGGGACCTTCGGGTTCGGGTAAAAGTACACTGATACGAACTTTTAATGGGTTAGAGACAATTGATTCAGGGAATATTGCTGTTTTAGGTATTCCAATAACAACAGATTACGATGAGCGTCATATAAGAGAAATAAGAAAGAGAGTTGGCATGGTATTTCAACAATTTAATTTATTTCCGCATTTATCAATCATTCAAAATATTACACTTGCTCCAATTAAAGTTCAAAAAAAAAATAAAGTAGAAGCAGAAATAAAGGCCTATGAGTTGCTAAAGCAAATGGGCATAGAGGAACAAGCTGAGAAATATCCGAACCAATTAAGTGGTGGCCAACAACAAAGAGTTGCTATTGCAAGAGCTCTAGCCTTAGATCCCGAAATATTGCTTTTTGATGAACCAACAAGCGCTCTTGACCCAGAAAGAGTAAAAGAAGTACTAGACGCAATGAGGGTGCTGGCTAATAAAGGAATGACGATGGTAGTGGTTACTCACGAGATATCATTTGCAAGAGAAGTCGCAGACAGAGTTCTATTTATGGATCAAGGCAAAGTTATAGAGACTTCAAAGCCAGAGGATTTCTTTAGTAATGCCAAGGAAGAACGCAGCAGAAGGTTCCTCAATCAAATGATGTAATAGGGCTTCTTACTCCATTACATCCTGACAAGGGGGTTTACATAGTCTCTAAAAGGGTTTGCAAAGATCCATCAACTGACTCATAAAACCAATAAGAGGAAGAAGATCACGTCAAGTTGCATAAATAGAGACTGCAAGTTGAATGTATGTATACTCTCATTAGTGGCCAGATACAAAAATGGCTTACAGCCAAACCACAGTACTAATAGGTGGTCTAGTCCATGTTCCAATTCTTATTGGGATCTTATGGACTTTTGACCAGCAAACTAGCAAGAGTTACCAAGCTCAGCAGGCAGCTAGAGCTGCAGCAGAGGAAAAGCGGTTAAAAGAAGAAGCCGAGGCGAAAAAGAAAGCCGAGGCGGAGGCTAAGAAACAAGCTGAAGCCCAGGCCAAAAAGAAAGCCGAGGCGGAGGCTAAAAAGAAGGAGGAATTAAAAAAGAAAGAAAAAAATGAATGAAAGTAATATTTTACTTGATTAAATAGCACCAATGACAATATAAATAATATAAGAACATAATTTACTATAAATAACACCTAAAAGTCAGGTTAATTCTTTCTGATTTAACCCTAGATCTAGCCGGCAAGGAATGCTCCCAAAATTCTTGACTAAAGGGTTTCATAATTAAAAGATCTCCACTAGCCAATGGTAAAACATATTTCTCTCTGGACTCTATATTCCTTAAGACAAAGTCTCTAGTACTCCCTAAAGACAAAGACGCGATAGGCATTTTAGAGTCTATTTCGCTTTCATTATCTGAATGCCAGCCCATTTTATCTTTACCATTTCGATAAAAATTTAATAGGCAACCATTAAAAGAAGTATTGCATGTTTGATTTACTAATAACAGTAGTGGTTGGAACCAAATAGGTATCCCATAAGCTTTATGTAACACACCGCTATAAAAATATGAGATTCCTTCCTTGGCTATAAATGTCGTCAGTCTCGGAACTTTGTGTTTTCTACCATATACACGAACTATAGGCCTCGTCCAGTTCAAATTCTCTGTTAATAGATTCATCCAAAATTTCGAATCAGCATCACCTAGCCAGCGAGGGATCAATGTCCAAGGCATATCAAATTCATGATTCTCCATACTAAATAATTTAAAGTCTATGGTATCGAAATAAATTAATTATATATTAGAAGAAAGGTTAAAGTAAAATAGGAACAAAAGAAAAGAATTCAATGCAAGAAAAAATGATAAGAGCACTACAACAAAAGAGTGCCTATGATCATTCAGTGGAAAATATTAGTCTTATCGAGACACATATATCATGGATTATACTAACGGGACAATTTGCTTATAAAATCAAAAAAGCGAAAGATTTTGGTTTCTATGATGCAAAAAGACTTGAGCAAAGAATTGAATACAGCAAAGAAGAATTAAGATTAAATAGACGTTTGGCTCCAGAACTTTACTTGGGCATTTCAAGAATACAAGGCCCAAAAGATAAGGCAAAGATCATGAACGAACAATTAAATGGATCAATACCGAAAAATGATAAGTTGGTAGATGTTGCTATAAAAATGCACCAATTTCCAAATACTCAAATACTATTCAATAAATTGAAAGAAGAAGAAATAGAGACAAAGAAGATAATCGATTTTTCAACAAAGATTTCAACTTTACATGTTAACTCAGCACCTATAGACCTGCAAAATAATTTTGATAATATTAAATTCATAAGAGATGCTGCAGAAAAAAATTTAGAGGTAATAGAAGAAACCAATAGTTCAGAATATATTAATTCATTTATTGAACAACACAGAAAATGGCTAAAGATGGAATTCACCAGATTAAAACCTAGATTCAAGAAAAGATTAACTAATGGTTCAACAAGAGAATGCCATGGAGATCTACATACGCAAAATATATATTTAAATAATAGCCAGGAATTGATTCCATTTGATGCTATAGATTTCAATAAAAATCTAAGGTGGATAGATCCCGTAAGTGAAATATCATTTCTTTTTATGGACTTAAAGGTTCAAAAGCAGAACAAGTTTGCTTCAGTATTTATTAATAAATGGTTGGAAGACACAGGTGATTATTCTGGACTAGATCTACTACCTTGGTATATTGCTTACCGTTCATTGGTCAGAGCAAAAGTAATCTGCATTAAGCTTGAGCAAATAAATCAAAACTACAAGAATAAAAGCATTTCTTATAATAGTATTAGGGAGCTAAAATCACTATTAAAAAAGTATATTAATGAAGCAGTATATATAGAAAAGGGTAAAAGCCCTGGATTAATACTAATGCATGGCCTAAGCGGAAGTGGGAAATCATACTTAAGTAAGATACTAACTAACCGACTTATGGCAATCAGAATACGATCAGACATAGAAAGAAAAAGGTTATTTGGAAAACTAGAATTTCAGAAAGTAAATAAGTGTGGAATATTACCGTTAGATTCAACAACGGATTATCCTTTATTAATTGGTGATCCTTATAAACAAGAAGTATCAGCATGGCTTTTCAATGACTGGATACCATCCCTTGTAAAAGGATGTATTAAAAGCAAATTGCCAACAATAATAGATGCCTGTTTCTTGAAAGTGAGTGACAGGAAACCTTTTATAGATCTGGCAAAAAAAGAAGGAATTGGCATATCAATAATATCTTGTGAATGTAGTGACAACATTGCTAATGAAAGAATAGAAAAGAGAATAAGAGATAATAATGATCCATCTGAAGCAGGTAATGAAATAAGAAAGCTACAAAAACAGTGGATAGAACCATTTAACACTTTTGAAAGTAGCATTCTTATCAAATATGGTGAGAATGGCAGTGTAGATGAAGTCTTAGAAAAATTAAACACAATGATCTATTAATTAAATACGTTTAAAAACCTATATATAATCTATTTTATTTTTCTATCCATTTTCCTTCAAATAAGGCTAACTCTCTGATAGCAAAACCACAACCATTGTTGAAACAACAAATTTCTATGAGATCTCCAAGAAGTTTGTGGATTATTAGGATCAAAATTTAATGGCAATGGTACATCTCCCTTGGCTTTATCACGTTCCATTTCCTCAGTAATACGACCAGCATTGTACTCAGGGTGACCCAAATGAATAAGTTGGCGTTGATCTGTAGTTTCAAATATTGTGTAACCAACCTTATCTCCATAAGCCAATAGATTTATTCGATTTTGACGCTGGGCCTCCTCCATTAATTTATCATCAAGACCAGCATATCTACTCTGTGGACAAACAAACTGATCATCTTGAGTACCCATAACTGAATGGCCTGGAACCAGACTTCTCAATGGGAATACACCAAAAAGTTTTTCCGAAAAAGAATATTTATCTACACCTTCTAAATAAGCCAATGCAAAACCCGCCCAACACAGACCTAGTGTATTTGCACATCTAACTCTGGCCTCTTGAATTAATTCAACCAATTCTGGCCAATAGTTGACTTCTTCAAATGGAAGATGTTCAACAGGAGCTCCGGTAATAATTAAACCATCTAAAGGAACTGGATTCATTGCCGCGTCCCAACTGACATACAAGTTATCTAAATGCTTTAGATCCCAAGTCTTATATTCATGGCTATTCAAACGTATCCAGATTGGTTCTATTTGAAGGGGTGATAATCCCAAGGGATGAAGCAAGTTAAATTCATATTGCTTTCCAAGAGGCATAATATTTAGTATTCCAATTCTTAAAGGCCTTATATCCTGTCTTTCTGCAAGTTCAGGCTCTATCCATGAAATCCTATTCCTTTCCAAAGCAGCAATCTTATGATAACTGCTTGGGAGGATAAGCGCCATTTACTTCTCCTATTTCAACTAAAGGTCTTAAAGGCTTGATCAAAATCAGCCTTAATGTCATCTATATGTTCCAGCCCAACTGATACTCTAACCATCGTAGGGGTAACACCAGCTGATTCTTGTTCTTGGATAGAGAGTTGTTGATGGGTTGTAGAAGCAGGATGTATGACAAGAGTTTTGGCATCGCCTACATTTGCCAAGTGGCTTGCAATTTTCAAATTATTAATGAACTTAACTGCATCATCAAATCCTCCTTTTAAAGAGAACATAAGCATACAACCCATTCCTCTCCCAGTTAAATATGTCTTGGCTATTTTATGATATTTATCGGAAGGCAGGCCAGGATAACTAACGCTTTCAACTTTAGGATGTTCATTCAACCAGTTTGCTAAATCCATGGCATTTGAACAATGTCGTTCAACTCG
Source organism: Prochlorococcus sp. AG-409-N21 (assembly GCA_003215415.1). GTDB lineage: Bacteria > Cyanobacteriota > Cyanobacteriia > PCC-6307 > Cyanobiaceae > AG-409-N21. The sequence goes on along the minus strand of QCKK01000003.1, from coordinate 70,380 downwards.
TAAACTTAATGTTTCCAAACCCTGTAACAAAAGAAATGAATTGAAAGGGCTAATAGCAGGTCCCCAGTCACGTAAGCCTTCTATTCGAGCTCTTAAGGCAAAAGCAACATTACGATTATCTGGAACGCCGAGCATTTTGCAAACATCACTACCAAAACCAAAGGCATCCCAATGGACTAAATCATGATAAGCAGCACTTGGTTCACTCATTAGTGGAAACTTTCCATTACCCCAATCAAAAGTACCAGCATCAACAATTACTCCACCCAGGCTTGTACCATGACCACCTATCCATTTCGTCGCACTTTCAACAACAACATCAGCTCCATAATCAATTGGTCTTATTAAGGCTCCTGCTGCACCAAGAGTATTATCTACAATAAAAGGAATGCCATGTTTTTTAGATAAGGAAGATAGGCCCTCAAAATCAGGGATATTAAACCTAGGATTTCCCATTGACTCAACATAAATGGCTTTCGTACCAGAATCAATTTGAGAAGAAAAGCTTTCTAAATCATCACCATCGGCAAATTTTACATTGATACCAAGTCTAGGAAATTGAACCTTGAATTGATTATATGTTCCACCATAAAGAAATGATGTAGATACAAAATTGTCACCTGCTTTCATGCAATTTGAAATAGCTAGAAACTGAGCAGATTGGCCGGATGAAGTTGCCAAAGCACATATTCCTCCTTCTAAAGCTGCTACTCGTTTCTCGAAAACATCTGTCGTAGGGTTCATTAAACGAGTATAAATATTGCCAAACTCTTTTAAAGCAAACAGATTGGCCCCATGCTCAGCATCATTAAATACATATGAACTTGTTTGAAAAATTGGGACAGCTCGAGAATTAGTAACAGGATCGGGCTGCTGACCAGCATGAAGCTGCAATGTCTCAAAATGTTGGTCCATTAAGGTTCAAGAAAATCTTGCATATTAACTTTCTAGCAATAAATTCTCAAGTATGAATCCATTCGTCAGAAGGTTCCGGTTTATCTGTATCAGCTAAAGAAGGTAGTGTTTCTCTAATGAGAGGTACTATTTCAACCCTGACTTGCTTTCTGAAAGTCTCTACTGCATATGAATCAAGGACTTGATAGGTTTTATTTTCTAAATTTTCGCCATCTCGCAAATAACGCCATTTTGTGGACTCCTTTGCCTTCAAAGCAACTAAAGGCGCTTGGAAATCAAAATCATACTTAGAAACTTGGTCATCGGAAATTATTGAATCCCTACCAATCACTTCCTCTCTAAAGGAACTTATATTTTTAGCCTTAAGAGTATCAGGTAAACCAAGAACAGGCTGATAGTAATCAAGGGCTCTGATTTCCTCCTCTAGAACTATGGGCCATTTTCCTCGATCTCCTTTCTTAAGATTGAAGTTCTTTTCTGCATGATCCATCGCTTCTAGATAAAAGCGCAACCAGCGATAATAGGATTTCTCGCTTATAGGCTTTTTCACTGAAGCCTTTCCTGTTTGAATTTTAGGTAGAGCAGACTCTGCCTTTCTTAAGAACTGCCTATCCTCTCTCTCTAGATTTATTGCCCCCCACCGCTGACGATAATCCCAGAGCTCCGCATAGCGATTTACATCATCGTTTGACCAACCTGCTGCTTTTAGTTCATCCGCACGATGGGTAGATTCTTTAGCCACTCGAAGATTTAGTTGAAGTAATGGAAGAGTAAGCGGGCGGGGCACTAGAAGGGACTTCTTTTAAATAGGTCGATATAGGAATCGGCTTCTTGTGGCTATAACCAACTGGAAGCCATAGGTCTCCTTCTATGGACCTGTAGTGAATTTCCCAGTGATAAAGAGCTTTAATGACTCTAGGATCTTCCTTTAATAAACCAGCGTAAAGAAGTACAGCATTCACATAGGAGTAATTATTGTTATATCCCCATAGACCCTTACGAATGTCATGAAGAGCACCACGTCGAACCAAATATCTCGCAGCTGCTTGAATTGAATCATGAGGATCATTAATATCGCCTCCATTTCCAATACCATCTTCATGCCATGTTGTTGGAAGAAATTGCATGGGACCAAGCGCATTGGCTGAAGATGCTCCAACAATCCTCCCCATTCCTGTTTCAACTAAATTAATAGCAGCCAATATTTCCCAATCAATTCCTGTATTCATTTCTGCTTTACGATAATAGCTAAGCAACAGATTTAGAGGTTTAGGAGAAACAATTTTCCATGCAGGCATTAAAGTAGGCAAAGGCTTAATTGATTGCATATTTAAGAATTCTCTTCTTGCAGCAAGATGTCTCTCAACAGTACTTTTCCATTGGTTAGGTAGTATATTCAAAACTTCTTGTGAGAGATTATTATTAGTAGACAAAAACCTATAGACAACCTGTTGTTGATGGGCCAAACGTGGCAGAAATTCACTTGATGTTGAAGTATCTCGAAGAACGATTTCTAATTTAACAATCAACGAAGCAAGTAAATTGATATCTTGTGGAACGATTGGATAATGTCTACCATCTTTATATGTCGGAACAATAGTATTCTTAGGAAATTTAATGTCATCAATAGTTATATTAGTAATTGATTCATTCGCAAACGAATAAATAGGAAAAACTGGAAAAAAAGAAAATGCTAATATTAGTTTTAGAAAAGATTTACTTAGGTTATTATAAAAAGTCATAAGAGAATATATAGGAGGTAGAAGAAATTAGAGAAGTTAAGTCATATGAGATTTAAATTAATGATAGATTAGGTGGATCGGAGTAAGAAAAAGATGAGTTCGACTGTGGTATAACCAAAAATAAAGGGGCTGAGTGTTTTTGTACCAAGCCAACAGCCAGCGAGAATAAAGGAGGTGTATCCAAAGGCAGGAAACTCTTTAAATCAAACTTGACATTACAAGAAAGATTCCTTACATCATTTGAAATCTTAGTTATTGGTGAAAAATATTTATGTTGCGCAATAGAATGATATTTATAGTCAACATAACTCAATAGAGAAGATTCACCCAAAGGCGAGATATTTAGTTCCCAAGTCTTATCTTTATTAGGCAGAGAAAATAATGCTTGAAAATATGTGTGATTAGATTCCTTCTTGTAGTCATATTTAAGCATATTTGTTCTTGGGATAACCAAGTCTAATTGGCTAATCCCAATTCCAGCTTTTATGCTATACCATAATTCAACATTACCAGAAATATTCCAAAGGAAAGAGGCATTAACAATACAATTAGTCTGGTGCTGAGAATGATAAGGAACGAGAGAAAATAATTTGGAAGACATAACTGATAATCTTGACATTTCAAACGTCCTCCCACGCCGAGGTAAGAATATGCTGTATCTCAATAATCTTAGAATCAATACTGGCGAGTAGACTGAATTGAACTTCAGCACGTTCTTTATTTTGACCATGATAGTCAACCTTGAAGTAATTATTACCTGTAAGATGATCATTAAGGAAACGAAGACCAAGCTCAAAGGGTATAATCCTTAGACAATTAGAGAAGAAAAGGTAATCACCATTAGTTAATAAGTTCTTAGAAATGGAGAGATATCCTCGAAGAAAAGAATTGAATAGAGACGTATCAAATTTCGCTTTAATAGGCTTGGTTAATTCTTCTCCATAAGGATTACACACAGATCTAGCACAATCACAAATATCAAAAACAACAAAACCTTTACCTACAGTATCTAAATCGATAACGCTAATAATTTGATTCAATTCACAATCAAATAAGAAATTGCTTACTTTTGGATCTTGATGGATGGTAGAAATAGATAAGTTATCATTTTTCATCGCTTCAGAAACATGACTTACTAAATCAACTTTAGAATCGATTAGTGAATGTATAACAGCTAAGCCAGTAGAATCTGTCGGAATAAATGATTGTTTTTTATAAATCTCATAATATTGTTCGAGGTAAGAATTCGTATTATGAAAATCAGGTATGATAATATCAAGAGAATTGGAAGGGAAATCAGTCAATAACATGTGAAAGGTAGCTAAAGCTATACCAGTTTCATATGCTTGAGTATTTAAGGAGATTTTATTGAGCGAATATGAGTTGTCTATATAAGAAAACATTCTCCAATAATTACCATTTTTACAAATAAGGTTCTGTTTGTTTGCTTGACTTTCTAGGAATTTGAACAGTTTCCAAGACTTTCCATTCAAATAGCAAGGTCTATTTGCAATAGAACGTTCTAAATGTTCTAATATAAGTATAGTATTCTTTTGAATGTTAACAGGAAACTGGAACACACTATTATTCATTTTTTGCATGACGAATCTCTCTACTATCTGTTGCTGAGCAGTTTGAACAAGGTAGGTATCATTAATATTACCTGAACCTAATTCTTTTATGGAGATAATGCTTTGTGGTTTAAAATAATAGTGTGCGATATCATATAGTTCTTGTGAGGTATTGGAAGAAAGGGAATGTAAATCCATAATCTATATTATGAGTCAAATGTATTTTCGATCAAATTCATGGCCCTTATATAATCTGATTCATCAGAATCAAACTGAGATTTAGATGAATCAGCAGTAATCCTGGAAGAAATAGAAGATTGTTCTGAAATAATAGCATTAATCAAAAGATCAATTGAAAAATGATTATTTAAATTGTTCAAGGCATCTGCGTACATTCTGCTATGCGTTGGTCTAACAGACTCCTGGCAGTAATTGGTTAGTTCCCTGCTTTTAGTCATAACATTAAAAGCGATCTCTTTAGTAGAAGAAGTGCCATAAATGCTTAAATAAAGCAAATTAGTCATAGAGGCATCGTTAATAGGTATTGAATATTTCTTAATAATTTGTGGCCAATATTTCAAAGACTTGAAACCTTCTAAACTACCCTCCTTAAGGTTTGATTCCTCACACCAAGACAATAGCTCATTAATATTAAAAGGACATCTATTAAATTCCTTCATTTTTCTTGCAAGAATCTGACCTGCTTGAAAATTACGAGTAGGCAATCCAGAAGAAGAAGGCATCATGCTTCCACGAACATCCGCAACCATTGCTGTTAACTGAGAGAAAGTATGATCCCTTACCATTTGCTTGTCACCATCTCTAATTATAGATGCCTCTATCTTTTGAACTCCGTAACCAAGCTCGGTCAGACTAAATGGTTGCTTGTTATAAAGGTCGTTACGATCTTTCCTGCACATAGATACACTTGCGGCCTGATCCATGCATTGATCAAGAAGTAGAGTTAATAATGTAGGAAGTACACCTGGATTGCTTTGGTGATACGTATAGCCAAAGCCTGCAAATATAGAAGAAATATTTTTAGCTGCTTTTATATATTGACCTTCAACATTATGGACTCCAGCAGATACTTGAATATTAGGAGAAAGGCTATCTAACATTCTGGCTCCAAATATTGCTACAAGAGCATTAGGATTACAGAAATTAGCAGTAAAGCTATCCAAAGGATTACGTAAAGCACTATGTCTATGAAATCCAGAGAAGAAGGACAAGTTAGGGTATTTTTCACAAAGCACATATGACTCATTAGTCATTGAATCGTGAGAGAATGAGCCTGACAAGCAAGCTAAAACAACATTATTTCTATTTAATTGATTCCTTAGCCTGCAAGCTTCATTTAAATCAGACTCAATGTGATTACTATTGGCTGCGAGAACAACTAATTCACAACGAAGAATAAGATCTGAAAGTGTGTTCAAGACTTGAGTACCATTCTCCAAGTGAGAACTCATAGAATTCAATGTATTAATATGATCCTTATCCATTCCTTCTAGTATTTGTTTAGGGAAGGCACCCAAAAGTTCTCTATTAGTCCTAGGAGCTAACAAAAGTCTGCTGCCATCTGTTTGCATCGCACAGTTATAGGCAAGAGATGCAGGATAAAGACCAATACTGTAAAAACCAATTTTTGCAGTCTCTAGCTGTAAAAGGCGCTTGCGAATAGTCTGGGGATCAGTTGATTGCTTAAAAAAATTGTTTTGCATCAAGTCACCAAGTAATATTTAATTGAAGCTAATGACCCATATTTTATAGCCCTAGGAACCATATGGAGCCAATGACTTACTTGAATATAGCAAACATCCTGAAATTTGATGAGGTGATATTAATAATAACGTTAGTAATACTTTAATAATTATGCTAATAATATAACAGAAATAAGATTCTCCAAATGCTATTAAGCCACGATGAGCTTCTAAGTGAAATAGTATCCAATGAAAACATACTTATTGTACAAGATCTTGATGGTGTTTGCATGCGGCTTGTAGAGGATCCACTAACTAGAGAAATGGATCCTGAATACATCGAGGCGGTGGCTCGATTAAATAGTGATTTCTTCGTTCTAACAAATGGCGAACACTCATCAATAAGGGGGGTTAATAGAATTGTAGAGGATGCCATAGGCGGATCTAAAATAGCCAAAGGAAGAGGCTTGTATCTTCCAGGACTAGCAGCTGGCGGAATTCAATATCAAGATAGGTTTGGAAATATTGATACTCCAGGTGTCTACGAAAAGGAAAAACAGTACTTGTACGAGCTACCAAAGAAAATGGAAAAACTATTCTCTAGAAGATTAAAAGATGTAATGCCAAATTTAAACGAAGAAGAGATAGAAGCACAGGTGAGAAAATCTATAATTGATACTGAATTATCGCCCACATTTAACTTAAATTTCTTATTTAAGAGTTATGTAATGAACACTGAAAAAAAGATTGAAATACAAAAATTGATTAATACCATAATGCAAGAACTAATAAATGAGTCAAAAGATGAAGGATTACGTAATTCATTTTTCTTGCATATTGCACCCAACCTAGGTAAAGAAGATGGAAAAGAGAAGCTAAAGCTATCTACAACTACTGATATTGGGACAACCGATATACAATTCATGGTCAATGGAGCGGTAAAAGAATCAGGCCTACTTGTCTTGATTAATAAATACGTAGAAAACAAAACAGGCAGAGCACCTTTTGGAAAAGAATTTAATGCAAGGATGGCACCAAAGTCTCTAGAGGATTTAATTAACCTCTGTATAAAACATATCCCCAAGAATACAATGCCTACATTGATAGGAGTAGGAGATACAGTTACCTCAAGCTATAAAAAGAATGGAGTAGGTTGGGATAGAGGAGGTAGCGATAGAGGCTTCCTAACATTGATAAAAGAAATAGGAAGTGAGTATCAATTGGGGAATAGAGCTGTATTAATAGATAGCAGTGACGGAGAAGTTAATAGGCCAAACATGAAAGATGGTACACTTACTGGTATCACAGATCCGGAAGACGACCTTAAGATAGATTGTATTTTTCCTCTAGGTACAAAGGATTACACAAAATGGTTTATAAAGATGTCAAAGGTAAGAGAATCAAGGAAATTTTGATATAATTAAATAAATTCATGCTAAACATAAATTGGAAGCACGATTCGAATTAAGATTAAATCAAAATTACTGCACCAGCTTCCCAAGCCTAATCAAAGAAAAAATACACACTCTACAAGTAAATTTAGGCTATAGATGTAATTTGAGTTGTTCTCACTGCCATGTAAGCGCTGGGCCAACAAGGAAGGAAATGATGAGTCAAGAGAATATAGATTTAATTCCTAAAGTATTGCAAAAATACCAGATAAAAGTTCTTGATTTAACAGGTGGTGCGCCTGAAATGCACCCAAATTTCCTATCACTTATTAAAGAAGCTAGAAAATTAGATGTCAAAGTAATTGACCGATGTAATTTAACCATCCTAAATGAACCTGGGTATGAGGGATATGCTGAATTCCTAGCTTCAAATAAGGTAGAGATAATAGCGTCGCTACCATGCTATCTAGAGGAGAATGTAGATAAGCAAAGAGGTAATGGTGTCTTTGCAGGAAGCATTAAAGCTCTTAAGAGACTTAATGAATATGGTTATGGGAGAGGTAATGAATTTCTCGATCTAAACCTAGTATATAATCCACAAGGAACAAATCTGCCTCCGGAGCAAAATCAATTAGAAGCAACTTACAAAGAGCATCTAAATAAAAAGTATGGAATCACTTTTACTAACCTTTATACAATTACTAATATGCCTATTAAGAGATTTGAGAAACATCTAAAATTGCAGAATCAATTAGATAATTACTATTCACTACTTATTAGGTCATTCAATAAAGATAACTTAGAGAAATTAATGTGTAAAACACTTATCAGTGTGGACTGGGAAGGTAAGTTATATGATTGTGACTTCAATCAGCAATTAAGAAAAGAGCATTGTAATGGAAAAATAAATCTATCAGCACTGTTAAATCAACAGTACAAATTTGAAGGAAAGGATATCTATGTTGCCAAGCATTGTTATGGATGTACAGCAGGCTCTGGCTCAAGTTGTAGTGGATCATTAACCTAGCTAATGCAGAGAAATACGAACAGATAGTCTATTTATAGTGTTATATTTATATAATAATGTTGTTATTTTGACAAGAAGGGCATAAGGCACGCACATTAAGCGTAGATTCTAAAAGTTGAAACCCGATACGCTCTGCTGCTATTTTTCCTGCTTGCAATACTGTCTCACTTTCGAATTCTTCTGTTCTTCCACATCTAATGCAAACCAAATGGTGATGATCAGGGTGATCATTACTAGCAAGCTCAAAACGATGGCCACCTTCACTGAGCTCGAGCTCATGAAGAAATCCCATCTCTACTAGCAGCCGGAGAGTTCTATAAATTGTGGCCAATGAGACTCGAGAATTTGCTTGAAGCAGCTGATGGTGAACATCCTCAGCGCTTAAATGAGTTCCAGGTCCAATACTTTCAAAAAGGTCTAGCACACGCCTCCTTTGAGGCGTTAGACGTCTACCCTCCTGGTGCAAACCATGCTCTAAGGGTCCATCGGAATGCGAAAGGGGAAGAGATGTAGACAATTCCTTCTCCAATAGCTTTCTCAACAGTAGCCATTAATGAGAGGAAGAACCAAATTTTTCAAAAAGAGAAAGGAAAATAAATAAATCGACAATAAAAACTGATTTATAAGAAGTTCTGACACAGCGGATATGGGACTGACATAAAATTATTTTACAATCACTATATTAGAAAGGATAAATCAAAGTGGAATCAAACATCAAAAGTGAACAGACTAGAAAAAATCTTATTATCACCGAAGAAATATCAGAATTGAATAATCCCTGCCAAAAAATTATTCCAAAAGAAGGAACAGGGCTGCTAATTATTGATATGCAAGATCGGATATTAAAGGCTACAACCAATTGGAAATCAATAAAGAAGAATACAGAGAAGCTTATAAAGGCATGTAAATTACTAGATATACAGATATTCTATACGGAGCAATATCCTGAAAAACTAGGATACACGAGTATGAGTCTTCTAGATCAAGAAGAATTAATAATATACAGAAAAAAGAGTTTCAGTATACGGAACGCAGAAAATTTATTCAGGTTATGGAAAAGATCAAATATTAAAAATCTAATAGTCTGTGGAATAGAAACTCATATATGTATACAGCAATCGGTACTTGATCTAATGAGTATGAACTATAAATTATATCTGCCAATCGATGCAGCAGGAAGCAGAAAGGAACTAGATCATCAAGTTGCTATAAACAGGATGGAAAAAGATGGGTGTACAATCACAACTACTGAATCTATAATTTTCGAAATTTGTCTAACTTCAGCAAATCCGAATTTCAAATCAATAAGTAACCTTGCAAAAGAGAATGAGTAGTTCAACTTATAGAATATTGAAAACGTGTAAAAATACTATAGGAGATAGTCTTGAACTATTTATTTATCGGCTACTTAGGTGATAAATTACAAATCTGATATTGATTTGCTCAAATCATAGCCATTCTTTAAAATAGTTGGCAAAGTAGGCAAAGAAAAGGTTTCAATTAATGAGTGCATGGTATTTGATTGGACTAAAGTCCGTAGGAACTTTAGTAATAGGGAGCTTAATTTCATTTATACTTGCTAGTGTCATTAGAAAATTGCTAGGAAAGCTAGCTGCAAAGACCATAAGCGAAACAGACGATTTTATAGTTAAAGCATTATCTAATACTATTGCTCCGGTTGGATTTGTAATAAGTGCAATTATTGCTTGGGAGCTAATCCCAGCCAATGAGTTAATAGACAAATTTGCGGTTGGATTAAGCAAGTTAATACTTGTTATTTTGGTACTAAGAACAACTAATAGAATAGTTATTAGATTAATTCAAAGATGGAGTCTAAGAATAAACGACGCAGCAGTAGGTTCGATGATGAAATCTTTATCCCCATTGGTTAGCGCAAGCTTGTGGGGCATAGGTCTCGTCTTTTATCTTCAAAATATGGGAGTCCAAATGGCTGCAATATGGGCCTTATTGAGTGCTGGAGGAATAGGGGCAGGACTTGCACTAAAGGAACCCGTTCAAGAATTCTTTGAATACGTCACAATTCTATTAGATAAACCATTTCAAAGTGGTCAATTTATTAACGTTGGTAGTGTCTGGGCAACTGTTGAAAGTGTTGGGGTTAGGTCTACAAGGTTAAGAAGTTTAAATGGAGAAATAATAGTTATGAGTAATAGCAGTTTAACCAACGGTATAATATCAAACTACACTGAAATGAAACATAGAAGAATAGTTCATAAGTTGGGAATTGTTTATGATACACCAATAGCAAGAGTTAGAGATATCCCTAAGATACTCAATAGAATAGTGAATTCAACCGAAAATGCGCAATTTGATAGATGCCATTTTACTGAATTCGGTAGTAGCAGTCTTGATTTTGAATTAGTATATTTCATACCTACTAACAATTATACAAAAGCAATGGAAGCTCAACAAGAAATCAATCTCAAAATAATGAGTAAATTTCAAGAGCTAAATATAAACTTTGCCTTTCCAACAAGGACATTACATATTGCTGATACATAATTAATTAATTGAAGAGTGTGGTCATTAATCAATCAAAACAATTTGTCAATAAGACTATGTGAGCTATAATTCTTATATAGTTCCAATTGATAATATGAAAGAATCAGAGATCATAGTTCATAAGCTTAAAGCTAGGATTACCGAGCTAGAGAATCGTATGTACAATAAAAAATTCTGGACGGGGGGTGAGATTGATATATTCAAAAGAGAAATATATTTGACAGTTGAGAAATTAAATAAAGAGCTTATTAGGAATAATAACCAAGATACGTTGTAGATTCTAGCAAGACATTTATAAATATTTACTTATTTTGTTAGATTATAATCAGGGCTTATACCGATTAGCGAAGAACTAATGTCCCATAATTCTTTTCCTAACTCGCTGTTACTTGCCTCCTCACTGATTTCAGATTTAACTAAGTCATGCTTCCCTGGCCGTAAGATGATGTTAGAATAGTACGAGAAGTCTCTCTCTAAAAAATCACTACTAGTAGACAATTCCTTTAATATTTCACCAGCTCGTTCAGGAGTCTCTGTAAGTTTTAACAAATCCCTTGCAATGAAAGCAAATAATCTTTGACCAATTTGATTATATTGTCTACTATATCTAAAAAAGCCACTATTAGATCTAGGAATTACAAGGCCAGGCGCCCATGCATAAACATATAAATTATGATGATATTTATTAACTCGTCTATGTAATTCCTTTGCAAAAAGAATATTACATAATTTACTATCCTTATAGGCTTTATCAGCATCAAATATTTTCTCTCCATTGACCATTTCAAACCCCTTGCCAGATTTCAAGCCAGCAAGATCCCCAAGACCAGCTGGGCTACCTATACTTCCACCTCCGGTTTTTGGATTATGTACCTCAGAACTAGTGATAATAAGTCTTGGGTCTATTCCTTTAGTAAGTATGGGCAACAATCTTTGCGTTAAAGAATGATGAGCCAAATGATTAATAGAGAAAGTCAACTCATAGTTATCAACGGATCTTCTCGAAAATCTATCTCCAACATATTGCAATCCAGCATTTAGAATCAAAACATCAATTGGCTCTCCATCAAACAAAAGGCAATCAGAGAAGCTCTTAACATCCTCTAAACTGGAAAGATCAAGAATTGGAAAGACAGGTAGATTATTATCAGGAAAATTAGGCTTGTAAGATATTAGATCACGAGAAATTCTCTTTGCAGTTTCATTATCGCGCATAGGTAAAATTAACCTATGACCAGCAATATACAACTGCAAAGCAGCCTGAAATCCAATACCAGAACTAGAGCCAGTGATCAAGATACGGAGAGCTTTAAATTTTTCCATAATTGTTGAGGTGACTGGAATTTGGAAAAAGCGAAGAGAGACAAAAGAAAGACTATAAATAAACTGAATAGATATAAAGATCAATCATTTACTTATAATACTATCAATCACTTAGCACTAAATCGAGTCATTAATAATGATCTTGTCAGGTATGGGTTTCCCTGAAAAGATTAAAGTTGCATGGGTAATTTATAATTATCCTTATTATTTAAAGAGAAAATAGCAGTCCGTGTACATTTTATTACCGTACAGAGAATTCTATTATACAAGACTTAACATGAATAGTTACTGATACTTTTGAGCTTTTGCTATAAAGTAAAATCAAAATAATGTCCTCTAAATAAATACTATCTCTAGCTAAGGATAACAATCTTAGCGCTAGAAATCTATTTACAATCCTAATTTATACCGCCAATCTAAATTGACTTAATTGTTGGAATAGATAGATCTGTTATATCACTAATAAACGTATTTGCGCCACGTGTTAACACGATCCTATCCTCACGTATAAATGCAGCTAATAGGGTTAGGCCAATTCTGAGAACTCTTTTAATCGATACTTTTATATAGATAGACTAGCAACTTATTTAAAATAATAACATCTATTATCAATTATGGGTTAATGCTTAGAGTCAGATATTCTGTGTACTCCATTCAGTCATTTTTTTGTTTTAGTAAATTAATAAGTTGGCTACATTCGTTTTACAGTTATCAAAAGGTCAAGAAACTTATATTTAGCCATTATCGTTGCTGCTAAGATAATAAAAAAAATTTCAGAGTATATATTTTAGAAATATTTGAATTATAGATATCAACTAACCATCAGTAGGAATTGATTGGTTCGAACCGAGGTAATCTCTACAAGCCTATAAAGGGTGTGGGGGCCATCGAATAATGGCACCTCTTCCAGAGATCATCTTCATAGCATTTCCGTTCGGCTAGTTGATGAGGATCCAAAGACTATGAAAAAGTTGTTTTGCAAAATTTCAAATGTCTAAGGCATCAGCTGATGCTTTAGTACTTGGAGCTGGGCCAGCAGCTCTATCTATTGCTGCGGCTCTGAGCAAAGAAAATCTAAGAGTAGATGTCTTAGCAAAAAATGATCCTTCTGAAACTTGGCCTTATACCTATGGAATTTGGGGGGAGGAAGTTGACGGTCTCGGACTGAATCATCTATTAGAGCACCGATGGGAAAACACTGTTAGTTTTTTTGGCCCTGGAAGCAAAAATGCTGAAGCAGAAGAGAATCAACCTACACCTCACCACAGAGACTATGGGTTATTTGACAAAAAGAAATTGCAATTATATTGGTTAGATCAGTGCAATTCTGCCAAAGTAACTTGGCATAGAGGAGTAGCTACTGATTTAGATATAAATTCATCTATTAGCACAGTCACAACATCTGAAGGTAAAAAAATAACAGCAAGGTTAGTAATTGATGCTTCTGGATATGAGCCTGTATTTCTATCTAGCAAACAAAATGAACCTATAGCTGTACAAACATGTTATGGGATAGTTGGTAGATTTAATAAACCGCCATTAGAAAATGGCCAATTTATATTAATGGATTATAGATGTGATCATCTTAACAATTCAGAGAGAAAAGAGCCCCCAACCTTTTTATATGCAATGGATATGGGCGGAGGAAGTTTCTTTCTGGAAGAGACTTCCTTAGGGTTAGCGCCTCCTCTAGAGATAGATACTCTGAAAGCAAGGCTTAAAAAAAGACTGGATAATCGTGGGCTAAAAATAGTCAGCTTGGAACATGAAGAATTGGGCCTGTTTCTTCCAATGAACAAACCACTGCCAGATTTAGATCAACCTCTCTTAGGCTTTGGTGGTGCTGCGGCCATGGTTCATCCAGCATCAGGATATCTAGTAGGGAGCCTACTTAGAAGAGGTCCAGAGCTTGCAAAAGCAATTGCACAAGTCATGCAAGATCCAAATGCTAGTCCTGCAGAAATTGCCCAATCTGGATGGAAAGTGCTATGGCCAAATGAACTAAGAAGGAAACAAGCTCTATATCAATTTGGTCTAGAGAAACTTATGAGATTCGAAGAGAACCAATTGCGGGAGTTCTTTACTAGTTTTTTTGGACTACCTAGTGAACAATGGTATGGCTTCCTCACTAACACATTAAGCCTGGGAGAATTGGTGGCAGCAATGTGGACAATGTTTACGGGGGCATCTTGGAAAGTGAGGTGGGGTCTAATGGGAATGCAAGGTCGTGAACTAAAGCTTTTATGGCAATTCCTTCGTCCAGGAAATTAATTCAAAAACAAAATCATTTCCCAACAGAGAGTAGATATCAATAAAATCGATATATTCTAATACTTATAACGATTTGTGGAAACATTAAAATGCGTACAATTTTAATTAGTGGTGCTAGCAGAGGTATTGGAAGAGCTATTGCTGAAAAAGCTATAGATAAAGGTCATAGAATTAGTTTAGGGCTAAGAGATCCTAACGTCATTACCGGAACAAAATTAGATCCCCAAGTTTCTGGATCAGAAAGAGTATTTATAAATCATTACGATTGTAATGATGAAAATTCTGCAGAATCATGGATAAATGAAACCAAAAATTATTTTGGAAAATTCGATTCAATCATAAACTCTGCAGGAATATTTAATAGAACTAGTTTATTTTTCAAAGATCATGAAAGAAAAGAAATAGATGACCTTCTAAAAATAAATTTAATGGCTCCTTGGGTTCTTACAAAACAAAGCTGGAATGAATTGTCAAGTCATGGGAACTCTAGAATTATTATGATTGTATCTATGAGTGGCATCCGCTCAAAAGGGAAGTTAGCTGCATATACAGTTAGTAAGTTTGCTCTCATGGGACTTTGCCAAACCATAAGAAATGAAGGTTGGGAAAGTGGAATTAGAATAACTGCTATTTGTCCAGGTTGGGTAAATACTGATATGGCCGCAAATGTAAAAGCAATCAAAAAGAGTGAGATGACACAACCGGAAGATATTGGATCTTTATGTAATCAATTACTAGCGATGCCAAATACATCTGTTCCTTTTGAAGTTAAGATTAATTGTCTTTTAGAGACCTAGTCAAAGAATTGATCACTTATAAATTCAGTGAAAAGTTTACTAAATACCATATCAACTGGCTAACCTTCCCTGGATTTGTTTAGATGTATGTAATTAAAGATTTTAGAGGCTTCAACTATGCAAGGAACTTTCATGAGCCCTGAAAAAGATTTTAGTCATAGAAACAATGAGTTATGCAGCTGTGAACACTGTAGAAGTATCAGGACGCAGGAAAAAGAAAGTGAATTAAGGTGGCTGAAGCAACACAAATTATTCGATCGCTACAATTGACTAAATTGAAAGCAGATTCAAAATAACCTCAAACCCTTATAAACTGGCTACAGTGCATGCTTTTTCGAGGCGAATAGAGTCAATAGCATGTGGATGATCACGGAGATAAGTATTCGCTTCCATAGCTATTAATCTCGCATCATAAGAGTCTTTTGCATACGCACAGAACTCATGATGTTTGCTTTGAATATCTCTATATTGAACTGTATAGGCCTTGAGAAGGTGAGCAGAAGTCATTCAAAAAAATAAAAATATGCCATTCATCTACATTCTGAAGCTTAAAAATAAAATAGGAAGCATAGTCAGCGTATCCAGATGAAATTAGCCAAAGAAGTTTGATTTTGAATCAATATTTCGGCCAAATGTACTGCTAGATCTGGCAAGCGGGTAACTTAAAAAGTCTTACCTACAACAAAAAAGGCTTAACCTAAAGCTTAGTTTCGAAAGAATGAACGATTAAAATTTCAATTG
This sequence comes from Prochlorococcus sp. AG-409-N21, assembly GCA_003215415.1. GTDB lineage: Bacteria > Cyanobacteriota > Cyanobacteriia > PCC-6307 > Cyanobiaceae > AG-409-N21. The sequence goes on along the minus strand of QCKK01000003.1, from coordinate 54,376 downwards.
AGACTGAGCATTGCTTAATAAATATGGACGAAATATGTATGCCTTGCTACAAAATAGTTGATATTTCTCCTATCAACCATGTCTGATCCAATTGTTGTAGTTCAACTCTCTGCTCTATTAGCAGCAAGCACATATAACAAAGAGGAGCCTGTAATCAAGTGGGGGGGGCTACTTGTAGCAGTTGTGACTCTAGTTGTAGGTTTGGTTAACGGCTGATAGTCAAAATTCCAAAACCTGTGAATGGGGCAAATCTTCTTGGCAAGGCTTTGAAAGAAGCAAAACCAACCTAAGAAGACTTGCCTCAATCCACAAAATCAAGTCAGAGGTTTTCAATTTTAATTACTTGTCGTATTCAATTTCACTGAATTTTTTCGCCTTAAAAACAAGGCCAGCAGTAACCGAAGAGCTCTGCTAAAGGGACTATGCAAATGTTGCCTATAGAAATGACCAAAGGCCAAGCCAGAAGCATATGTACGTTGGATTAATCCGGCTAAAAAATTCAAACACCATAGAACAAGTAAAATGCTAATAATCCCTGATGTAGTTGAATATACTCTCGTAACATTTTCTTGAAGAGGCTCTAGAAATTCCAAGTAATTGACAAGGGTCATAAGAGCATAAAGCTGTGATTATAGAAACAGAATATTAGAACCAATTCTGTTAGCCCCTTTATGCATGCTAACTAATCAAAAGGCAAGAGCCAGAACAAAATTATTTGGAATCAATTTGGTTTCTGATCTCTCCAAGAAGATATGAATAATAATAAAGGTTATATACATCAAATATAATGATTAGACTTATGAAACGAACTCTATTCCTAAATCAATATATACATTCCACTAATAAGGCATGGGCTCCTCTCAATCAACATCAAAAGAAAACTCCATCTGGGCAACATACTTTGGGGCCAATGGATGGCTCATAGAATTCAATGGAGTGAATTTACTAATAGATCCATGGCTGACAGGAGAACTTGTATTCCCGCCAGGAAAATGGTTTCTAAAGGGAAGTCTGCCTTTTGAGAGAGAAATAACTAGCAAGATCGATTTAATCCTCCTAACCCAAGGGCTTCCAGATCACACACATCCTCCAACATTAGAGAAACTTGGGAAATCAATTCCAGTAATAGGATCAAAAAAAGCAACTGAATTAGCAACTAAGCTTGGATTCAAAAAGATATACAGAATGGACCCTGGAAATACTAATATAATTGATGATATAGATATAAAAGCAACTAAGGGTGCCCCAGTTCCATCAATCGAGAATGGCTATTTGATAAAGAAAGATAATTTCTCAATATATATAGAGCCACACGGCTTTATAGATGACAAATTAAAACCGCAAAAGCTAGATTTAGTTATTACTCCTGTTGTTGATATCTCTATTCCTTTAATTGGAAAAATAATTAGAGGTAATAGTGCAACTATAGAACTTATTGAAAGATTCAATCCAAACTATATCTTTTCAAGTACGGTCGGGGGAGACATAAAGTTCGACGGCCTGCTTAGCAAAATTTTCAAGGTGAATAACGCTAGCAATGCTGAGCTTGACAAATTTAAGAATAATAGAATAATTATAGATCCCCGACCATGGCATAGATATAAAGTGGTTAAGGGTTAAATCAACATAAAGGATACAATGGCATACACTGTAATTATAATGTAAAAATGAATGATCACATTCTATATAGTTTCAGAAGATGTCCATTCGCAATTAGAGCAAGATGGATGATCGCTCTATGTGGCATTAGTATAATAATTCGAGAGATAGACCTAAAGAACAAGCCAGAAGAATTATTAGAGATCTCTCCAAAGGGTACGGTTCCTGTCCTCCTAACATCCAATCAAGAGATTATTCAAGAAAGTATAGAAATCATGAATTGGGCTATAAATAATGCAAAAACAAATCGCAACTTAATAGACAAATTATCCACCGACAATTGTCAAGAAGTTAAGGAATATATACTTACGAATGATACAAGATTTAAATTCCATCTGGACAGATACAAATATACAAACAGATATGAAGAAGTAGATGCAGAATATCATAGAACTCAAGCAAAAAAAATACTAGTAAAACTCTCAAATCAAATAGATGCTAATTCATCTAATTCAACAGGTTGGCTTTTAGGTAAAGAAGAGTCTCTAGCTGACTTAGCAATATGGCCATTTGTTCGGCAATATCGCATAACAAATCCCAAGTATTTTGATGAAGACTTAGAGCTCACTCATTTAAAAAAATGGTTGTTTAGATACTTAAATAACCCTTTGTTTTTATATGTGATGCAAAAATACTCCCTATGGGATAAAGATCAAAATGACAATATATTTAATTATAGAACTTAGTATCTGAAATGGAAAATCTAAAAGCTGTAACAGGAGTCATTGATCCACCTTCTAATCTAGGCCTAATTGGCTTGGGTTCTATAGGAATTCATATAGCTAAAAACTTATCATCATTTGGATATAATCTTAAAGTTCATACTCGCAGTAGAAATGCAAACAAATATAAGGCTCTAGCAAATTCAAAAGGCTGTGATTATCCATATGAAGTTGGAGTTAATTCTGATGCAATCCTAATTTGTGTAACTGACTGCCAAGCAGTTGAGTCAGTAATATTTGGAAAGCATGGAGTTATTGATTCAATAAGTAAAGGCTCGATTATTATAGATTGCTCAACAATATCTCCTGACAAATCAAGGAGTATACATAAACGACTCTTCAACTCTGGAATTGGATACTTAGACTGTCCTGTAACTGGAGGCACAGAAGCAGCAGAATCAGGTAACTTAACATTATTTGTTGGTGGTGATGTTAATCAGTTGAAAAGGGTAAGTACTATCTTAGGAGTAATTGGAAAAAAAATAGTACATTTTGGAGAGGTAGGAAAAGGTCAAGAAGTTAAAGCTATTAATCAGATACTGGTTGCAGGAAATTGTATTGCCTTAGCCGAGGCAACTGCCCTTGGAGAAAAGCTTAATTTACCAATGAAAAAGGTACTTAGGACATTACAAACAGGTGCTGCTGATTCATGGGTAGTTCGCAATAGGTCTACGAATATGTTAAATAACTATTATCCATTGGGATTCAAAATTAGTTTGCACAAGAAAGATCTGGATATTGCTATAGATCTTGCAAATAGTTTAGGTTTAGATATTGATATCACAGATAAAATAAGAAAAATTGAAGAAAAATTAATTAAAAAAGGTTTTCAAGACGAAGACATATCAGCATTAAAGCGACACCTTATATAATTTAGGGCTATATTTTTATTAGTTTGCAGATATTATTTCTAAGAAATTAATTATTATTCTTCTAGCCTACGTTTATCAACTATCCTTGATAATTCTAAAAAGTAACCCGCGGTACAATATTTTCCAATGTTTCTATCTCTATTACCTGGATCACTTCTATATTCTGCCGTTTCAGCCATTAATAAATCAAGCTCATTTTGCGGTAATTCGTATAGCTCCTTAAGCTCAACCTCTCTATCTAATAGATGGCTTTTAAACCATTTCTCTTTTGATTCCTGACGGGGAATACCTGTAAATGACATTTTAATAGAATCTTAGAAGGCTAAATCTAAATTTGTAAAAATTATAGACCAAAGAGATTCTGATCTCAATCAAAATCTTAAATTGCAATTAAAAATAATTTAGCCTTATCTTCGATTTAGGCTATAGAGGATTTTCAACTGGATATCTCTGAATAACAAATGCCAGAGAAATGGCTACAAGTGTTATAACACCACAAATCTCAGTCCATTCAATCAGTCCTACTTTTAGAACAATCAAAGGAGCTACAACAGTAATTAGTCCGCCCGAAAGGAGTGGTTGTAATAACAACTGTTTCATTGAAAAGACTGGAAGAGTCCTTGTTAAATTAAGAGGATCTGCAAGTCTTAGAAGAAGTAGGCCACTGGCTGCAACGCCAGTGGCATTACCGAATTCAGCAATTGACCGCTCAAACCATTCTTCACTAAATATATATCTAGACAAAAGCATACCAAAAAGATTCCATGTCAATCCTGTTACCGATAGAACTAATATGGGGACCCAGTCATTTACTAATAAAGGGATATTAAGACTAGCAATGGCAGTTGCGATTAATAAATCTGTCGAAATAGTGCCTATTTCTCGCTGTAGCAATTGTGATACAAACTCGGTTTTATCAATTTTTTCCATTGAAAATCTTATCAAAAAAGAACCTAATAATGCCAAAGGGAATACAGGGAAAACACTTATAACTTGATGAAATATATCTCCAAAGAAAGAAGATATAGATCGAAGGAAAGTAAGCATTAAAACGCCAAGCAAAACAGCTGCCCCTGCAAGAGCCAAATTAATCAATAAAAGATTAAATTGTTCTATAACGCTTATAGATTCCTCTGGTTCAGTTTCTGAGATAGAAACATCCTGATTATTCTTAACCATCCAACCACTCCAACGGCCTATAACAACTAGTGCGCTACCAATAAGTGTCGAAGAAAGAAGGCCAACCGTTGCCATTGCCATCCCTAAATCAAGACCGGCTTGAAATCCGAGTCTTTTAAAGCTTTCGCCCATAACAGCCGCAGCGCCGTGACCTCCCTCAAATCCAACTTCAATAAGACACCCCATCAAAGGATCTACACCTAATAGTGGAGTTAGTACAAATAAAACTACTAGTCCACCAAATAAATATTGCCCAAAACCCAAAAGGAGTCCTAATAATGCTTGAGAAAAAACTGGTTTCAATAAACCTTTAATGCTTGGAAGTGGTCTTCCAAGCATTAAAGTGGCAAACACAAGTGTGAGCAGTGGTGTAGGCAACCTGACCCAAACATCTGTTACTGATTCTTTTAAAAGTGGTATAGGGCCATATGGACCTATTAATAACGCAGCAAATCCAACCAAAAGAGCAATAGGAATCCCAATTCGCTCAAGTTTCAAGGCCGGCTCAAGCCGACGCCCTAAAGTCAGTAAAATTCCAAGAAGAAATAGCAAAAGAACTGAAAGCCAAATTCCTTGGGCAGTTGGAAACTGCGCAAGGAATTTCATTAGGCGATCAAAAAAAGTCATCTCTTACTTAAGTCAGAAACATTTTCTCTATTTCCCAATAAAAATTACAAGCACCTGGATTGTAAGCCTTTGAATAGGCAAATTATTCAAAAAATCTGATTGATCATTTTACTAATCTCATCAATTAAATTTTTTTGTTTTTAAAAGTCTTTTCCTAAACTGCTGATAAGGAAAAAGATGTTTAATTGGCTCTAGACAAGTAGCAGAAGCATACATGCATGAAAAACGAGTTCAATAAGTCCAAGCTTGGGTTTTAGATCAACTTTTTTCTGATTGGCCCTATCAATATCTGATTGTATTAGCGATTTAGTAGCAAAAGGGTATGTTTTATTGTCCAATTTTCTTACTTGAGAATCCCCCTTATGAAGCTACAAAAAGAAGAAAATAGCAACTACCATATATGGAGTAACATTCTTGCGATAGACACCAAATAAAGAGTAAATATCAAGCATATACTTTAAAAAGAAAGCAAAATACAAATCTGAATGTAAAAATCAGAAAATAATTTTGTGAGATTTGAAAGGCCTGAGTTATAAAAAGATATTAGTAACCTCCTAACGAATCAAACAATCCACAAAAAAACCTCGCCTTGTGGCGAGGTTTTTTTGTCAAATAACCAAGAAGATGTCTTCTTATTTATTTGATCAGATCAGTCATTCAGAGTAACTGATGCGCTGTCAAGATTTCCAATAGCACTTGTTACGCGCTTGAAATCAAATCCCATAGCACGTAATGCATGCCATAGGTGGCCTTGGATAAAGAAGAATCCCAAGTAGTAATGAATGTTGGTCAGCCAAGCACGTGAAGTATGTGCTCCGTCAGGAAGAACAGCCGTATCTATCCAATAAGGAGAAATGCTGAACTTCAATGAGAGAGGCTCTCCAAAGAAAGCTTCTGGATAAACAGTGGTATTCGTTGCACACCAGAAGGCTGCAACAATCGCACACCAACCAATTCCTGCACAAGACCAAGAAAGTACAGCCTCAGCTGATAGGAGGCCTGAACCTTTGAACTTGGTGTACTCACCAATTTGTTTGGTAGCAATGTGGAATGCTCCTCCACCAATCTGGAAGAAGGCCAAGAAAGCATGTCCTCCCATTACATCTTCAAGACTGTCGATATTAAGGAAGTCAAATTGGTGATTCCAAACCATGCTCAAATCCAAGTTGTATTGAACCTGGCGAACAGCTTCTATAGAAGCGTCATAGATGCCGTGATTTGCAGCCCATTCAACAAACCAAATATTGGCTAAACCAAAGAAAATTAGGTGGTGACCAAGAATAAAAGTCTGGTTATCAGGGTTATCCCATTCAAGCTTGAACTTTCTAGCTTGAGGGACCTTTGAATCCTGCATATCTCCTGTGAAAAGGAGAGAGTGCAGAAGTCCTCCGGCTCCATAAACCATTGAAGCAACAAGGTGAACAACAGCGACTGCTACAACAGTCGAGGTATCTCCCATTATTTCGCCGTTTGGTCCGAATCCAATGCCTAGAGCAGCCAAGTGAGGCAACGCAATAAGTGGCTGATGCCCCATTGGCAATGTGGGATCAAATCTAGCTAGTTCAAAAAGAGTGAAGGCACCTGCCCAGAAAGCAATCAGGCCGGTATGAGCGGCATGAGCTGCAATGAATTTACCTGAGCGATTGGTGACCCCAGAATTACCAGCCCACCACCCGTAGGTGACATCTGGTTTTCCATAGGTCTGCATAATTTTTTAGGGTGCAAGGCGGCAAAGCTGTATGAGATTAGTTTAAAAAGTGCAAAAAAAAAATATTTCAGGAGGTCTGTCACAAGACTTTTATAAAATGAAATTACGAAGAGCCAAATCAATTGGCCCTTTAATTTCAAAAAGGGGAGGCTCCGCCTTTTCGAGGAGCGAATTTAATTTGAGGAATGAGCTTTAGACTGAGTGGAAAGCCTTGAAAAGCTTCATCAGTAAAGGTTTTCTGAGATTATCAATTCAAAATCAGGAGACAAAAAAAATTATTTGCGCTAAAAGGTTAGGAAACTTCAACAGGCTCGAGCTTCTTAAAAGAGTTTGAATTACTAATTATCTTAGAAGTTACAAAACCATGGAAGATTCAAATCAATCAAAAGCTGAACTCTCAGATTCAGATCAACAAGAGCAAGTCAAATGGGACTACACCAGTAGTGAACAAACTCGTTTGATGGGAGCAGTTGTTGTAGGACTAAATGTCCTGGTGGCTCTTGTTTTTCTCCTCGATAGAACAGTTCCAGCTGTTCATGCCTTCATAACAGGCAAAGCACTCTGAAGGGAAAAGACTTCCATTCGGACAAATAAAAAGCTGGAAGTCCATAGATCATCGTAAATTGCTTTAGCTTTATAGAAACGTCTTATTTATTTGAATCATGGCTGGTGGTCCAATGCTTCAGATATGGGATACTCTCCTCCCATTAGTAAAAGATCTAAGAGTAAGGTTCGCGCTAGCAATGGTCGCAAACGTTTTAATACTTTGGTTCTTAACAACATATTTCAAATCAATGATTCCAAATTTGCCTAGCGACCTTCTGTAAAAAAAATTCTATCAATTGATTAACTATAAATAGTATGTGGCCAGGAATTAGAGGCTAAGCTCTTGCTTTAACTAGCCTTGTAAAATTCTTATTAATTAAAATACTACGAATATATCCTACCAATCGCTAACAGCATTCGCTTAGATATATTTGATTGACAGTGATTAATATGCCTAATTTCCAAGACCTAACCAATAGCGAATGAAAAGCCTTGTAAGTAAAAGCACTTACGGTTCAAAGGTATTAGCGTTAAGTCAAGTGAATTTTGATTAGTCAAGAGAATCCACAGATATTTGATAAGGTTAAATATGTTGAAATTGTTTAAAAGGAGGCGAGGGGTGAGCTACAAAAGTCCTCGAAAACAAAAGTCAAAAAAAATCCCACTTCAAAGGAAGACAACGCTTAAGTGGGGAAGCGATGGCGAATTATCATCTATTGATATGGCAAGAGTGCTAGACCGGCTAGCGAAAGCTGAGCTAACCGAATGTGATTTAGCATGCAATTTGAAGAAGGATGAATAGCTAGAATTAAATATCGACCTCTAGTTTTGATCGGTTTCTGACATTTTTAATGCAAAATATAACCTTAAATCTATAGAAATTATGTATTAATTGATATCAATGTCCATTTGTATGTATCAGGTAATTAATTCCATGTTTTTGGGGAAATGGAAAATCTCTATTTTGAAGGTTCTGGTGGTCTTCACCAAATGAATACTGAAGCTCACTATAGGAAAGAAGCTGCCAGATACAGGAATTCTGAAGATTACAATCGAATGTTGTCTCTTTACCCTATCCTTAAGTCATCAATTGAGGTTTGCAGGGACGAACAACTAATAAAATAATTTTTTCTACTTCCTAAATTTAGTTTGATAGCAGCTTTTTAAGCTACATAGGAAATTATATGAGCATCGCGAGATTTCCAGTACTCCATCTCCTCCTCACACCAATTCAAATGGTAAAGAATCTCAATTCTTTGTTCTGAATTGATATTTCGTTTAACGATGCGTCAATGTGTACCTTGCTTCAGATAACCAACCTCTCGCCAGGTGCATCATGTGCTTTCACTAATTGAAAGATAGCGACTAGCCATAAGTTGAGAAACCAAAGGAGCCTCAAAAACCATGAGCTAACTTGCTGTTACACCTTATTAGCGCAGAAATCTATATAATGACCATAGCTATAGCTTCGGAAAGCTAAATAATGCGTATGTATAAAAACCTAAAATCGCCATAGCAAAAACACTCAATGAAAGTATTTGAGATCGAAATTGAGTAGGCATAACAAACTGGCCAAAATAGAATTGATACACCTCTTTCAAGCAAAGAGAACGATAACTTATCAAGTAATTGTTAGCCATTCGAGATATATCATAGAATTCGATTGGATTTAATCAGGAAATCCACTAATAATTAAATAGGTTTAAGAATTTAAAAAGCAAATATTAATTAATCATCCTCTCTAAACCAAGGTCGAAGTTGATTCCTACTAATAGGTATCGCCAAACCAGAATCTAAGGAAACAGATAAGATTAAGGAAGATTGATCCAAAAATTCCTTATCAGGTAAGGACTTAGAAGAAGGAGGAGGTGGGTTGGCTTCATCCCTAGGGATATCAAGCCAACCGATATTCCACTCATTTAAATCACATAATTCCTTATAGGAAATAGTTAAGCAAGTATTAGTATCAAGAACAGATACCATTAAAGCCCAACGTTTTATCTTATCCTCCCCATAATTGATAGCCACGAAATGCCTATAACCATTTCGAAGTCTAGTACTTGTCCATGCTTTATAAGGTGGCCATTTCATAAGAAAAGGATATAAATAGTGTACTAATCATCTAAAGGATCATACCAAGAGTTTTCATGTAGAAAAGATCTCCTATGCTTGGGCTTAATATTCCTCCTTTCTAAAAACCTTTTACTGGATGATTTCCCTCTTGCTTTATAGGGAATATTAGTATTTTTATCATTATTAGATGAAAATGGTATTACCTTAATAGCTATAGGAATATTCTTGCCCATGTTGATAGTTGTAGAAGTGGGTAAAAGTGGAGGAAGACCTTTATATGCTCTTTCACAACTAAGGAAATCTTTTTCAAGTCGACAAAAATCAGCAATTTCTTTCCGATTGTCAGCCAAAGCAGGATTTGTAAATATCAAAGCGAATAAGGTTAATAGAGTAATATTCATAATTGAAGGTTTACTTCTTTCATTGTAGATTATAGGTCAAATTAAAATCTAATGTATCAAATACTAAAAAGGATTAAAAACATGCACATGATACAGCTAAATTCACATGGAAATACAATCGTTAAAAGAACATTTAGACGAATCAAATCTAAGTCAATGTAGCCCAATGTCATGAAACCATCAAAAAGGTGGGCTTTGTTTAGCAATAGGACAACCTTAGGTTTAATCTCAGAATAATTAGGTAATTACTATTTATTCATGCGAAAAAATCTAGGGAAAAGATTGTTAACTGGAATTAGTTTCATATCGATTAGTACTGCATTCTCCATTCTAATAACCTTAGATTCTAATATCCACAAACTTTGTTTAGAGACTGATAATTACATAGATTGCATAAGGTCTTACAAAAAAAGATATAAAGCAAATAGAAAGAACGTAATAGCAAATTCATGTCCTAGTAATTATGCATATGATCAAGATGGAATATGTAGAAAAGTAATTTGCATTTCCAAATTTCCTTTTCTATCAAAGGGACACAAAGATTTAACAGGTAAGGGATGGAAATGTAACTCGAAGAGCTTATTTATAAATAATACCTTGCAATGGTCTAGTAATGATCAACCTAAACGAGCATATTACTCAAATGAATGTCCTTCACGAGCAGTTAAAAAAGGATGGCAATCTACTTGTCATGAGGATGATGGTTTTCAACGCGTTGATCTTGATATAAAAAGAGGTGGTCGGGAATAATATCTTTTTATAGCAAATTTAAGCAAAGATTTCTCTATATTCTTCGAATCTACGGTTTGCCCAATGAAAATCGAGAGTATGTTGAGAGGCTTTATTTTCTAAATTATTATCATTCTTGTAAGACCTACTAAAATAAGTCAATGGATTCTCAGTAGCGTCTTTTTCACTATTATTATTAGCAAAGCCTATTGCAACAGCTCTTTGAGGCCAATACTTATTCATAACAACAGTAAGCATATTTTGCATAAAAGCAGAAAGGGTGGTTTTCAGCAAGGTGTTAGATCGGGTTAAAACTTTAACTTTTTAAATATCATTCTTAATATTGATAAGGATCCCAGAAATCCTTAGGAGGCTAAGTTCAAAGACTTCTTCCACCTGAAACACAAGTCCATCGATTATCAAATTGCCAAACTGGCTTGTATATTTCATCAGAAATCTTTTGACCAGCTTTTTGGCACTCCGCGAGAGTGTCCATAGGGATTGCAGACAAAGAAGGACTTGTGATCCCACTCACAGATGGTTTGCTACCAGGTCCTTGTCGATAACTTCCTATCACAAGCCAATATTCAGCATTGGCATTTAAAGGACAAATTAAACCTAAAGTAAAGGAAATAAATGCTGAAGTATAAAAGAATGATCTCATAATTTAACTTAGAGAAGTACTGATTGGGATAAATTCTTTGACAAATGTAATTAATATATCAAGCTAAATAAGCCTTAACTTTAATGTTTATTTTCACTAACTAGTTTTCATATGCTAAACATGCAACTCGGGTAGGATGCTCTTTACATTCTTCTTCCCAGAAATCACTTTGATTTGCATCTTTGGAAGGATTGATCAGTCTTGAGGTGGATTGCCTTGAAACCAATGCAATTGGTGCTAAACCAATGCTATCTCCATAATAGGATGTTGAGGCCTGTAGCATTGCCCGACAAAGAACTCTTAGCATCTTGGATGAAAGGCGACATATAGATTTAAGCGAAGAGGGTTTGCAAAAGCGATGAGAAGTATTACTCAATCAACTAAATGACTTAACAATGCACTCGAAATCAGCCGATTATCATATTTTTTTTCTAAAATCATAGCTTAATAATTAATTTTTAAGGAGATCTGGTTAAAATTGATTATTCATGCCAAATACTGTAAGCAACTAAGTTTAACTTTTTTATATGAAAGCAAAAAAGTCAAAATGGTCAGAGAAAGCTAAGCGAATGGCGATTGAACTACATTCTGAACTTAAATTAAATGACAAAAATTGGCATGAATTTAAAAATGACTCAGAAATCAGGGCAGCAGAGCTATTGGCATCTGCAATAGTTCAACTTTTGCATCAAGGAGAGTCATCTGACATAGAGGAACTATCGAAACAAGCAATTAGGTGGCTTAAGCGTGAAGTAAAGGATCCTGGCTGTCCTCGTTAAAAGAGGATTCTGCACGCCTACATGCAAGTTGTAACCTATTGCCCCTTCGACTCCATCTAACGTCATCAAAACATTCATATATAAGAAATAACCCACGACCGCTATTTGCATCTTGTTGACAAGGTAAACGACCAGCACGTGCATGAAGAGGTACTCCTGGTCCTTGATCTTGGACCTGCCAAATCATCCAATTTGGAGTAAGTATTCTTCTTACTCTTAAAGATTTGCCCGGATCACCTCCATTCCCATGTCGAACAGCATTAACCAATGCTTCCTGAAGGCCAAGTTGAACCCTTTCTATGGCTTGAGAGGAACTTACAGGCTCCATTAATATCTCCAGCCATGGTGAAAGGTGGAGAGTTGAAGGCAGATTGAAATCAGACCAACTAAACATCTGAATTCCCACTAAGGGATTGATGCCTAAACGGACTCCAAAAGCTATTAATCAGCAATAAGAGTAATTTGAACATACCCTGGAATTGATCGAATGTCTTATTGGCGTGGAATAGTTCAAATGTCAAACCCTTGCTGCAATTGAAGGATGACTCAGCAATGCATCCATAAGTCGAACACCTCTCAGTTGATTAACAAGGGGCATGTGGCCTTCTGGGGCTTCTAAAGACCAAGTAAAAGATCCCGGATATCTTGTCCAAACCCCATCTTTTTTCCAACCAATCCTTGGCCAAAGCCTGTCATAACGACCACCTAAAGCCTTCAACGAACGAGCTTGTTTAGAGAAACCAAACTTGCCCTGTGAGTAAGCGGTCCAAAGTCGATCGATAGTCTCAAGATCTTTTGCCGCAATTGAAGGCACTTCACTAAAATATACGTAACCTCTTTTGACTGCTTCTGGTCCGGCTAGTTCTCGTAGAATTGAATTTGTAAAGAGATCCGCCTCTTCATAGCGCTCATACAGCAAATGCTCTTGGAGCTGTTTGTAATCAATTCCTTTTGATGAAGGAGCAGAAAACCAACAACCTGAATGCTCTTCAAGGAGAAAAATTAATTCATTGGGTTGATGCCTCCTCAAAACCTGCAAAAGCCAACCAGCAGCCCAATCATCACCATCGGGGTCAAAGGTCTCCAAAAGTGAAGCACCCAAATTAGAAAGGCTTTCAGATTGGTTTTCAATTTCCGAAATAAGGCTTCGTTTTTGACGTGCTGTACCTGTAGAGAACTTTTCAAGCAAGTTCTCAATATTGAGGTTGTTAGAAGAAGAAGTATCGGAGAGCATGAATAACAACCGATCTCAAATTGTTCGGCATTGAGCCACTATGTCAGGCATGGGTATTGCACCTCCTTCCAAAATTGACGATTTTCGAAAGACTAAAGGTCAATTGGTCGATGTGCGAAGTCCGGCGGAGTTCGCTCAGGGGCATTGGCCTGGTGCAATCAACATTCCGATATTCAGCAATGAACAAAGGGCAAAGATAGGAACCACCTATAAGCAAGATGATAGAGAAAAGGCAATACTTCTTGGAATCCAGTATGTAGGTGGGTCAATTCAAAGAATCAGAGAGGATTTAAAAAGACTGTCAAAGCATAAAAATAAAACAATACTTTTTAATTGCTCAAATCAACTCAGGGTTTATTGCTGGAGGGGTGGTATGCGATCCTCAAGCTTTGCATGGCTTGCTGATTTATTCGAAGATATCCAAATTGTTTTGTTGGAAGGTGGGTACAAGAGTTACAGGCACTGGGTCTTAGAAACTTTTGACAAGAAATTACCAATCAAACTTTTAGGTGGACGAACTGGTACAGGAAAAACAGATCTTCTTAAGCAATTTGAACAAAAAGGTATCCCAACAATCGACCTAGAAGGGCTTGCGCATCATCGTGGAAGCAGCTTTGGCGGACTTGGTCTGCCAAAGCAGCCAACCAATGAACATTACGAAAACAAACTTGCAGAAGCCCTTCAAATCAGCAAAGCTAATTCTGCAAAGGAAATTTGGTTAGAAGCAGAAAGCGCAAATCTTGGCACTTGCAGAATCCCCCAAGCACTTTTCAATCAAATGAAAATCGCTCCTGTGGTGGAAATAAAGAGATCGCTTAACGAACGCCTGAATCAATTGGTAAATGTATATAGCCTTAACGAACCTAAACAGTTGACAGAAGCAACCTTGAGGATAAGTCGCAGACTTGGTCCACAAAGAACTCAACAAGCAATTAAGGCAATAGAGAACAGAAACTGGTCAGAGGCCTGTATGGCAATGCTTGATTACTACGATCGTTGTTACGATGATGAACTAAAGCGCTCAGCCCAAAGACAAAGTATCGATTTGACAGGTTTGAGCATTGAAGAATCCTGCAAAAAAATGATTGATCAAAAAGTTGTTTCTGCATAAACTTTCACGTTTGGTTGAGATCTGCCCTTAAAATCTAATTTTTAACGCAATAATTCATGAATAAAGCCAACTCAATTTCGGCGATTCAGTTCTTTCGAGGTGTAGATGAAGAGTGCATACCAGAGATACGACTAACCAGGAGCAAAGATGGCAACACTGGACAAGCCATCTTCTACTTTGAACAACCAGAAGCACTTGCGAATGAATTACTAGGCGAAATTACTGGGATGCGAATGATTGATGAAGAGGGGGAAATATCTACTCGAGAAATAAAAGCAAGATTTGTCAATGGAAGTCCGAACGCCCTGGAAGCAACGTATGTATGGAAATCTGACATTGAGTTTGAGCGATTCATGCGCTTTGCTAAACGTTATGCAGACACTCATGGACTTGGATATTCAGAAAGTTGAATTCAGTCCTTCGCTTATTGCACTTAACTAGTGAAATTTTCTAATTGGCTCGGATTGGCAGTGCTAATAGCAGTATTAATACTGCTATGGAGTTTAAAAGAAATACTTATTCAATTATTTGCAGGAATAGTTCTTGCTATGGCAGTTTGTACATTAGTTGATCAACTTAGAACAAAAATAAAGATGCCAAGAACATTGGCATTAGTTATCTGTTTATCAGGACTTTTATTAATACTTGGCGTATTCCTAGCAATTGTCGTTCCTCCATTTACAGAGGAATTCCAGCAATTGCTAATGCAACTACCTACAGCTGCAAGAAAGCTCTGGGAGCTATCAATAGGAAGTATTGACCAAATGTCTGACATTGTTTATGGAGACAACCCAAGCGGAATATGGGACAAAAGGCTTCTACCCAGCGAATTTAACCCAATTCCTGACGGGACAACTCTTGCCTCGGGACTAAGTGATGGCATAAAAAGATTACTGGGGTTCGCTAGCAATATTGGGAATGGATTTCTCCAAATCTTGTTTATAATGGCCGTAACATTAATGATTTCCTTCCAACCAAATTCTTATAGAGAAGTAGCCATACTTCTTTTCCCTTCGTTTTACAGAAGAAGGGCAGGATACATTCTTGATAAATGTGGAGATGCATTAACGAGTTGGATGATTGGAGTTCTGATTAGTTCACTTTGTGTAGCAGTACTTGCCGGAATAGGACTATCATTGCTAGGCGTAAAGTTAGTAATTGCAAATGCACTTCTAGCAGGAATACTAAATGTAATTCCCAACCTAGGCCCAGCAATAAGTACAATTTTCCCTGTCTCAGTTGCCCTATTAGATGCTCCATGGAAAGCATTAGCAGTAGTTGGACTTTATGTAATCATTCAAAATCTAGAAAGCTATTTGATAACTCCATCTGTAATGCATCGACAAGTTAAATTATTACCTGGCCTAACCCTTACAGCGCAATTCATATTTACTGTAATATTTGGTCCTTTAGGCCTTTTATTGGCACTTCCATTGGCAGTGGTAATTCAAGTATTTGTAAAAGAAATTCTAATAAAAGACCTTTTAAATACCCTGAGAAAAGAAAGGTTATCTCCTTGATGGATAGAATCTAATAGGATAGTTAAACGACATATTTAATAGGCTACTCGTACCAAATGCTAATTATTAATTTGCAAAGCGTTTCCAAAGCAAAGGAGAACATAGAATTACACTCAAGGCCAAAGGATGGTTACGTATGGCAAATATTAGTGCTGTAAAAGTAAAATGATCTAACAACAAAGAGATCTCAACACGTAGATCGAAAATAGCCAATAAAAGAAGTATGAGTGGAATAAAACGTTTACGAAGTTTGGAGGGAAGCGCTGAATTATTCAACGCCAAGAACCTCCTTATCTGTGGTCTGCTCAGGATCAAGACTTATATCATTCTTTCCATTTGAGAAGCTCAATAAAGAAGGCGCAAGAGCAATGCTTGACCAACTGCCTATCAATACACCAAGAGCAAGTGCCACCGAGAACCAAAAAAGAGTTGTGCCACCAAAAAATATAAGTGCAATAAGTGGCAAGAGGGTTGTTGTACTAGTAAAGATTGTACGAGTAAGAGTTATTGAAACTGCTTGGTCAACCTGATCAACAGTTAAGGAGGAAGTAATATCAGCCTTATTTTTTTCTCTAATTCGATCAAATACTACAACAGTGTCATTAACAGAATATCCTGAAATGGTTAACAATGCTACTGCAAATAAACTATCAATCTCTATTTGAAGAAATACTCCAAGCCATGAAAATATTCCACAAACAATAATCACATCATGAATCAAAGCCAATAAAGCAAGTAGAGCATATTTTCGATCATATCGAAAACTTATATATATAAGAATTCCACTAAAAGCAGCAACTAGGGATACAAGACTACTTTTAAGTAGTTGTTTTCCTAAACTTGGTCCAATTGTATCTATAGATATACTTCCTGAATCAAATGGACCAACTAATTCTTCTATTGAATTCACAACAACTTTGGACTGAGAAGCCGAGAGAAATGGCAGTCTTAATGAAATTGATTTACCCTCATCCAAAACCTGGATTCTGCTACCAGTAAGCCTTGGAGGAATAGAGCCTTGTTCTGCTGATAAATTTAATGAATACAATCTATCTTCTAAGCCAGCGAGATTAATTTGATTACAATCTTGAATACATCTCCTTTCAATTTGTATTTGTGTACCGCCTGTGAAATCAAGGCCCAGCCTGATAGGGGAACCAATTGAGGGAGTAAGCCAAGAGTATATAAAGCCAATCAAGCTCAAAAAGATAGCCATTCCTGATATCAACCAAACCTTTCTTTTGAAACGAGAAAGATAGAATTTGATCTTCCCTGGAGACTGTGATGAGGAATATTTCATAGCTAAGAAATTGAAGAAGAAAGATCTCTTGCTGGAAGGAAATTAGTGGGTCTTCTAAGTCCTTGGTAACCCATCAAGAATCTAAGAAGAGTTCGACTGCAACTAAGAGCCGTAAACAAGCTCAATAAAACGCCTATGCCTAAGGTTGCAGCAAATCCTTTAACAAAGCCTGTGCCCAGGAAGAAAAGAGCACCACAACTAATCAAAGTAGTTAAATGTCCATCAAGAATGGATGAATAAGCATCTGAGAAGCCCTTTTCAATGGATCTAATAAGGGTATTACCCGTTCTCAACTCTTCTTTTATTCGTTCAAAAATAAGTACATTTGCATCTACAGCCATGCCAATGCTAAGTATAAAGCCAGCGATACCTGGGAGGGTAAGTGTTACTGGTATAAGTGCATATATAGAAAGATTGAAAAGTGCATAAAGTCCAAGAGCTAAAACTGCTACAAAACCTGCTAATCTATAATTAATTATCATAAATAAGGCTACAAGAATTAAACCTGCTATAGAAGCAAGAAGACTTCTCCTGACATTCTCAGAGCCTAATGTTGGCCCTATTGATCTAACTTCTATTATCTTAACTGGCAAAGGCAAAGCACCACCTCTCAACTGCACTTCAAGTTCACGAGCATCTTCTGCACTAAAATTCCCACTAATTGTTGCGGCACCACCTGTAATCCCAGCCACCTTAAACTGCTCCCCAACCGAAGCTTCACTAATAGATCGTCCATCAAGTACAATTCCCAAAAGTCGATCAGTACCAGCGATAGATTTAGTAAGTTCTGCAAACTTATTGCCACCTTCTGTATTAAATGAAAGTGTTACTTCCCATCCAGAAATATTCTGGTCTTGCTGTCTTCCTGCATTAATTAATTCACTCCCAGTCAAATAAGCTGGTTCAAATAAAGATACAATTTGACTATTAACTTTATCCAATAACAAATCTATTTGCTCTAGTCTGCTGGCCGAAGGTAATTTTATCCCCAAGGAATTAAATACCTTCTTTAACTGATCCGAATTTGTAGAGTCGGAACTATTAGAATTTGTATCTGTATTACCAATAAGTTCATTTGCCAAAATTGTCCTTATCTGCATCCTTATTTTTTTAAGACTCTTCATCTCCGCTTCGGTTCCAGGTCTTTGAGCTCTAAACTCCAGCAAAGCCGTTTCACCAAGCACTCTTGCTGCTCTAGAAGGATCCTCTTCACCAGGGAGCTGAAGAACCAATTGATTTTCACCAATTGTTTGCAGAGTTGACTCAGCAACTCCAAGGCCATTAACACGTCGGTCAAGAACAGCCTTAACTGCTTCCAACTGTTCCTTCTTAACACTTTTAATTGAACCAGCTGGTTGAACTTCTAAGGTAAGAAGACTGCCACCGCGGAGATCAAGGCCTAATTCCAGCGGAAAAGTCACGCAAACTGATGCTGCAGCAATTGCCAAAGCAAGAATTAAGGCAAACCAACCTTGCTGACGTGCCATTCAATCAAAGTCCTTTATTGACAATTTCTTTAGCAGCATCAACAATTTGATGAGGTTGAATAATTGTTAGATTCTCCAGTTTTCCGTTATATGGGGTTGGAATATCTTGGCTGGACAGCCTTAGAGGTCTTGCATCCAAATCATCAAAACATTGTTCAGTGATTAATGCGATTAATTCAGCACCTATGCCACCTGTTTTCATACATTCTTCAACAATAAGAACCTTATGAGTTTTACCGATAGAGCGCGAAATAGTTGTCATATCAAATGGCTTAAGACTTATCAAATCTATAAGCTCAACATCAATACCAGTCTCTTCTAACTGTTCAATTGCCTTTAGACAATGATGACGCATTCGAGAATAAGTAAGAATAGTAAGGTCTGTCCCTTGCTTAACTACATCAGCCTGATCAAGTGCACACAAATAGTCCCCTTTAGGTAAAACTTCACTAAGGTTATAAAGCAATACATGCTCAAAGAAGAGCACAGGGTTGTCGTCCCTAATCGCCGCCTTCATCAATCCTTTCGCATTTGTTGGAGTACTACATGCAACGATCTTTATGCCAGGAACAGCGTGAAAATAAGCCTCTAGGCGCTGGCTATGTTCAGCACCTAATTGACGTCCTACCCCGCCTGGTCCTCTTACAACAGCGGGGATTTTGAAATTTCCACCACTTGTATATCGCAACATCCCCATGTTGTTAGAAATTTGATTAAAGGCCAACAAAAGAAAGCCCATATTCATACCTTCAACTATCGGCCTTAAGCCAGTCATCGCTGCACCTACAGCCATCCCGGTAAAGCTGTTTTCAGCAATAGGTGTATCTAGAACCCTTAATTCACCGTATTTCTCATACAAGTCCTTAGTGACCTTATAGGACCCTCCATACTGACCAACATCTTCTCCAAAGACACACACATGAGAATCTCTAGCCATCTCTTCATCGATAGCTTCTCTCAGCGCATTAAATAACAGGGTCCCTTCCACGGCCATCAAATCACCCAAAACAGCCTAAGTAATACACGCTATAACAGACCGGGTTAATTACCCTCCTGCTGCGAAGGTAGACAACAACAAAATAGAAAGGAGCATTCCTGGGCTTAAAAGCAATACTAACAAGCCTAAATCGTGAAGATTCATCCAATTAGCTCCTGAGTAACACTAAATATAAAGCAACCAAACTTTATTCAGAATCTTGCTCTTTATCCTCAAACAAACTACGAATAAACACAAGAACTAGGCCTATGCCAATAAATGAAAAAGTGAAAGTGGCCAAAAAACAAGTCCCAATAATTAAAGTCTTGAAGCCAGATGCAATGCTTTGCGCAATCGGGGAGGTATATACAGGTGGGTGCGCGGTGAAATATTCCACAACCTTTTTACTGACCTCCAAGCAAATCCAAGCGAATAATCCACTTGTTATTGCTCCAGAAAGAAAACTAAGTGGGCCCTTGGAGGGAGCAACATTTGCTTGGTTGTCATCTAAATCTTTCATTTCAAAAATCGCACTCCTTGCTTTCTAAAAGAGCAGCACCAACTCTTTAACCCAGCTGCCTTAAGTTGCCTTCGAAATTGGTAATTTGCAGCTTCGGCACTTTTCAAATCAGGATATAGAGCAAAACAACTTGGTCCTGATCCACTCATTGCTACTGCAAGAGATCCAGGCATTTCTGAAAGAATCTCTAATGCAGATTGGACCGCCTGTGTCTCAGGGGCAACAACTCTTTGAAGATCATTGCGAATAGAAATTCTTTGATTACTAGGTACTCCCTTGAACCAAGTGACTTCTCTAAGCAGTTTCCTCCGTTCTTCAAAATCATGCTCATCATTTAAATAACTGGAAGAAAAGAGTTTCTTAGATCTTCCATAGGCCCATGGTGTAGAAACACTCACTCTTGGATCTTTAACCAATAAAACAGCTATAGATGTATCTCCTGAATTTAATTTCTCAAGACATTCACCACGGCCAAAGCAGAGTTGAGTACCCCCTTCCAAACAAAAAGGGACATCAGATCCCAGCTCAGCAGATAACTTTTCAAGTTGGCTTACCGTTAATTGAAGGCCCCAAAGATAATTAAGGCCTAATAGTGCAGCAGCACCATCCGCAGAACCTCCTGCCAAGCCAGCTCCTATTGGGATACGTTTCCGCAAATGAATAGAAGCTCCAACTTTCTGCTCTGAAATTTTTCTTAGTAACTCTGCAGCTTTTATGACAAGGTTTTCCTTCTCTGTAGAGAGGCTGCTGTCATCACAACTAAGACTGATAAGACCGTCATTGGTTTTTTGAAAATCAAGTTCATCTGCCAGATCAATGCTCTGCATTACCATTGCCAACTCATGAAAACCATCGTTTCTAAGACCTAGGATTTCGAGGTGAAGGTTTATCTTTGCTGGAGCACTAACTCTCAGAATTTCATCTGCGAAATAATCCATCTTTATAGCACTCATTGAGATTTTCTAAGATCATCTAATTGATTCAAGTCATTAGCCAAGGCTACCCATTGATCTGGTGATAATTCCTGAGGCCTCTGACTCAGACTAATACCTATTGACTTAGCAAGCACGTCTAATTCATCAAAAAAACTAAACGTCGAAAATGAATTTCTCAGCATTTTTCTTCTTGCTAAGAATGCCGTTCTAAGAAGAACCTCAACTCGACTTGCCAGTTTTGAATCTATACGTCTATTTTGATCGAAAGGTCGCAAGGCAATCACTTGAGATTGAACCTTTGGAGGCGGGATGAAGCAGTTAGGAGAAACCAAACAGACACTTTTACATTCAGCTAATAATTGAATCCTAACGCTCAATGCACTAAAGCTATTTTGCTTTGGCTTTGCGACAATACGATCTGCAACTTCTTTTTGAATTAAGAGGACAAGTAGTTCGTAATTATTTTCAACAGGACTACTCAAATCTCCTAAGAGTTTCTGCAGAATTGGGCTAGTAATATTATAAGGAATATTTGCCACTACCTTATTATATTTTCTACCATCTATATTCGAAAAAGGAACAGAAAGTATGTCCGATTCCAAAAGAGAGAATCGAGGATCATCACCAAAACGTTTTTTTAGACCGATTATCAAGTCTCTATCTATCTCTATTGAATGAAGAGACGAGGGTCCCGATGAAAGTAATCTTTGCGTAAGTGCACCGCGCCCTGGACCAATTTCCAATATGCAATCACTAGATTCAATCTCGGCCGCATCAATAATTTTATTTAAAATTTTAAAATCTTTTAGCCAGTGCTGGCCGAACCTCTTACGAACAGTATGCCTTGAAGAGGCCATGAGACTAAAAGTCAAAAACTTCAGAAAGCTTGAAAATCATCGAAAGATCCTCCGATGATTTAGAGAACAAGGAATCAAGTTCTTCATCATACTTAAGCAAATAATCAACTAACAAAACTGGTCTAACAAGATCAACCATTGGAGGGAATACTCCATGGCCTGACGTATGATTATATATATCTCTATGCGTATCCACTAAGTCATATAAAATAGATAGTGGGTTACTTATGAGTGCACCTTCACCAGGTTCTAATGGCACTTTCTTTAGCGAATAGTGATACTCCTCACCTTTTATCCTCTCACAATAAATATTCTTGTCTTGCATATAAACTTCCAGCTGATTAGAGAAACTGCCAGGCAATAAATTACCTCGATTCTTAAATGCACAATAATTATACCTGGGCCTACCAGTAGGAAACATAACAGAAGTAGAAGTTGAATAAGGCAAAAGAGGAATAACTAGAGCAGTTATAGTATCTGAGCTATCAACATGCCTCGTCAAATAAAATCCATGAAGATCAACAAAATGTCTTATCCTACATACTACATTAGCCCCTGTAATTCTTCCTAGTTTATTCTTCTGAAGAGGGAAACGATTTCTAGCATCTGGTGAATTAATATTTCTAGAGACTGAAAGTATCTTGCCAACATTAAACTTGTCGAAAAACAAAGAGCGCAAGAAGTCCCAATACTCTGGATCTATAGACTTAAGCTGATCTGACGAAACAGAAACCCTTAGTTGTTCATCTCTAATATATTCACTGTTATCTACTTTAAAGCTAAGGTTAGGCCTGCTAGTCCTCACAACATCAATAATAGACCTGGCTATCCTTTGTAATTGAGAGTTGGTAAATATAGACTTAACAATCCCCACAGGAGGAACACATGAAAAAGCGGCAAAAGTAATAGCTCCAGACTCTTCACTGTTGAATGAAATCACTGGTTCAACAATATTTTCCTTCCCTTTGCCAATATAATTATAGAGAATTTGATGCTGTTCTATTATGTTATCAGGCAATGAAAGCATAGAAAAAATTTCAGGACTAAAAGATGGAATGAATATGTATTCAGCGAAACCAGAATAAGGCCCTTGCTTCCTTGTTGCCTTTTCCACTTGTACTTTAGAGTAGAAAAATCCAGCCAGCTCAAGTTTACTTATTAGTTCAAAATGTTTTTCGATATCTTTATTTAATTCTATCTGAATGCTGCTTAGTCTATGTATCAAAGAAGAGCTAAATAAACTCTGGCAAACGTCATTTTCAATTCCATCTACATCTACCTTGATATGCAATGGAACATCATTGGGAACACAAGAATCACAAATCAACTGCTCCAAGGATATCGAATAAACTGATCTTGACTTCCTGTTGAATTGGATTCTCTTAAGCATGTGGTCTTGATTCTTTCCTAGCTGATGACAACTACTTCCTGCTTTCTCTTCTGATAAGAATAACTTAGTACTCTGATCTGAAAACTCTGTAGAAATCGCCAAAGGAAGTGCTATGACCTTCTCATCATCTATTAAATTAATATCTAGATTCTCTAATAGCTCTGCATAATTTCTAGGTTCTGGCTCTAAAGCTATAACTCTACCGACATGAAATAATGAAGCTGGAATTGTATAAATTCCAATATTTGCACCAATATCAATCAACCAAGAATGCTTTGTTAATCTTTGAATCCATTCAAGAGTAGTTGGCTCCTTTTCATGAAAAGTTTGACACCTCCATCTCGCTATTGTATTTGAACCATTAATTCTAAATTTTCCATATGGTTCATATACAATTTGCAACTGTTCCACTACTGGCATTGCGTTTTTTCATTCAAATTCTATCGGCCCACTAAAGCAATAACATTTACAAGCACTTTTAGCGTTATTCTCCCTTTACCTCCAATATCTCTATCAAGTAGAAATTCACTCATCAACCCTGACAGTAGTGGATTACTCACTATGCAAGAACCTATCCACTTAATCGTTGCCAATCCCAAATTCTTTCATTACTTATCTCTGATGCGAACACCTGTAATGCTACTTGCAGCAATAGTTCTTCTTCTTATCTTATCTTCACCGACTTATTGGGTTCTTGCAGATGACTCCAAAGAATTAAACATCGATCTTCCTTCAGCATTGCTTGATGACATTTTTGATGACCTACCCTTCGAACAACGCCGTCAGGCACTGAGAGAAGAAGTGGAACTGAATCCCCTAAGACCTCCAAGCTCAAATGATCCGCAACGATATAACTTATTAATTCGATGAGCTTTGACAAAAAAAACCATGATCGTCTTAATGAGTTCATGGAACAACTTCCTATCATCTCTGAGCCACAAAACGCTTCTCATCCCATCGAAACGGAGACTGACCCTAAGGCCTTATTCCGAGAATTAATGAAAGCAAGCACCGATGGGAAGGTTCCACCACATTTATTGAACCGACTAAAAGATATTGAGGCAAATCAACTACACCAAGACGAATCAAAAGCTCCCGACACTCCCAATTCAAGTATCAATCCCACAAACAAACCCCTTAAGGGTTCTGGCAGCAGCTCTCCTCTTATAAAAAAGCAATTGAACAAAAAAGATGGAAACGACTCACTTTATACTTTGTTTTATAGGTTATTACTGGAAGAGGAAGATAATTAAAAATTACTTTCACTAATTCTCACATCTTGCTTAATCTCTCTCGCTATCGAATCATCGCCATAGGAAAAGTACGCAAAAAGTGGATAAAAACTGGAATCGATACATACATCAAACGCCTACCCGGACTAACTATTACAGAACTTCGCGATGGGACCGTTCAAAAGGAATCAGAATATGTACTAGCAAGTCTCGAGAAAAATGAGGCAATGATTGTTCTTAATGAGGAAGCAGAGCAATTATCTTCTGTCGCTTTTTCTGAACGTCTACAAGGCCTCAAATCTCAACGGCTTGCTTTTGTTATTGGTGGAGCCAATGGCGTAGCGCTTGAGCTAAAGGCCTTGGCTCAATGGCAATTAAGCTTATCGCCTATGACCTTCCCTCACGAGATTGCGCAACTCCTATTAATCGAACAGATTTATCGCGCTCACAATATTTTGCAAGGAGGCGCGTACCACCGCCATTAGGAATTAGGCCTTCCACCCCTATGCGACTATCTCTATAGTATATATGTACTATAGAGATAGTCGCATAGGGGTGGGTGAAGCTCACGCAACCATTTCTCCCTTTAAGAAAAGAACAAACTTTCCTTCCTCTTGAGAAAGGGGTTGTATCAGCTGGGTTCCCATCTCCAGCCGAAGACTATCTGGATACGGGCATCGACCTCAATGAACAACTAATTCGCCATCCCACAAGCACTTTTCTTCTACGTATTAGCGGCGACTCCATGAGCAATGCTGGGATTCACAATGGAGACCTTCTTATCGTCGACCGTAGTCTAGAGCCAAAACCAGGTCGAATCGTAGTTGCAATCCTCGATGGAGCTTTTACCCTCAAACGACTTGTGCGATATAAAAATGAACTTCGACTAGAGGCAGAAAACCCTCAATATCCACCAATTGAGTTCTGTTATTACGACAATATCGAAATATGGGGCGTAGCAACCTATTCCATTCACAACATAAATACTGGTCGTCAAGTCTGATGATCCAAGCCATAACACTTATAGACGGCAACAACTTTTATGCCAGCTGTGAACAAAGCATTGACCCCTCATTAACAAAGAAACCTCTAGTAGTTCTTTCTAATAATGATGGATGCATCATCGCTCGCAGTGTCGAAGCACGTGCACTCGGAATAAAAATGGGTGCTCCCTATTTCAAAATACGTAATAAACTAAAGCTACTGGAAGTAGCAGTAAGAAGCTCAAACTACGAACTCTATGGAGATATGAGTCGGAGATTAATGAAGATAATAGAAAGTGAATGCAATGAAATAGAGATTTACTCAATCGATGAGGCATTTGCACGTATTGAGCTACCTTCCTATTACGATCTAAAACCCTGGGCTCGCAGATTAAGAGAGCGTGTTCGTCAAGAGATAGGAATATCAATTTCTGTAGGCATTGGCGCAAACAAAGTACAAGCAAAACTTGCTAACCATTTAGCAAAACATATCTCAGCTCAAGCTGGCATATTTGATTTACTTACCTGTACCAACCCAGATCCCTGGCTTGAAACTATTGCGATAGAAGAGGTATGGGGAATAGGGCATCAACTAGCACGTTGGTGCCGGCTGCGAGGAATTAAAACAGCTCAACAACTACGCAACATGCCAAGTCATCAATTACGTGCAAAGTACGGGATAGTAGGTGTACGTCTACTACATGAACTACATGGGGATACTTGTTTCCCCCTCATATCCATTACAAATCCGAAAAAAGAAACCTGTGTTAGTAGGAGTTTTAGTAATCCAATTGGCAACTTGAATGAACTACGCCAAGCAATAGCTACACATGTAGTACATGCAAGCAGAAAATTACGTCAACAGAGACAACTCGCAGGTTCAATAACAGTCTTCACACGAACGAGCAAGTTTAAGCCATCTTTCTACAGCAAATCTGCCACAACAAAACTAAACCTGCCAAGCAATGACACTTCAATTCTTCTAAAGTCATCCCTACCACTAATAGAACAAATCTTTCGATATAACTGCCCACTAATAAAGTGTGGAGTATTAATGCAACAGTTACAAAGTACGAATTATCTACAACATAATTTATTTGAAGTCTTCAATAGTGAAGAGCAGAAGCGCCGTGAATGTCTCATGAAACTTATCGATCAAATAAATAAGTCCTATGGGAAAGGAACATTGCAATGGGCTATTTGTGGAGCAAACCCAAACTGGAAACTTCGTCGAGAATTAATGAGTAAATGCTCTACAACACGTATGGAAGATCTACCTCTGGTCAAGGTCTGAAGGTATGCAAAGATATTAGAACTAATAAGCTAAAGTATAAATGCTCTCCCTGAGTAAGATAGGTGACTAGACAATATAAATAGTCTGATTTAATAGACTTAAGGAAAGGAAAAGTGTGGGTCAATGAGGGGGGTAGTCAATGATATAATAAGATATTGTCAAGGTACTTTGGCTGGATTTCAGAGAAAAGAAAGACAGCTGGATACCAAAGAATACTTAAAGTATTAATTATGGAATTTTTGCTATTTCTAAGCTCAACCGACAAGGAAATTCTAGAACTAATCTACAAGGCTAATTTCAAAGTAGAGGAAAATACACCATTATGTCTGCTAGGCAAAAGATTCTTTGGCTTCTTAAAAAGAAAGCAAAAGACAGTGGTTATTTGCACAAGAAATGCAATGGATATAGGAGGATATTGGCTACCAAAAAGTGGGTCTGATGATAAATTTAACCCTACTCATATTTATATTAGGAAAGCTTTAAGACACGAAGCTACACATGTCGCTCAGCTTTGTAATAATGGTAACAAATTAAACATGATGGAAACAAAAAATATGAAACTCCACCCTTACAAACAAAAAGCTCTGAAAGGGTCAGTAAAGTTATCAGGGAGCAAAGAAAGAGAATACGAAGCTTATTTGTTAGAAGATAAGCCAAGACTTGTAAAATATGCCCTAAGAAAATATTGCCTATAAAACCTAAAGGGACTAAAGCTCTTTCAAAAGTTGAACTGATTTCTCTGTAGTACTTAACAAGAGGACCATATTCCCACCATGGCAAGCAAATCCAGTTTGAAGTCTCAAAATATGGATACTGACAAGAGCCAGTCCACATGTTTCTGACAACAGAAGAGGAAGTGTATCTGTATTCCCGTGCATACGTTGCAAATCAAGAGCCTGATCAACTGCCCTCTGAGCTTTGTCTATTCCTAACTTATCTACCAAACGAGGCCACAAATAATTAACAGGGTTGCAACAGGAAAAATCAAATGGAGAAGTAGTAGACATTTATATTAAAAGGTGTTGATAATGAAACAATTTGGTTCATGTGACTTCCGCTAAAGCATAAGAAATCATCTCAGATGTGACTGTCATAGTTTCCAAGCAATCATCATTATCAAGGTAAGATTCAAAAGAGGAATATCTATTTATATGTGGGTTCGCACCCGCAACTGAACAAGCCCGAGACCAATCACCATCTTCTGGTTTAACAAATAAGTAAGATTGAAGTGCCTCTTCAATCTCAGCCCCATCACCAATCCCATGCCCATGCCATACAACCTCATAAAAGCTCATTCGCAAAAATTTATACTATGGAAAGTGTAGGCATTATTACAAGAAGATAAACCAAAGATTATTAAAACAGCAATCAAATTAAAAGTAGATATTGTAAATAAATCAATTCTATGCAGATACAGCGTGCTGATCACCATATCCTGAACATCTCTGTTGATCTAAGTGAAGAATATGTTTGCGTTCGCTGTAATAAAGATTCTGGAAGCGAAGTGCCTCCCCATTAAGTTCATTGAACATTTCTTCTATACGGCTTTCCATATCAATAGATTCATCAGATGAAGGTATTTGCTGTCGCTCTTCTTCAATGAGAGCGGCAATACATCGTTCTAAAGTTTCAAGTCGTTGACCACTCCAAGCTTCTAATAAATGTCTACATCTTTTAACGGATTTCTGACGTTCTAAAGCCGCAGCCGTGCCATGAAAATGTTTAATGGGTTTTGACATGGCCGCCAGTTGTACTTCACCAGGTTCTAAGAGAGGTGTTAAACGTTTAAGAAGATCATTATTTTCAAGAACTAATTGATCTGTAAGTAAACGTGGTAAATCAATATCCGCGAGTTCTTGACCAGGGTCATTCCCTCGTGCAATTGCTTCAAGAAGTTCGGCTCCTAAATTCGTCTCTTCTAAACTGGTAATCGTCACCCATAAAAGTCGATGGTGCTGAAGAGCAAAGTCTTCCAGTTCCCGTTGTCGTAATTCTCTCCGAATAGTAGCCCGAATATCTCTACAATGTAGATACAACCTAAGTATTTCAGCTTCACTGCGCTCTCGCTGGTTTGTATCAGAAACAAGTTCATTCTGACTTGAACGTCCATGCCAACGTTGACCTTTTACCTGTTGACGCAAATCCTCTTCAAGTTGAAGTGCTAAGCGCCCATGCCCACCACTTAAACGCTCAGCAACCTGTTGCAAATAATGAGTTCTTACCGGCGTTTGCGGGAGTTTGCCAAGAAGTTCAACTACTCCAGATACAGCCTTTTGAAAATGATCCGCTCTACTCAATTCAAGTCCATCTAAAACATGCTCGATTTGCCAATCGAGCCAAATTGGAGCCTGATCGAGTAGAGAGCGATATTCCCCAGCTCCATGTTCCTGAAGAAATTCATCTGGATCTTTACCAGAAGGGAGGTGCAAAACTCTTAAATCCAATTGACCTTGAATAGCAAGTTGCTCTACTTCTCCAATTGCTCTATTTGCAGCACGAACTCCTGCACGATCAGCATCAAAATTCAAAATCAATCGCTTAGAGTCAGTACATCTACACAACTGAGTAATTTGATGATTACTCAGTGCAGTTCCTAAAGAAGCAACAACATTATTTATACCTGAAGCATGTAGTGCGATTACATCAAAATATCCTTCAACAACAACTGCTCTATCATTTTTCCGAATAGCCGAAGCTGCACGATCAAAGCCAAAAAGATTTCTTCCCTTTTCAAATAATTCCGTCTCAGGTGAATTTAAATATTTAGGTTCAGTTCCATCAAGACTACGCCCTCCAAAAGCTATAACACGTCCTTGACGATCTTTTATAGGAACAATTAATCTATTTCTAAAACGATCATAATAACCAGATCCTCCCTTGCGTGGAACAATTAGCCCTGCAGATTCTATTAATTCAGGAGAAAGTTTCTCTACTAATTGCAGATATTTAAATAAGCCATCCCAGTCATCGGGGGCATATCCTAGTTGAAATGAATCAATCGTTCCTTTTGTTAGCTGTCGTTTTTGAGTTAAGTAATTAAAAGCTTTTTTACCATTAGAAGATTTAAGCTGTTCACTAAACCAATTAGCCGCTTTAGAAAGAGCCTGATGTATTTGATCTCTTCTTGAAAGTTGTTGGCGAAGGCGTTCTTGCTGCGGCCCTTCAACAGTCTCAATAGGAAGTTGATATTTTCTGGCTAAATCAAGAACAACATCTCCAAAACTCTGGCGCTGAAATTCCATTAAGAATTTTATGGAATTACCACCAGCACCACAAGAAAAACAATAATAAAATTGCTTTTGAGGAGAAACAGTCATTGAAGGCTTGTTGTCATCATGGAAAGGACAAATCCCAACAAATTCACGTCCCTTCTTCTTAAGCACAACATGCTCCCCGACAACATCAACAATGTCAGCGCGTTCTTTTACAGCCTCAATGGTGCGAGGGTGTAGTCGGGGCATAGCCATAGATTTATTTTGCTCCTATTGGTGAAAATGGTCTACTAAAAGCAATCGAAAGAAACCGAACCAAATGAAAGTTAGTCGAAATGCAAAACAAAATTTTAGGAAGCAAATTCTGAAATGAATATCAAGTGGCCTATTTGGCTATTAGGCTCTAGCACAAAAGGACGAGGCTCTAGAGCGCTAATTGGAAGTGCATTGGCGTTCAGTCTAATGACGGTTTGCGTGAAACATATAAGTGGGAGAATTCCAGTATCAGAAATAGTTTTTACAAGATCTTTAATTAGTCTTCTAATTACACGATTAATGTTACAGAGAATTGGAATCTCCCCCTGGGGATATCACAAGAGATTGCTTTTGATAAGAGGGTTACTCGGAACGGGAGCATTATTCTGCATATTTGAAGCAATAAATAATTTACCCCTAGCATCTGCAACGATTATTCAATACACATATCCTACTTTTACAGCATTTGCCGCCTGGATATTAATCAAGGAAAAAGTTCAAAGTCAAATTTGGTTAGCAGTTATTCTAGGTTGGGCAGGTGTAAACCTTTCTGTACAGTCGGATTTACAGGGAGTAGAAAGATTACACTTAGGTTCATACCCAGTACTTATTGCATTCTCAGGCGCATTTCTTACCGCACTTGCATATATTTGTGTAAGGAAACTTTCTCAGAGTGAGCATCAATTGGTAATCGTTCATTATTTCCCACTTATATCCATACCAATAACAATACCGTTTATGGTCTTGGATTTTGTAATACCTCAAGGGCTTGACTGGCTCTGGCTGGTTGGCGTAGGAATCCTTACTCAAATAGGTCAAATTCTAATAACGAAAGGTCTTTCTCAGCTCCCTGCAGCAAGAGCTTCTGCAATAAACTATGTACAAGTTATATTTGCAATGGCTTGGGGAATAATTATTTTCTCAGAGCCTATAGATACCAGGATAATTATTGGAGCCCTTCTTGTATTAGTCTCAACTATTATTAGCGTTGGAGTCGGCAATGAAATAAATTAATTATCGATATGTATCTATTGGTTCAATTCTTTTAGCGAGTCGTTCAAGAGTAAATCAAATTAATTACTTATTGAAATGAAGATTGCATGAATATTTGCAGGAAGCTTATTAAAAAAATGTTTAGCCCACTATCTTTCATATATTCCATTTAGCTTTAACTAAGAATAAGTTTGTTGCATTGTCAGTCAAAACTGCTAAATATTATATTGAAGGTGGTTGGGATGCTTAGGTTAAACCTCATCCTAAAAACACCACTAATAACCAGCTGGAACTTTCAACCATGAAGTTAATCCTTGCCATAGTGGCTGCCCTAATGCCAATAAATACAGTAATAGCTGGAGAATACCAACCTGGTTTTTCATCCACACGTACCTGTACTCGCAATGAATATCGCGAAGAATATGTTCCTGGCACAAAAAAATCCCCTGGGTATGTCAGGCATTGGAATGAGACAGTGGAAGTACCATGCGACTCAAGGACAGTTAAAACCAATCCCACTCAAAACCATGGAGACACCAATGACTGCTCAGAAGGAAGCCTAATTGGAGGTCTACTAGGCGCAGGGCTTGCAACATCAGGATCAAGAGGTAAAGACCGATGGTGGGCAATCCCTGCAGGGGCTGTTGGAGGAGCAATGCTTGGCTGTCAAATTGATGGAGGCTAAATCGCGTTTTAACTTTAAAAAGAGTTAATGCTTAATTAGTCAGATATTGATTCTATTAATAATATAAATATATCCATTTAGACTGGATCATCGATAAATATAGGGTATGAAATCCATTGTTTTGTAGGAGATCCAGGTAAATCAACAAATTTTGCTAATCGCCAACTTTCTGACTTTTCTCCCTCCTCTAAGAATAATTGAAAATGACTATTAACTATTTGAGAGTCATCACTTAATTGCCAGTCAAATTTGCCAGTCAAATTAGTGCCATTATGATCACCTATAAGAATCTTCCTTCTAGACTCAATCTTCACATTCTTAACCTTAGGTTCTACAATCTCAACTGTATTTATTGAAGATGAGACCTTTTGCTGCGTCAACTGAATCTCCAAGGAAAGAGCCTGAACCAAGACAGTATTTGAAGGTTGATTAAAAAATGAACAAGAAGTAAGCAAAAAAGCAACAAAAATAATTCCTATAGATAGATTTGAACTCAACCAAAAAGTCTTAAAGTTAAGTTTAGAAATGAAATTCTTAATTAAAACAATCAGCATAGTTTTCTCAGAAGCAATCTCATGATTGGCCTGCTGCAAGGGGAAAGAGTGGAAAATTGGCATCAAGGCTCCAAACAAGGTGTTCTTGTTTTCTGTAGTGGGGTCGGTTATGAAGTGCAACTGGCTCCACGTCATCTTTTAGAAATAAATTCACAAGAAAAACTAGTGCTATGGGTTCATCATTTAAAACGTGAAGAAGAGGATACTCTTTTTGGCTTTCCACAGAAAGAAGAAAGAGATCTATTTAGAACTTTGATAGGAGTTAACGGAGTCGGTCCTCAAATGGCAATCTCTTTAATTGAAGCCTGCAATGTAAATGAATTGATCGATGCAATCATCAATCAAGACCTTCAAAAGCTTTCGACTGCTCAGGGAGTGGGCAAGAAAACTGCAGAACGGCTCGCTGTTGAGCTTCGAGGTAATCTCACCAAATTCAACGTTGGGATTGCTGAAAATACTTCCTTAGGAAATAAAAGCACTCAATCACTTATCAATCCTTCTTGCCTCCAAGAGGTTCAACTAACCCTTGCAGGGCTTGGCTATGAAGACATAGAAATTCGTAAGGCATTAGGAACTCTGACTAAAAAGTCTGACCAATCAGATCTGGAAACCATCAAACAAGAATTACCAAGTCCTAATGACACCGAAGCATGGTTAAGAGCCTTTCTTAAGTTGCTCTGTCAAGATTCTCTCTAAAAAGGCAGACGAGCGGTTAAACTTGAACTTTGTGTTTAATAGGTACTCAAAAAGAAGTATGTCGCTAAATACAGCTGAGAAGCAACAACTAATCAACTCCCATCAGATTCACGGAACTGATACGGGCTCAGTTGAAGTGCAAGTCGCAATGCTAAGTGAACGCATCACCAAACTTAGCGGTCACCTACAAGGCAATGCTCATGACTTCTCTTCGCGTCAAGGTCTACTCAAGATGATTGGACGACGCAAACGCCTGCTCAACTTCATGCGTACAAAGAGTGAGGAGCGTTATAGCAAATTGATTGAAAAGCTAGGCATCAGAGGTTAGATCTCTATTAATGCAAGGCTTTCGTACACACAATTAATTAAAGAATAATGGCTGAACCTCTAAAGCCAAAGTCCTTCGGTAAAGATTTAACAGGATCGGTAATCAAAAAAGATTCAAACAAAAACAGTCCAGCATTAAGACCTAAAAAGTCAAAGCAAAATAACTCTGGCATACCTAAAAAAGTTGCTAATCGTATGGCAAGAAGGATTGCAGTAACAACTGGGATCCCTACACTCGCAGGAATGGGAGTATTTATCTTTAGCTATATAGTTATTAGCAAGGGAATAGCAGATATCCCACCAGGAATAACTTTATTAAGCTCAGCAGGATGCTTCCTAATAGGCCTAATTGGATTGAGCTATGGAATACTCTCAGCAAGCTGGGACAATGCAAATGGAACACTGCTAGGCCTAGAAAATATCAAACCAAATATCTCAAGAATGCGTGATGCATTTAAAACAACAAATTAGGACTGAGTAAATAATTTCTAGATAAGAAGACTATTACTAGAACGTACATTAAACGATTGTTTCTTTAGTGAATTAATAGCTGCTGTAGCATCACGCACACAAAACTGATGCCCAAATCTCACGTAACGCACATTTGAACCCTCACGAATGGCAGCAACTACTGGAACTCTTACACCAAATTCGTCTTTTGCAGGTCTATGACTATTAAGACACTCGCGCAAACGATGTTGTACTGAAATATTTGATGCTTGATCTGGCAATAAATCAACTAATAACAAACGCAATTCATCAATAGCTCTACAATCATCAATAATTAATTGTGTTCTATCATCACGGCGATCTACGGATGCCCAAATCAATAATCTAGCCTCAGTCATTAAATGATCAGAAAGACGCACATAACTCTTAGGAAAGACAACAGCTTCACAACTTCCAGTTAGATCTTCTAACTGAAGAACAGCCATTCGATCACCTTTACGAGTAGTCACTTGGCGCATTTCTGAGATCATCGCTATAACACTTACTTTCGATCTATCAGGCTGTTCGTCCAAAACAGCTAACCCAATAGGGGCCAATAATTTAGCTTGAGAAGAAAGTTGCTTAAGCGGATGATCTGAAAGATAAAATCCAACCAATTCCTTTTCTAAACGAAGTTTTTCTGTTGGAGAATAGCTTTCTACATGGGCTGCTTTAGGAGGTGAATTAATATCACCTGAAATATTATTAGAAGAAGACTTATCATCAAATAATGAAAACAGATTACCTTGTCCACTAACTCGATCTCTGGAGCGAGAGGCTGCCCAATCCATCAATAAATCCAAATCTGCAATTAATTGCGCCCTATTAGATTCTGGGTCTATCGAATCTATTGCACCAGAATGGATTAATGCTTCCAAAGCTCTTCTATTTAATAAATTTGATGGTAAACGATCACAAAGATCTGCCAAAGAAGAGAAAGGGCCTTTAGATTCTCTATTAGCAATTAAATTGTTAATTGCTCCATCTCCAAGATTTTTAACTGCCGAAAGTCCGAAAAGTATCCGGTCACCTTTAGGAGTAAAGTCAATGCCTGAGGAATTAACATTTGGTGGCATTACTTCTATGCCAATAGAATTACAATTAGAGATATATCGTTGTACCTTATCCGTTGATCCAGCATTAACAGTTAGCAAGGCAGCCATATAAGCCACTGGATAATGTGCTTTCAAATAGGCCGTCTGATAAGTAACTGCTCCATAAGCAGTTGAATGACTCTTGTTAAAGCAATATTCAGCAAATAAAACCATTTGATCAAATAGTTCATTTCCTATTCCTGGATCAACTCCACGATCACTTGCTCCCTTTACGAAGACATCTCTATGTTTCTGCATCTCTGAAACTTTCTTTTTCCCCATCGCTCTTCTCAATAAATCTGCTTCTCCCAATGAATAGCCTGCCAAATCCTGGGCTATTTTCATGATTTGTTCCTGATAAACCATGATTCCATATGTTTCTCTAAGGATCGGCTCTAGTGAAGAATGAGCAAAATCAATAGATTCTCTTCCATGCTTACGATTTATAAATTTTGGTATAAGACCAGCATCTAAAGGTCCTGGTCTATATAAAGCAAGAATAGAAGAGATATCTTGAAGAGATGATGGTCTAAGATCCCTTACAATCTGACGCATACCGCTAGATTCTAATTGAAAAATACCTTCAAGATCTCCTCTCGAAAGTAAATCAAAAGTTTCTGAATCTTCCTGAGGCAACTCATCTGGATTTATCCTCTTACCAGATGTTAATTCCACTAATTCTAATGTCTTGTCAATCATGGTTAGGTTTTTCAAACCCAAGAAATCCATTTTTAATAAGCCCATAGATTCAACATCTTCCATAAAATATTGAGTGATAACTTGTCCGTCATTATTTCTTTGTAGAGGTACTAGATCATCTAAAGGTTCTGCTGCAATAACTACACCTGCAGCATGAACTCCAAATGTTTTATTTGTACCTTCAATTCTGATAGCCATATCTACCCACTTAGTAACCATAGGATCTTTTTTATACCTTTCTCTAAACTCAGGATTGGGAGAATCATCCCCAATCATTTCTAATAATCTTGCAGGCTTTCCTCTAACAACAGGTATTAATTTTGCAAGGCGGTCAGCTTCTCCATAAGAAACATCCAAGACCCTTGCTACATCCTTTAAAACAGCTTTGGATGTCATCCTATTAAATGTGATTATCTGAGCCACTTTATCTTCACCATATCTTCGAGTTACATAATCAATAACCTCCCCACGTCGTTCAATACAAAAGTCAGTATCAATATCAGGTAGTGACTTTCTTTCAGGGTTTAAGAATCTTTCAAATAGCAACCCATTGAGAACAGGATCTATGTTAGTAATTGAAAGCGCATAAGCAACTAAAGATCCGGCAGCCGATCCACGTCCAGGCCCTACTGGAATATCATTATCTCTAGCAAAACGTATATAATCCCAAACAACAAGGAAATAAGTGGGAAAGCCCATTTGATCCATTATTTCTAACTCATAGGAAAGTCTTTCCTGGTAATTCCGATCTATTTTTTGGTCGACAAGGAGTCCAAGCTTCTTTCGTAAACCATCTTCAGCTACTTCTTTTAAATAAGTTAGAGGTGTATGATCATCTGGGATGGGAAACTTCGGCATTTGATAACCACCAAGAATAGAATATTCCTCTATTTTGTTTGCTACTTCTATTGTATTATTAATAGCTTCATTAATCACACTCTGTTCTATATGGTCAACAAAGAGTAGTTCCATTTCCTCCTTAGATTTAATATATTCTGTTCCTGTATATCGAAGTCTTCTTTCATCACTAATTAATTTGCCTGTAAGGACACAAAGGAGGGCATCATGGGCTTCTACATCATTCTTACTCAGATAATGTGCATCATTAGTCGCTATAATGGGAATGCCCAATTCTTCTGATATCCTAACAATTTCAACATTAACTATTCTATCCTCAGGTGACCCATGGTCTTGAATCTCAAGATAAAAATCATTGCCAAATAGATTTTTATACCAAAGAGCAACTTCTCTTGCTATATCTAACCTTCCACGCAGGATTGCCTGAGGTATCTCACCTCCTAAACATGCAGTAGAAACTATCAATCCCTCACGATATTTTCCCAAAATTTCTTTATCAATACAAGCTCTAGAAAAAATTCCTCGTCCCCTCATTCCCCTTAAATGGCTAATACTTGTAAGTTTTACCAAGTTTTTATAGCCAATAGTATTTTTAGCCAGTACTACAAGGTGATATCTACGCTCCTTTTTAGGTTGAGGATCATCAATTGATCCATTTATCACATACATCTCATTACCTATTATTGGCTTGATACCTGCCTTCTTGCAAAGCTTGAGCAATTCAATTGCTCCATACATAACTCCATGGTCAGTCAATGCAAGAGCAGGCATCTCAAGGGCCTTGGCTCTCTCAACCATTTGAGGCAATTGACTAGCACCATCAAGGAGGCTGTAGTCACTATGGTTATGGAGAGGAACAAAAGTCATGGCCCTAGCCTAGAGACACACACAATATATGGTGATTATTGAAGCAAAAGCTACCAGAAATAGTGTCTCAATGATCAGGGTATGAAATTTTCTGTATCTGGGATATTAGACATTACATTCGCTGATAATTCATATTGAGAAGCCACCTGAAGGAGTTTGGGTTCCTCTAAGACATTGCCAATGAGTTGCAGTCCAATGGGCAATCCATTTTCATCAAAGCCACATGGAAGGCTTATAGCTGGCAATCCAGCCAGATTTGCTGGGATGGTAAGCAGATCTGCAAGATACATAGATAACGGATCATCCGCATGGGCGCCTGCTGAGAAAGCCGTAGTGGGTGATGTAGGAGTCAAAAGCACATCTACATTCTTAAACGCTCTATCAAAATCTTTACGAATAAGAGTACGTACCTGTTGTGCTTTTTTGTAATAGGCATCTACATATCCAGCAGAAAGAGCATAAGTACCTATCAAAATTCTACGCTGTACTTCACTGCCAAAACCTTTTGCCCTAGACATAGAAGTCATCGAGGCAAGATTTTCAGAGTCT
The DNA here is from genome assembly GCA_003215415.1 of Prochlorococcus sp. AG-409-N21. Taxonomy (GTDB): domain Bacteria; phylum Cyanobacteriota; class Cyanobacteriia; order PCC-6307; family Cyanobiaceae; genus AG-409-N21. The sequence continues at coordinate 16,300 of QCKK01000003.1, read as the reverse complement.
TCATATCTATAGCCATATTTTACTCCGTCATAACGAGCCAAGTTTGCAGAAGCTTCTGAAGGTGCAATGACGTAGTAAGTCGCAATCCCATCGTTAAAACGTGGGCAACTAATTTCAACCAACTCTGCTCCAAGAGATTCAAGGTGTTCTGCTGCTGCCAATACTGATGCCTTAACTTCTGGCTGAAGGCCTTCTTGATCAAAGCACTCTTTAATTAAACCAATGCGCAAACCAACAATCGACTTGGACAATGAGGAAGAATAATTTGGCACGTCAACTTTTAGAGAAGTTGAGTCCAAAGGATCAAAGCCTGAGATGACTTTCAAAAGCTCTGCAGAATCTGCAACAGATGTAGAGAATGGTCCTACTTGATCTAGTGAACTAGCAAAAGCAACTAATCCCCATCGACTAACACGACCATAAGTAGGCTTAAACCCAACAACACCACAAAAAGAAGCAGGTTGTCGAATAGATCCACCTGTATCCGACCCTAAAGCAGCCATACATTCTCCTGCCGCAACAGCTGCTGCACTCCCCCCTGAACTTCCACCAGGCACTTTGGAAGGATCCCATGGATTTGAAGTAGCCCCAAAAGCCGAAGTTTCTGTAGAACTACCCATTGCGAACTCATCTAAATTAGTTTTGCCTATCAGAACTGCTCCCGCTTCCCAAAGTCTTTTCGTAACCGTTGATTCATAAGGAGGAACAAAATGTTCAAGCATCCTGCTTGAACATGTCGTGTTAATGCCTTTAGTGCAGAGATTGTCTTTTATAGCAATCGGGACACCTGCCAATGGAGGCAAAGATTCTCCAGCAGCCCTTGCAGCATCAATTCTATCCGCATCTGCCCTTGCTCTGTCAGCAGTAACTTCTAAATATGCATGAAGTGTCGGCTCTACTTCAAAAACTCGCGAAAGCTGTTGATCTGTTAATTCGCGTGCAGATAATTCACCTAACTTGAGTCTTTTTTGCCATTCAGCTATCGACATAACATTTAAGGCCATACAAATGAGACGCTATCAGGCTCCATGAGTTTTAACTCAAACAGTAAGAGGTTCAGCACGACGGCAACGCACAATCAGATGTTCTACTGAACTAGCTCCTTCTCTAGTTAATTCACCTTCAAAGACGGTCATTTCTTGTTCCAGGCTAGTTCTGGTCAGGAAAGGGCCAAACCAATACGTTACTTTTGGCTCTAAAGTCTCAACTCGAGCCCACCAAGCCAAACCAAACCCATTAAACAGCCTACGAATGATCCTAATAACTGCCATATCAAAGAATGTATTCATTACTTATTCTGCATACTTTATTCTTAAATTGCGAGTCGAATGATTTATAGAGCTAATCAAACCACTCTTTGGAAAGATGGTCAGGACAACCTTTAATATCCTCTTAGGGTTTTAAAATCAAAATAAAATCAATCTAATCTTGGGAATTAGAATGTTTTTATATTTTAATTCACTTTGAGTGCTTTTAGTTTGGGACCTTATATGTTGCATAGAAAACTCTCTTAAAAAAAATCTAGAAGTACTCAACCCCTTAGGAATTAGTCTTTGAAGTTTAAAAGTCGGTTAGAGGATTATCTAAAGGAAGACATTTTGGTCTCACAAGCTTTGGGGATGGGGTCTGACCTAGAACTCCCTTCATCCATCCGCGACGAGCTACTTCATACATAACTATTGCAGTGGCAACTGAAGCGTTCAAACTAGGGGTTACTCCACGAAGGGGAATCCTAATTAGCTGATCACAATTACGCTTAGTAAGAACTGATATACCCTTACCTTCAGAACCAGTAACCAAAACCAATGGCCCCTCTAAATCCACTTCCGAAAGAGTCATATTTCCTTCCTCAGCCAAACCAATAACCCTATAACCAGAATCCTTTAACTCGCATAGAGATCTATTCAAATTGACAACTCGAGCCACTGGAAGGTGCTCTAAAGCACCGGCGGCAACCTTTGCAACTGATCCTGTAAGACCAGCACTTCTTCTTTGAGGCAGAATCATGCCATGAGCACCAAAAGCTTCAGCAGAGCGAACTATTGCGCCAAGATTCTGAGGATCAGTCAAGCCATCTAAAGCAAGCAACAAAGGAGATTCATCTAATAATTTGCATCCCTCAATAAGTGAGGTTAGATCTAATGTCTCAGAAGCTGCAGTCTGCAAAGCAATTCCTTGATGAACTGCTCCACAGGTAAGTTGCGCTAATCGTCCCCAAGTAACTTCTTCAACAAGAACTCCCGAAGATTTGGATTCTCTTAAGAGTTGAAGAAACCTTGGTGAACTTCTCAAATCACTTGTGCACCAAATTCGATGAATCGGCCTACCAGAAGTCAATGCTGCAAGAACAGCATGCCTTCCCCATAGCAAATCAACAGGTGGGGTTTTTCCGAAAATTTGCGCATCTGAACCAGCCTCTCCATATAAAGGGTCTGAATTTATTGATAAATCACGAGAAGGAATACGAGGATCATTTCTATAGTCCCTCCTAAGAATTTTTTGATTATTAGTTCTTCTACTAATCTCATTTCTTGAAGACTTTCTATTGCTACTGGAAGGGAATTCACTATTGCTTCTTTCTATACGAGAGTTTCTATAATTACTTGAATTTGTTAGAGAATTAGAAATATCTTCAACCTTACTGTCTCTCTTATCTCCTTTAAAACTTCCTTCCTTGAGGGGGCGAAATCTTGATGAGTTGTTGATTCTTTGTGAATTTGGATTGCTTCTTCTTCCATCCTGCCTACGAGGACGAGAGGAGCTGCTAGAACGTCTGTCAAATCGAGGTCTCATGATTAGTTATTTTCCACTAATTAAGATTTGGATCACTGTTATCAAGCTGATCAAAGAGCTCGGATAAACGTGTTGGATTGTTCAAAAAGAGCCACCCAATCATTGTCTCAAAACCAGTTGCTTTTCCATATATTGCTGCTTCTCCTTTCCTTGGACCACGACCTGCCTTATTTCGCCCACGCCTAACTAAATCCTTTTCATTAGTTGAAAGATACGGTTCTAATTTAGAAAGAGCCTCAGCCTGGGCCGCTGCTTCAACCATTGAGACAACAGACATATGTAAATCTACTAAACGTCCTCGTTGATGACAATGGCGCAGTCTCTGATGCAACTCCCATACAGCATCACCCAACCAGGCAAGTTGCTGAGGACCTAGGCCCTCAGCATAATTGCTGACATTTTTAAAGCGGATCCAATCAATCAAGCTGCAACTCGACTTAAGGCAGTAGTTAAATCAGGTACCAAGTGAAGAAACTCCTCAAGTCTTACCAGTTTGATGGTCTGTGTAACTCGAGCGTTCCCAACAACTGAAAAAGATCGTTTGACCTCATTACATTTCTTGGCAGCTTGAACTAAAGCACCTAATCCAGATGAATCAAGAAAATCAATCTTGCTCAAGTCAATTACTACAGATGATGGATTAGCAAGAAGGACATCCTCTACATAGGTCATAAATTGCTTTTCAGAATAAGCATCTAACTGACCAGTGAAAGAGAAGACGAGACAGCCTTCACGCCTATCGAAGCCTCCACGTAATGAGACTGTGAGCCTTTGCAATTCTGCGATGGAATTAAACCCCCGACACGTAATCAACAAAAGTGTAGTTATAGAGAGCGAACTAAACCACTCTTCTGCGATGTTCTGCCATTAGAGAAACAAATCTTTCAAAGTGATTATCTGCATCATGGGGGCCAGGACTGGCTTCAGGGTGATATTGGACACCAAATACAGGCTTGTTACGAACGGCAATTGCAGCAACTGTCCGATCATTCAGATTCAGATGAGTAACTTCAACGATGTCATTGGGCAAAGAAGAAGCATCAAGTGCAAAACCATGGTTCTGACTTGTTATTTCCACCTTTCCAGAAATTCCACAAGGATGATTTAAACCATGGTGACCATACGAAAGTTTAAAAGTACTACCCCCAAGTGCAAGTCCAAGGATTTGGTGACCAAGGCATATTCCAAAGAGAGGGATATTTGTTTTATTTATAAGTTGTTTAGCCAAATCAATACCCCCTTTAACAGCCGCAGGGTCTCCTGGACCGTTAGATAGAAAAACTCCATCTGGAGAACATTTAAGAACCATTTCTAGGTCAACAGAAGATGGAACAATTTCGACTTCACAACCATGAGCAACTAAACGATCAAGTATTGATCGTTTAATTCCAAAATCAATCGCAACAACCTTATATATATTTTTCTGAGAATTCTTAACTCTTTGATCAAAATCAACGCCACAAAGAGAATTCCATTTATATCTCTCTTCGGTACTTACCTCGTCAGCAAGATTGAGACCTTCCATAGAAGGCTCCTTTTTTAACTTATCCAGAAGATCTGGAGCTGAGAAGTCTTCACTGGTAATTAGTCCATTCATTGCGCCCTTTTCTCTCAGGTGCCTTACAAGTGCTCGTGTATCTAATCCATAAATACCAACTATCTTTCTTTCCTGAAGCCAACTATTTAATGACTGCTCTGACCTCCAGCTGCTTGGATTAGAAGAAAATTGCCTTGATATAACTCCCTTAACATATGAAGAAGATGCTTCTTGATCAAACTGATTAACTCCTGTATTGCCTAGTTCAGGATATGTAAAAGTAACAAGCTGACCAAAATAACTTGGATCAGTTATTACCTCTTGATACCCGGTCATTCCAGTATTAAAAACAACTTCACCAAAAACAGTTCCTTTATAACCAAAGGACTTCCCTTCAAGAAAGGTTCCATCAGCCAAAATCAAAACGGCTGAATCATGAGCAATAGAATTCATATCAATAGGGATTCATTTCTGTTGACATTTTCCTCAAGAATTAAACTCATTGCGAAGTTGATTAAAACGTTCCCAAGGTAAACCACTTGACAAGGCGTTATTTGCCTCCTCAAGACCAGATTTAAAATCATCATTAAGATTGGCAACCCATAAAACTAATGCTGTATTAATAGCCACTACATTCTGCTGCGCAATTGTTCCTTTTCCTTGGAGAACAGCTGAAAGAATTGATTTATTGGTTTCCAAGTCTCCTCCTTTCAAATCATCCAAAGAAGCAGAGGGAAGTCCCAAGTTTTTTGGATCAAGAACGGACTCTTTGATACTTCCATTTTCTATTAGTTTTAAGAAATTAGGTCCTGCCAACGAAGCCTCATCCAATCCACCTGCGCCATGTACAACAACTGCTCTTTTTAAACCAAGTTTTTTTAATGCATTGGCCATAGGCTCAAGCAAATCAAAATTTGCAACTCCAAGCACTTGATATTTAGGTTTAAGAGGATTAACTAAAGGACCTAATAAATTAAAAACGGTCCTAACCCCAAGATTCTTTCTTAACGGAGCCAAGCCAACTAAAGACTGGTGCCAAGCAGGTGCAAAAAGAAATGTCACGCCAGTTTGTTGCACTGCATCTACAGCAACTTTCAAAGGGGCCTTCAAATTGAATCCCAATCCTTCGAGAACATCAGCAGAACCAACTTTGCCACTAGCACTTCTATTTCCATGCTTGGCTACGTGCACCCCGCAACTGGCGGCCGTAAATGCAACAGCAGTAGAAATATTAAAAGTATCGGCTCCATCTCCTCCAGTTCCACATGTATCTGCCAAGGACAAATCAGGCAATGCACAAGGTAAAGAGCATGCACCTTGCAAAACTTTTGCCATGGCAGCTAATTCGTCTCCTGTAACCCCTTTGGCTCTTAAAGCGGCTAAGAATGCTCCTGTCTGTACAGGAGAGAGTTCTTCATTAAGCCAGGAATTCATTAGATCACTAGCTTGCTCCTCGGACAGATCCTGACCTTGCAAAACCATATCAAGGACGCTTGCCCAATTGGAATTTGATGACATTCTTCAGAAAAAAACCCGGGTGCATTGCACTCCGGGCCTGGTGATGGGGACTATCCCACTATCACCCAAAAAAACTCAACTGGCGATACCTAATAGTTAATCTGATATGAGAATTACTTCTCGCCACCATCAGCAGTATCAAAACCAGATCCCACTGATTCATCAGATTGTGCTCCTGGCCTATAACCTTTCTCCCAAATCAAACGAGTTTTCTGATTAAGCTCATCTCTAGAAAGGCCCCAAAGTTTAAGAGTCTTAATCATGTCCTCTTGAAGATCCAATGCTCCAGGGAAGCCCTCATAACGAATCAACAATCGGGCAAGATCGGCCAAATCACCCTCTGCAGGTGATGACTTGGTCAACAGCCTGTCAACATGTTCTCGATCACTCGCATAGAGAGGGTGATTCTGTTTCCCAACCGAAGCTGAATGATCCATTAACAGAAGTAAGTTTTCTCTATTTTTTCAAATCTTCGTCCTTTAGCATCGTTCCTTCATACAAAAGGTATGGCCTCATTACGTCTTGATTTAATTGCACGATACCTAAGGCCTCACCGTAGAACGGTATTAATGGGAGCAGGATCGCTTGTAGTAGTGAACATCTTTAGTGTAATAATTCCTCTAGAAGTTAGAGAAGTAATAGATAATCTTCAAGAAAGTTTTGAGATATCAGAAGTACTAACTCAAGCTATTTGGATAATCCTTCTCGCAACGATAATGGGTCTAGCAAGACTTTTATCCAGACAGCTGGTGTTTGGTGTTGGAAGACAAGTCGAAGTCGAACTTCGCCAGCGATTATTCGATCATATGCTCACGCAAGAGCCTAGCTGGGTTCAAGAAATTGGTAGCGGGGAAGTTATTAGCCGGGCTACAAGTGATGTCGAAAATATTCGCAGACTACTTGGTTTCACAATCTTAAGTTTAACTAATACATTGCTAGCTTATGGATTCACATTGCCAGCAATGTTTGGCATAGATCCATGGCTAAGCCTAGCAGCAATAGCTTTATATCCATTAATGCTAGGAACGGTAAGTTTGTTTGGGGGAAGAATGGTAAGGCAGAGAAAGAATCAACAAAAAGCCTTATCGAAGCTAAGTGAACTAATTCAAGAAGATCTTTCTGGAATTAGTGCTATTAAAATTTATGGGCAAGAAAGTTCCGAGCAAAATGCTTTTAAAGCTAGAAATAAAAAGTATAGAGATTCGGCTATAGATGTAGCACGGACTGCTAGCACTCTTTTCCCTCTTCTTCAGGGTATATCTTCGGTCTCATTACTTCTTCTTATTGCTTTAGGTAGTGGTCAACTTGAGAAAGGAGCTCTTAGCATAGGAGGACTTGTAGCTCTAATCCTTTATGTTGAACGACTAGTTTTTCCAACTGCATTGCTTGGATTTACACTAAATACATTTCAAGTTGGGCAAGTAAGTCTTGAGAGGATAGAAGAACTTCTACAGCGTCTTCCACGTATACACAATACCAATAGCCCCACTATCCTAAATGAGCCAATTAATGGAAGAGTTGAAGCACGGGAGTTAACAATTAAATATGAAGGTGCCAAACATAATGTTCTGGATAATCTTAATTTTACTATTAATCCGGGAGAATTAGTGGCTATTGTAGGGCCTGTTGGGTGTGGGAAAACTACTCTTGCACGTGCAATTGCAAGAATGGTAGAAGTACCAGCCAAGCAATTATTTTTGGATGGATATGATGTTAATAATCTTTTACTAGAAGATTTGCGTAAAAATGTTGCTGTAGTGCCACAAGAAGGCTATTTATTTACAACAAGTCTAGCTAATAATCTTCGTTATGGAGAACCTAATGCTTCATTGAAACGGGTTGAAGATTCAGCTATTCAAGCAAGGTTAATAGAAGATATTCGGGGTTTTCCTGATGGATTCCAAACATTAGTTGGAGAAAGAGGAATAACTCTCAGCGGAGGGCAAAGACAGCGAACTGCTCTAGGAAGAGCAATTTTAGTAACTTCTCCTATTCTTGTTCTCGATGACGCGCTAGCTAGCGTAGATAACGAAACTGCATCTCAAATAATTTCAGAGATCAGAAGGTCAAAAGGCAGAACAATAATTTTAATTAGTCATCAACTTTCAGCTGCTGCGGCTTGTGATCGAATACTGGTTTTAGAGAATGGTCGACTAATACAACAAGGTCATCACAACCAACTAATTCAAGTAGAAGGCACATACCGTCGCATGTGGGAAAGAGAAAAAGCTACTGAAAAGATGGATTCGATTCTGTGATTGAAGCTTCCAACGTTGGCTATCTGTAAAGGCTTGAGCACAATCTCAAGACATAAGTGATTATTGGAGCAAGCTGTATTTAATAAGCGATAGTTTCAACATGATTAACGGCACACCTTTTACTGTTCGTTGCAATCTCACTTTTGGTGACATCTACGGACAAGTACTCGCCTGGATGGCAGTTGTGTTTGTCAGCTTGGCTGCTGGCCTAGGGCTAATGGGCTCTTCAAGGCCAGTTTTCGCATTAGTAGGAGTTGGATTGATACTAGTTTTAAGCCTTCCTTTTCTTCTTTTTGCTTTTGTAACAACCCTCCTTAATCACATTCAACTAGAACCTGAGCAAATCGAATAACTTTATTAGAGCTTCAAATTTCTTATGTTGTTTAAATGGTTAACATCAATGACAACAGATAAAAAAATCGATTCTGCTAGTGGTATTCATGCAGTTCTTGGAACACAATTAGGAATACCTCTAGAGAAAGAATATGGTGAAATATTTTTTGGATGTGGCTGTTTTTGGGGAGCAGAAAAAGGGTTCTGGAAACTTCCAGGTGTAATAACTACCGCAGTTGGCTATGCAGGTGGACAAACAAATAACCCTAGCTATCAACAAGTTTGCTCTGGACTTACAGGTCACGCAGAAGTCGTCAAAGTAGTTTGGGATAAAAGAATTATTGACTTAAGTGATCTTCTGAAACTTTTTTGGGAATGCCATGATCCAACTCAAGGCAATCGCCAAGGCAACGATCAAGGAAGTCAATATAGATCTGCGATTTATACACCAAAACTAAAAGATATTGATCTTTGCATAAAAAGCAGAGATAGGTATCAACAGCTTTTGAATTCCAAAGGGTTTGGAACAATAACAACCGAAATCAAATCTGGAGAAAATTTCTACTATGCCGAAAGTTATCATCAACAATATTTAGCAAAGCCTGGAAGCAGACCATATTGCTCTGCAATGCCAACTCAGGTTCTGTTAAATGACTTTCCTGGAAATAATTATAAGCTGGACAATAGTGTATGGGACAATTATGACTGGAAGATTCGGCACTGCATACTCCGTGGTAACAACAAACAGATAACTAAGTTGTAAATATAGTCAGTTAAAATATTAAACCAAAGAAGCTTGAACAGAAATACCTATACTACTATTATTGATAATCCCATATTTGCTAATAGAATGAATAGTATCTTAGTACATACATAGCATGAACTCTCAATTGCCTGACAGAGCTGTCGTTTTATTGGTAGTATTAGCTATTGTAATAGTATTCAGCCTAGTCTTTTCTCTTAAGCCAAAAGTGCAAGAACAAAATGATTCTATACAATGGCGTGATACACCATTGGAGCAATCTAGTTCAATGGGCATAAAATTATAGAAGGAAAGAAGTTCAAATGAATTTGAAAAACAAAAGAAGACGTGACTTGCGTTTATTTTCTCGTGGCATGGTTGAGATTTATGCAATAATAGCAATTATAATTGTTGTTATTCCAGAGTTGATTGCTGAATTATCTTTAAGTGCCGGACAAATAAATTCCACCAAGAAAATTTCAATAAAAGCAATTGAATGGGAAAGCGAAACTGAATTTCAAATCTCTGCCATGCGTATAAATGAACTTAGAGAATTAGCCAGAAATTTAAATATTCTTGGCTATTCAGCTGATAGCCGAGAAACCCTTACAAGGAGATTGTCAAGGTCAATGAGAAGAAAATGGAAGCAGAAAATATAACTGGCAATGGCTTGTGATAGCTTCTTTTTACGGGGCGTAGCGCAGCTTGGTAGCGCACCACTTTGGGGTAGTGGGGGTCGTGGGTTCAAATCCCGCCGCTCCGATTCTTTAGGACAGTATTGCTAATTAGAGAAATCAACTGGGACCACTGAAAACTCCAAATCTCTCATTTCTCTCTGGCTAAGACGTCGAGTCCAAGCTCCCTTTATGGGCTCATTCCAACGAAATCCTGCCTGCTTGGCTAAATGCCTCTGCTCATAAGAAACTTCTGCGCGCATCAACCTGCGTGGCTCTAGTCCTTGCTTCAGCAAGATTTCCAAATCAGTGCATCGCTGAAATACTTCTGCGATGTAAATGCAATCAGTAAGTGCCCTATGTGCAGCCCATACGGGAACTCCATGCGCCAAAGCAAGATCCCTCACTGAAGGTCTATTTCGAAGCTGAAGCTCAGAAGGCCATGAGATGTCTTCCATTGTGCAAACCCAAGGCTTGTCAATAAATGGAAGTTGGCCAATGCCAAACCATTGTTTATCGAAGATAGCGTTATGAGCGACTATTAGATCAGACGAATCAACAAGTGATTTGAAATAACCCAAGCCTTCCTGCCAAGGCTGAGGGAGTTGGCTTACAACTGCGGGAATATGATTTATTGCTTCTGCTTCATTGACCAAAACAGGTAGCAAGAAAGACTGTTGAGCCAATATTGATCTGTTCGTAATATTAAAGAGGATTGATCCAACCTCGATGCAATTACCATTTTCAGGATCCAATCCAGTTGTCTCTGTATCAAGGATCAGACAATTTTCTAAAGTTATTTGTTCTATTGAGCAGTTTATTTGCTTCACTCCTGACGTTGACATATCACTAAATGGCAATTGGCTCTTTGCAGAATCCTTTAAATAGTCATACAGGTCAAGCTGTTCCTCATTAGATTTTTGCTCTTTGTCTAACCCCACAGTTGCGAGACATTGCCGATCTGCATCATTCTCGCGCAATAATCAAGCAAATCTATTTATGGTATGTAGTAGATCTAATAAATTTATGCCTCTCAAAGCAGGTGAGAAAGCTCCCGATTTTGCTCTAAAAGACCAAAGTGGTATTACTCGTAAAAATAAAGATGTAATTGGAAAAATTTTAGTTCTTTTTTTCTACCCTAAAGATGACACACCTGGATGCACAATAGAAGCTTGTAGCTTTAGAGATAATTATGCAGATTTTACAAAATTAGATGCAGAGATTTGGGGAGTAAGCAGTGATAGTGAGTCAAGTCACAAATTATTTTCGGAACGCTACAAGCTTCCATTCCCTTTACTTTCTGATCAGGATAATTCATTAAGGAAGTTATTCAAGGTTTCTAATATACTGGGAGTTATTCCTAATAGAACGACATTCATTATTAATAAGGAAGGTAATATTTACCAGGTATTTAATAATCTTCTAGATGGGGCTGCGCATGTTAGAGAAGCAAGTAAGTTCATCAAAGAACTTAACTCTATAAAATGACAAAATGGAGGCAAATAGAAAGTAGTTGGTGTCTCTGGCCATCCAAGCCAAGTGCTCTCATTGAAATGATCGGAGGTAGTTATCTAGCCTCGAATCCTCAAATAAGTTATCGCCAACTTTTAGAAGGTCTTTCAAACAAGGGGTTGGCAATACATACTTGGGGGTACTTTCCAGGATTCGACCATCAATCTCAAGCGAATCATGCCTGGAAAGATCTTAGAAGATGTAAAAAATTCTTAGAGAAAAGGATTGGGAAAAAACTAGTCTCAATAAGATTAGGTCATAGTCTTGGCTGCAAGCTACACCTTTTAGCACCAGATGGTGGAAGAAATTCAAAAGGATTGATTTCACTTGCATTTAATAATTTTGAAGCAAGCAGATCTATCCCAATGCTAAAGAAACTAGCTCCAAAATTAGGGTTTCATTCTGAGTTCAGCCCAAGTCCAATTGAAACAATGAAACTAATAAGTAAATTCTACTTACAACCAAATAACCTTCTGATTTGTTTTAAGGATGATTATCTTGACCAAAGCAAAAGTCTCCTTACATGTTTGAAGGGTCGTGATAAGGATGCATCTAAATTCATTTATATGAATGGAAATCATTTAACCCCAGCAAGTGCAGGAATAAGGAAAAGCCTTGTAGGTGGAGGATATCGAAACAGCCCTTCAATTTATAAGAATCTAGAAGATCTTATTGAAGAGATTCATAGTTGGTCATTCATCCCCTGAGTTTATCAAGAACCGATCGATCTTCTAATGTGCTTGTATCACCAGTAACCTCCTGACCAGAAGCCAATGCTCTGAGAATTCGCCTCATTATTTTTCCACTACGAGTTTTAGGCAAAGCATCACTAAAGCGAATTTCTTCAGGTCTTGCAATTGGACCAATTTCAATTGCAACATGTGATCGAAGTTCTCGAAGGAGTTCCTCAGAAGTTTCTCTACCTTGCTCCAAAGTCACAAAAGCAACTATTGCCTCACCCTTTAATTCATCTTCTCTTCCAACCACTGCCGCCTCAGAGACAGCAGGGTGGCTGACTAATGCCGACTCGATTTCCATAGTTCCCAGTCGATGCCCCGAGACGTTTATTACGTCATCAACTCGACCCATTACCCAGAAATAACCATCGGAGTCACAACGTGCTCCGTCACCAGCAAAGTAAATAAAACTCCCATCTTTAGGGCGCATGTATTCCCAATAACTCTCTCGAAATCGGTTGGAATCTCCATGGACAGTTCTCATCATCCCGGGCCAGGGTTCCCTAATTACCAAATAACCTCCTTCATCTTTGCCAACTGACTCCCCAAAAGAGTCAACAACATCAGCCTGAATCCCTGGCAAAGGAAGAGTTGCAGAACCAGGCTTAGTAGGAGTAGCGCCTGGCAAAGGACTAATCATTACTCCACCAGTTTCTGTTTGCCACCAGGTATCTACTATCGGGCATCGACTTCCACCAATTACATCCCTATACCAAATCCAAGCCTCTGGATTAATTGGCTCCCCAACCGTTCCTAACAACCTAAGACTACTCATATCAAATTGATCAGGCGTTGATCTTCCGTTCTTCATAAAAGCCCTAATCGCTGTAGGGGCGGTATAAAAGATTGTTATTCGATGCTTTTGGATTAACTCCCAAAATGCCCCTGGATTTGAAGGACGAGGAGCACCTTCGTACATAACAGTTGTTGCACCATTTGAAAGAGGTCCATAAATGATGTAACTATGCCCAGTTATCCAACCCACATCTGCAGTACACCAGTAAACATCAGTATCACGAATATCAAAGATCCATTTAAAAGTCATATGTGCCCATAAGTTATAACCAGCTGTTGTATGAACTACTCCCTTCGGTTTTCCAGTAGAACCAGATGTATAAAGCACAAATAAACGATCTTCACTATCCATCTTCTCCGGAGGGCAATCAGAAGATTGAGGTTCTACAAGTTCATGCCACCAATGATCTAAACCGTCTTTCATCTGAATCTCATCCTTTGTTCTTTTTACGACAAGAACACTTTGGACATTTGGACAAGAGCCGCCTGCCAATGCAGCATCAACTGCAGGTTTTAGTGGAACAGATTTATCTTTCCTAAAGCCTCCATCAGCAGTTATTACCGCTTTGGCCTGGCCATCTATAAGGCGATCTCTCAAAGCATCAGCTGAAAAGCCACCAAAAACTACTGAGTGAGGAGCACCTATTCGCGCACAAGCCAACATTGCTATCGCAGCCTCTGGGATCATTGGCATATAAAGCGCAACCAGATCGCCCTTCCCAATTCCAAGTGCTTTTAAAGCGTTTGCAGCCTTACAAACTTCAATATGAAGCTCCATGTATGTAAATCTTCTTACATCTCCTGGCTCGCCCTCCCAAATGAGCGCCACTTTGTCTGCTCTGGCTCCATCCAAATGCCGATCAAGACAATTGGCAGAAACATTTGTCCTCCCACCTTCAAACCATCTAGCAAAAGGAGGATTCGACCAATCAAGGACTTTATGAAATGGCTCAAACCAAAAAAGCTCCTCTCTACCTAATTTCTCCCAAAATCCATCAGGATTAGTTTTTGCTTCGTTAAATAATTTGTGATATTCCTCCAAGCTCCCAATCCTTGCTTGACTAGAAAGTTCAGTAGAAGGAGGAAAGACTCTCTGCTCTTGCAAAACAGATTGAATGGTATTGGAACGTTCAGAAGTCATGAGAAAAAAGCTTCCATTCAATTAAGGCATTCAAGCTATTTCTTAGTCGAGTAAACAGTGAGGTGAAACGCTTGTTAAAAAGAATTCTTCTTTCGGGTTCGATCAAAATGCCTGAAGCATGCTTATTCGACCTCGATGGACTCCTCATCGATTCAGAACCCCTTCATGGGAAAGCATGGTCACAAGCTGCTGCTTCCTTAGGAGCACGATTAAACGAAGAGCAATTAATTAAGTTAAGAGGAAGAAGAAGAATTGAATGTGCCGACCAAATTGCAGAGTGGATTGGAGGTTCCTTGAATTCCAAAGAATTACTTTCGGCTCAAAGGCCGATTGCAAAAAACCTACTAAGCCAGGCGAAAGCGATGCCAGGTGCTCAAGAGCTTATTCAATGGTGTTCGAACAAAAGAATTCCTATTGCTTTAGTTACAAGTAGTTCTTCAGATTCAGTTGCATACAAAACTGCCCCTCATAAGTGGCTAAATCTAATAAAAACTAGAGTTTTAGGAGACGATCCATTTTTAAAACTAGGGAAGCCAGCACCAGATCCCTTTATCGCTGCGGCAAAACGTCTCAAGGTAAGCCCTCAAAATTGTTGGGCTCTAGAAGATTCTCTGGCAGGTACAAAATCAGCACTAGCCGCACAATGCCAAGTATGGGTACTTGAAAAGGACAAAAAGTATACAGATTTAGACTTAAAAGTTCCCTTGCCAAATCCTGTTCGAATAAACAAATTAAATGTAGTTTTAGAGGCTATAAAAATTTTAAAAGAAGCGGATCAATCAATATAATCGACTCAAAACAAAGTCAGGCAATTCAAATAATGCTCTACTAGAAGATGAATCTGGAAGCCATTTAATTGCCTCACTTGCCTCTTTTGCGAACTTTTCAGCCAGGTCCCTTGATCTATTTATTGCATTTGAATTGCGTACAAGATTAAGTGCTTTTTCTAAATCATCTTTTTCACTGAATTCTCGTTCTATCAATCCAGCAAATGTTGGATTTTCCTCTAAAGCAAAAAGCGCAGGAGCAGTAAGGTATCCACTAGCGAGATCACTTGCAGCAGGCTTACCTAATTGTTGTTCACTACCTGTGAAATCGAGTATGTCATCAACAACTTGAAAGGCAAGTCCAAGTTGACGGCCAAAATGATGTAAAGCTTTCAAATTTTCTTGACTCTGATTACTCAAAACACCTGCAGCTTGAGAGCTATTAGCTATTAATGAGGCAGTTTTACAGTAACTTTTTTCCAAATAATTAGAAAAAGATTGACCAGCGTCATATCTATAAAGACCCTGTTTTACCTCCCCATCAGCAAGATCCATAATCACCCTACTAAGTAGCTTTACAACATCAAGGTTGTCAAGATTCGCCAAGTGCCAGCTTGCTTGTGCGAAAAGAAAATCACCTGCAAGTACTGCGACTCGATAATTAAATCTGCTATGAACAGTCTTCACGCCCCTTCGCGTAGCGGCTTCATCAACAACATCATCGTGCACAAGAGAAGCTGTATGAATCATCTCTGTTATTTCTGCCAACCTTTTATGTTTGGAAGATAATTCTCCATCTGGCGAGAGAGCCCTTGACAAAAGAAGGACAATTCCAGGTCGCAGTCTTTTGCCACCTGCACTAAAAAGATGTTCTGCCGCAGCCTGAAGAATTGGATGACCTGCACCAATAAGCGCACGCAAATCATTGAGCAGAGTCTCAAGATCCAGCTCTACAGGCTGCAGCAACTCAGTGACTGTGGCCATCAAAACCCTCGTTGTAATAATCCTAGGAGAAACACGTCTTTGGTTGGAGTGAAATCACTTCAACTTCTGGACGCACACCAAGCCAAGAAGTTGATCTAGTAGCAAAACCATCAGGATCAGAAGTAACACAAATTCTCGTGCCACCAAAGATATTCGAGGTTTTTCTAACTAACTGAGGCTGACCAAGATGTGAATCCAATTGATTAGCAAGTCCTAAAGCCGGGTCAATTAATCGAACCGTTTCTGGCACTAATTGTCTAAGTAAAGGTTCTATAAGAGGATAATGGGTACATCCAAGAATAATTGCTTGAACTCCTTCCTCTAAGAGAGGAGACAAATATTCCAACGCAATTTCTCTAAATCCATCAGTATTGCAATGGCCAGCTTCAATCATTGGTACGAAAGCAGGACAAGACTGTTCAATTATTAAAGTTCCTGGCCTAGAGGAATTAATTATTTTTGTATATGCACCTGATTCTGCTGTCGCTGGAGTAGATAAAACTCCTACT
>QCKK01000002.1 GCA_003215415.1 Prochlorococcus sp. AG-409-N21 | reverse complement strand
TCAAAATTTTTGCCCCTTGATGTAACCGCTGAGCTCGTGCGTAATAGCCAAGTCCTTGCCATAGCATGAGGATTTCTTGCTGATCTGCCTTTGCAACCTCTTTTAAGTTCGGGAAAAGTTGTATCCATCGGTGCCAATAGGGCTCTACCACCTTTAATTGGGTTTGTTGTAGCATTATTTCTGCTACCCAGATCCTATACACACACAGTGATTCACCATGTTTTGGAGGATTTCCATCTAACTTACATTTCCATGGAATATTGTGCCGACCAAATTTTTGGTACCAGTACAGCAATTCTGCGCGAATAGCTATTGCATCTTCATAATCGAAATTAACATCTATTTTTGTTTGTTTTTTCTTGGTAGGCATATCACTAACATAATCGAAATCAAAATTTCCAATTCATTATTGTTCCGATCATTTACTTTTTCTTCAATTAATGAATAATTCTGATTTAATTACCCGATTCGCTATTTATCCTTTAATAATTAATTAGATTCTTTTTTAGTCTTTGATAGAAACCTCTCAAAAAATTTGGCATTGGCAGGATCTTGATGTTGCATGGTCATGCTCTGAATCTGAGGATAATCAATTCCCGCCTCTTCTTTTTATTCATGGATTCGGTGCTAATAAGCATCATTGGAGAAACAATCAACCTGTGTTAGCTAAAATTACTAATTGTTATGCGATAGATCTAATAGGTTTTGGTAATAGTAGTCAGCCTAAGTCAAGACTTAGAGATGAAAGTAATCAGCAAGGTGAATTTCTTTATTGCTTCGATACTTGGGCCAATCAAGTTGTAGATTTTTGCATAGAAGTTATCAAATCCCCGGTTGTACTTGTTGGCAATTCAATTGGAGGTGTTATTGCTTTAAGAGCTGCAAAATCACTTAAGAATTCTTGCTCTGGAGTCGTTCTGATTGATTGCGCACAGCGCAAGATGGATGATAAAAGACTCAATGAACAACCCAGTTGGATGCAAATCTCACGTCCATGGTTAAAAAACCTAGTTAGGCAAAGATGGCTGAGCACCAATTTATTTAGGAATGCTGCCAATCCAACCGTGATACGCAAAGTATTAAATCAAGCTTATCCTAGTGGAGAAAATGTAGACGAGCATCTTATTGAATTACTTAGAACACCTAGCAATCGTTCAGGGGCTTCAGAAGCTTTTCGTGGTTTTATTAATTTATTTAATGATTACTTAGCACCTGATATTTTGAAGGATTTAGAGACCCCAGTTGATCTGATTTGGGGCGAAAAGGATCCTTGGGAGTCAGTAGATGTAGCTAATGAATGGTTTAATTCTTTTCCTTGTATTCGATCAATGGAAGTGATACCTGATGCAGGCCATTGTCCGCACGATGAAGCTCCTGAAATGGTCAATTCTATATTAATTCGCTTAATTCAACAGGCGGCATAAGCTTCTATTTCTGGACTTAATCTCCGTAGTATTTTGAAACCATCTCTTTCTAGATTCCTAACACGATCTCTACTTATCCCTAGTACACGACCTATTCCAGTTAGGTTCATAGGAGTCTCACAATCTATCCCATAACGCATTTTCATCACTTGTTTTTGTAATTCGGGCAACTGATCTAAAAGTGTTTCAAGATCAACTTTCATACATTCCATTTCTAGTTGCTCACTTGGTTGAATTTCGTCACCAATAAGAAGATCTATTAACATAGTTTCTTGGCCATCGCTGACAGCCATATCTAAGCTTGCAGGCTGACGAACTTTCGCCATTAAGTCTTTAACTTCTTCTTCGGGTAGATCTAGAAACTCAGCTAATTCAGTTAATGTTGGAGTTCTACCTAAATTTTGACTTAAATCTCTTTGTCCTTTTTTTAGCTTGTTAAGAATTTCAGTTATATGCGTTGGCAGACGAATAGTTCTGCTTTTTTCTGCAATTGCTCTCGTTATTCCTTGCCTGATCCACCAGTAAGCATATGTAGAAAATTTATAACCTCTACTTGGATCGAATTTTTCAACCCCTCTAACTAATCCAATAGTTCCTTCTTGAATTAAGTCTAAAAGCTCCATATTTCTTTTGGTGTATTTCTTGGCGACACTTACCACTAAACGCAGGTTTGCAGAAACCATTCTTTCTTTTGCACGATTGCCACTTTTTAATTGCTTTTTTAATTGCTGAATAGTAATTCCAGCGGCCTTTGCTATCTCTTCATTGGTTGGTGCCTTGCCAGCATTTGCTTTTAGATTTTTTTCTAACTTCTCTAACGTCATTAATTGCTGTACTTGCCTTCCCAATGTAATTTCTTGTTCATGTGAAAGTAATGGAACACGTCCAATATCGCGAAGGTATGAACGTACCAAATCGACTTCGAAGGTAGTTTGTTTGTCTGGCATGGTTTGAGGCTTTTGGCTCAGCAATGACTCCAATGACACGAGATCAAAGCTCTGTTGAGTTTTGTAAAGCATAACCCTAAGAAATGTAAAGCTGTCACACGTAATCCATTTTTATTTGCTATATAGGTATTAATACTTACTATTGGCTTATTTCTATGTATGGAAGTAGCCAAGCAGCTGTTTTTAGGTAAATAAGGACGCCTGCAACATCTGTTGCAGTAGTAATAAATGGTGCAGACATGAGTGCAGGATCCAGACCCATGCGATCAAATAAAAGGGGTAAAGCTGCTCCTGCTGTTGCAGCAAGGGTTGTAATAGCCATAAGACTTATTCCTACTGCTGCCCCTACTAGTGGTCCTTCTCCTCTCCACCAAGCAAAAGGCACAACTAAGGCAAGCATTAACAAGCCTAAGAGTGCACCCGCAATAGCTTCTCTTAAAATTGCTTTCATGCGTCCAAGAGCTTGAATACGTTGAGTACTGAGACCACGAATTACTACGGTTGAACTTTGTGCACCTACGTTGCCGCCTGTTCCAATTAGTAAAGGAATAAACGCTGCCAGTAAAACCACTTGTTTGAGAACAGCATCATTCATTGCAATTACTTGTGTTGTAAATCCATTAGCCACAACAAGTACTGCAAGCCAAACGACACGCCTACGAGCAACTACAAACAGATTGCTTTGGAAATAGTCGTCTTCATCTCCTGCTTGTACAGCACCTGCTGCATATAAATCGCGTGTGGCTTCTTGCTCAATGACGTCGATAACATCGTCAACTGTGACTATCCCTACCAATCGTTGTTCTCTATCAACCACAGGTAATGCAAGGAAATCATATCTTTGAATTGCTCTTGCGACCTCTTCTTGATCTGTATCTGTTCGAATACTTACGACATCTCTTGTCATTACTTCCCCTATGCAATTGTCTGGGTCAGCAGTTACAAGATCACGTAAAGAAAGGATGCCCGTTAAGTGTCTCTGGCCATCAGTTACATAGAGGCTGTAGATGGTTTCAGTATCCGGAGCTCTTTTCCTTACTATCTCTAAAGCCTGAGCAGCACTTTGAAATTCTTTGAGATCGATGAATTCAGTCGTCATTAATCTCCCTGCAGTCTCTTGCTCGTAGCCCAGAAGTTGAGCAGTTACGCGTCTTTCGGCAGGACTAAGCTCTGCAAGCAATCTTCTAACAACTTTTGCAGGTAATTCATCGAAAAGTTGGACACGATCATCTGGAGACATTTTTTCAACAAGTTCCAAAACCTCGCCTGATCTAAGGCGGTCCAGCAAACTTTGTTGAACTGCTGCGTCTAAGTATTCGTAGACCTCAATTGCTTCATTTTTATTGAGTAGCCTGAACGCTAAAGCTTGCAATATCAGTGGCAGTATGCCTATTGCTTCAGCGATATCAACTGGTTGGACTGGTTGAAGAAGAGTTTTGACAGCGTCATAGTTTCCTGCAGCAAGCATTGACTCCAGTTCCTGAGCAACCAATTCAGCAGGTTGTGGCCTATTGACCAGTGCAATGGTCTGTGCTGGTGTACCCGTTACCTCATTCATGGGCACACTCCAAGAAAATTGATAGTTTATGTCTAATCTCAGATGCGTTTTGGTATTGATCCATGGCTGTGAATGTAAGCAAGGTTTTTGTGAAGACTTCTGATGGATTGGAAAAGTCCCTTGGTGAATATGCAGGGAATGTGCTTTTGATTGTGAATGTTGCCAGTCGATGTGGTTTTACTAAGCAGTATTTGGGTTTACAGACTCTTCAAGATAAGTATGGATCTAGGGGGCTAAAGGTTCTTGGTTTTCCTTGCAATGATTTTGGAGCTCAAGAACCTGGGAGCATTCAAGAGATCAAGTCATTTTGCGCATCTACCTATAACGCAACCTTTCCAATTTTTGAAAAGGTACATGCAATGGGTAGCACAACTGAACCTTATACAACTTTGAATTCATTTCCTCCTCATGGTGATGTTGAGTGGAATTTTGAAAAATTCCTAATTGGAAAAGATGGATCGGTTTTGGCCCGCTTTAAAAGCGCTGTCGAACCTCAGAGCGACGAATTGAAGATTGCGATTGAAAAAGCTTTAGATGCTTGATTCCATAACCAATTGCAAATCCTAGAATTGCTGCAATTAAGCCTAGCCCTAGAGTCATAAATATCAATTGAGTTGCCTTCATGAATTGATTGGCAGACATTAATTCAATACATTCCATTATCCAGCCACTAAAAGTGGTAAGTGCGCCGCAGAAACCAACTCCGATCAATAGATGCAATTCTTTTTTGCTTTTCATGCTGACTAAGATTCCAATTATTAATGTTCCAATTACATTGCATAATAGATTATTTTCTATTTGCCAACGTATTAATCCTCCAGCACTCGCACCAATAGCTAATAAGATAAAATTGCTCATTTTGAATGATAAATTGCCCAATTTCTTCTATTGATTGCCTAATTTGTAGCCAAGAGAAGCCATTAATAGGCCTCCAAAAATAGAACTTAATAATAATAATATAGATTGCTTCCATTTTTGATTAAACATAGTTTCTAATAGATCCATTATAAATGTTGAAAATGTACTTAGACTTCCTAAAAAGCCCAAACCGATTAACAAACTAAGGTTTATTTTGACATCTGCTGATTCTATTCTACCTAATAAAGATAATAGGAGACCAAGGAAAAAAGTTGATATTATATTAACTGAAAAAGTACTCCAACTTTTCAGGTATGTATTTTGTATATTCTCTGTAATTTTCCATCTAACCCACGCTCCAGATATTGCTCCTATGGTAATTAAAAGTATAGAGTAGTAATTGGAAGCTTCCTCAGACATTTAGCCAGCCTTTTTGGGCTAGATTATGTTGACCAACCTTGTCTAGAAGAGAAAGCTGTACATGGATCCATTTTTGACCCTTATTATTTTGCCAAACTCTTAATACGTGCAAGGGGGAGCCTATATCTAATGTTCTTAATGTTGGTGCAATAGAAAAAGGGCTAGATTTTAGACAAAATTTTTGAGTAGTTATTATTGGACCGAATTTATTTGTCCTTTTAATTTGTGGTTGACGAATTGTATAACCACCAGCAGGTAAATTGGCAGGTATTAATAATGCAATGCCAAGCATTAAACTGATTTTTACTAATGAGTTAATTTGCTTCATTTATATATCCAGAGATGCCATATCTAGCCCAACACTATGTGTCTCAATGAATTCTCTTCTTGGTGCTACTTTATCACCCATTAAGATTGTAAAGATTCGATCAGCTTCAAGAGCATCTTCTATTTCTACACGTTTCATCATTCTTGTTTTTGGATCCATTGTTGTTTCCCATAATTGCTTAGGCATCATTTCCCCTAAACCTTTAAATCGTTGAATATTGTAGTTAGCTTTTTCCCCAAAATCAGATAATGTTTTTTGTAATTCGGGTTCGTTATAACAGTATTTGTGGTTTTTGCCTCTTTCAACTTTGTATAAGGGAGGACAAGCAATGTAGATGTAACCACCCTCGACTAATTCTTTTTGATATCTATAAAAGAATGTAAGTAAAAGAGTTCGAATATGAGCTCCATCAACGTCAGCATCTGTCATAATTACGATTCGGTGATACCTTAAGCTTTTTGAATCAAAATCCTCACCTTTGATCCCTAAGCCAAGCGCAGTTATAAGAGATTGAATCTCAGTATTTTTATATATTTTAGTGTCATCAGTTTTTTCAATATTTAGTATTTTGCCTCGAAGAGGCAAAATTGCTTGAAATTTTCTATCTCGACCTTGCTTGGCAGAGCCACCAGCTGAATCACCCTCAACTATATATATTTCAGACTCAGATGGATCTCTTGAACTACAATCAGCTAACTTACCAGGCAAGGTAGAACTTTCTAAAACACTTTTTCTTCTTACAAGTTCTCTTGCACGTCTTGCTGCTTCTGCAGCATTAAATGCTTGTATTGCTTTTTCTAGGATTAAATCAATTACAGCGGGATTAAACTCAAGATATTGACTTAAGGCTTCTCCAACCAGGCTATCCACAATACCTCTTACTTCTGTATTGCCTAGCTTGGTTTTTGTTTGTCCTTCGAATTCAGGTTCAGGAACTTTTACTGAAAGAACAACTGTGAGACCTTCACGTATATTTTCTCCTGCTAAGTTTGCATCTCCTTCTTTTCTTTTCCCCCTTTTCTTTGCAAAAGTGTTGAGTGTTCTTGTTAAAACGGTTTTTAATCCTTCTATATGAGTTCCGCCGTCAATAGTTCTAATGTTGTTAGCAAATCCAAGAATGCTATCGGAATAGGCATCAACACACCATTGAAGTGCTGCTTCAACTTGTACATTATCTTTTTCAGAATTTACGTAGATTATCTCAGGATGCAAAGAATCTTTCTCTGTATTCATATATTCGACATATTCTTTAATTCCTCCTTCGTAAAAGTAAATCTCTTCATGAGGGCTACCATCTGAGTTTTTCCCAGATAATCTTTCATCCGTAAATATAATTTTTACCCCTCCATTTAGATATGCAAGTTCTCTTAGCCTTGATGACAATGTGTTGTAATCAAAATCAATACCATTCGTAAATATCTCTTCGTCAGGCTTGAAACAAACTTTGGTACCAGTCAGATCCTTTTCTTTGGGTGGGAGAGGTTGTGAATTTAATGTCCCTACAGGTGCTCCACGTTCAAAACGTTGATTATGTACTTTTTCTTGGCGACGAACGGTCACTTCGACCCATTCGCTTAGTGCATTTACAACAGATACACCAACGCCATGTAATCCACCAGAAACTTTGTAACCACCACTCCCAAATTTTCCTCCTGCATGCAGAACGGTTAAAACAGTTTCTAATGCACTTTTTCCAGTTCTTGGATGAATATCGGTTGGAATTCCTCTCCCATTATCAGTAATTGCTGCCGACCCATCTTCTCCAAGTACAACTAGTATTTCGTTGCAGTGCCCAGCCAATGCCTCATCCACTGCATTGTCTACAACTTCGTAGACGAGGTGATGTAACCCTCTCGGCCCTGTTGAGCCGATATACATTCCAGGTCTCTTCCTGACGGGCTCTAGGCCTTCCAGTACTTGAATTTGTTCGGCGCCATAGGCAGCCTTGACCTTGGAGTCTTCGCTCATTCGGTTAATTTGAAGCCAGGAAGGGTTGTTATGACTAGCTTCATTTACGAGAAACCTCTACCTGAGAATTTCAATTTAACATTGAGATTGAAGAAAGGCTTGGAAATTTCTTGAGAAAATTTTGCTATCGGCATTTAAAGCATGAGTTGTGGGCATATCAACAATGAATTCATTTGCTTCAACTCCTCCTTTAGTAATTGTTTTGCTTGGTCCTACTGCAAGTGGAAAAACAGCTCTTGCTTTAGAGATAGCTAAAGAATTTGACTTGAGTGTTGTCAATATTGATTCGCGTCAGCTTTATATTGGAATGGATATTGGAACAGCTAAACCGACTAGAGATCAGCAAAGAAAAGTTCTTCATTATTTACTTGATCTTCGTTTTCCAGATCAACCAATAACACTTCAGGAGTTCAAAAGAGAAGCACTTAAATCTATTCACACTTGTATTGAAAAACGTGGAATTTGTTTTTTAGTTGGAGGGAGTGGCCTTTATTTGAAAGCTTTGACTAGTGGCTTTTCATTGCCTGAAGTGGCTCCTCAGAGTTCTTTGAGAGGTCAGTTTGATCATTTAGGTCAAGAGTTTTGCCATTCTTTGCTCAAAGTTGCTGACCCATTAGCAGCATCAAAGATTGCTCCTTCTGATTCAGTTCGAACAAAAAGAGCCTTAGAAGTTTTATATGCAACTGGTAGGCCTATTAGTAGTCAACAAATTGCTTGTCCTCCTCCTTGGAGAATTATTGAGCTTGGATTAGATCCTAAAGATTTAGTAGACCGCATTATTACAAGATCTAACCAGCTTTTTGATAATGGTCTGCTTGATGAAACTGATTTATTGCGACGTCGATTTGGGGATAATTTGCCAATGCTTCAAACCATTGGATATAAGGAAGCATTGCTCTTACTTCAAGGATCTATTAACAAATCAGATGCCATTGCAAACACTGTTCGGAGAACCAAGCAATATGCAAAACGACAACGTACTTGGTTTCGAAATCAGCATGATCCGATTTGGTTAAAAAATGATGATCCGCTCAGTGAGGCAATCTCCCTGATCCAAACCGGTCTAGTCTGTCCAAAGCAGACATAACATTTGCTTGGCTATGTATGTCTGTCTTTTTTCCTACAACTCCTGAATGCCCCCACGTCCTCGTTTTGACCGCCGTGCTCCTGTCCGCGAGCTTCCTAACATCAATGATCGAATTAGTTACCCAAAATTGCGGGTGGTTGATGCTGACGGTACCCAGTTAGGTGTAATTAATCGAGAAGAAGCTTTAGAGGTTGCAAAAGATCGGGAATTAGATCTTGTTTTGGTTAGTGAGAAGGCAGATCCCCCTGTTTGCAGGATTATGGATTATGGAAAGTTTAAATTTGAACAGGAGAAAAAAGCTAAGGAAGCTAAGAAGAAATCACATCAAACTGAAGTTAAGGAAGTTAAAATGCGTTATAAAATCGATCAGCATGATTACGATGTTCGTATTGGCCATGCTGTGCGTTTTCTTAAAGCCGGTGACAAAGTTAAATGCACAGTCATTTTTAGGGGCCGTGAGATACAGCACACTGCTTTGGCAGAAACACTACTTAAACGAATGGCAAATGATTTAGAAGAGCAGGCGGAAGTACAACAAGCGCCTAAGAGAGAAGGAAGAAATATGATTATGTTTTTGACTCCTCGAAAAACACCCTTGATTAAAAAAGATAAGGATGAGGTCCAGCAAACTCGTGCGGTCAGAACAATTAAAGCTCCACCTAGACCAACTGCAGCAAAACTTGCTACCAAGGTTAAGTCTATTGACAGCTAAGAGCTGATGATTGCTTTAAAAGGACCATGTTCAAAAATTATTGAAAACTCTTAGTTGTTTAAAAAAGTGAATAAACTTGACCTTCTCATCCCTGGTGAGATCCCTTGATTTCATTGGGATTTGGAACTGGCACAGTGACTTAGGACACACAGGTGATTGTCACCGGGCCGACTACTTCTTAAGGTGGCCACATTACAACCTGCCCACTTGCGTGCGATTTCATATCCAACAAGAGAGTGACATCCCTGCCTCGAGCCAGCTCTACAATCAGATCTGTTTCGCAATAGCAGCACGTCATTATCCTCCTGGGCATCGTTTGCCTAGTACTCGTCAATTGGCGATGCAAACCGGATTGCATCGCAACACTATTAGCAAGGTCTATAGGCAATTGGAGACTGATGGTGTTGTAGAAGCCATGGCCGGTTCAGGAATTTATGTAAGAGATCAGCAAAAGCCACGCGAAATTCGTACTCCATCACATTTCAGAAATAAAGTTGTCCTTGATTTAGATCAGGAAGTTAGGAAATGTGTGGATGGTCTTTTAAATGCTGGATGCACACTCCAGCAAACAAGGGAATTATTGACTAGAGAAATTGATTGGAGGCTTAGATGTGGTGCGAGAGTTCTTGTAAGCACTCCCAGAGAAGATATTGGGGCTTCATTACTAATTGCAGAGGAGCTTCAGCCAAGTTTGGATGTTCCAGTGGAAGTTGTTCCTATGGAGGAACTGGAAAATGTTCTTGATAGTTCACGACATGGCACTGTTGTAACCAGTCGATATTTTTTGCAACCTGTAGAAGAGCTTGCAAAACGTCATGGAGTGAGGGCTGTAGCCGTAGATTTAAATGATTTTCGACAAGAACTAAACATGCTTAAAGAACTTCGTGCAGGTAGTTGCGTAGGCCTTGTAAGTATTAGTCCAGGAATTCTGAGAGCTGCTGAGGTGATTCTTCATAGTATGAGAGGAAATGAGCTACTACTTATGACTGCAACACCGGATGTGGGTAGTCGATTATTGGCACTATTAAGAGCGGCAAGTCATGTTCTTTGTGATCGCCCTAGTCTTCCTTTAGTAGAACATTGTCTTCGTCAGAATCGTTCTCAATTAATTAGAATGCCTCAAGTTCATTGCGCTGAGAGTTACTTAAGTTCAGCAACTATTGAGCAGCTTCGTAAAGAAATTGGCTTACTTGTTGCCTAAAAGATTCGGTTAGTTGTGAAGATGATTAAAGCCATTCTGGCTGACCTCTCAATCATTAAAGAAAGGGATCCTGCTGCACGTGGTTTGGTAGAGGTTCTGCTTTGTTATCCAGGTTTTCAAGCACTTACTCTGCATCGAATAAGTAATAGTTTATGGAAATACAATGTTCCTTTAATTCCTAGACTTTTAAGCCAATTGACGCGTGCTTTTACTGGCATAGAAATCCATCCTGGTGCAAATATTGGTCAAGGGGTATTTATTGATCATGGTATGGGAGTGGTGATAGGTGAAACTGCTGAAATTGGTAATAGATGTCTTCTGTATCAAGGCGTCACACTAGGTGGCACTGGGAAGGCACATGGCAAGCGTCATCCCACTCTTGCTGAGAATGTAGTAGTAGGGGCTGGAGCAAAGGTTTTAGGTGCTATCCGAGTTGGAGAAAATACGAGAATTGGTGCGGGATCAGTTGTAGTAAGAGATGTTGAAGCGGATAGCACAGTTGTTGGAATACCTGGAAGAGTTGTTCATCAAAGTGGTGTTCGCATTAATCCCCTTGCTCATTCCGCCTTGCCTGATGCAGAGGCCAATGTGATTCGCAATCTTATGGAACGTATAGATCAACTAGAGACACAAGTTGCATCATTGCAAACTTATATTCAAGATTCTAATTCAGGTCGCAAAACAACTGAAATGTTTCCTGGTAAAGCACAAAGCCTTAAAGATAGAGAGATTATTGAGTTTTTAGGAGAGGAAACAACAAATTAGATTCTTAAACTTCCTCTTCTATTTTTTCTGGAGCAGGTTCAAACATGAACATAGAATATATAACATTACGCCTCATGTTTGTCATCATTTCTAAGAACATATCATAACCTTCATTTTTGTATTCAATCAATGGATCCTTTTGTCCATATCCTCTAAGACCAACCGATTCTCTTAGGGCATCCATTGCTTGCAAATGTTCTCGCCAAAGTGTGTCAATTTGTTGAAGAATAAAAAACCTCTCTGCTTCTCTCATTAAACCAGGACTTTTTTGCTCAATTTGCCCTTCTTTGATGTCATATGCATTTCTAAGTTGTTCTTGAAGAAAAACTTTTAATTCATCCATTCCTAGCCCTATTACATCAGAAGGATTCAGGTCATTTAATAGATATATAAATTCTTTCACTTTATTTACTAATTGATTAATGTCCCATTCCTCTGGAGGCAAGTCGGCATTGACATATGCATCAACAATTTCGTTCATTGTCTTTTCCCCATATCCAATAACTTGTTTCTTGAGACCTTGTCCTTCTAATACTCTGCTTCTTTCTGAATAAACCGCACGTCTTTGGTTATTCATGACTTCGTCATATTCAAATACTTGCTTCCTAATATCGTAATAGTAAGTTTCTACTTTCTTTTGCGCACCTTCTAATGATCTTGTAAGCATTCCTGATTCGATAGGCATATCTTCATCAACACGAAAAGCATTCATGAGTGAGGCAACTCTTTCACCTCCAAAAATTCGTAAAAGATTATCTCCTAATGATAGAAAGAATCGAGTACTTCCTAAATCACCCTGACGTCCTGCTCGCCCTCTAAGTTGGTTATCTACTCTACGTGATTCATGCCGCTCAGTGCCAATAACATGTAACCCTCCAGCTTGGCGAACACGAATTTCTTCTTGCATGACTACTACATCATATTCGGATTTGACTTTTGTAATTGCTTCCCTAAGTGAGGCAATTTCTTGATCTTCAGTTGGTGCTTTTTCTGCAGCAGTAGAAATGCGATCTTCTAAGTCGATTGTTGTTAATGCTCTATCACCCCATTTTTCTACCAGTTTTTTAGAAAGTATTACTAAAGATTGTTCTGTTTCTTCAGTCAGTTGGCAAGGATATAAGCTCCCGATGGCTCGAGCCTCAGTTGGGGCTTTTTTGCGAAGCTCTTTTTCATTATTAGATGCAAATCCACCAGGGGATTCAAGGCCACTACGTTGTAAAGGAATAGGTGGCTTATGGCCTTCTTCAGGTCGAACTAATTTCGGAAGTAGAACTTCTCTTAACTTTAGTCTTGCCATGTAATCACTATTTCCACCCAGGATGATGTCAGTACCTCTACCAGCCATATTTGTAGCTATTGTGACTGCCCCTGACCGACCTGCTTGAGCAACAATTTCAGCCTCTCTTTCAACATTTTCTGGTTTTGCATTGAGTAGATTGTGAGGTATTTCTTGCTCTGCTAATAAGGAACTTAAAAGTTCACTTTTTTCCACGCTTGTGGTTCCTACAAGTACGGGCCTTCCTTCTTTATGTATCTCTGCAGTTTCATTAGCTACAGCACGCCATTTGGCGGGTTCAGTTTTAAACACCTGATCCACCCAGTCTTTACGTGCTGTTGGTCTATTGGTTGGAATTACTGAAGTTTCAAGCTTATAAGTTTTTTCAAATTCGACTTCTTCCGTTTTTGCAGTACCTGTCATTCCTGCTAAACGAGGATAAAGAAGGAAGAAATTTTGATAAGTAATCGAAGCCAAAGTTTGTGTTTCTGGTTGAATATTTAAAGCTTCTTTTGCTTCAATTGCTTGATGTTGACCATCACTCCAACGACGTCCAGGCATTACTCGTCCAGTGAACTCATCTACTATGACTGCATCTCCATCTCTAACTATATAGTTAACATCTCTAGTAAAAAGTTCTTTGGCTTTTAAAGCGTTAGTGATGTAATGGGCCCAAGGGTCACGAGGGTCAAATAAATCAGAAACTTTTAGTAGATTTTCTGCTTTGGAAAAGCCTTGATCCGTAAGAGTGCAGCTTCTTTGTTTTTCATCAACTTCATAGTCTCCTTCAGGATCGATTCCATCTTTACCCATTTCAGCTGCTCTTTCTAAGGCATTTGCAACTTCGGATGCTTTTTGATATTTCTCCTGAGGTCTTTCTACTTGCCCAGAAATAATTAGAGGAGTTCTTGCTTCATCTATCAAGATGGAATCAACTTCATCTATGACGCAGTATTGAAACTCTCTTTGTACAACATCCGCTTGATCTGTGGCCATATTGTCCCGGAGGTAATCAAAACCAAGCTCTGAATTTGTTGCATAGGTGATGTCACATGAATAATTTTCTCGTCTGCTTGCAGGGCTCATATCTTGTTGAATCAATCCAACACTTAGCCCTAAAAAGCGATGAACTTGCCCCATCCATTCCGCATCTCTTCGGGCCAGATAATCATTGACAGTCACTACATGAACACCTCTACCAGTTAAAGCATTCAAGTAGCTAGGAAGAGTGGCTACTAAGGTTTTACCTTCTCCAGTTTTCATTTCGGCAATTTGGCCTTCATGAAGCACCATGCCTCCTATGAGTTGAACGTCAAAATGACGCATGCCAAGAACTCTTTTGCTTGCCTCTCGCACAATTGCGAAAGCCTCAGGTAGTAGTTCATCAAGAAGAGCCCTTTGTTTATCTAGAGCGCCTGCTTTTTCTAGTTGTTGTTTAAAACTGTTAGTTCTTGAGCGAAGCTCATCGTCGCTCAAGGGTGAAATTTCCTCTTCTAATACTGAGATATCAGTAACTATTGGCTGGTAGCGCTTTAGCTTGCGGGTATTAGGGTCTCCCAGCAGGAGCTTGAGCATGGTTTGAATGGCTACCTAAGTCTTTAGAAGCCTAACGAGTATGAAACGTTTATTTGTAAAACTAGTCTAATAAATTTTTAAGTTAGTCATGAAGGCAAGAAAAAAACCAGTTACTGCCATTCTTTAACGTTCAAGCCCTAAGCATTTTCATCTTCATGGTTTTTAGGATAAAAATGCAAGAATCTCTTATGTAAGAGATTTTCTTTGTTGACCCTTTACTGGCATGAGAAAGACCAAGGGAAATATCACACGAGGACTTTGTCTAAGACGCTTAGCGGTACAAATCAATTCGCTGCCCAGTTCTCAGGTTCATCAAGCTCAACTGATAGCGTTTAAGGCAATCAAATCACTTATCAAAAGTCGCCCGACATTTTTATCAGTACTACACCTTCTCCCTTCTCTGAATTTATTTTCCAGTTTCAGTAACCACAAATTGTTTATGTGGTCAGCTTTAGCAAAGCCTTTGGACCCTATTAAGGCTAATGATTTAGAAGGAATTTTCTTGTCCCTTAAAAAAACTGAAGCTTGGGATTTTGCAATGAATCAAATCGTATCATATAGGTGGAATCATGTTGGAAGACTCAAGGAATATAGAAGTCTAATTGATAAAATATGTGATAGAAATTGTGAGCAAATATTTTTCT
This sequence comes from Prochlorococcus sp. AG-409-N21, assembly GCA_003215415.1. Classification (GTDB taxonomy): domain Bacteria; phylum Cyanobacteriota; class Cyanobacteriia; order PCC-6307; family Cyanobiaceae; genus AG-409-N21. The sequence goes on along the minus strand of QCKK01000002.1, from coordinate 120,137 downwards.
TTCATCATTATGATGCTTTAAACTATTTCCCTAAAACGTGGCTTTTGACTTTAGAGGAAATTGCAAACCAAGGATGGCTTGTTGTTGTTTCTAGCTCCACGCTTTCTAGCGATACAGAAAATAAACTAGAAGCTAGAAACATACTTGTAAGTAGACGAGTGAATCTGGGAATGTGTCTAGGTGCATATAGAGATTTTTCTTTATTAGTTCTTGAGAAGGAAGAAATTTTAAAAAACTGTAAAAGATTTGTTCTAGCAAATGATAGTACTTTGCCAATTAAGGGACCTTCTGAATTTTTAAAATGTCTGAATGATATTGCTTTTCGATTAGATACGCAAAAGCCTACATTGATTGGAATGACTGATTCGGTAGAAAGATCTTTATATCATTTACAATCTTATTTTTTAGCCGTAAATGCCTCTCTTCTACAGGAAAAAGTATGGAAAGAGTTTTGGAATTCTTTCTCACTCTTTACTGATAAAGATGATTTAATTAATCAGGGAGAAATTGGTTTGACTCAAGCAATGATTAAATACAATATTCAGATAATATCCCAATATTCCTTGATAGACATTTTCCTTCAAAATTTAGGAGTAGGAACGGAGCTAGAAACTTTTAATATATCCCGTTTGATTGAAGTTAACCTCACCCTCTTTGCTTGGGAGACATTATTAAAAGCCGGTAGTCCATTAATAAAAAAGCAAGTCCTTTTGAAGTTTCCTGAAAGAGCAGGTTCTGTTATCCCTCTCAGCCAAATTTTTCCTTGGGTCTCGGACAATGACAATAACTTGAAGAATGATTTGAAAGCTTTACTTTGTTCTCGATTTAGCGCAAAGTAGAATTAAATTTTTAGTCAATGAACTAAGGTATAAGAATAATTGACAGGCTATTTAACCAGTAGTTTTTTTGCAGTGAAATTATCGGTTCTGGTGGTGTCTCGCACACCTTCTCTTTTGAGTCAAATGCTTGCTTCCTTAGCTAAGGCTACTAGTCTTGCCTATCAAGAAGTAGAAGTGCTCTGCTCTTGGAATGGTGAGCTTAACTCTGAAAAAGAAATCAGTAATGCTTCTGGCTATGAATTTCTAGTAGCTCAAAGAATCCCATATCATTTTTCAAGCAATATGAATGCTTTAGCAGAGCGTTCTCAGGGAGAGCTTTTGCTTTTGATCAATGATGATGTTTTGTTAGATCCTGGAAGTGTTGATGCAGCTATTAAGTGTTTAATAGAAGAGCCAATGGCTGGTTTAGTAGGAGGGAGATTACGTGATAATTGTGGCCAATTAACTCATGCAGGTATTGTTTTTGATCACCGCCACTCCCCCTACCATCAATTTGACGGTTTGATACCTGCAAACTCACCAGGAGTGCTAGGGAGTAATTGTGTCATTCCAGCAGTAACAGGTGCGTTAATGCTTATAAGACGTGACCATTTTTTACAGATTGGATTTAATCAAACATATAAGGTATGTGGAGAAGATATTGAACTCTGTCTTGATTTACGGAGTAAATTGCAATTAGAAGTTTGGTACTGCCCTGATGCAAGTGGTATACATGAATCTGAAACTACGCGTAAGCAATTTGAAACACAACAAGGTAATTCTGAAGATTTGACAAGAATGCGCACTTTACATAAAAAGTTTATAGAAAGTGCCAATACATCTCAATTATTGAATGAGTGGGCCTCTTGCAGAAGAGAGTCTAATATCTTACGTGATCTTAGCAATACTTGGAATAATTTTGCAGGTGACCTAGAAGCGAAGCTAGAACAAGCTGATAATAAAAGTCATGCTTTGCAATTAGCTAGGATTCGTTTGCAAAACGAGGTAGATATGCTCAAAAGAGATTTAATTGCATCTAATTATATGAATAGATTTTCCAATCAATAGTGCATTTTCTTTTCAAGTTTATTTGAAAAACAAATTTGAATTTATTGAAGGGGATCTCTTTCCCTTTAAAACTAACATTTTAGAAATATTTTGGATCTTCAAAACGTTGTTTCATTAAAGTATAAAATAGTATTATTGATATGTTAAGACCAAGTCTTAGGTTTATATGACACTTGCAGGCAATCAGCCTCCTGAATCAGAGATCCTGAAAGGGAAAAAGGTCGTTGTGACTGCCTACGATTTGGAGCAAACTGAACATCGAGGTATAGCTGTTTATTCGAAGGCTTTAATCAGAAATTTGCGTGAAGCCGGAGCAGAAGTTTGGTTGCTTACCGAATTTGATGCTCCTTTGCGAGGGAAAGGTCTAAAAGGGCTTCCAGAATCCACTCGATCAATTATTCATAGCACTAAAGTTTTAGAGTCATTATCTCAAGGCGCTTTTAGCCGTGCTTCACATTGGCTTGAGAGTAAAATAGCTCTTATTAGGAAGATTGCTAATCTTTATAGGCAAATTGAAGATGCTTTCGAATTTACTCGCAGACCTCGTTATTTTGCACGCCACAAGATTCATAAAATTCGACTAGATCAATTATTTGATAATCCATATCTTCGTCAGGACCGACTTGATTATTTACAGTATGTAGAGGGTTTGTTGTGTGCAAGAAAATTATTCTTTTCGACACAAATCGCTGCTTTAATGAAGAAACAGAAGCCAGTAAAAATTGAATTAAATGGTTTTGATGCTTTTATTACATGCTGCCCATTGAACATCAAACCAGTCAATGTGGATATTTTTATTCAAACTGTTCATGACATAATACCCTTGGAATATGCTTTGACACATGATAATACTTTAGGCTTTAGTCATCGATTGCAAGCTTGTCTTTTTTCAAGAAGAATATTTGTTTCTGAATCAACAGCGTTAAAGTTTAATGATCGAATTAATGGATATCAAATACATAGGCGACGTAATAATAATCAAGTTAATAACTCAGTTGCTTATGAAAAAGTACTTGTTCAGCCACCATCATTAAGTTTTCCTGGCTGGTTAACTGAAGATCCAGAACGGGTAACTGATTTAACTCCTGTTAGTCATTTATTAAGACCTAATCAAAAGAAAGGATTACAACCTTTTAGTTACTTCTTATTTAATTCATCAGTCGAGGCAAGGAAAAATCTTTTATTCCTTGTAAAAGCTTATGCTGAGTCTAATTTAGGTAGTAAAGGAATCAGATTGTGTGTTACAGGAAGGCTCAAAAAAGATTCTTATAGCAAGGCTGTCAAAGAAGTTGTTAAGCATGAGCCAGGTATTTTATTGACTGGGTATATTAGTGAGAGTACAAAATTGGATTTATATTTAAATGCTATGGCTTTATTAAGTCCATCTTTAGTCGAAGGATTTGGTATACCAGTGCTTGATTCTGCTTGTTTAGGGATGACTGCTATAGCTAGTAATTGTGATTCACATAGGGAGATTCAATCCATGCATGATTTTGAAAAATATGTCGTATTGATTAATACTTTGGAAAGCCGAGAATGGGCTTTTGCTATGCAGTCAGTTGCAGGGATTTCAAAGGATATGCTAAGTAGCGCAGTGAGTGAACGACAACTTAGACTCTCAAGATATGAGAATAAGTCTCGCTTATTGAAGCAACAGTTTAAGACTGAATTAATAGAAATGTTAAATTAACTATTTGCTTATGACTTTAAATTAGGAATGGTAGATATCTTCTTTCTTTATTTAAAAGCTTAATTGATAGCCATATGAAAATTATATTAAAAACCAATATTATTAGATTATTTTGCCATTCAATTTGCCCAGACATAAGACTTTCTCGTATTGGACTTAAAATTTGATATAGTGGATTGATATTGGCTGTCCAAATCATTCCACCAAGATTTTTTTTATCATAAAGAATAGGTGATAATAAAAAAACCAATTGAAGTACAATTGGCACCAGTTGATATAAATCTCTATAACGAGCTCCTAATAAACAAACTAGCAATGGCAACCAATATAGAAATAAAAATAGATTGATTAACGGTAGCCATCCATAGAGTATTAAATTGGTTAAAAGATTATTTTGAAAGAAGCTGAGTACTAATACCACTAGCAAAAAAGATTGAATGAATGTTTGTAATTGAAATGCCCATTCTTCCAATGTATAGAAGACAGGATTTAGGTTCGTGTTGTGCACATGAGCATGGTTATGTTCAAATAAATTTGGTGCTGAGCCTATTGCTGCTGCAATGCTATTCCAAATAACTAATCCAACGCCTAAGTAAACTACATAGGTATTAAAATTTTCTACTTTAAATACGGCACCATAAACCAAAGCAAGAGCAGCAATAGAAAATAGATTTGACAGACCTAACCAGAAGCTTCCAAATAATGTTCTTACAAAACGAGCTTTAGTTCTAGCGGTAGCAGTAAACCACCAAACTCGCCTCATGAGCCATGCTTCTTGCAGGGTCTCTTTAACAGTTTTAGTAGAGATGGTAGAAGAATTATTCACTCGTTTTTATGGTAATAAGATAATGCCTGCTCAAGGCTTCCATCAAACAGAATCTTTCCTTCTTTAAAGACGAGACCTCTTTCACAGAATTTGCTTAATAATTGATCTGAATGTGAAGCTAAAAATAGAGTTCCAGTTGTGCTTAGAAATTCTTTTAAGCGTTTTTGAGCACGATGAAAGAAACTACTATCTCCTGCCCCAAGCCCTTCGTCCAATGCTAAACATTCGTGCCTGCCAGAGGTAAGAACTGCAAAGAGTAATCTTGTCGCCATGCCTTGGCTATATGTTTTTATAGGTAAATGTATGTAATCTCCCAATCCAGAAAAGCTGATTACATCTTCACTAAAATCTTGAAATCCTTTCAGGTTCCCTTTGACCATTAAATAATGTGCTTTTATTGCTTGCATCCCACTCAACTCTGGACTAGTAATAAAGCTTTTGTGAAGCATAGGAAAAACCCTTACTTTTGTTTCAAAGAAACCAGATGTATGTTGATAAATTCCAGAAATTAATCTTAGAAAAGAAGACTTGCCGGCTCCATTGTGGCCAATTAAAGCAATTCGCTCGCCTTCATAAACTGTGCAATTTACTTCGTTTAGAGCTGTAATCACAGCTCCCCCTCTTCTCCTGCTGAGTTTTCCGCCTGTCACCGATCTAATTAAACTTGCTTTTAAACTTCTTGTTTCAGTCGTCATTACAGGTATATCTAAGCGCACATTACGCAAGTTCAAAACTACTGGCCGTTTACTGTGCTCACCAGCAGTTCTTGGATACTTTGAGTTTGACGCTTCAGGCTGTATAGCCTTGCATGGGTCAAGCCCGTCTGGGAAAGTTGTTGCCAAATGCTGTTGTCTTGCGAGAGATTTTGAAGTTGAGAGGCGAGACTAACCCCTCCATCGTTTACTTCAAATAGTAATGATGTTTCTGCGTGCAGTTCGACGTGAGATGAAATACGACTGGCAAGTGTAGGAAGTCCTCGTGCTTTTGCTTCCATTAAGGGATAGTCGAACCCTTCCATCAAGCTTGGTGCTATTAAGCAAAAGCAGTTTCGCCAAAGAGTTTCCAGTCTATTTTGATCAAGAGGTGGGAGCCACCTTATTCGCCCAGTCAGTCCCAGATCTTTCTCTAGTTTTTTAAGTCGTCTTGTTTCTTTCCCTTTGGACCCAACGATAACTAATTCCCCTTCCCAATTAGAAGAGAGTTTTATTAGTTTTGCAAAGCCATTCAGTACAAGATCTAAGTTTTTATTTTTTGCATGACGGGCTAGGACTAAACAATTCTGGGTGATTGGTATTTTCACAGGGTTTTTTATCAATTCAACGCCGTTGTAAATAACAAATATTTTTTTGGCTGCCATTCCTGATGCTACAAGTAAATCCGCGACACTTTTGCTAATTGCTATAACTTTAGAAGATTTATTCAAATGTATTGGAAGCCAAATTTTACTTCGCCAATAAGCTTTGCAGCTACTTGGAAAATATAAAGGTGTTAAATCATGGCAAGTGATTATTTGTGGTCGGTTATTAATACCTAATAATCGGTCTGTGAAAGGAGAATAGATAATTGATGGATCAGCTTTCTCTACAAGATCTCTCACATTTACAGCATGTTGTACTAAAGCATTTTTTTGTAGCCATTGCATTTTTGGGGAACTTTGCTTTTTTGGAAGATCTATATTTGTTGTTAACTCTGCTTTTCCATTTTCTTTCAGGCGAAGTTGTAAGGGGATGTTGTGATCTACTTCCCAATTGTTCAAAATTCTTTCCACATAACGACTTAAACCTGTATAGGCAGGCTTATAAGGTAAAAGATTAATTAATATTGAAAAGTTAATTTTCATTCCACCAATCTTTTAAATTTCTTTTTCCATATCGCCCGTGAAAAAAACAATTCATATCTATCTCGTGCTTCTTTCCCTAGGACAAGAAGTAAATCAGGATCTGAAGCGATCCTCCTGATAACTGAACTTAATTCGGATGGATTATGAGACCAGTTAAGTGAAGGTAATTTGGAAACCCAATTCATGCCCGATCTTGGCCAAGAGAAAGCCAGAGAAGGAATCCCAGAAGCCATTGCTTCCAGTTGAACAATGCCAAATGCCTCGTTACATCGATCTGAAGGTAAAACCAGCAAATCAGCGATAGATAACTGATTAAGCTTTTGCCTTTCGTTAAGGGGACCATGAAAATTTACTGGATAATTTGCAGTAATTCTTTTTAATTTTTGAAGGTCTGGTCCAATACCGATTACATCAAGTTTCCAAGGAATATTTAAATGAGTCAGAGATTCAAAAAGCCAATCAACTCTTTTATAGCTATCAAGTCTGCCGATAAAGATTACTCTTAATTGGCGAGAATCTAATGGCTTACGGTATTGAATTGATAACGCATCCCTTTCGTAACGTTCATCTAGGCAACATGGTAATAAATGTAGATTGGATCTATTGCAACCAGCTTTCTCTAATTCTTTTATTAATGTAGGAGAAGTTGTGACAACTAATCTCATCCGTTTGATACAATTTAGCGCACATTTTTGGTATATATCAATTAGCAAACCTTTTATGGAAGGTTCTATTTTCAAAAAAGAATGCCAATGAACTGTTATTTTTCGATTTGAATTTATTATGAAAGAAAGGACAATTATACTCAGTACGCCAGGGCATGGAAGATGAGCGTGAATAGATTCTTTTGAGAAAATTAATTCTATTAGTTTTCTACTAGGCAATGGAATTATTAGTTTGCCTAGTATTAAACTTGACAAGTGTGTTCTTCGATAAGGAATATTGATTGATTCATTCTCGTAATTAATATTTTTAGATTTATTTAGGCTATATATACTACAAGAGTTCCCTTTTGCCTCCCATTCGATCCCAAGCTGGTGGGCAACACGCTCTATTCCGCCAAAACCTGGAGGCCATTCTCGTAAAATCTGTAGCATAAGTATTCCCTAATTTTTGATTTTATTGCCCAGCCACCTTAATGGAGCAGTGATCTTCCAGCTGGTTGAGTTTTTTAATTCTTCCAATCTTTCATCATCATGTAGATTGTTTAATTGTGATTGATTTTCTGGATTCGTTTTTGGTGCTCGCCAAGCGTATCTTGAATATGCATCTAACATTATGTCGGGCATCTGTGAAAATATATCTTTATATTTAGAGATAGAGAACTGCTCCTTTTCTAAAGCTTTGTAGCAATTCATGCAATATCGAGCAATTTCATTTGAATTTTCTTGATGCAATGATTTTAATTCTAATTTTTTGGCAGAACGCCTCCATTCAGGCTTAATGTTTTTTTCCAGGATTTTTACAAGCTCTGAATAATATTTGTTGTTTTGCTCTCCAGAAATTAAATCTGATAGCTTTAATGTTGTGGATTCATTCATACATAATAGATCATTATAGGAAATAAGGGCATCTTGCTGTTCAGCCAAATGTATAGAAAGATGTTTATTATAAAGAAACCAAATCATCAATCCATGGGAGAATGCCAAGCCGTCTCTAGCATAAAGTGAATTAGAAACTTCTATAGGATCACGAATAATTGCAGCGATTCGTACCCTGCGAAGTAATAAGTGAATATAAGCAGGGTATGTAATACATAAGCGAGGATCTTTATCAATCCAATTAAAATTTAATGCATAATATTTCAAGCTATATCTATAATTGAATAACTTTGGGAATAAATCAGAGTCTTGCCAGTTTATTTTGTGCAAAATCGGTCGTTGCCAATCAATTCCGAGCCAATCAAAGATTTTTTCATTCACTTCAACTAACTGTTGACTCTCAGCAAAACCGCCTGGATTATCAATTTGTGGGCTTAGTAGTTCCCGTTTGACTTGATTGTTGACGTCATCTTGGCATCTGGCCTGTGCTTGAGTGAGAATGTTTGCTAGTAGAGAAGTCCCTGATCGGTGACAGCCAATTACAAACATCTTTTGCAGCGATATAAAACCAATACCAGCATACGTTGGCTAGAAGGAAAGCTTGGCATGAGACTTGGCCTCCCATTGCCTCATTTTTTAGTTTTAGGGACCCAGAAGGGAGGGACAACTAGCCTGCATCACTTGCTTAATAGACATCTCGATATATTTTTGCCTGATATAAAAGAAGTTCATTTTTTTAGCCAGAATTACAACAAAGGTCTTGATTGGTATGCAAATCATTATTTGGAGTCAAGTCCAGGACAGCTCAGAGGAGATATTACACCTTTTTATTTGTTTCATCAGCAATGCCCATTCCGTATAAAGAATACCTTGCCTAATTGCTTACTTATTGCACTTTTACGTGACCCAGTTGATAGGACTTTGTCTCAATATTTTCATGCATGCAGAAATGGATATGAATCACTTGATCTAGAAAGTGCCTTGGAAGCAGAGGCTGATCGTTTAGAGGGTACAGACTCCATCATTGTACAGAATAATGGCAACAATTATAGCTATCAAAAACATAGCTATTTGAGTAGAAGTAAATATGATGAGCAGTTGCGGCGCTATAAAGGGTTATTTAAACGAAGACAACTTTTAGTTTTGAAAAGTGAGGATTTGTTTAATAATCCATCTATGGTTTGGCATGATTTGCTTGTTTTTCTAGGTGTAAATCAAACTACTTTTACTGGCCCATTATCCAAACTAAACCCAGGGAGAGGTGAGGCAAAATCCGTAAGCATGAAATTGAGAAAAAAAATAAGAGAGAAATTAGATTACACTTATAAATGGATTGAACGAGAATATGGGATCACTTGGGATCATTAGTTACTGACTGACCTTTTACTTTCATTAGCAAAGGAACAGTTAAGGTGGCCCAGTGACTTATGCCATGTTCCCAGAGTCCATCTTCACCCCAACAATCTCCATGGTCTGAGCAAACGATTATTGTGCCTAGGGAAAATCTTTTTATTAGTTCCTCTAGTTGTAAATCTACCCATTCAAGGCAAGCAATTTGACGTTTCCTACTTTCTCTTCTTGAACATTGCTTGCCACCAAAAGGAATACATGGTGAAGGATCTCTAGGCCAGTTTGCTTCTTCATGCCAATACGGAACATGCGTTTCACCAATATTTAAGAAAACGAACATTGGCTTTAAGCTATTGTTTTCTAGAAATTGTATATTTAACCAATTTATTTGTTTTTTAAGGCTCCAAGTATTTCCAGGATAGAAGAATTTATCAAAGGGTTGACCTAAGACAGCACCGGTTTCTGTTGATGGATCAAACCATCCAACGGCTCCTGTCCCAATAGTTAGGTAACCAGACTTGCTAAAACCTTCAATAATATTAGAACCACTTAATTGAATTCCGTCTGCTTCATCACCTACAAAACCTGCATTGGCCATTCGAAATAGTTTGCCGGCTTTTGGATTTAACCAAGGTTGTTTTGTATTTGCGATTCCAGGAGTAAATCCCATCCAAATCGCTGCATGACTTCCGTAAGTGAAATAGCTTGGTGAGTGTGCTTTATGAAGTGGTCCTATCGAACGTAGATTCTTTACATTTGCTTTTTTGAAACTGTCATATCTACAGGAATCTAAAGTAATTAAAAGTACATTTTCTGACGTTGAAGAATCCATTTAGTATTCGGATGGTGAATTGAGAATAGTTGATAGATATCAACTTTAAATTTTAAATCTAATCATACTTTAAATACTTGTTTGCATATACAAATTGGTTTAATAACTATTCTAATTTTTTTACATACTAAATGGTAAACCCATAATCTCTCTTTCGTTTATACACATATATCGGATAGCTTGTCGCCCTGCCCATGAATAGGCGATGTGTAATTCTCCAGGTATCCCTTCAATAAGTGTTGGATATGCAAGCTGGCCATTTAGCATCCAATTTGCTTCTCCATTAAACCCATAACCATAGTCTATATCTCTAATCCATGGCCAAGTGTCTCCATCGTCATTGCTCAGTCCAATGCTTAAGGGCCATCTTGTTCTGGGCCATTGAGCATCACCCCAATTGTCTTCAGTGACGGGAAATTCTTCAAGACTAAATCGATTGAAAATCATTGCTAGTCGGCCAGAAGTAAGTCGTAAGGCTTGTATAGAACTGTTGTTATTTGGCAAGTTTGTTGGAGTTGGCTTGCTCCAATGCATGCCATCTAATGTTCCTGTTGATCTATATATTCGGTCCGCTAATCGACTGCGGAAAAATTGCAGAAGTTTAGAGCCATCTGCTGATAAGACAATTGATCCATGAACTCTTCCAGTACTTTCAGGAATTTCTATTACCTCATTAGTTGCCTTTCCATTGGCTTCGAGTATGAGAATTTCAGAATGGTCATGCCCAAAAGCTCCACCCTTCGCGAGGCTTTTGTAAATAGGTAACAGCCATTTCCCATCTTTCCTACAATGAGGTGGATGTCGACAAAATGCTGGATAATCGACTAGATCTGACACCTTGCTCCAACGATTTTGATTTGTGGCTCGGTTTTGTTGACGCAGTGATGCAGTCCATTGCATGGAGAATGCTTCATCTTCTTCTAGATCATTATCATTTTGTCGAACACATTGGGCAGTATGAATTAATTGAAGTCGGTTTTTCCCATCCGTATTGGTAATAAATAATAAAGGATTCTGCTCTGATCGAGAGGGGTCTTGCGAAATTAGTTTTGGCTTTTTCCAACCACTTGCATTGTTTTTCAAGGTACTGAACATAATTCCCATGCCTGAAGTTCCTTCTTGTCCCCCCGCCATCCAGACACAACCCAGCAAATCTTTTCTTATCCAACAAAGTTGAGGTGCATGGTTCTGCACGCCAGCAGGCTCTAAAAGTGCCCAAGCACCAAGTTCTAAAGGTGAGCAATAAAGACGGTTGAAGCGGAGTCTTTTATTAAGATCAAGAGCGGATTTGAATGGTGAAAACATTAATCTTTTATTTGACTTTCCCAGATTGGTAATGAATTCGAGACACTTTCAATCATTGCTTGGGGTGAATATCTTTCTCGAATATTGTTTGATAAATTTTGCAGTGATTGTTTGATGCCTTGTGGTTCTTGATTCATTTTATTTTCAAGTTCTTTTATTGCATGTATAAAGCCTTGCCAATCACCAAATTCTATTGGCCATCCAACTCCAGATTCTTGGGCGATTTGGAACAATTCTCTTCCACCTAGTCCTGTATATCCAATAAGTGCACATCCACAAGCACCAGCTTCGGCAAGAGGTAAACCAAAACCTTCAGGATGGCCAAATGATAAAAATCCTATGCTTTTTTGAAGGATATCAGCTACTTTATTTTGAGGTAATCCGTGAATTGGTATTAATGACCAATTTTTAAATTTAGATTGCTCTCTTATTAAAGAACTAACCACCATTGCATCGTATCTATTTTTTCTTGGCATGAAAGCTAGTTGAGCAAACTTTTTCTGAGTTGGGAAGAAATTGTCAATTTCAATTGCATTTATTAATCGACTAACACGATTTCTATTTAAACCCATTGCATCAATTAAAAGATTTTCATCATGACGTGAGACACAAATCGTATGAATTACTTGGGGATTCTTATACAGGGCAATAACTTTGCTTGGGTCTTTTGGAAATCCATCATCTTTTTTGTTTAGCCCAAAGCTATAGCAACCATTCTGGTTGAAAATTATTGTTGGAAGCTTTTGGGGATATTTGCTAAGACTTGGTATAAAAGTTTCTGGAAGTACCATTATATCTTTCTGATTATTTAGATCATTCCTTTCACTCCATTCGACAAAAGATATTGTCGGCACATTACTTGTGAACCAGCCTGGATGAAAATCTTTATTCTCTTGAATTAATGTTGCCTCTCTGCCACAACTATTTAGGGCTTCTGCCAGACGATGAATTTGCTTTATTCCACCCATTGGCCTTGTTATATCTGGATGGCAACTTAGCCAGTATCTTATCTTTTGATTACTTTCGTGCTGGATCATACTTCCTTCTCTAAGAAACCATGTTTAATGAGCCAAGCCAGAGTTGCTCCTATTAAATTAGAGTCTTTCGCTTTAAGATCTATATTCTTTGATTTTTGTAATCCTTCAAAACTTATTGGGCCATTTAAATGTATATAGTTAAATAGATTTCTAATAACAGATTTATTGGGTAGGTAATCAGAATAGATTTCATTCATTGAGAGACATAGATATTTATCAAGAGACTTAATACTCGTTTCCTTACATACTCTTAATTTGATGCTTGGGGAGATGGTATTGGTTGGCCAAGCTTGGAATGCTCGACTGAGTGAAGGAATAGCCATTAATTTTTCAAAAGTTTTTAAGTTCTCATCTTTTCTTGCAATTCTTCTTCTGTCTTCTAGCTCATTGAGTAGATCTTCATATTGTTTAAAAACTATATGCCAGTCATAGTAAGTTTTTACTCTTTGAGAACCAAGATGACCCATTGCAACCGCTCTTTCTGATGATTTTGCCAGCTCAACTAATGCTTGACTTGCTTTTTGAATGTCCACACTTATTTGATTTGTGACCTTTGCACTTACGCTATCAAGAAATTTGTCATAGCAAGCCATTTGTAGTAAGGAAGGATTATCATAACCTTCTTGATAGGTATATGTTGGAATTAAATAACCAGTTTTTTGATCAACAATTGTATCTCGATATCCATTCCAGTCACTTGCAATGACTGGTAGTCCAGAAGCCATTGCTTCGACGGGTGTTAGACCAAATGTTTCTTGTAGACAATCAACTAGGCTAAGAAAAACATTACTTGCAGCTCTTGCTAATTCTCCTAACTGAATATTATGACCATCTAAAATTCGTATTTCTACATTTGGACAGATATGTGCTGCTGCTTCATAAATTGCATTTGGAATATTCGACATTACTGCTGTTCCATACATCAATAAAACCCATGCTCGATCAGGATATTCATTAGAAGCAAGTGCTAAAGAACGAAGAGTAGAAATATGGTGAGCTTTACAATGGAGTTCTAGTCTACCTGTCCATAAAACTACAAATGCTTCCTCTTGTATTTGTAGCTTTATTCGTGCTTCTTTTTTGCTTTTTTTTGGTTGAAAACTTGTTATATCTATTCCAAGAGGTATCACAGGCATTTGAAATCTCTTTGCAGGTTTTCCACCTCTTAGCTTCCATAGTTCTTCTGAATGCTCAAGAAACGTTTGAATTGCTGATTTTGCTGATTGGCTAGTGCAGATCAAAGCATCCCAGGTATGTAAATTTGCAGAATTTAATTTTGGTAAAATTCTTAAAGGGGCTGGCGTACTAAGAGTATGAGTAATACCAATTAAGCTATATCTCCTTTGATCTCCCCATAATCTTTCAGCTGCTAATGGTTCTAGATTTATATCACCTGCAAATAACGCTTCCCAGCTAACTTTTCCTTGCCGAAGTTCCTTACTTGGTAAATCTCTTTTTAAAAATATTGGTTCATTCTTACTTAACTTTCTTAGGGCATCGGTAAAACTTTGAGTGACAATAAACCTACCCATTTTGCGAGAAGTCTCACCTTCTTTATTTAAATTTTCATTATTAAGAAATAAAGCAAGTCTTGATGCGAGGTCTAATGATCTTGATTTCAAGAGAAGCTTCCTGGAACTTTTTGTTCCAAATGAATTTGGAAGGGATTAGTACTAGAGTTAGGCACCCCATTTGGGAATAGCGTGCGACGAACCTCGTCTATTTGAGGGTGATCAGGCTGCTGTTGTGCAAGGCGATCTAACCAGTGGATAGAGAGATGCTGGTCTCCCCTCATTGCAGCTAAATTAGCCAAATTTATTAATACCGAGGCATCAGAACTTCCTAGTCCAAGTGCATTTAATAAGGCTAACTCTGCATCTGAAAATAATTGCAGGCGTATATATGCTTCACCAACTACTGTATAAAGTTGAGATTGTGGACCTAATTTAGCATGCAATAACCGACAGTCTGAAATACATTTTTCTGGAGAAGTATCGATTGTTTGTCTTGCTAAGGTTAGTGCCTCTTGTAACTCTTCTGAAATTTGTCTATCTGGGAGCCCTTCTAAAGTTTTGTTTTTCCCTTGATCACTTTTTGCATTTAGAGAAATTCCTTGCGAGTGTTTTATTTCTTCGTCAGAGAATGCATCCATTAGTGGGTCTGAAAAATATGATTGACCTTCAGGTTTTGACTTAGAAGCACTTTTAGGAGATTCATCTGAAGCAAGATCTCTTTGAAAGCCAAGTCGATTTAAATTTGCTTTTGCATCTTCGTAGTTGGGATTTTGTTCAATGAGTGCTTTTAGGATTTTTTCTGCTTCATCAAAACTTTGACGATCAATTAATAAGTTTGCGAAATTATTTCTTAAAAAGGGATCATCGGGGTGATTCATTAGTCCATCTCTAAAAACTTTTTCTGCTTCTTCTAATTTGCCTAATCTCCTTAAGACTGCTCCATACATTGAGGAAAAGCCTGCATCGCCTCCTAATGATGGCGCTATGCCTTCGCACCACAACAAACAATCAGAGTACCTACTTAGTTGAAAAAGAGATGCTGCAACAAGCTTGGAAGCATTTGGATCAGCTGCAGGATTAACTTCCTCTTGCTCTACTTGATCAAGAATCGCTTGATAGCGCTGTTGTTTAAATAGTGCAAGAAAATTTTCTTCAAGATTGGATGTCACAACAGGTTGAATCGAGGGTAAATAGGAAGCACTTAGTTAGTGTGCTTTGAAAGCTGATTAGTTAACCAGCCATCTGCAGAGCTTAGAGCTTGAGACCAATTGCCGTCTTTGGTTTGATATGTTGCGTCTACTGATGAGTACCAGTAGTTACCTTGATAAATTTCTGGCTCAATCCATCTCCAATCTGACTTGTTGCTAACTAAGCACATAGTAGGGATGCCAAGCCCTCCAGAACCATGGACTGTTGTGTTGGCAATGCTTAATACTCCATCCATAGCCCCAACTTGAGATAGCCATCCATCCATGTCTTTTAAAGGATTAATGTCATCGTCATGGAGAACATTGATTCCAGTGGATTTTTGAAAACGTTCAAGATGGGGACCATCATCACCATATTGAAGACTAACAAAATTGAATTCTTTTCTTTGTAGCAAGGGTGCAAGTTGTTTAAGACCAATAGATTTCATTTTGATTCTGTTTGCCTTTCCACCGCCTTGCCAGCTCAATCCAATTAATGGCCTCCCATCAGAATATTTATTGCGCAATTCTGAAACTTGAGAAGCATTTGCTTTAAGGAAGGGACTTCTAGGGCAATAGTCGTTTAGATTAGTAAATCGATATTGACAAATTGAACCAATAGGAACTTGTAGGTCAAAATCTGTGGATTTAAACTTTCCTTCTTTCAAATCTTTGTGAGAAATAATAGGTACATTGGTAAGACTTCTTTTATAGATTTCGAGTAATCGATCACCAGGAAATAAAAAGATTTCAGCTCCTTCTTCTTGCAGTCTGGGTATCAACGTGGCAAACATCATTGAATCTCCAATGCCTTGTTCTCCAAGTAGAAGTAATCTCTTGTCTCGAAGAGATTGTCCTTTCCAGAAAGGAACCTCAGAAGGTCGAAATGGTTTTTTTAAAGATCTTTGCCATCGCTGTGCACCAGAGGCTGGTACTTGCAAGCCATGTTCATAAAGTCGCCAACCTTCACTTAGTCTTCCTTGTTTAAGGAGATTAATAGCAAGATTCCAGCTCAGCATATGCCAACTTTCTTGAAATTGTTTCCTCAGCTTCATTCCTTCTTTCTTTCTTAGAAAATTTTCTGTTTCTTTGATTACTTGATCTCGACAAGCAATAGCCCGGTCCATTTGCCCAAGATTCATCCACATATGTGCAAGCGTAAAGCCACCTTTGGCAGGATCATCTTGAGGAGAATTTGAGAGAATATCTTGTTCTATTTGCTCTGTTAGTTGATGAAGGGTTGCTGAAGCTCCTCGTGTTTCTTCTGGTAGTGATAAAAGTGATTCAACTAATGGAAGTGATATTCGATTTGTTTGAGAGCTATCTTTGGCATATTTATAAGCCATCAAGATGACAGCATATGAAAGATGAGAATGCCCCAGTTTTCTAAGGCAGCTACTTAAACTGATTCGAGCATCTAATAAAGTTGGATCTATTTCTAAAGCGTTTCTATATGAAATTACAGCACTAGTCAACATCTCATCATCTAAGAAACAATTTCCTAAATTGTTCCAAGGACCAGGGTTTTGAGGATAAAGAGTTATTGCTCGCTTTAAGATTTTTCTCGCTTGCTGAAGCTTTTCATCTGCTCTTAATATTGAGGCAGAATTGAGAAATGCAGCAAGAGGAGGCTCACGCTTTTTTAGTAATTCTAGGTAACGATTTAACGCTTCTTTTTTTTTCCCAGCCTCGTGCAGCTTTACTGCATCTATCAAATCAGCAGGGATCTCATTTGGATTTTTTAGAGTTGACGGCTTCAAGCCTGTTTCCCATCCAGAGAGAAACTAACATTACTTACTGTCACTTAGAAAGGCTGCGTGGGGCATCGAATTCTTTTCCTGCATCACAACTTTCCTGCTCAGTTCAGGCATATTGCTTTGCATTTGGCTGAAAGAGGTGAGGAAGTCCTATTTCTTAGTGAGAGAAATTTTGTTGGACAGTTACCTGGAATCAGACAAAAGACAATTGCATCATCCAAGCCGTTGCATAGCAACTCTATTGCTCAGCAAATGGAGTGTGCCGATAGATTCAGGCTGGCTTTATTGGATCTTCGAAAAGATGGTTGGATCCCAGATCGAATAATTAGTCATAGCGGATGGGGTTGTGGCCTAGATGCGGGTTGGGTCTTCCCTGAAGCAAAGCGTATTTCTTATATGGAATGGTGGTTTTCTGATCGATCAGCTGATTTTGATTTTGATCCAACTAATCCTTGGTTTCAATACTCCAAGGCATCTCGTCTGAAGATGAGACATCGCAATTTATCAATTGCTCTTGAATTGGCCGAAGCAGATGTAGTGGTGAGCCCAACTAAATGGCAAAAAGAACATTTGCCGATATGCCTTAAGGATCGCTGCAATGTCATTCATGAAGGTGTTGATACAAATTATTTTGTTATGAACGAATCTTGGCGTCCTAAAGACAAGTTGCGATTGACCTATGCCACAAGAGGGCTGGAGCCGATGCGAGGTTTTCCCGAATTTATTAATTCACTGCCCGAGCTCTTACGCAACTATCCAGATCTTGAAGTTGTTATTGCTGGAGATGATCGAATGGCGTATGGAGGAGTGGCTCCTTCAGAAGGAAGTTTTGGGAAGTGGGCAAAGGCTTTATTAAAAGATTGGTGTGAAGAGGAACGAGTGAGATTTGTTGGTCACTTACCTTTAAATCAATATGCGCGTTTACTAAAAAGCAGTCATATTCATTGTTACTTGACAAGACCTTTTGTAGTTAGTTGGAGTTTGTTGGAGGCAATGGCAAGTGGCTGTTGTTTGGTCGCAAGCAATACAGATCCCGTAAAAGAAGTTGCAGATCCTGAGGCAACATTTTGGACTGATCATCGCAATCCAGCCAGTCTTAGCAAGCTTCTTGGGGATGCAGTTACTATCACACCTAAAGAAAGAAAAGAACGCGGAATAGCCCAAAGGACCCGAGTTGAGACTCGTTGGAATCAGTCTGAGAGTCTCATTCGATGGGTGGGACTGTTAGAGATCTGACACAGAAGTGTCTCTAATCAGTAGACGGGTAGAGGAATCAATGAGTAATATCCGTGCGTTACGTTTCCAGGGGGCCAGGCCCTCGATTCACATCCATGGCCTATTACGGCATCCCATCAGCTGGCCTCACTGTTAGTGCAGGTTCGACAAACGACACCTTTGATGTAAACGGTCTAGGCGGAACACTCCTTACTGCTAACAACCTTTACGGTGGTGACGGAAATGACATGATCAGCCTTGGTGCTGTTGGTAGAACTGCGTGGGCATCAGCAAGGGTTAGTGGAGCTGGCCTAAACAACAGTGGAGCGGCAGATGGCCTTTCTAGTGTTGTCACCGCGATTGTTTACGGTTCTGCTACCTACACCAAAATTGCTACAGGCAACCTGACTGGTTCGAATGTTATTACTGCCTCAATTACAGGCGTCGTAACTTCTGACCAGGCTATTCGCGTAGTTAATGGTTCTCTTCTACAAACCAACGCTGGTAATGACACCATTGCTCTTGGTACATCATTAACTAGAGCCTCTGCTTCCACATTTGCCGCAGGTGATGGCAATGACTGGGTCGGTTGGGCTACCAACGTTGATGGAAACTTCAGTACATCAACTAATGCTGGTGCAACCGTTGCGAAGAGTGATCTTCAAGGTGGTAAGGGTAATGACACCATAGTTCTTGATGGTGGATCTACCTTCACTGCTTTCAGTGCAAACCTCAATGCTGGTAACGACAAGATCACCGTTGATAGTGCAAACTTCCAAGGTGGTTCCTACATCGGCCTAGGCGCAGGTAACGATATTTTCTCTGGTGACGTTGTTAATGCTTTCACTACCTCCACACTTGCTGGTGGTAAGGGCAATGACACTATTGAGTTCATCAGTATTGGTGCTGGTAGTGCTGTTGCTTCAGTTGTTGCTGGTGACAGAAATGAGAACAGCAATGCGACAGATGATGGTGCAGATCTAATCACAGTTGCTGGTAATGGCTTCATTTCCTCAACCATCTACGGTGGTGGTGGTAATGACAGTCTGAGCTTCCAGGCTAGTGGTGGTAGTGGAAACTTCATCAGCATGAATGCTGGTAACGACGTCTTTACTGCGACTAACGACTCATTACTCCAAAGCTCCACACTCGGAATGGGAGCTGGTGATGACAAGGTGTATTTCGATAGAATTGCGGAGGTACTTTCTTCCACAATCAAGCTTGGAAAAGGTAACGACAGCATCTATCTCAGTGCCAACCTTGGATCTGGTGATCAGTTCTCTGCTAGCACTCTTTATGGTGGAGCTGGAGCTGACTATCTCCTAGGTAGTGCTGCAATCGAGAACAATGACACAGCTCTGATAGTTCTTGAGTACAACACTGCTACTGATTCAGTTATCAGTGCCTATGACACTGTTGCTGCAAGTGTTACAGCCTCTGTGTCTGGTTTCTACAAGTTCAACTGGGTACCAGCGAATGCTTCAGTAGCTACCTTCTCTGCTTCTGATGTAACAGCCAGTGCCGGTCGGGTTGTCTTTACCTCTACTTACTCAACTGATGTAACTTCACGTGTTTCCGCACTTGATACAAACATCACTTCAAATGGTGGAGCAGCTGTATTCGTAGACGGCAGCAACAATGCATACCTCTTCGTTAAGGGCAGCGATGCAAACTTGGTAGTCAAGGTTGGTAGTGCAACCATCTCCGGTGGTATCAACGATGCTTCCTTGACTATTTCAAATAGCCAGGACATGACTCTGAACCTAGGCTAATTAGTCAGTCAGTTCAGATTCATCTAATAAAAAGGCCCCTGCAATGCAGGGGCCTTTTTATTTGCAATTAAATTTCCGTGTTAGATCTCTATGATTTTTATCAGCTAGTCACTCCCTGGTTTTTATGATTGAAATTATTGCTGGTAGTAATCAATCTCTAGGGCGGAGCCCTTATATCTTGCTCAACGCCTTTTTTAGTTGATCTGAGGATTCTTATTTTGAATCTCTTGTGTATTCATCCAAATTTTCCTGGTCAGTTTAAGCATTTGGTTCCTCAATTGCTGAAACGTGGAGATCAAGTACATACCATTTCTAGAAGAAAAAAATCAAAGGATTCTTGTACCTTTATTCATGCTGGTTTTTATCAACATACTTATTTTCTTTCTCGCGGTAATGGCAGGGATACACACCCATTAGCTCTTGAGACAGAAAGTAAAATTTTGCGAGGAGAAGCTGCGGCTCGCGCAGCATTAGCCCTCAAGAGAGAAGGTTATTGTCCAGATCTCATTTTGGGACATCCTGGATGGGGGGATATGCTTTTTATTTCAGATATTTGGCCAAATATTCCGCAATTGCATTATGTGGAGTTTTTTCACTGTCAAGCTGGTACTGATGATGATATCCAAGACATTCATTCCCCTACCAAAGATTTGCATGAGCTAGCAAGAACAAGAATGAAGAATGCGAATTTATTGCTCAATTTGAACCAAATGACATGGGGACTTACTCCAACTAAATTTCAAAAGAGCGTTCTTCCGTCTTGGGCCCAGTTGAAAACCACGGAAATACATGATGGGATCAATACGGAATGGATGCATCCAGATTTAAATGCTCATCTGCAATTATCTAATGGTCTCGAATTCAAAGCGGGTGATCCAATCATTACGTTTGTCAACCGAACATTCGAGCCTTATCGAGGTATCCATATTTTTATGGAAGCGCTATCAATTGTTCAAAGGAAGCATTCCAGTGTTCAAGCTCTATTAGTTGGTAAAGATACTCCTCATGTGAGTTATGGAGCTTCTCGTAAAGATGGCAAGGGATGGTTAACTGCGATAAAGGAGCAAAGTAATTTTGAGATTGATTGGAAACGTACTCACTCTCTTGGAACTATTCCACATCAGCAATTAAGGCTTATTTATCAAGTTAGTGCTGCACACGTTTATTTTAGTTATCCATTTGTTTTGAGTTGGAGTCTTTTGGAAGCTATGAGTTGTGGATGTTTGATCATTGGGAGTTCGACTGCGCCAGTAGAAGAGGTTATTACTCATGGTAAAAATGGCTTCTTAGTTCCATTTCAAAATGCATCCGCTTTGGCTGAGACCATCCTTGTTGCATTATCTAAGAGTGGAAGTACACAGGCACTTCGTGATCAAGCAAGGTCGAGCGTTAAGTCATATGAATTATCAATATGCTTGGAACGGCAGTTATCACTGATTGACTCGCTTATTGTTAAACCATGAGTAACAATCTTGAGACGCTAACTAAATTTGGACAAGCTTTAGCCAAAGCATCACAAAAACGAGAAAAAGACTTCAAAACTAATATTGCACATTGGAATGATGCTTATCGTTTTAATGCATTGAAGATGAAGCAATTACAAGCAACCTTACAAAAAAAACCTAATGTTTTAATTGCTGGAGCTGGGAAGCAAATTGGTTTAGATCAAATTGTTGCTCAAACTAAAAGTTGGCTACGAACAGGTGTTCATTGGACAAATTTCAATCCAGAGATTCCTATTGATGTAATTACCTCGACTCATACTGCACCACTTGAGGCAGCTCTTCATGCTCAACGAATTCCCTTGTTGTTAATCCATGGGGTCTATAGCAAGGTACCTCCTTGCATCAAGAGAAGTTTTACGATTCGATGGTCAGATCCTTATATGCTAAAAGCTTGGAAGGGTCAAGCTGGTAGACCTTCAGCTGAAGATATTGATAATTTGATTAATACCAGAGCTGTGGGGTTAGCTCCATATTTGCCGTCCGTAAGAAATACAATTTTCCTTAACTCTATGGTGATGATTTGGTTGGGAGCAAAACAGCTAGTGTTTACGGCTGTTGATCCGCATAACCCGGATTACTTCTTTAGTGGTAACTCTGATTTGATTTTAGAGATTGTTCGTTGTCTTAACTCTACTAATCCTTGGCTTGCTGAGTGGGATGGTCGTAATGAACGTCTAGGGGAAATGAAAAGATCTACTGCTCACAGAGTCCAAGATTTTACTAAAAATATTCTCATGCAAAAATCAGCTGTAGGTGGAAAGGATTATTTAATGGAATTTGATAGAGGTTTTAAATTGCTTTGTCAATTTGCAAAACGCAGTAATGTAAGTCTTGGGTATGTTGGTCAATCAAGCTATATGTCTACAACTGAGATTCCTCGAATTGACTGATTTGGTAAAAATTTAGAGAACTGCCCCGCCAGCAGCTTTATAGTCATCAGGTCTTCCAATATCCAGCCAAGATTCATGTAGTGGAAATATATTTAACTTAAGGTTCTCCTTAAGACCAAGACTAAATAAATCAGGCATATCGCAGTAGATATTTGGAACTAATAAATCTATCAAGGCAGGTCCTAGTACATACATTCCAGCATTCACTTGATGCCTATTAATAGGTTTTTCTTCAACACCTAGTAGCGTCGATCCTTCGCTATGCACTACTCCAAATGGATTTTGCCATTCTTGGAGTCGTACAGCCATTACACCATCAGATCTTTCGCTTTGCATTAGGTTTAATAAGTCTGAGTATGCAACATCAGTAATTACATCTCCATTAGTAACGACTACAGGTTGTTGTCGGGTTTCATTTTTCAAACTTCCCAAGGCACCAGCTGTACCTAGCGGTTGTTTCTCATGTAGATATTCAATTGCTACCCCATGCGATTCACCATTCCCAAAGTGATTTGTAATGACTTCACTTAAGTAATTAACTGAAATTACGATCTTTTGAAATCCATCAAGCTTTGCTTTCTCGATAATGTGTTCGAGAATTGGTTTCCCATGGAGTGGCAGCATTGGTTTTGGGATATTTGCAGTTAATGGCATTAAACGTTTACCCCTTCCACCAGCCATAATTACAAGAGTTTCTTTGAGAGGTTCCGGAGAACATAGCTGCTGAGCAACATGTAAACCAACTAATTGACCTTTATGATCAACAATTGGGAGATGGAAGAAATGATTTATAAGCATTAGTTGATGAGCTTCTGCTTCGCCTAGTTCTGGTGATACAACTAGCGGAGACCCGTTCATTACTTCACAGACGTTTTGTTCTAAGGCCACACCTTTAAGAAGAGCTTTACGAATATCACTATCAGTAACCATTCCTGCTAATCCACCATTATTTTTTCGTACGAGACATAGTTGATAGCCACCGATACTCATTACATTTAGTGCTGCTGCAAATGAGTCGTCTTCATTGAGAGTGATTGTGAACCAATCATCAACACGTGTGCGATGGATCATTATTTCAAAAGCTCCTGTATTGTTTTTGCCAATAGATTTAAGCCTTCAGTGCCACTACGTTCGGGGTGAAATTGGAAACCTGCTACATAATCTTTTTTTACTGAAGCAATAAATATTTGATGACCATATTTGCATAAATGAATGATTTGTTCGGCTGGAACAGCTTGTACTGCATAACTATGAACAAAATATTGGTTGAGTGGAATAATGCCCTCTGTCGTAATTGGACTAGAAAGAATTCTGTTCCAGCCTACGTGAGGTAAAACCAATGAATTTCCATCTTTGTCAATATTTGGTAGCTGAGTTACATGTCCATCTATAAGTCCAAGGCCTTTGGTAGGTCTAAATTCTTCACCTTGATTGAACAACATCTGCATACCAAGACAAATTCCAAGTAAAGGTTTCTTGCTTTTTACCCATTGTTGTAGATATAGATCTAATCCACGTCTAGATAATTGTGCCATTCCTTCAGGGAAGGAACCGACACCAGGAAGAGCTAATAATTCACAGTCATCTAATTCAGAGAAGTTATTGCTTAAATTCACTATTGCTCCTAGTGAATTAAGTGCATTGATTAAACTTTGTTGGTTGCCCATGCCATAATCAATCACTCCTATTTTGCGCTTACATAAAGAATTTGAGGTGTTCAAGTTTTGCAAATTCACTAGAGTTTGACGAATAGGCAAATCAGAAGCACCTAAAAATTGTTTGATTGATTCAAATCCGATTTTTTTATTGTGCAGAGCTGCTCCAATACCTACCCCACTAATTCTTGGCGACATGAGTGCATCATTTATCTCTTCAGAATGACTAAAGCCACCACCAACAACTAAGGGTACTTTGGCTAATTGCATTGCTTCGCTATTTAGCAATTTATCAGGTCCAGAGCATGTTCCATCTTGATCAACGGATGTTAGGAGCAATTCGCCTGCGCCAAGATCTTGAACTTCTTGAAGCCAATTAAGAACATCTCGGCCACTTTTTTCACGTCCAGCTTCTGCCATGGCTTCCCACTCTCCTGCACTATTTCGTCGACGTGCTTGGATTGAGACGACTACACATTGACTTCCGAATGCTCTGGCGAGCTCTGTTATTAATTCAGGTCTTTCTAGTGCGGCTGTATTAATGGCAATTTTATCTGCGCCAGCACTAAGAAGTTCACCTGCATCTTTGACGCTTCTTACTCCGCCCCCGGCAGTGATTGGGATGAATACTTCTTGACTAGTACGGCGAAGTATTTCTGAAAGACTATTTCTTCCATAAAGACTGGCTACTGCATCGATATAAAGGAGCTCGTCGGCACCTGCTCGATCATAGTTTAAGGCTGCCTCACAAGCATCTCCAAGTACTCGTAGGCCTTCAAATCGAATACCTTTTATTAAGCGATTACCTTTTACATCCAGACGTGCAATCAAGCGTTTGCAGAGAGCCATGAAAATTAGGCTGCGCGATTACCTTTCCAGTTTGATGCCACCTCTTCCTGATCTTTGTATTTTGCATCAAATACATTATTTCTAAGTGCCCAACCATTGTCGTCAGTCCATTTCCATATATGTGGCGATCGAAAGCGTTCACAGAGAAGATCGTAATAAGTTCTGTCAAATACATTCTTCTCAAACTTTGTAGAAGCAACGGGAAAATCTTTTTGAGGTAAGCTTAAATAATTAAAGATTTCTTTTGCCCATCTTTCTGGAAATTCCCCATCATATTTTTGTACTAAGGCTACACCTTCTTCTCTCATTAAATCTCCAGATCTAATTTCTTGTGCAGCATCATATGTGGCACGACCAATGCCAAACTTGATCCAAGTTGTATGGTAATGGAAATCATCAATTCGATCATCAATAGAATTGTATGTGCTATAGGTTCCTGAAGTTCTTTCAGGTGAACTTTCAAAATTTCCATGTTCTATTGCATAGTAATAAGCACTTTGAGGATGCCATTTTTCGTAATAACCTAAATAATGAACTTCAATTTTCTTATCTTCTATCATTAATGGGTCAAGAGGCATATAGGGTTCCCAATCTATTTTTTCTAAGCCAAGTTCACGTAGTCTTGATAGAGAAGCTCCTCCTAGAAAGATCTCATCTTCAGTAGCGGCTGTGAAATAGTCCCAGCTACGTTGGGCCGAGCCCATGTCTGCTTTAGGATTGCCATATTCGGCTTCATTTTCTCCATAGAAGATTAGAGGAATGTTATAGAGAGATGCAATTTTTGGAGCCAAATTCTTTTGCCCAAGCATGAATGGTTGGAAAGGATGGAAAAGATTTTCAACGGCAAGTCGTGTAATTAAGCGATGTACTTTTCCATTAGGAGTAAAGAGGATATTGTCAAAACCTGCATGTATCCAAGCCTGGTGATTTTTCCAACCCCAATCCGTATAAACATGAGGTGCCCATGTACATGTTAATGGGTGCATTCCATATTTATATTTAAGTAAATGAGCTTGCATAAAACTATCTTTACCTCCACTCCCTGGTACCAGACAGTCATATTGGCCATCGTTACGACGAAATCTTTCACAGAGTTCTCTTAATTCCTTTTCTCTAGCGTCCCAGTCGATTGATGTTTTTTGCTCTTTTACACGACATGCATCACATATGTCTAGCTCATCGAAATTAATAGGCTGTTTTGGCGCTTTGCCATCGTTTTTGAATTCAGCAGTACTTGAAGGACGTTGGTTGCTGATTACGCAGGACCTGCAAAATTTAACCTCAAGAGGTAAGCCATAAAGCGCTTTGTTAGGTTGTTCGAGGCAAAAAGGCCTCTTATCTATAGGCTCTGGATAGGGGTAAAAATGCATGTCACTTAGTCATCACAGTTGGAGTGTATATGGAAGGTTCAGTTATAACCCTTTGATTTTTGATTCTTTAGCCATTCAATGATGCTTTTGCTGGGAGAAAGTTGCTTTGAGATACCAGGTCTAGGCCAAGATGACCGTGTTCCTTCCTTCAGAGCCTGTCTTATCCCATTTGATACGACAATCAAGTTGGGGTCTGGGATATCAAATATATTCCCCTGTCGCAATCTGCCCGATTGCCTATTGCCAATATTAACTACTGGGAGGCCAATCAGCGGTGCTTCAATGAGCCCACTAGAAGAATTGCCTGCCATTGCTTCAAATAAATGAAGTGCTGAGTGATATAGCTCTTGGCCAAGAGATGCAAATTTCCAACTTCGTTTTGGATATTTCATGACAAAGTCATCCAATAAAGTTTCAATAAATGTTCCGCCATCATCGGCATTCGGTTGGGTAAAGAGGATGTTGCAATTTTTCATTTCTAATGCCTCTAAAAGTATTCTGAAGCCTTCTATTCCTTTATCTTTTAATAACGTTTCTGGATGATATGTAACTAGAAGATTGCTTTTGTTAAAGAGATATCCAGTTCGAGATTCAAATTCAGATCTATTGAGCAATTGTTTGCTCAATAAGCCATCAATAGCCATAGGCCCCACTTGGAATACTCGCTCTGAGGCTGCTCCCATTGCAATAACACATTCTCTGTATGGCTCAGCCGCGGTGAAATGCCAAGTACTTAGTTGACTAATTGCATGCCTAAGACGGTCATCTAGAGCTCCATGAGTTGCTTCTCCGCCATGCAGGTGAATAACAGGTATTCCTTGAAGATGTGCAGCACTTGCCGCTGCAAATGTTTCATATCTATCTCCAAGGACTATTAATGCTTTAGGTTGTAGATTTTCAAGAACTTCTCCAACTCCCTTCAACGCTTCTGCAGTAAGACTTGACATAGAAGGGATGAATTTTTCGTCTAGAGAGAGAGGAACTAATGCTTTTGGTTTGATTCCATCTTGATTAATTTCGCATACTGTTAGCCCATGAGTATTACTTAAATGTGCCCCACTGACTATCAATTGCAAATCGATACTTGGCTCAGAATCAAGATTTTTTATTAGATGGCGTAGTAATCCATATTCCGCTCGACTGCCAGTAAATACTGCTATTGGAATCAGGTTTTGTCTCAAGGAATCAACCCAAATGGCTCACTTATTTGATAATCCTTTGTTGCTTTTTGTCCAACGATTTGGTCATAAGCCATTGGGCTGAGTCCATCTGCAGGTCGTTGGGCTATTAAGTCTTGAGGTTGGATAAGTTGACCATTCTTTATCGGATGAGCTGCTCTCAGCGATCTTCTGGCCACATGTCGAGTTTCAAGTTCAGAAGATTGAGCTCGTTTTTGTCCATCTCCAAGAAGACTTTCAGTATTTCGAATAGCTTCTACCATTGCTTTAAATAATTTTGGCTCGAGACTGGCTTTATGGTCGGGTCCTTCAAGGTTTTGATCAATGGTGAGATGTTTTTCAATGACTTTTGCACCTAACGAAACAGCACAAATTGGAGCTGTTATTCCAAGTGTGTGATCTGAGTAGCCAACTGGGCATGAAAATGCATCTGCGAGGGTTTTCATGGCTAACAAGTTGACTTGCTCTTGAGGGGCTGGATAAGCACTTAAGCAATGGAGCAATGTCACGTCTGACTGATTTACTCCCGCATCTAGAAAAACTTTTAAGGCGGCTTCAACTTCTCCTAAATTACTCATTCCAGTTGATAAATAAACAGGTAAATGGTGAGTTATCGCGGCTATAGACATTCCTCTCAATAATTGCAGATGGGTTATCTCTCCTGAGGGCACCTTGATTGCACTTACTCCTAATTGCAGCAATAGTTCTAATTGAGAGTTCCCAAAAGCTGTTGATAAAAAGTCAATTTCACATTTATGACAATGTTCTTTTAGTTCTTGGAATTGACTTTTGCTCAATTCCAACTTCTTAAGCATTTCCAGCTGGCTTTTTGAGCAATCGTTTTTGAGTTGATATGTCGCTTTGGGGGCTTCTGGAGTGGTTAAATCGGTTGCAGAAAAAGTTTGGAATTTCACTGCATCTGCTCCAGCTTCTGCAGCACATTCAATTAGGCGACGGGCAATTGCCATGTCACCATTGTGGTTTACACCTGCTTCTGCAATTACAACAGTGGCCATCCCATTACCCTTTTTTGGGCAGTAATAACAGTGTCATTTGGTAATTCCAAACCTTCCCTTATCATTGCACCACTGCCAATAAAGCTGTTTGCTCCGATACGGACACCTCCATTTACTAAAGCACCAGTACTTATGTGGCAGAAGTCTTCAATTTTTGCGTCATGCTCTAGAAGTGCCATGCTGTTAATAATGCAATTTTTGCCTACGATTGCGTTGGAATTAATGATGGCACCATGACCAATGAAACTTCCTTCGCCTAATTGTGCATATCTACTAATTATTGCATGTGGGGAAATAATAGTTGGGAGTGAAAAAGTCAGTTTTTTTAAATAATGTGCTAACTGGATTCTTTTGTCGGCTGATGGAAGTTGGCCAATTGCTAAATGGGCGTTGTCACATTTTTTTCTAATTACCATTAGATCATTATCAGTACCGATGATTGGATAACCAAGAATTTCCCGGCCTATCTCTTCTTTTAATCCAATTAATCCAATTACATTCCAAATACCACTTTTCTCAATTACATCAATCACTGATCGAGTATGTCCGCCAGCACCAATTAGTATTAAAGGTTTCATCTTTTTAAAAGTTGTGGGCTGCTTGGTAAATTAATTAATCTTGATGCTTGATCTTCAGTCTTGAATAAATCACCATGGGGAGCATTAATATACATTGGTAATTGATGCAATGGTTGCCATACCGGTCGTAAAAGTAGCCCTTTTAAATGTGCCTCTTTGAGAAGTTTTAAACGAAGCTCAGAAGCTTGCAGAGGATCTTGATGTGTTAGTTTAATAGTAGATAGCCAGTAGTTGCTGGTGCAATTGATTGGTTCCAAAATTATATCAACATTAGATATTTCTTTTATTGCATAAGCATATTCCTTATTTAATTTTCTTTTGGCAGATATTCTTTGTGAGAGTACTTCTAGTTGAGCAACTCCTAAAGCTGCATTTATATTAGGGAGTCTGTCATTCCAACCAATTTCATCATGATAAAAGTTCCATTGATGAGGAATTTTTGATGTTGTAGAGATGTGTCGAGCATGTTTGGCTAATTCATCATCGTCTGTCAAAAGAGCCCCACCTCCTCCTGTAGTTATTAGCTTGTTTCCGTTGAAACTAAGTATGCCAGCTTTTCCAAATCTTCCACAATGGATGTTTTCACGAAAGCTTCCTAAAGCTTCTGCAGCATCTTCTAATAGTGGAACACCCCAAGAATTGGCAATTGCTCTCAGTTTAGTTGTTTGAGCAGGATGTCCAAATACATGTACAACTACTATTGCTGCAATTCTTCTCCCTGTTTGCTTATTCCAGACCCCATCATTTTTCTTCTCAGCAATCTGATCTAAACGTTCTTGCAGTGCAATCGGATCTATTCCAAGTGTTTCTTTTTCTATATCTATAAAATGTGGAATTGCACCAAGATGAGAGCATGCATTAGCTGTAGCTACGAAACTAAGCGAAGGCATCATTACTTCTTCATTCGAGATTACACCATTTATCGTTAGTGCTAGGCGAAGGGCTACCGTTCCATTCGTTACTGCAATTACATGCTTTGCTTGTGTGATTTGAGTTAAATATTCTTCAAAACTATTGACCCATTTACCATTAGTGCTTACCCAGCCACTATCAAGACAATCTTTTAGATATTTTTGCGCAGCAGTATTTTTGAAGTCGGGTTCATGTAGGGCAATTGGACGATCTGGAGGAAGAACTGAGCTAATTGCAGCCAATAATGATGACTCAAATTGCATAACGACTGGCTCTGTAAAACTTTAGATTTGAAGGATTCACAAACCACTTGGCTGTTAATTCAATGCCTTTTCTGAAGCCATCTTTACCACCGAAAGATGGTTGCCAATTTGTAAGGCTTCGTAAAAGAGAGCTATCCCCAAAGAGTCTATTAACTTCTGATCCACTAGGTCTAATTCGTTCTTCGTCGGCAATAATCTTTACTTTTTTACCCATTACTTCAGCAATGAGAGTAGCAGTATCACCAATAGATATTTCGAATTGGCTCGCTACATTTAAAACTTTACCTATGGCTTCATCTTCATCCATAACTGATAAGAATGCGGCACACGTATCTGTTACATAGTTAAAGTCTCTTGTTGGACTTAGTGATCCCAAATGAATTTCATTTTTGCCAGAGGCGATTTGACTAATAATTGTTGGTATAACTGCTCTTGA
The DNA here is from genome assembly GCA_003215415.1 of Prochlorococcus sp. AG-409-N21. GTDB lineage: Bacteria > Cyanobacteriota > Cyanobacteriia > PCC-6307 > Cyanobiaceae > AG-409-N21. Next base: position 89,733 of record QCKK01000002.1, on the reverse strand, counting down.
ACTTTGACGAGGACCATAAGTATTAAAAGGTCTTAAAACTGTTATTGGTGTATCAAAGCTTCTCCAATAACTTAAAGCAATTTGATCTGCGCCTATTTTGCTAGCCGCATATGGTGATTGACCTACCAAGGGATGTGTTTCTTTAATTGGCACAAATTGAGCTGATCCATAGGTCTCTGAAGTTGAAGTATGAATAACTCTTTTAACTCCTAATTCCCTTGCCGCTTGGACAATATTTAGAGTTCCATGAATATTAGTATCTATATAGCTAGCAGGTGCCATATAACTATATGGAATGGCTATTAGTGCTGCGAGGTGAAAAACATGCGTACAATCTTTCATTGCTTCACGTACACAAAGAGGATCTCTAATGTCTCCCAGCACTACATTTAAATTTGATTTATTTTTTTCCGACAAGCTATCTAACCAACCCCAACTTCCTGAGGAGTTGTATAGGCAAAAAGCTTTTACTGATAAATCTTTTGCAAGTAGACTTTCTACAAGATGTGAGCCAATGAAACCATCAGCTCCAGTAACAAGAATTTTTGTCATTCTTTACCTTTATGCATGAGTGTCTCTGCCCACAACCAATCAAGTTGTGTATCTATATCTACAGAGCGTTCTGTAGGCATTAAGTAACCACGAGTTTCGGGACCAACAAAATTACCTTGTGCTTTTAACCAAGGTATATCACATATATACAGAGCTCCATTAGGAACGTATGCTTTTTCTAATTGCTGCCTTGGCAATGAGAATAATGATTGGTGCCTAATGAATGGCTCTAATAGGTCAGAAGGAGAAAGTCTCAACATCCAATAAGGATGTTTTGAGACCTCGCAAATTGAGACTGCTGATGGACACTTTTTATTGCGCTTAAATTCAATAATCCCTTGAATGTCTTCGATAGTACGTAGAGGTGATGTTGGTTGTAGTAATAAAATCTCATTAAATGACTTTAGTTTTTCAAGTAGATGTAAAACTGGGTCTACTCCAGGAGTGTCATCATATGAAAGTTTTTTGGGTCTGAGAAAGGGAACTTCTGCTCCATAATCTTTTGCGATAGAAGCGATTTCTTCGTCTTCAGTTGAAACAATAACACTATCAATTGTATCTACATTTAGAGCAGCTTCAATAGAGTAAGCAATTAGCGGTTTACCTCTAAGAAGGCGAATGTTCTTGCGAGGAATTCCTTTTGATCCGCCTCTTGCGGGAATTACAGCAAGAAGACTCATTGACTTTGATATATGGAGGATACTAGTGACATGCTTCTATTCGCGTCCTCGAGCATTGGTAGAGAATTCTTTATGTTCCTTGCAGCTTTAACCGCTTCTTCAGCTTGACGATATATGCCTGGTTTGTATTTATTATCTAAAGGATCAATCGCTTGCATTTCTATAGATCTTGACCCTTTTTGTTGCAATGATAGTTGTTCAATTGGTCTTAATTCCATTCTTAATTCTTCTGTTGAAATTGCTACACTCCAGGGACCAGGCGCATTCCAGATTCCTTGATATATACCTATATCGCCAGAACTGAATATAAGCTTAGCCATCACTGGCTTGGGACGCTTAGGCTCCCATGGCTCGATAATCTTTGTTGTGACATGTTCGCCACGACAAAGCATGGAGAAATAATCAATTAAGTGAAGAGAATTGGCATACATCCAATTTTTGACGACCTTTTCAGGTTGTCCAGAGGCAAGCGCACCAATTGCATCTTCTTGATCCAAGATTGTTATTAATCTATTGCTTTGTAGATTTTTAAGCTTATTAATTGCTTGAATAGTTGATGAATAAAATCTTCTATTGAGGGCGACATATACTTCTGAATTTAGTTCGTTTGCTAGCATTTCAATTTTCAAAGCTTCTGAGAAGTTGTAGCCTACAGGCTTTTCTATGAGCAATTTCCATGGGTATATAAAAGCTTCTTCACATACACTTAGGCAGGCCAATTCTGGCACTGCAATTACAACAAGATCTGCTTTTGTTTTTGAATATAAAGAATTAATTGAATCATATATTTCAAGATCTGGATATACACTTTTTAGGGCCAGTGCTTTGTCTATTGTTCGAGTAAAGATTCCAGATAAATGTACATTTGGAAGATCATAAAATGCCTTCAAATGTTCTGAAGCCATATAACCTGCTCCAATGAAAGCAATCTTTGTTGGATTTAATTGTGAATTCATTGCAATTCTAAGAAGGACAAGTCAGCTGCTATTTCATGGCATTTAATGCGTTCACCAGAAATTGTTATCATATTAGATTTATTGGCATGTAGGCAAACGGGTATTAAGAAAGAAGAATTTGCATTCTTGCAGAAATTATCAAGATTTGAGGGCCAAAGAATTGAGGCACTTTCAACTTGCCATTTTCTTTCTCTTGAAAGAAAATTCCAATGCTTTAAAGGAGATTCAATATAAATGCTTTCATGATTTCTTTTTATGTAAATGCACAAATTTACTGGTGTATTTAAAGAAGATAGTTCAATTAAAGCATCCGCTTTGATTGCTTTTGCTTTTTTCTTATTCAAATGAAAGTCCAATTCCAGGAAAATAGATTTATTTTCTGAGTGAGAATCTTCGCACAATTTTTGATTGCTTTCCTTAGCGGGTGTCCGAATGATTTTATGCGTCTTTGACCCACCTATGAATTGATAAAAATATTTTGGAGTTTTTAGGAGAGGACCAGTGTCAGCATACATTCGACCTGCAGGCACCCCGCTGCAAAGAACGAAGGTAGTTTCTTCTTGTTTGTTTGATCTATGAATTAATACTGAATCTAGTCTAAATATTCCATTACTTAATTCTGTACGGGTGATCCAGGAAAGATAGCTGGATGAAAAACATATTCCTTCTTCATTCTTATTCTCTAGATTTGAAGCCTCTTTCATATGATTCTCTCTAAGTGCATTTTGAATTTAAGCTGATGAATCTTGTTGTTTATAAAGCACTGCATATCTTCCACCTTCATTCATAAGAGCCTCATGATTTCCTGTTTCAGTTAAACGACCTTCATGCATAACTAAAATCACATCACTATTGCGAATAGTTGAGAGTCTATGAGTAATAAAGAAAACAGTTCGCTTTTCAGCCCATTCCTGAAGGTTTAAGCATAGTTGCCTCTCGGTATCGTAATCAAGAGCACTGGTTGCTTCATCCATTACTAGTAATTGAGGATTGGAAAGGATTGTTCTTGCAATAGCAATCCTTTGTCTTTGCCCCCCTGAAAGGTTTGCACCTCTTTCTGCGATAGGAGTTGCATATCCTTGGCCTAGACCCATTATGAATTCATGCGCACAGGCTATTCGTGCTGCCTCAATGATTGTTTCTGTTGTGGCTTGTGGGTCATTAAGTGCAATATTTTCTGAAACAGTCCCTTCAAATAGGAGTGAATCTTGGGGAACAATTCCAACTTGTCTTCTTAAACTGCTTAGATCAACTTTCCCAATATCATAATCATCTATAAAGATTCTTCCAGATTTTGGTTGATATAACTTAGGAAGTAATTTCATTAAAGTACTTTTTCCACTTCCACTTTGACCAACAATTCCAACAAAGTTTCCTGCTTCTATATTTACGCTTACATCATCAAGTTGATATGCCCCTTCTTTCCCAAATCTGAACCTTACATTTTCAAACCTTACATCTCCTTTAATTGGTGGGAGAGCAATTTGACCTATTTCATCTGGATTTTGTAATTCTGGATTTTGATCGATGATATCCCCTAACCTTTCCATTGATAGAGATACTTGTTGGAATCCTTGGTAAAGACCTGCTAATTGAAGAAGTGGTCCAGTTACGTTTCCAGCAATTATTCTAAATGCGATAAGCATTCCGAGGCTAAATTCACCCTTAAGAACTAACATCATTCCAACCCAAAGTATTAATAAACCACTCACAGTATTTAGGAATTTGCCTATTTCGCCTGCGGTGGCGCCTAGCGCAGTACTTTTGAAACCCTCAGATACAAAATGTCTATATCTATCTTGCCATTTCCACCTGGCAGTTAATTCAAAGTGCTGTGCTTTAACTGTTTGAATTCCACCTAGAATTTCAATTAAATGACTTTGCGTTTTGGCTTGAGCAACAGCTCTTTTTCTAATTAGAAACTTATAAATTGGAGCTACTCCAAAAACTAATAGAACATATAGTGGAAAGGTACTTAACGCTATTGCTGTTAAAAATGGAGAATATAATAACATAACTATTAGATATATGATGGCGAAAATTATATTTAAAACCGTTATTAAGGCTGTTCCTGTAAGGAATCCTCTTATTGTATTTAATTCTCCTAGCCTCTGACTTAATTCGCCTACAGGCCTTTTTTCAAAATATTTTAATGGTAAGGAAAGTAATCTATCAATAACGGCCGTACCAAGAGTAAGATCCATTCTGTCTGTTGTATCAACAAATATGTATGTTCTTAGCGCCTGTAAGACCCCTTGGAATAAGGCCATTGTAATCATGGCAGAGCCGAGTATATTTAGACTGCTTAAATTACCTTGAGCCAGTACTTTATCAATTATTTGTTGAAGTAATAATGGTATCGCTAATCCAAATAATTGTGCCAATAATGATGACGCAAAGACTAGGACTAAGGATGTTTTGTATTTCTTTAAAAGCGGAGTAAACCAATTCCATCCAAATCTTGTCTTAGGAGTTGCAGAAACTCTTCTTGGTAAAACAAATCGAAATTCATGTCCTAATTTTTCTTTTATATCTTCTAAAGGAATATGTTGCATTCCTTTTTCAGGATTAGCTATTAATGCTTTGCCTTTACTAATACCAAAATAGACAACATAAGCGTTATCAAGTTCCATAATTGCTGGGCTTTCAACACTACTAATAAATTGCCCTTCTGTTTGCCCTAACTGACATTTCATTTGAAGTGCTTCACATACAAATCCCATTAATTCAAGTGATATTCCTTTCCCTCTCCTTTCATTATCTTCAAAAGCTCTGCGTACATTGTCTCGCCGAAAAGGTACTTCTTGATAAAGAGATATCATTTCGCAAGCAGCTACTGCTTGGCCGACTGCTCCTTTACCTCTGACAACAGGAAATCTGTCTTCTGCCTCTAAAAGGTCTTTTTCTAAAATGCCTAATTGTTCAAGGTCTACTGGGTTGTGGTCAATATCAACTGCATTGATAATATGTTCCTCATTATCTTCTTCAGTAATTAGTATTTGTGAGTTTGGTAAACAAACCAACCTATAGGGTAATTGGAAGCCTGTTAGGTTTGGTAAAGGAAAGTCTTTTTCTCTAACTATTGTCCCTGTTGGATATCCAGGAATTTTAGGAGTACTAATATGCCAATTCCAACCATCTTCTAGATTTAGAAGTGATTCAAATTTATCTTCTGGGTTAATGCTTGTTGCTCTTGCTTGTTTAATCCTGTCAAGCATTTCTTTTTTCCAGGCTTCTTCATGCTTAGGTTGTAAATCTGCGAATGAAGAAGCAACAACATAAGTTTCTTGCGGATTTTCTAGCTCGTAGAAATATTTTGCAAAGTCAGGGTATTTAAGAAACAGATGTATAAATCTTGCAGATGGTAGTCCTAATACAAAAACATCATTACTGGCTAAAACATATTCACAAGCTTCACCTCTTAGGAGTCCTATCCACCCAAGAAGTTGACCTGGGCCTCGTTTATCAAGAGAAATTTGCCCATAAAGATCAACCCCATCCCCCATCCCGATAAGTCTTACGTTTCCTTGGAGAACCAAATAAATGCTGTCACTTAGTTCATCAGGTCGAAGTAACAGCTCGCCTGTGGAGAAATTAATTTTCTTGGCATCATTCAACCAGGCCGATAACTCTTCCTCTGGTAAGAGTTGGAATGGTCTTTGGGCCGCAAGTTGCTTTTGCAAACTTTGCAACCAATGATCTTGTTTGCTCGCCGTCAATGGCTCGTCTCAACTTGTGCTTGTTCTTCTGAACTTAAGACAGACAAGAGATAATTAACCACTGAATCGATCCAGAGTCTCAGCTGTTCTGCAAGAAGCAGTTCTTCTGTTGCTTTGTCATATTGGCTGGGCTTAAAACTCTCTAATTGAACGAGACAAAAACCTTCCCCAAGGCGCATTGGGAGACTTAAGCGGCCCGGTTCTAATCGAACTAGCAGTGGCGCAAGACCAAAGGGCATTTTTTCTAATGTCTGCATTGGTATAAGACCATTATTTCTTCTTTCAGATCCTTGACCATATTCTCTTGCAGCTTGCTCAAAGGAAGTTTCGCCAGCTTTGATGCGGTGATGCAGCTCTAGTGCGATGCCTTTATCTCTAACTCTAATTAATCTGCAACTTGCTTGATCTAGTTGACTTTTTCGTTCTAAATAGATTGATTCCAACCGATGAGACCATTGCTCCCGAGCCCAAACAAGTGAACCTGGAGACACTCTTAACTTTTCTCTCAATTCATTGTCCGAGTAAGTTTGTTTTTGTTCTGATTGACTGCTTTTCTCAAGCCAGTCTTTCTCTAAGTCATCCAGGATTGTGTTTTCTTCATCTTGACCCCAATTGGCTTCAAGGGATACCTCCCATCTAACCCAATATCCAAGTGCTGCCCTTAATAAGCCTGCTTGCTTAAGAAGTTTCTTGCTTCCTTCTATTTGTTGATTCAGTTGCTCCAGTCGCTGAGGAGTGAGCCATTTTTCAGGATCTGGTTCCAAAAGAGGAGCGGATTGTGGTGTATCGATGGTCATACATGAAAGAATGCCAGGCAAGGTGGCATTACATCAATGGGTAAGGTTATTTCAGATGAGCAGAAAGCCCTTAATCAGGCTCTGCATGAATCCGATGAGGGCTTTGGAGGTAGAGACGATGCTGGTGGGATGACCCTACGTCTTCCGAAGTCTCTAATAAGAATGCATGAGCTAACAATTTGCAATTCAGTTCTCGACTATGGAACAGGAAAAGGAAGACTTGTGGAGCGCTTAAGAAAGGAATTGCCATCCACTATTGAGATTTTTGGATATGATCCAGCTGTGAAAACTTGGGAAAATAAGCCAGATAAACCCGTAGATATATTGACATGTCTTGATGTCCTCGAGCACATTGAGATGGACAGCATTGATGCAGTTCTTTGTGACATTAGAGATTTAACAAAAAGATTTTGTTATTTAGTTATTGACTTACAACCAGCAGTTAAAAATCTTGCAGATGGACGTAATGCACATATCCTTCTTGCTCCTCCTGAGTGGTGGATAGGACGAATCTCCCAAATTTTCTCTTGTATTACTGCTTTTCCAGTTATGCATACGAAAGGATTGCCTCAGAAACTTGTGATTGCAGCGACTCAAACTTCTTCTTTGCTTCCAATAATGAATGCATTTTTAAATAAAATGCAAGTCGCAAATACTATGTTGGCTGGAGGGGTCTTGGATGGACCTGATTACGTCCCTAAAAAGTCCAAAAAGAAGGGTAAAGAATTAGATAAAAAAGATGATTCTGGGGAATCTATTTTGAATCAAGATAATACCGAACAGATTTTAGATCAAGAAATTAAATCATCTCAAACTACTGATAATTCCTAATTTAATCTTGGTAATTGGCTTGCTTATTGTTGTCGTATTGACTTTACAGTTTCAGTTTGATCTACCAGTATGTCTGATATTAAGCTAATTACTCTTTTATCGCGCAATTTTAGGTTGGCTGTGACCGCCATTCCGCTTCTTAAAGGTATTTTCACCCCTTCAGCTTCTAAGTAAGACTTATTTAAACTTAATTGCACAGGAAATCGATAAAAAGACATTTTTTCATCTGGGGGTAGTGCATCAGCACCAATGCTGGTGACTTTGCCAACCAGCTCTCCATACCGAGTAAAAGGAAAGGCATCAACTCTTACTTTTGCTTCCATACCTGTTTTTACAAAACCTATGTCTTTATTTGCAACAACAACTTTTGCTTTAAGGCCTTCCTGAGGCACTAATTTTAAAATTGTTTGACCAGATTGGATTACACCTGCCACACCTACTTTGGGATCAAAAACAACACCATTTACGGGTGCTAATACAGTTTGATATTGCAGTTGGATGTCTGCATTATTTAATCTATTTTTGTATTGGCCCAGAGCCTTTTCAGATTCAAGCCTTGTACGCTTCATGTCAAGTTGAACATTCGATAGTTGGCTTTTGATTTCGTAAAGTGTATCTAGTTGTTGTAAGTACTGTACCCTTTGGTAGGCGCCTTTCTCTACAAGTTCTTTCAGTGATGATGTAATTTGCTTATTGGTTTTGAGTTTTTGTTCTAATACATCTTCTCTTGACCTTAAAATATCAAGCCTGCCAGTCAGATCTTTTTTTTCGAGTTCAATTAGTCTTGTCATTGTTTCCTTATCATATGAGGCTTGCCTTGTATCAAACCTTAAAAGTAACTGACCTTTTTTTACTAGTTGCCCATCTCTAAAAAATACTTCTGAGACTTTTCCTCCTGATGGAGTCTTTACTTCAGTAAGACCAATTAATGACTCTAGTTGTCCATATACAGTAACGACCTCATCAATGCGGAAAAGTGAGGCTCCTAAAATGACAATTCCTCCTAGGCTTACTCCAATCCCAACTAGACTCTGAGCCCATATAGGGGTTTGCCTTAGTACCAAAGACCGATTTTTCGCAAGCCAACGATCCGCAGCTTTTGTAAAGATCTGCTTTGGCTTAAACTTGGTCTCCGAGTTACTAGTAGTACTTTCAGGATTTTCCATGCTCATAGGTTACTTCTTCATGCATAGACACATCGAAAGCATCTCCAGAGAGGTAACTGGTTTTCATATGCTCAAACTTATATGGCAGTTATAACTCATATTGGGACTTCTCGAACCGCAACAACGACGCTTCAAAAGTCACTTTTCCCAGAGATAAAGTCTAATCTTCTTGTTACGAAGAAGGCCTATAAATCATCTATAAAGCAGCAAAGTCCAGGGAAAGTAATTAGTACACGCCCTGATATTAAGGAACATTTAACTTATTATAGTAAAAACAAAGATGACATTGGAGGCTTAGCTAGAGACCTTATCTTTCCGTTGTCTATACTTGCGACCAAATATTCTGAACAAGCACCAGACTTATTTGAATATTTAGTTGAATCGATAGTTCTCTTATTAAATCATGGTAGAGATTATAAAAATATTTTTATCTCAAGTGAAATGTTGAGTGAGACAGGTGCTTCAATTAGTTGTCGTTCTAGTAACAAACAAGGCCCGTTCCCAATATTTATTTTGGGTCAGGCAATTAAAATTGCCACTTCAGAGCCTCCTTTAATTAGTCTTTGTTTAAGGGATCCTATACCTCATCTTGTTTCAAAGTTTAATAGATGCTGCTTACAGAGAAGACAACTTAATTATAGGAGCATAACTCCATCAGAATATATTGAGAAACAGATTCATTTGGAATCATCTCAATTAAATGCATCTTCAATTAGTACAGTATTGCATAAGGATTTTCTGAATCAACTGCAAAGAATAGGATATATCAAGTCATTTGGTTTTCAACAATTAAAATCTTCTCAGGATGTATTTTCGTTGATTGGATTGCCTTGTGAAAAGATTGTTCCTTTCCACCATTTGCCAGTGGAGAATTCTAGCAAGCATGGGATTAAAGATGAATTTCTCATAAAGTCTCATATACAAGATACACTTAAGGAACTTGGTTATTTAACTAAGGTAATGGACAACAAAATTTTTGAATGAGCCTTGAATTATGAAAGATATGTTGCTCTCAGGCTATGACAGATTGTTAGATCTTTCACCTATGCAGATTCTTTGTCAAGGCAAATCAATCCTGGACTTAGGAGCCAATGTTGGCATTCAAAGTCTAAAGGCATTGGAACATGGAGCAAAGCACGTGACTTGTATTGATCATTCAAGTGAGAACATAGCTGTTTTAAAACATATTCTACCTGCTAAAAAATCTAAAATAATACAGACATCCTTGGCGGAAAAAGGTGTGATAAAAGAACTCCATCAACAATATAATACTGTATTTTACTTGGCAGTTCATCAGCATTTAGAGCGACAGTCTAAGGGTAGTGGTTGGAGCTTGATTGATGAATATATCAATATGAAGCCTGAATATGTTGCCTATCGAGCGAAGAACTATGAGAATCAAGGAAAGGAATATCATGAAAAGAATTTTGGACCTTTGATTTATTATTCTTGCATGACTAATGATCTTGCACCTTTAATGATTTTCAAAAGAAGATAGCATTTGTTGCCGCAACTTTTCTATTATTTAATAACTTATTCTATTATGTATTAGTTTATATTTATTTTTTTCATTGATTTTACTAAGGAATCGATTTGTTTGATTTGCATGAGAAAAGGTTCAAGAAGATCTAGGGGCAATGCACTAGGCCCATCGCATAGGGCTTTATTTGGCTCAGGATGTGATTCTAAGAATAATCCTGCAATGCCTAATGCCATCCCTGATCTGGCAAGTTCTAGGATTTGTGATCTTCTGCCTCCAGAAGCAGCCCCACCGGAATCTCTGCATTGTAAAGAATGTGTGACATCAAATATTAATGGGATATTTTCACATGTTTTTTTCATTATCCCGAAACCAAGCATATCTACTACTAAATTGTTGTAACCAAAAGTAGTTCCCCGTTCGCATAGCAGCAAGTTTTGATTGCCACATTCATGAAATTTATCGATAATATTCCTCATTTGGTCTGGGCTTAAAAATTGAGGTTTTTTAATATTAATGACAGCCTTGCTTTTGGCCATTGCATTTATTAAATCAGTTTGCCTAGCTAGAAATGCCGGCAGTTGAATTACTTCGCAAACTTCTGCTGCAATTTCTGCTTCTTTAGGTGAATGCACATCTGTTAGTATTGGGATATTAAATTCTTTCTTTATGCAATTTAATATATCTAGACCTTTATCAATTCCAGGGCCTCTATATGAATTTATTGATGATCTGTTGGCTTTATCATAAGATGCTTTGAAAATGAAAGGGATTCCTAATCGCTTGCATACTTTTACATAATGCTGAGCAACATTCATTGAGAAATCTTTACTTTCTAGGACATTTACCCCCCCTAGCAATACAAAAGGACTTTCATTAGAAAGACTAATTTCACCAACTTGTACATTTTTCACCATGTCAACCCAAAACTATATTGATTTAATTTTATAACGTTAACTAGCTATTGGTAAAGGAAATACCTATTACTTGAATATCTTTTTAGATTTTCGCACCCGTGAATTGATGCTTGATATTAGCTTTTAATTATTTACAGATGATCATTAGATATTTTATGGGATTATGGAATTACTAACTTTCGGAATATATGGCTTTTCTTGATTGTGATATTTGCAAAATTCACCATGATTATTTAGCGCAAGAAAATTGGGAAATAGGCCGCAATGAATTGTGGATATTGCGCCACCACCCAGATCCTTCACCTCTTTTGGGTTGGCTCATATTAGATGCTGTTCGACATATAGGTGGACCAGTGGAATTTAATCAGAAAGAAGCATCTGATTGGGGATTGTCAGTGAAGCGTGCTTCATGCTTGGTCAGAGAACTCACAGGATGCGATCGCATCTATTCGATAGCATTTGGTGAAGGCGCAAAGCACCTTCATCTTCATTTAATACCAAGGTTTGAGGGGGATTTCGCCACCAAAGCTTGGGCTCTAGCAGATCATTATCGAAATGTTTGCAATGGCACTTCTAATTCGATTGATCCGAAGGAGGTTGCCAAAATTGTGGGTAATGCTCGTAATCTTTGGAAATGAATAAAACTATTCCTATCTTTATAGGGTATGACCCTCGTGAAAGAGCTGCCACCAATGTTTTGATAGATAGCCTTTATCAAAACACCACTGCTCCTCTTTCAATAACTCCATTGGTTACACCGCAGTTAGAAAAGCAAGGTCTTTATTGGCGAGAAAAAGATCCTAAGCAAAGTACAGCTTTTTCATTTACACGATTTTTAGTTCCCCATCTTGTCAATTATGAGGGTTGGGCAATCTTCATGGATTGCGATATGTTGTGTCGTGGTGATATTCGCCAATTATGGGATTTAAGAGATGAGAAATATGCTGTTATGTGTGTGCAACATGATCATAAACCTCAAGAGAGTGTCAAGTTTCAAGGTGAAGTACAAAGTCCCTACCCCAAGAAGAATTGGAGTTCACTAATGCTTTTAAATTGCACTAAATGCAATTTACTTACCCCTAACTATATAAACAAAGCTACCGGCTTGGAGTTGCATCGCTTTCATTGGCTGAAAGGTGATCATGAGATTGGCAATTTGCCAGAAGTCTGGAACCATCTAGTTTCTGTACAAGACTCATCAAAGGGTAACAACGCTTTAATGTTGCATTGGACTCTGGGAGGTCCTTGGTTCTTAGATCAACGAACAATGGGTGGTGTCTTGGCGGCAGAATGGTATGCGTCTCGAGATGATGCCTTTAAGCTTTGGGACTAAACTTTTTATACTTCCATGAAAGAAACTCCTACCATTATTGTTGCAGTTCCAGCGCGATTGGAATCCAGCAGACTGCCTAATAAAGTTCTTGCTGATATATCAGGAAAACCTATGTTGCAAAGAGTACTTGAGAGATGTTCATGTGCTCAACAACCTATTGCGACTGTACTTTGTACTGATAATCAACTCTTGGTTGATCTGGCAAAGGATTTGGGATTTCCTGCTTTACTCACAAGTCCTAATTGTGAATCAGGTAGTCAAAGAATTGCCTCAGTTTCGGATGACCTGTTATTGATTGCCAAAGACGAATTGAAAGGGAAAGGTCAGAAGAATTCTTCGCTAGATTTATCGGAATGTGTCATAATTAATGTTCAGGGAGATCAACCATTTATTGATCCAAAGATCATTGATCTAATGGCAGATCAGTTTGTAAATCGTTCTCCAACTCCTTCTGTTTTGACACCAATTTATCGGTTGCCACCTGATAAAATTCATAATCCAAATGTTGTAAAAACGTTATTAAGTCAAGATGGAAGAGCAATATATTTTTCAAGGTCTGCATTGCCCCATGTACGTGGTGAAAAACCTGAAGATTGGTCATCTAAAGCAACATTTTGGGGACATGTAGGAATATATGGATATAGAGGTGACGTACTTCAGGGTTGGAACAATCTTCCAGATTCACCACTTGAAAGAATCGAGAGGTTGGAACAGTTGAGACTAATTGAGGCAGGGATAGAGATTGGTACTTTTATAGTAGATGGAGAATCTCTTTCTGTAGACACTTATGACCAACTTGAACAAGCTAGGCGAATAGCACATGCTTCTGAAAGTGGAACTTAATACTTAAATTAGATTCGACTTTTTCTTAACTTATATCTTCATAAGTCTTTGACTCTAGTCATTTCTATCTCTCCAGCCTTTGTTGTTAATTTCTTTCCAAGACCCCTGTGCTTTTAATAATCTTTCGGCAATTTCTCTGACTGCACCTTCGCCACCATTTTTATTTAAAATTGCATCTGCGTTTTTCTTTAAAGAAGGCATTGCATCAAATGTTGCTATTAATAAAGCCACTTTATTCTTAAGTGCAAGATCATTAAGATCATCTCCTACAAATAAAATTCTGTTTGGAAAGATTCCGGTTTTATTACAAAGTTCCTCTATAGCCTCTGGTTTGTCTTTCGCATTGACTATGCAATGAGTAATGCCTAGGTCAATAGCTCTTGATTCGGTAGCATCTCCCTTGCCTCCACTTAGAAAAACTACTTCTATACCAGTATTTTGCAGAAGACGAATTCCCAGACCATCTTTCACATTAAAGCGTTTACTTATTTCACCTTTTGAATTATAAAATAATCCTCCATCTGTAAGAACTCCGTCTACATCAAGAACTAGAACTTTTATTGATTTTAGTTTCTTTCTTAACTTCCACCATTGCAATGTACTTTTTATATTCAATAGGAAATTAGGATTAATCATTAGGAAAGAATGTTTATGATTTAGTTAGACCTGCTTCGACAAGATCATGTAACCTTAAAAGTCCAAGCATTTCTTTCTGGGTATTAACTACTGGGAGAACGGCAATAGATTTTCTTCGATTGCGCTCCATTTGTTCGAGTGCATCTATAGCTAGTGTCAATCCACTAATTGTGATTGGGTCAATAGTCATTAAATCTTTTGCAGTTAATTCGCTCCAATTGGCAGTTGAATGGCTTTGAAGTGCTCTCCGTAGATCTCCATCAGTAATAAGTCCTTCTAAATGGGTTTGATTCGTAGTACTTGCTACCCAACATGCACCTACTCCATCACTCGTTAGATGTGCAATCACATCTGCTAAACATGTGTCTGCCTTTAGTGGGACTAATTTGCTACAAGGCACCATTAAGTCTGACGCTGTAAGAGTTAATTGCTTTCCTAAAGATCCTGCAGGGTGATTAAGAGCAAAATCTTCTTGAGAAATACCTCTTCTTTCCATCCATACTGCTGCAAGGGCATCACCAATCGCCATTGCTACAGCTGTACTGGCTGTCGGAGCAAGATTGAGAGGACATACTTCACGATTAACAGAGCCATCAAGAACTACGTCACAGCCATGTGCAAGGCTTGAATTCACTTGGCCAACCAGAGCTATTCTGGAAGTTCCTCGTTTTTTGAGGTGGGGAAGTATTTGTAATAGCTCTTCAGTTTCTCCACTATTTGAAAGCAATAAAGCGAGATCATCTTTGGCTACTACCCCTAAGTCTCCATGGAGGGCATCAAGTGGATTTAAATAAATGGCCATTAAGCCTATTGATGAAAAAGTAGCTGCGATTTTGCGAGCAACAATCCCACTTTTCCCAACGCCGGTGATTACTAATTTGCTGCGTTTGGAAACACATTCATCTAGTAATCCCAATGCTGCCTCTACCTGATTTTTAGGCAAACGACTTGCAGCCGATGCAATTGCGGCAGCTTCTTCTTCTAGACAACGGGAAAGCGCCGAAGACATTTTGATTTTCTATCTCATTTAAGACAGTAGTGCCCTTTTAGTGCATTAAGCCAAAAGAAACATTTGCTTTTTTTTTAAGTTTTCATTATTTGCACAGTAGTTAGGAATTAAAAACCTCAACTTTGATTTAAGCCAATTCTATTTCCCATATATGCACTTTTTTCTCGAATCTCATTGCACCACTTTGTGTTTTGAAGATACCAAAATACAGTTTTTTCTAGACCTGTTTGAAAATTATTTTTCGGAGTCCACCCCAGATCTTGAGAGATCCAGGTTGAATCGATGGCATATCTTCTGTCATGGCCTGGTCGGTCAGCAACTTTTGTAATGAGTTCTTTATGGGACATTTCCTTTGGGCGCAATTTGTCCATTAGGACACAGATTTCTTTTACTACATCCAGATTGCTTTTTTCACTTCTTCCTCCTATGCAATAGCTTTTGCCAAGCTGCCCTTTGGTTGCTACTAAGAGCAATGCTTCGACATGATCATCAACATATAACCAATCTCGGATATTTTTTCCATCGCCATAGAGGGGTATAGGCTCTGCTCTAAGTGCTTTAAGAATGACCAGAGGAATTAGTTTTTCAGGGAATTGCCAAGGACCAAAATTATTTGAGCAATTAGTAAGCACAATTGGCAATCCATATGTGTGATGCCATGCATGCACTAAATGATCGCTAGCAGCTTTACTCGCTGAATACGGAGAACGAGGGTCATATGCAGATTTTTCTGAAAAAAATCCTTGTTCTCCTAGAGATCCAAATACTTCATCTGTGGAGATGTGATGGAAGCGAAATTTATTTTGACGTTCCTTAGGTAAAGCTTGCCAGTGCTTCAGAACCGCTTGAAGCAGATTAAAAGTCCCTATCACATTGCTATTCACAAATGCTTCAGGGCTTTCGATAGAGCGATCAACATGACTTTCTGCTGCAAGATGTAAGACTAGGTCTGGATTTGAAGCGGCGATAGCTTCGTGAGTTTGTTGTTTATCAAAAAGATCTACGGACAAAAGTTTGTAGCGGTCTGAACCTTCGCTGCCTAGTTGATTTAAAATCAAATTTATACTTGTTAAATCACTGGCATAGCCGAGCTTGTCGAGGTTGAAAACTGTGGCATCGGTTTCAACTAGCAATTTACGAATTAGAGTTCCACCAATAAACCCTGCTCCGCCAGTAACCAATATTCTTTTGAAGCCATTTGGAGTAAACAATGAACAAACAAAGCTATTTCAATTAAATCAGTTCTCCTCTCGCTTTTGATTTTTTAGTTCTTTTATTACTTCCAGAAGAGCTTCTCTCCATGGTTTGGTTTGCAGCTGTAAAGCTTTTTGTGTTTGATTAGTATCTAAGACTGAGTAAGAAGGTCTTCTTGCTGCTGTTGGATACTCTGCTGTTGTGATGGGTTTCACTAAAGCGGCTTTTTTTAAAAGGCCTACAGATAAGCCAATATCGCCTATGGCTACAGCAAAGTCATACCAACTAGTTATTCCTGAATCCCTCCAATGAAGAATTGAGGGTATTGATTGACCTTTCTCAACACTGCTTATCAATTTCCATATTGCTTGTGAAAGGCTTTTAGTTGAAGTAGGTGAACCAATTTGATCTGATACTACGCTAAGAGGTTGATTCTTGTTAGAACAAGATTCATGTAAGCGAAGCATAGTTAGAAGAAAATTATTACCTGTAGGCCCATAAAGCCAGCTTGTTCTTAAAACATGGGACCTGCCAATTGAACCAAGATTTTTTAACGTAGCATTTTCTGCAAGTGCTTTGCTTTTTCCGTAAATATTTAAAGGACTTACTTGATCTTCGGGCTGGTAAGGAGAATTTTTTAATCCATTAAAAACAAAGTCAGTACTAATTTGGATTAGTCTTCCATTTGTATCTTCAATTGCCTTGGCAAAAGCTTTGGCAGAATAGGCATTGATCCTTTTTACTAAAACCCGCTCTTCTTCAGCTTTGTCTACAGCTGTATAAGCACCTGCATTTAAAACCCAATCAGGTTGCTCTTTAAAAATAATATTTTTGCATGCCGTTGTATCGTAAAGATCCAGTTCTGCTTTAGTCAAAGGAAGTACATTCACATCAGATGGTATTGACTTAAGAAGTTCTGTCCCAAGTTGTCCATTTGCACCAGTAATTAATATTTTTATCAAAATAAATAATCCTCGGGGATCTGACTGAGATTCAAAGCACCGTTATCTTTAGAAGATAACGATGGCTGATTATTATGTATTTTTTGTAAAGGCCATTTGATGGAAATATCTTTATCATTCCAATGAATTGATTGCTCATATTGGGGATTCCAAAAACTTGTTGTTTTGTATAAAACCTCGGCTATTTTGCTTATGGTTAAGAACCCATGAGCAAAGCCATTAGGGACCCAAAGTTGCTTGTGGTTTTCTGAATTTAGAAAAACACCAACCCACTCTCCAAAATGAGGTGATTTTTGTCGAAGATCTACCGCAACATCGAATATTTCTCCCACTACGCAACGAATCAGTTTTCCCTGTGCATTAGGAGAACGTTGGTAATGCAGTCCTCTTAGCACTCCCTGTAATGAACATGAATGATTGTCTTGTACAAATTTAGGAACTTCATAGCCATAATTAAGAAATATTTTTGTCCACTTGGCTTGATTCCAGCTTTCGAAAAAAAATCCTCTTGAGTCTTGATAAATCTCTGGAGAAAGTAACAGTGGACTTTCTATATTAGAGCTTGAATCTTTTGTTATTAATAATTTCTCAGCTTTCATTTGGTGAAATTCACCCTGGGTTTTTTAGTAGCTCTAGGAGGTACTCTCCATATCCACTTTTTTGTAAAGGCTTGGCTAGCTCTTCTAATTTTTCATCTGATATCCATCCCATTCTCCATGCTACCTCTTCTGGACAACCAACTTTGAGGCCTTGTCTGCACTCTAATGTACGAATGTATGCAGCAGCCTCATGCAATGAGTCACAGGTCCCTGTATCTAGCCAGGCCATCCCTCTACCCATTAATTCAACTTTTAATGAAGCTTCTGCAAGATATTGATTATTTAGGTCAGTTATTTCTAGTTCGCCTCGTGAAGAAGGTTTAACCGATTTAGCACGCTCTACGACAGTCTCGTCATAGAAATAAAGTCCAGTGATGGCGTAATTGCTTTTAGGTTTTAATGGTTTCTCTTCGATCTCTGTCACAGTTCCATCTGCTGAGAAGTTAATAACACCGTACCGTTCTGGGTCCCTTACCGGATACGCAAAAACTGTTGCCCCGACTTCGTTTTGGTTGCTTGAGACCAATTGCGGAACTAAGTCATGTCCATGGAACAGATTATCTCCTAAAACTAATGCAGACTTGTCTCCTGCTATGAAATCTGCACCGATTAAAAATGCTTGCGCCAAACCATCTGGACTGGGTTGAATTGCATATTTAATGTTCATCCCCCAGGCAGTTCCATCCCCCAAGAGACGTTTGAATGCAGGTTGGTCGGTATAGGTTGTAATAATTAATACTTCACGAATTCCAGCAAGCATTAGCGTCGTTAAAGGGTAAAACACCATTGGCTTGTCATAAACCGGTAGTAGCTGCTTGCTAACGGCTTGAGTTATTGGATATAGGCGTGAGCCAGTACCACCAGCCAGAATGATTCCCTTGCGCGTCATGATGGT
This sequence comes from Prochlorococcus sp. AG-409-N21, assembly GCA_003215415.1. Classification (GTDB taxonomy): domain Bacteria; phylum Cyanobacteriota; class Cyanobacteriia; order PCC-6307; family Cyanobiaceae; genus AG-409-N21. The sequence continues at coordinate 71,164 of QCKK01000002.1, read as the reverse complement.
TTATCTCTTTAAAGATGCTGCCATGGAACTTTTGCAATGGCCCTTATTAGACTGATTCGACATCGACCTGGTGCTCCAGGATTAAGACTATTTGGTCTAGGGCCTGATCTAAAACCTTCTCGTGGTCTTTTGAAATTGCGTCGCTTATTAGATAAGCATGCTTTTTGGGCTGTAGGAAGATCTTCTAGAGAACTACGTCAAATGTTGGCAGCAAGCAATGTTGTTGTAAGCCTTTGGCGGGGTAAACGTATCGTTGGATTTGGCAGGGCTACTAGTGATTGTATATATAGAGCTGTTCTTTGGGATGTTGTTGTAGCAGGAGATTTGCAAGGGTATGGATTAGGACGAAAAGTAGTTGAGGCCTTGTTAGATGCACCTCAGCTGAAATCAGTTGAAAGGGTGTATTTGATGACTACAAATAGTTCAAATTTTTATCGCCAATTAGGCTTTAAAACAGCTGATAATCAAAATTTATTCTTTAAGAAGAAGGATTTTGATTGAAGCATGAATTTAAGCGGATGAAGAGATTCGAACTCTCGACCCTCTCCTTGGCAAGGAGATGCTCTACCACTGAGCTACATCCGCAGGTAGCAGTTGGAAATTTTGCCCTTGACCAGATAAGCATGCACTAAAAAGACCGAGCTGGTCAATTCCAAGCTTGCATTTACTTTAATTTGTTGAAGGAATTTCTTTCATAAGAGATCCCATTTCAAGAGCCTGAAGCGCATAGTTCCAACCAAGATTGCTTTTGATGCCTGCTCTTTCAAGGGCTTGTTGCATTGTGTCGGTTGTTAGAACACCAAAAATTATTGGCACTCCCGTTTGCAGAGTGACGTTTGCAATCCCTTTACTTGTCTGCGATACAACCACATCGAAATGAGGGGTATCTCCACGAATTATTGCTCCAAGAGCAATAATCACTTGATAGCGCCCACTTTGAGCAAGAGACTGCGAAATAATTGGTAACTCAAATGAACCAGGAACCCAAGCCAAGTCAAGCTGAGAACTATTTTCTGAAGTATCGATTCCGTGTCTACTTAGGCAATCAAGGCAACCCGCAAGAAGTTTTCCAGTGACCAAGTCGTTGAATCGTGCAACTACTACAGCTATACGTAATTTTGACGCTTCAGAGAAACGACCCTCAAACGTTGCCATTATTTAAGTGATTAGAACTTTAATTATGCTCCCATTGGGAGAAGAAGATCACTAGTCCCTTAGACAACAAATAAGGCTATGGCTCCATTTAGTAGTACCAAGTGGAACCAAACTCCACCAATCACCTCAATAGTTCTGATTTCACTATTTCGGCGATCACTAGGGTTTTTTTGAGTCATATAAAGCACTGGAACCCCCACTACCAATATGAGTGAAGCAAACAAGAGGGCGTTTGCGGCGAGGAAGCTAAGGAACTGCATAGGAAATGTTTTTTGGAGAAAATGCTCTCAGCATCCAATAATTCTCCCATGACAAAGAGCTGTTTGCTTAAAACCTTCCCTTTGGTGTCGCGAGGCTTCACATGCAATTTCATTTTCGCTATACGATGCAGTCCTAATCGATAGCTTTTTCTAGATGGCTGCCGAAGCTAAAGCATTGCAGGGCAGCTTGTTTGGCACAAAAGAAGAGCATCCATCAGATATATCAGCCTCCACACAGGAACTTGGTCCGCTTTCTGAAGAGTCTCTTTCTGATGAGCAATTATTGCTTGACTCACAAAAAAGACCTAGGAAACGTAAGGAATCAGAGTCTGATAAATCTGAATCTCTAGAAGTTGTTGAGGTATCAAATGAAATCAAGCCTGATGATGACTTGCCTGCATGGTCGCATCAAAGTTTGGTTGATATAAATCAATTAACACCTGTATTGCGTCATTATGTAGAACTTAAGAGGCAGAGTCCAGAAAGGATTTTATTATATAGACTAGGTGATTTTTTTGAATGTTTTTTTGAAGATGCAATTAGATTGTCTCAACTGTTAGAGTTAACTCTTACTGCCAAAGATGCGGGAAAAAATATTGGCCGCGTTCCTATGGCAGGGATACCACACCATGCTTCAGATAGATATTGCAGGGAATTAATTAATAGAGGTTTAAGCGTTGCTCTTTGTGATCAACTAGAAACAACACCTAGTAAAGGCTTATTACTTAAAAGAGATATAACTCGTGTTTTGACACCTGGAACAATTATAGAAGAGGGTATGCTGCAATCACGCAGGAATAATTGGTTAGCAGCAGTTATTTTTGAGGAAATGAATTCTAAGGATTCCTTCCTTTGGGGTTTGGCAACTGCTGATGTAAGTACAGGTGAGTTCCAAGTCACACAAAGAGAAGGAGTTGCTGAGCTATTTCAAGAGTTGAATACAGTTGAAGCTTCTGAATTGATTTGGCCTGGCTATGATATTGAGAATAAAGGAAAGTGGTGCCCAGAAAGATTAAGTTTGACTCCAGTTTCTAATACTTCCTTTAATCATCCTGATGCAGAAATTGCATTGAAGAACCAATATAAATTGAAGACAATTGATGGCTTGGGGTTGCAGGAAGTTCCTTTGGCTATGAGAGCAGCCGGAGCTTTAGTTTCTTATTTACAAAAAACCAAGCCAATAGATGCTGTTCAAAATTCAGCAGACAATGCAACATCGGTACCTTTGGACTTTCCAACACTTTTCTTTGATGATGATTATTTGGTTTTAGATGCACAAACACGTAGAAATCTTGAATTAACTTCTACTCAGCGTGACAATCAGTTTTATGGGTCTCTTTTATGGGCAGTTGATCAAACATATACCGCTATGGGTGGACGTTGTTTAAGACGATGGTTAGAAGCTCCATTGATGGAAGTTAACGCAATAATTGAAAGACAATTAATTGTTAGCAAATTGGTCGAGTTAAGGCCTCGCAGGAATGCCATACGCCGTTTGTTGAGATCTATGGGGGATTTAGAAAGACTTGCAGGAAGAGCTGGAGCTGGTCAGGCTAGTGCTCGAGATCTGGTCGCTATTGCAAATGGATTAGAGCGTTTACCACGACTGGCAAAACAACTTGAGGGCTTATTTAAAAACCCATCTGCTTGGATGAAATGGCTATTAAATGTTGATCCACAGCTAAAGCAATTAGCCCACCAAATACGATTCACCCTTTTAGAAAATCCGCCATTAAGCCTTACAGATGGTGCCTTGATTCATGATGGCATTGACCCAATACTTGATGGTCTTAGAAATAAACTAGATGATCAAGAGTCTTGGCTATCTCATCAAGAGGAGTCAGAAAAAAAGTTGAGCGGAATTATGAATTTAAAATTGCAATACCATAGAACTTTTGGATATTTCTTATCTGTTACCAAGTCCAAAGCTTCTAATGTACCAAGTCATTGGATTAGACGACAAACATTGTCAAATGAAGAAAGATTTATTACTCCTACTTTGAAAGAACGTGAAGGAAAAATATTTCAATTAAAAGTAAGAATATGTCAGAGAGAATACGAATTATTTTGTCAGCTTCGCCAAATTGTTGGCCATAAGACCGAAGCTATTCGCAAAGTTGCTCGATCTATTGCAGCACTTGATGCTTTAGCAGGTTTAGCTGAATTGGCTGCTACAAGTAATTATTGTGAGCCTCAAATATTAGGATTAGATCATCATGATTCACGCATATTAAAAATAGAAGCATCTAGACACCCTGTGGTTGAAAAGACTCTAGTAGAAGATATCTTTCAGCCAAATGATATTCATTTGGGAGAAGGAGCGGATTTGATTATTTTAACTGGCCCTAATGCAAGTGGGAAGAGTTGTTATTTGAGGCAAATAGCTTTGATTCAGATACTTGCCCAAATTGGAAGTTGGGTCCCGGCCAAAACCGCATATTTGAGCATTACGGATAGAATTTTTACTAGAGTTGGTGCAGTTGATGATCTTGCAACAGGGCAATCTACTTTTATGGTAGAGATGGCTGAGACTGCTTCTATTTTAAATCAAGCAACGAATAAATCACTTGTTATTTTGGATGAGATTGGTAGAGGAACAGCAACTTTTGATGGCCTTTCAATAGCCTGGGCAGTTAGTGAATTTCTTGCAAGTAATATATGTTGTAGAACTATTTTTGCTACTCATTACCATGAGTTAAATGAACTTTCAAAAGTTCTAAATAATGTGAGAAACTTCCAAGTCTTAGTCGATCAAACAGGAAATGAACTTGTATTTTTACATCGTGTATCTTCAGGAGGTGCAAGTAAAAGTTATGGAATTGAGGTAGCCCGATTAGCTGGTGTTCCTAACCTTGTTGTTGATCGTGCAAGAAAACTTCTGCACAACCTAGAAAAAGATAATAGTTTCCAACATAATTTTGTTTCAAAGTATTAGTTAATTAATTATCTCTGATGCTCTTAGTAGAGCATTTGCTACTGAGGCTGCTATCCCAGCCCCCCCACGACTCCCTTGAAGAAGAATATAATTTAGATTGCTAGAAGATAGTCTTTTTTTGCTTTCTTGGACTCCTATAAATCCTACTGGCATACCAACAACTAGGCTTGGCTTTTTGCTGCTTTTAGCTATTTCATCTAATAAGACTTCAAGAGCAGTAGGTGAGCTTCCAATTATGACTATGGTTGATATGTATTTTTTATGATCATTAGAGATTTCGTTCCAAGCTCTTTGCATTCCAATACCACTTCTGGTTGAGTCTTTGGTGGATGTTTTGGGGGCCCAGTCAAGAATACATTTCACTTCTGTTTTAAGTGTTTTTGATGCCATAGGCTTTATTCCTGCAGCCGCCATTTGCGTATCTGTAAGTATTGAACCACCTGCTTGTATAGCCTTAATACCAATTTCACAGGCATTAGCCGAAAAACGTAGTAACTCGGTTAAGCCAAAGTCTCCTGAACTATGGATAATTCTTTCTAAAACCTTTTGCTGCAAAGGATCTAAGCCAGTAACACCAAGATGATTGTTGATATGAGCGATACTTTTGATGAAAATCGGGTGGTCTTTCATAGCTATTTGCTCCTTTTTATAGTGTTTTGATTCATCATCTATTGGTGCCTTTCGGATTATTTGATTAATGCCGATTTACTTATTTTGGGGCGATGATGATGCGGCTAGAGAACATGCAATAGAGCAACTTATAGAGGAAATCATTGATCCTGCTTGGCTGAGCATTAACTTAAGCAGATTAGATGGCTCTGATCTGGCACAAGCCTGGCAGGCTCTAGAGGAACTACGTAGTCCCCCTTTTGGTAATGGTGGAAGAGTAATTCTTTTGCAGCGTAGTCCTTTTTGTAATAGATGTTCTACTGAAATGTCTGCTTGTTTTGAATCTTCTGTGGAATTAATTCCTCACAATTCCCATCTTTTACTTAGTTCCATCAATAAACCAGATGGTCGTTTAAGGACTACCAAATTGATTCAAAAACTCATTAAGGAGAATCTTGCATTTGAAAAGAGTTTTGTTTTGCCACAAGTTTGGGATAATTCGGGTCAGAAAGAACTTGTTTTAAGAACAGCTAAACAGCTTGGATTGCAATTGGAGCCAGAGGCTCAGTCTATGCTTGTCGAAGCAATAGGGAATGATAGTTCGCGTATCTTTGCTGAGTTAAAGAAACTTGCAATTCATGCAGAAATTCAAGGAACAAATGATTCACTAAATAGTTCGATTCTTATAACTACCAACAGTGTTCGTGAATTGATCAATGGAATTAGTACAAATGCTTTGCAGATAGGAGATTTGTTGTTGCATGCTCAAATTGGAGATGCTTTGAAGAATTTAGATTTGTTGTTGGATTCAGGGGAGCCCCCTCTTCGGATTCTTGCTTCTTTAACAGGACAAGTTAGGGGGTGTTTATGGATTCGTCTTATGGATCAAGCAGGTGAAAAAGATGTCTCAGCAATTGCTAGAGCGGCAGGGATATCAAATCCAAAACGCATTTATGTCATGCGAAAGCAAATTCAAGAGCAAAAAACAGAGTTTTTTTTAAGGATGCTTTTTGGTTTGCTAGAAATAGAAGCTTCCGTAAAACGGGGAATGTCACCATTTGAGGCTTTTCGTGATGGATTACTAGGTGTGGTTGCATAAGAACGCATCAAACTCTGAATTCTTGAATTTTTTACAACTCATTGAATGAAAGTGCTGGTTCAAAAATTTGGCGGGACTTCCGTCGGAAATGTTGATCGAATAAAGGCTGTAGCAAAAAGAATTGCTGCAACTAAGGAATATGGAAATGATTTGGTGATTGTTGTTTCGGCCATGGGACACACCACTGATGAGCTTACTGGGCTTGCTCAAGCTATTAGTCGCAATCCTCCGCAGCGAGAAATGGATATGCTTCTGGCGACAGGGGAACAGGTATCTATTGCACTATTGGCTATGGCTCTCAGCGAGCTGGGAATACATGCTGTGTCAATGACTGGTGCCCAGGTTGGCATTGTTACTGAGTCTGCACATGGAAGAGCAAGGATTTTGGAAGTGCGAACGGATCGGCTAATAAATCGATTAAGTGAAGGCCAAGTTGTTGTAGTCGCTGGTTTTCAGGGAACTAGCTTGAGTAGTGGAGGAACTGCTGAAATTACTACTCTTGGCAGAGGTGGATCAGACACAACTGCAGTTGCTTTAGCAGCTGCACTTAATGCTAGTACTTGTGAAATTTATACAGATGTTCCGGGGGTTCTTACTACGGACCCACGCGAAGTGGAAGGTGCAAAGTTAATGCAAGAAATCAGTTGTGATGAGATGCTCGAATTGGCAAGTCTTGGAGCAGCTGTATTACATCCAAGAGCTGTTGAGATAGCAAGAAACTATGGAGTAAATATAGAAGTGCGTTCCAGCCTTACCAATCAAAATGGGACGAGATTAACTAGTAATTCCAGAAGACCTATTGGAAGAGAAGGCCTTGAGCTTGGCCGACCAGTGGATGGACTGGAATTGGTTGACTCACAAGCTGTTATTGCGCTGTCTCATGTTCCAGATAAACCAGGCGTTGCAGCAAAGCTTTTTGAAAAACTATCTATTGGCGGAATCAATGTTGATTTAATTATTCAATCTACTCATGAAGGTAATAGTAATGATATTACGTTTACAGTTTCTGAAAATCAATTATTTAATGCACAAATATTATGTGAGGAATTGATTGAGGAGATTGGCGGAAAATTGACTACTGAAAGTGGAATGTCCAAATTAAGTATTCGTGGAGTAGGAATAATGGGGAGGCCAGGTATTGCCGCAAGCCTTTTTGACAGTATCTCCAGGGCAGGAATAAATCTTCGTCTGATAGCAACAAGTGAGGTAAAAGTTAGTTGCGTAATTGATGCAAAATTGGGATCAAAAGCTATCCGAGCCACTGCAGAAGCTTTTGAACTGAATGATAGTCAAGTTTTAATCAATCCTCCTAGTAAAGACATAGAAGCTCCAGAGGTTCGTGGAGTTGCATTAGATCGTGATCAGGCACAGTTAAGTGTTATATCCGTTCCAGATCTTCCTGGAACTGCAGCCGCTCTCTGTTCGGCGATGGCAGATGCAGGTGTCAGTCTTGATGCAATTGTTCAATCAGAACGTCAACATGACGATGGCAGCAGAGATATAAGCTTTACCTTGAAGCGTGAAGACAGGGAAAAAGCAGATCTTGCATTGATTCCATTACTAGCGCAGTGGCAAGGTTCATCAATGAAAGAAGGACCAGCGATTGCAAGAGTTAGTGCAGTTGGAGCAGGTATGCCTTCCACACCAGGTACTGCAGCAAGAATGTTTAGGGCTTTAGCTAATGCTGGTATTAATATCGCAATGATTGCTACAAGTGAAATAAGAACTAGTTGTGTTGTTTCTGAGCCTGATGGCGTGACTGCCTTAAAAGCAGTACATGAAGGCTTTCACTTGTCCAAATAAAAATATTGCATCGAATTCCTATAATATATTACAAGTATACTTTATAAATTACCGGTTAATTTTTTTCTCAAAATCTGAATTCGATCTCTTAACTTTGCCGCCTCCTCAAAGTTAAGTTCTTTTGCCTCTTTTTTCATTTCAGATTCTAATTGCTCAATAAATTCAGGCAATCTATCAAGGGAAATGTCTGAATCCTTGCTTTTGATTATTGCGTCTGCTGCTTTATTTGCTATTTCTACTAACTCTTCACTAGATACATTATTTTGCAGCCTTCTAGATAGTTCAAGGAATGAAAGGATTGAATTGCTAGCCTTTTTACCTGCTCCTTTTGGGACTATTCCATTCTCTTCATTATATTTACTTTGAATTTCTCGCCTTCTGTTTGTCTCGTTAATTGCTTTGTCCATTGAGTCGGTTAAGTTGTCAGCATATAACAGAGCAGTGCCTTCTACATGCCTTGCAGCTCTGCCTATGGTTTGAATTAATGATCTTTCTGCTCTTAGGAAGCCTTCCTTGTCAGCATCTAGAATAACTACAAGAGATACTTCTGGTAGATCTAATCCTTCACGAAGAAGGTTAACACCTATGAGAACATCATATTCGCCCAATCTTAGATCTTGAATGATTTCAATTCTTTCAAGTGAATGAATCTCTGAATGTAAATAACGTACTTTAATTTTGTTCTCAGATAAATAATCTGTTAAATCTTCAGCCATTCTTTTTGTAAGAGTTGTAATTAAAACTCTTTGTTTCTTGTTTGCCCTTATTCTAATCTCCCCAATAAGGTTATCTACTTGACCTTGGGTTGGCCGAACTTCGACAATTGGATCAAGAACACCTGTTGGCCTAATAACTTGCTCGACAATTTCTTCATTACTTTGACCAAGTTCCCAACTGCCAGGCGTAGCGCTTACGAAAATAGCTTGATTTACTTTTTCCCAGAATTCTTGACTTTTCAAAGGCCTATTATCTGCAGCACTAGGTAATCTGAATCCATGATCTATTAAAACTTTTTTTCTTGCTTGATCTCCATTGTACATGGCCACTAATTGTGAACATGTGACATGACTTTCATCAACAACTAATAGCCAATCATCAGGAAAATAATCAATTAGGCACTCTGGTGGTGTCCCTTTTGAGCGTCCCGAAAGATGGCGTGCATAATTCTCGACACCATTACAATATCCTACTTCTCTTAACATCTCTAAGTCATATGAAGTCCTTTGTTCGAGGCGTTGAGCTTCTAGAAGTTTCCCTGACTCATTGAAATGACTCAGTTGATCTTTTAACTCTTGCCTAATGTCCTTAATCGCTAATTTCAGCCGATTTTTAGGTGTAACAAAATGTTTGGCTGGATAAATATTAATTGAATTTAAATTATTGAGTATTTCACCGGTTATTGGGTCGATATATCTTATTGCTTCGATTTCATCTCCAAATAATTCTATTCTAACTACTCTATCCTCATAAGCCGGACCTATTTCTATGACGTCTCCATTAACCCTGAATTTTCCACGGTTGATATCAAGATCATTTCTTGAATATTGATTATTTACAAGATCTCTTAAAATGCTTCTAATATTTATTATCTCACCAACCTGAAATTTGACAGCTGCATTTAAATATTCACTTGGTATGCCAAGACCATATATACAACTGATAGAAGCAACAACTATGACATCATTTCTTTCAAATAAAGAGCGAGTTGCTGAATGCCTAAGCATATCAATCTCTTCATTGATAGAGGCTGTTTTTTCTATGTAAGTATCGCTAACTGGAACATATGCTTCTGGTTGATAATAATCATAATAAGAAATAAAGTATTCAACGGCATTATTAGGAAAGAATTCTCTTAGTTCATTACAAAGTTGTGCGGCGAGAGTTTTGTTGTGTGCGAGAACCAATGCAGGGCGACCAGTTTTTGCAATCACATTTGCAATAGTGAAAGTCTTTCCGGTACCGGTTGCCCCAAGCAAAGTTTGATAACGCGTTCCTCTTTTGACCCCCTTGACTAACTTCGAGATCGCTTTAGGTTGATCCCCTTTCGGGGTGTATGGGGCATGCAGATGATAATTAGGCATTGAAAGCCTTCTTAGAGGCTATTTGGTTATGGGGTTAGTTAAAACATCTATCTCTTAATTACTTGATCACTAACTTGTTAAGCAAATTGGCGATTCATTGAGTGCATTGCTTCTTTGATATTTTTTACTGCGGCAACCATTTCTAATTCGCTTTCAAGCTTATTGATAGCCGAACCTATTCCAATACCAGATGCCCCAGCGGCAATTGCTAATGGGGCCGTAACGGCTGATAAGCCTGAAGCACAAAGTATTGGCGTAGTTTCTTCTGAACTTTTTATAGCTTTGGCAATTGTGAAAGTGGAAGCAAGTGTTGGAGTTGCTTTTTCAATTAATCCTATTGCACCAGGATTAATTGGCTTTGCACTTGTTCCTCCTTCTGTCTGGATCAGATCAGCTCCTTCTTTAATTAAATTCAGGGCTAATTGGGCTTGCTGATCTAATGGCAGCATATGGGGGACAGTTACTGATAAAAAGATGTTTGGAAGAATTTTCCTTGTTATTTGGGTAAGTTCGAGAACTTTTTCTGCATCAAAAATTATTCCTTTTGGATAAAATGAATCAAAATTGCCTATTTCAATTAATGCTGCACCTGCATCCACAGCTGGTGGAAAGAGTTCTGGATTGACAGCGCTCACGCAAATTGGCAATGAAGATACTTTGGCTGCTACTTCTACTAGGTGTGGATCGCAACCAACATCCAGTAAGTCGGCACCACCAAGCCCAGCTGCTTTGGCGATTTTTTCTACAGATTTCACATTAAAATTTGATAATCCAGTAATCACCTTGATGAGACGTTGCTCTTTCAGGCTTTGTTGAATTGCAGGTGGTAGTTGAAGAAGGCGTTTCATGTAAGGATCATGAATTCAATTGATTTTCCCATTCATTCAATGAAAGCAATAAAAGCCTTCTGAATGTGGGTTCACCTACATCATGGCAAAACCAATCTCCAGTATTAACCCCTGGAGCTGCTGGCATGAGCGTCTGCACAAACAATTGCTTGCAGATCCAGAATTATTGCCTCTTGGCGCTGCACTGCTTGTTGCAGTATCAGGAGGCCAAGATTCGATGGCGATGCTTCGTCTCTTGCTTGATTTAAAACGCTTGCATGAATGGAAGCTTTATATTTGGCATGGGAATCATTGTTGGCATAGCAAGTCATCTCAAATTGCTTGTGAATTGCAAAAGTGGTGTGAAGACAGACAACTGCCTTTCTACTTGGATAAAGCTGCTAATGGAGAAGCCAATACTGAAACTAAGGCTAGAAACTGGAGATATCAAAACCTACTTCTAAGAGCACAATCGATATCTACCAATGATCAAGAAATTTCATGCGATTATGTCCTTACTGCTCATACAGCTAGTGATCGTACAGAAACATTCTTGATTAATTTAATTAGAGGTTCTGACTTGCCTGGACTTTGTAGTCTAAAAGAAAAGAGATCACTTAATCATAGTGTTCAATTAATACGCCCTTTGCTTTCTTTCAGTCGAGAAGAGACTCAACAAATTTGTCAAGATTTGCAATTGCCAGTTTGGATTGATCCATCTAATACAAATAAGAATCTTGTTCGTAATCGTTTAAGGAAAGATGTTATTCCAATCTTTGAAGATATTAAGCCAGGCAGCAGCATGCGAATTTCTTCTCTTTCTGAGAGGATAAATAATTATAATCATGATAAGCAAGTAATTTCACAATTAGCACTAGATTCTTTGAAAACCCCATTAGGTTTATGTCGACTAAGATTTGCCAAATTACCAGAAACTGTCCGAACTTCATTATTAGCTCATTGGTTTAGGCAGTTGCATGTGCCATCAATTACTGCTGCTTTATTTGATGAATTAAGTAAGAGCATTGCGAAGGGTAAGCGTCCTGGCTCTCGGTGTTTGCCTAAAGGTTGGCAAATAATTTGGACACGTGATCTAATTAGATTAATTTCTTCCGAAAAGACGTAATAGAGATAATTAAATATCTAATCAAGCAACGGCAGATCTGCGTCTACGGGTTCTTCCAGTAGGCAATTCTGTTTCTGTTTTATTCAAATTTTTTGAATGATTGCTTGTATTCGAGTCAGTTTTTTCATGCCCTTTGGATGAATTTCCTTCCTGTAGATTTCTTCCTGGAGTACGCATTGCCCCGTTTTGAGAATTTAATCGATTCGTAGTTAAAGGTTTTGAATCAGGCTCTAGATCAGATTGGACTTTATACGCAGGTGTCCCTCCAGGTGCAGGTTGAACAAGGCAAAGGATTAATGGTTCAACTTGTAATTCTCTTCTCATGCGTCGTGCTAGTCCTACTTCTATTTCACGTTGAATGCCCATCCAGTCAATTTCAGGAGTTTTACCTCCAGTTTGACGAGTTAATTGTTTCCAACGATTTTCTAAAACCCAACTTATCTCTCGTTCTGTCCAGGCAGACATCTTTCTTGCATCAACAGTTGTCACAACACCGCGCAGATTGACTCTGGGTGGGGCAACCATTACACCATCAGTACTAATAGCGGATAAAACTGTTACTACGCCATCTTCAGCAAGTTGTTGTCTCTCTTTTAAAACTCTTGAATCGACAATGCCATTGCGTGAGGCATCAAGTAATTCGATCCCAGCTTTTACAGGATCAGATTTCTCTATTGAGTTTTCTCGTAGTTCGACTACATCTCCGTTATCAATTATCAAGATATTCTCTGAAGGCATGCCCATAGATTGAGCACTTTTGCTGTGGCAAACGAGCATGCGATGCTCTCCATGAACAGGAACAAAGAATCTTGGCTTTGTAAGAGCGAGCATTAGTTTTTGATCTTCTTGGAAGCCATGTCCAGATACATGTATGCCTTCGCCTTTCCCATACACGACTTTTGCACCTAACATCATTAATCTATCAATCGTGTTTACGACTGAGATTGTGTTGCCAGGAATTGGACTAGCAGAGAAGATAATTGTATCGCTTGTTTTTACCTGCACATGTTGGTGCTCACCCCGAGATATTCGACTTAGGGCTGCCAAGGGTTCACCTTGACTTCCTGTCATTAATAAAAGAGTTTCTTGATCAGGTAAATCTCTAATCTGTTTAATTGGGACGAATAAATCATCAGGTGCTCGCATATATCCAAGCTCACGTGCTTTGGCGATTACATTGAGCATTGATCTCCCAAGTAAGCCCACTTTTCTTCCATTTTTCAACGCCAATTCAAGGATCATTGCAACACGATGAATTGAGCTGGCAAACGTTGTAATTATTACTCGACCATTTGCTTCAGAAATATGACGGTCTAGTGATGGAAATACTGATCTTTCTGGAGGGCAGAACCCCGCTACTTCAGCATTTGTTGAATCACTAAATAGACATAAGACCCCTTTATCTCCATGGTATGCCAGCCTTGCCAAGTCGAAATGTTCTCCATCTACCGGAGTATGATCAAATTTAAAGTCACCTGTAAAGATTATTGTTCCAACTGGGGTTGAAATTGCCAAAGAAAAACTGTCTGCCATTGAGTGAGTATTTCTTATGAATTCCACTGAGAAACTTTGCCCAACTTTGACTACATCTCGTGGACCTACAGTTTGAATTGTTGTCCTATCAGAAACACCAGCTTCGTCCATTTTTCCCTGAAGCATGGACATTGCCAAACGAGGTCCATGAATCACTGGGATTTTGAAATGTTTTAAGTGGTGAGAGATACCTCCAATATGGTCTTCGTGACCATGGGTCACAATCATTCCTCTTATGCGTTGTTGATTATCACGTAGGTAGGTTGTATCTGGCATTACAACATTTACGCCATGCATGCCATCGCTAGGGAATGCAAGTCCTGCATCCACGAGCATGATCTCATCGCCATACTCAAATACACAGGTATTTTTACCTATCTCGTGTAGTCCGCCAAGGGGAATGACTCGTAAGCAAGTTTCAGATTTCTTTCTATCTGATGAAGATCTGAGTTGGGAAGTTGAGGAATGATTGGAACTAGAGGTCATTGGAAGTACTTCTGTAGAAAAATTAGTTATGGAAAATTAATTAGTTGAATTTCATTGGAGATGAATTTAGAGGAATAAAAAAATTTGATTTTTAAGGTTGATGAATGGCCATAAGGATGTCAGAGAGTTTTTCTTTCATGTCGGCATTGAGAGGGAGTAACGGGCTACGAGGCGGTCCGACAGGCCAACCAGAGAGTTCTAGTGCTGCTTTTATTGGGATCGGATTTGTAGTGCTAAATAGAGCTTTAAAGAGAGGTTGCAATTGCTCGTGATAACCAAGAGCTAGAGCAGACTGTCCACTTAGATAGGCTTTGATCATCGCATTTAGGCGACGACCTACTACATGACTAGCCACACTAACTACCCCTACAGCTCCAACAGAAAGCATTGGAAGAAGTAATGCATCGTCTCCGCTATATACAGCGAGTCTAGGGCCACATTGCAGCCTTAATTGCGTAACTTCTTGAGTCGTTCCGCTAGCTGCTTTAAAGCTAAGCACATTTTTGCAATCCATTAAACGCGCAACAGTGATCGGAGATAAAGAACATCCTGTGCGCCCTGGAATGTTGTAAAGCATAAGAGGCAATTCTGGAGTTGCGGTTGCTATTGCACGGAAATGAGCCTCTAGTCCTTCTTGTGGGGGCTTGTTGTAATAAGGGACTACTACCAAAGCACCGTCGGCCCCTGCTTCTTCAGCTTTGATAGTTGCCTCTACAGCTTCTTCGGTGCTATTGCTCCCTGTTCCAGCAAGTACGTTGACTCCAGGACCTACTGCCTGGCGTACAGCATTGATTAATTGATGCTGTTCTGCCCAGCTGAGTGTTGGTGACTCACCAGTTGTTCCGCAAACTACTAGCCCATCTGATTCTTCATCTATTAAATAACGAGCAAGCCGACCTGCTAATGCAAGATCTAATTGTCCATCACAATCAAAAGGGGTAACCATTGCTGTAAGCAAGCGGCCAAAGGGTGCTGGGGATGATTCGGCTATAGGGCTCATGATTTAGGTAAAAACAATTCAGCTATTTGGATGGCATTAAGTGCGGCTCCTTTGCGAATTTGATCTCCACAAAGCCATAACTCAATTGCATTCGGATGACTGATGTCTTGACGAATTCTCCCAACCATTACATCATCTTTACCTGTGACATCAGTAGGCATTGGGAAACGATTATTTTCGAATTCCTCAAGCAGTTTTATACCTGGTGATGAGTTCAGAATTTGTCTTGCATTTTCTACTTCAAACGGTTTTGAGAATTCGATATTAATAGATTCTGAATGAGCTCTGAGCACAGGAACACGTACACATGTTGCTGAGAAATTCAAATTTGGTATTCCCATGATCTTTCTGGTTTCATTAGCCATCTTCATTTCTTCTTCGCAATAATTATTTT
The DNA here is from genome assembly GCA_003215415.1 of Prochlorococcus sp. AG-409-N21. Lineage (GTDB taxonomy): Bacteria > Cyanobacteriota > Cyanobacteriia > PCC-6307 > Cyanobiaceae > AG-409-N21. The sequence continues at coordinate 55,856 of QCKK01000002.1, read as the reverse complement.
CTTGAAGAGGTGAGTTATGCAAAAACAAGTTGAATGCCAAAGAATAAGGTAAAACCTGACTTTGTTCTTCTCTCCCTTCTAGAAATGCTTTACTTAATTGTTTCAATTCTTCCATGGCCATAGCCCCTGCGCCACTTGCAGATTGATATGTACTAACAATTACTCTATTTATTGGTATTTCGGCTGTTAATGGTGCAAGCACGAGTGAAAGTAGAATGGTAGTGCAATTTGGATTTGCTATTAAACCCTGATGTTGAAAAGCATCATTAGGGTTTACTTCTGGGACTACTAATGGCACCCCTTGATCCATTCTAAATGCACTTGAGTTATCTATTAAGAGAGCACCAGACTCAAGTATTACGTTTTTCCACGCCTTAGATATTGATCCTCCAGCAGAAGCAAGGACTAGATCAATCCCATTAAATGATTTGGCATTGACTTCTTCTATTTTTATTGTTTCATTTTTCCATTTTTGTAAATTACCAGCCGATTTTCTAGATGCCAGTGGCAATAAATGTCCTATTGGAAAAGATCTTTCATCTAGGATTTTGATGATTTCTGTGCCAACGGCACCCGTTGCTCCTAATACGGCAACTTTGAGAGGTCTTTTGGGGAAACAGGGTTTAGGTAACAATCTGATTAATCAGCTTTAAACAACAAATCTGCTGTTGATTTGACTGAGGCACCAATACCCCATAAGGGTACAAGGGCTCATGGTTCATAAATCAAAAACTTATCTCTACAATAAGGCTTAACGGATTAGGGGATTGTTCCTTAAGGTGATGATCTTCATTTCTTTGCACGCTAATGGGTCCTGTTGGTTTGAAAATTGGCGTTGAAGCTCGCCCTGCTAGCCGAATAGCAGTAAGTATAGAAGTGCCACCCGACAGGAGTCAGGCGGGTTATGACGAGGCCTTGTCTCGTTTAAGTCGGTCAGTCACGTTGCCTGGCTTTAGGAAGGGAAAAGTTCCTAGAGCTGTTTTAATACAGCAAATAGGCCTTGTTCGCATTCGCGCTACAGCACTTGAAACTCTTGCTGATGGAGTTTGGAAAGAGGCTTTAGAGCAAGAATCTTTAAAGCCTCTTTCTGAACCTGAATTAGTTGGTGGGTTTGAATCCTTATTAGAAGCCTTTGAACCGGGTCAACCGTTTACTTTTACTTTTGAGACAGACGTAGAACCTACTCCTAACTTAAAGAAAAAAACTGGGTTTGAAGTAACAACACAATTGGTTAGTTTTGATGCTTCCAAAGTGGATGAACTTCTACAAGAATCTAGAAAGCAAATGGCAACAATTATTCCAGTATTAGACCGTAAAGCTCAAAAAGGAGATATTGCAGTTGTTAGCTTTAAAGGGATATATGGTGATGATGGTAAATCAATTAAAGGTGGAGATGCTGATTCGATGGATATTGATTTAGAAACAGATCGTATGATCCCAGGATTTGTTGAGGGAATATTAGGTATGAATTTGAATGAGAAAAGGAATATTAAATGTAAATTTCCTGACGATTATTCAGATGAACAAGCACGTGGACGAGAGGCTGAATTTACTCTTACTCTCAATGATCTTAAGACTAGAGAACTTCCACCTTTGGATGATGAATTTGCTAGACAAGCTAGTGATAAATCTAGTCTTAAAGAATTAAGGGATGAGCTTGAGGAAAGGCTTAAAAAAGATGCTAAAAGAAAAAATGATAATAATAGAAAGAGTGCCCTTCTAGACGCCTTGGTTAAGGAAGTCGAAGTTGAGCTACCGGAATCATTAATTCAAAACGAGATTCGTAATCTTATAGAGCAAACGGCTAGTAACTTTGCTCAACAGGGAATGGATGTGAAATCTATGTTTACGCCTGACTTAGTAAAATCTTTGATGGAATCTTCACGCCCTGAAGCGGAAAATAATCTTAGGGCAAATTTTGCACTTAAGGCACTGGCATTAAGTGAAGATATCAAGGTTGATGATCAAGAAGTAGAAACAAAGATCAAAGAATTAAGCAATGAACTTTCTGATCAGAAGAATATAGATATTCAAAGGCTTCGAATTGTTGTGCGTGAAGACCTTCTGAAGGATAAGTTGATTAATTGGTTGGGAGATAACAGTACAATAATTGAGAATAAAGAAAGTGATTCTTCTGACTCAGCCAAAGCCAAAATCAAGCCTAAAGGGGCTAAAGTAAAATCTAGTTCCTCGTCTACTTCCAAGGAAAACAAAAAGGCTTCTTCTGGCCGAGGAGATTCAGGTTCTTCTTGATTACTTTTTTATTAATTCAATCAAAACCTAGCCACTCTTTTTCGTGTGATCAACTCTTCTTCGCATTATCTAATTAACAACCTATGGGAAGGGTTGTTTCCTCAATCTCAACAGAACATTGTCCCTACTGTTGTTGAACAATCTGGGCGTGGTGATCGAGCATTTGATATTTATTCTCGACTTTTGAGGGAGCGGATTATATTTCTTGGTACTGAAGTTAATGATCAGTTAGCAGACTCATTGGTTGCTCAGATGCTTTTTCTGGAGGCTGAAGATCCAGAAAAAGATATACAAATTTATATCAATTCCCCTGGTGGCTCTGTTACGGCCGGGTTAGCTATCTATGACACCATGCAGCAAGTCACTCCAGATGTAGTAACTATTTGCTATGGATTGGCTGCAAGCATGGGTGCATTTCTTCTTTCTGGTGGTTGTAAAGGTAAGCGACTTGCCCTTCCAAACTCAAGAATAATGATTCACCAACCCTTGGGCGGGGCTCAAGGACAGGCAGTGGAAATTGAAATTCAAGCTAAAGAAATTCTGTATCTTAAGGAAACTTTGAATGGCCTTTTGGCAGAGCATACTGGCCAATCGATTGAAAAAATCTCTGAGGATACTGATAGAGACCACTTCCTTTCCCCGGAAGAAGCGGTTGAATATGGATTAATTGACCGAGTGGTTGATTGCCTCTAGAACGGATAAATCGTAACGGAAGGCTGACGAAGAGCTCTTTTCGGACGATCCTATGAGTTCAGGCTGGCCATCTTCGTCATTCCTGTGAAATTCATTGAAGTGACCAACTCCGATGACAAAATTTGATGCTCATTTGAAATGCTCTTTTTGCGGCAAGTCGCAGGAGCAAGTAAGAAAGTTGATTGCAGGACCAGGTGTTTATATCTGCGACGAATGCATAGATCTCTGCAATGAGATTTTGGATGAAGAGTTATTTGATAGTCAAGGCAACCCTCGTCATGCAAATGAAGCCTCTAGAAAGTCGTCTTCAGCAACCCATAATTCAGGTAAGCCCGCACCAACGCTGGCATCTATTCCAAAGCCTATTGAAATCAAGAGTTTTTTAGATGAGCAAGTTGTGGGGCAAGAAGATGCCAAAAAAGTTTTATCGGTTGCTGTTTACAACCATTACAAACGGTTGGCTTGGCAAGGTGATGGTTCAGGAGAAACAGAGCAAACAGCAACAAAATTGCATAAGTCCAATATTCTTTTAATTGGACCAACTGGTTGTGGCAAGACTCTGCTTGCGCAGACTTTGGCTGAAATGCTAGATGTGCCCTTTGCTGTTGCTGATGCAACCACACTTACTGAAGCTGGATATGTGGGTGAAGATGTAGAAAATATCTTGCTACGTCTTCTTCAAAAGGCTGATATGGACGTTGATCAAGCACAAAGGGGAATTATTTATATCGATGAAATTGACAAAATTGCTAGGAAGAGTGAAAACCCTTCAATAACAAGGGATGTTTCAGGTGAGGGAGTTCAGCAAGCATTATTGAAAATGTTGGAAGGAACTGTCGCGAATGTTCCACCTCAAGGAGGTAGAAAGCATCCTTATCACGATTGTATTCAAATAGACACCAGTCAAATTCTATTTATTTGTGGGGGAGCTTTTGTAGGTCTTGAAGATGTTGTTCAGAAAAGACTTGGCCGTAATTCAATAGGGTTTATGCCTACTGATAGTCGTGCGGGCAGGGGGGCACGTGTCTCTAGTCGAAGCCTTCAAGCTACTCAGGTCTTAAGGGAGCTGCAGCCTGACGATTTAGTGCGCTATGGACTAATTCCTGAATTTATTGGAAGGATGCCTGTTAGTGCAGTTTTAGAGCCTTTGGATGCTTCAGCACTCGAATCTATTCTCACTGAACCAAGGGATGCATTGGTTAAGCAATTCAGCACACTTCTCAGCATGGATAATGTAGAGCTTGAATTTGAATCTTCTGCTATTGAAGCAATAGCTGAAGAAGCCTATCGAAGAAAAACTGGGGCTAGAGCTTTAAGAGGAATAGTTGAGGAATTAATGCTTGATCTTATGTATGACTTGCCATCTAAGAAAAATGTCAAGGCTTTTACGGTAACTCGTGCAATGGTTGATGCTCATACTGGGGCAAAAGTTCTGCCATTGCCTGCAAGCGAAAAACTTTCAGAGAAAGAATCTGCTTAATGTAATGGCCTCTGCAGATCACCTAAGGGTGTCAAGGCAGCATGGACTATTTCAACATCATGGAATTGATCTAGGGGATGGAACGGCTGTTCATTATTTGGAAGGTAGACAAATAATTCGTAGCCCTATTGAAGAATTCTCATCAGGTCAACCCTTATTTATCGTTGATCATTCCAAAGCTTCTTCTAAGGCAGATACTCTCAGACGGGCTATTAGTCGAATTGGAGAACAGAAGTACAACTTACTGTTTAATAACTGTGAACATTTTGCTCACTGGTGCAAAACAGGAAAGCACCGCTCTTATCAAACGGAGGATTTGTTCAGTGGTCGAAGAATTGGAAATTTAGCGTTAGACAAACTGGTACCTTTTGCTCTTGAAATGGGTTTCCAGGCTTTAGAAAATAAAGGTTTATTAGATGAAAATTTAAGAATGAAGGCTATACAAGGCCTTGAGAAATTGACGAATTTTCAAGTTAAATCGCAGAAAAAACTTGACTTGATTCTTGAGAAAGCAGATTTATGGGACCAAAGAATCTATAAATATTCTTCTGAGCAATTCAATACTGAATTTCGCCGCAAGCTTTTAGTACAGGGTCAGATCCTTGCTGATCAACTTACAGACGTTGAAAATTTGCAAGCTCGCATCTTGTGCCTTTTAAATGCATTAAATTCTAAGAATTAAGTAACCTCACAATTCGTGCAGGTAGCGCATGAGCATCGTCTACCAGCCGCTACATCACAAATACAGGCCTCAAAGCTTCGAAGCTCTTGTTGGGCAAGAGGTAATTGCAGCGACTCTTACTCAAGCCCTGAAGACTTCCCGAATAGCTCCTGCATATTTATTTACTGGTCCAAGAGGTACTGGAAAAACTTCGAGTGCTCGGATATTGGCTCGCTCACTAAATTGTCTTAGTAGTGAAGCCCCTACACCTTTGCCATGCGGTGAATGCTCTCTTTGTCAAAACATTTCCAGTGGTACAGCCCTTGATGTAATTGAAATTGATGCAGCATCCAATACTGGTGTCGACAATATCCGTGAACTTATAGAAAGATCACGCTTTGCTCCTGTTCAGGCTCGTTGGAAGGTTTACGTCATAGATGAATGTCACATGCTCTCTACTGCTGCATTTAATGCTTTGTTGAAAACACTTGAAGAACCTCCTCGACAAGTTGTGTTTGTTCTTGCAACAACAGATCCTCAAAGAGTTCTTCCAACAATTATTAGTCGCTGCCAAAGATTTGATTTTCGACGAATTCCTCTTGACTCTCTTGAAGCGCATTTAACAATGATTGCCTCTCGCGAAGAAATAGATATTCAGAAGGATGCAATTCATTTAATTTCTCAAAGATCTCAAGGTGGTTTACGTGATGCCGAAAGCATGCTTGATCAGTTAAGTCTGCTTCCAGGTCCTATAAAAGTAGAAATGGTTTGGGACTTGCTAGGAGCAGTTCCAGAGAATGAGCTATTAAACCTTGTCTCTGCTTTGGCAAAAGACGATCCTTTGTTACTTCTTCAATCCGCACGCTTTTTGCTTGATGAAGGCAGAGATTCTATGGCGGTTTTACAAGGTTTAACAGCTGTACTTAGAGACTTAGTATTGATTTGTGTCGCACCTAATAGACCTGAACTTGCAAGCATTTCTTTAAACTTATATCAAGAATTAATTCCTTTGTCTAAGGATATAGGTATTAAGAAACTCTTAGAATGGCAGTCTATATTAAAGAATAGCGAATCTCAATTACGAAATAGTTTACAGCCAAGATTATGGCTTGAAGTTTTATTATTAGGTTTGCTTTCGAGCGCAGAAGATATTTCCGGAGCTTCAACCAAGAGGCTAATCCCAGCGAAAAACTTGCCAATTGAAGATTCACTTTTATCTACAAGAAAAAAAGACAACCCTCCTTCTGTCCAAAATAAAAGTATGGGAAATGATGTTTTGATAAATAACAAGCAATTGAAATCAAATGCTTCGATCAAAAATACTTCTAAAGAACAAATAAATCTCGCAGAATTATGGCAGCAAATTCTTGGATCTCTTGAGCTTCCTTCTACAAGAATGCTTCTATCTCAGCAAGCAAAATTGATTGAATTAAGCAATGAAATCGCCGTGATTGAGGTTGCAGGGAATTGGACAACTATGGTTCAAAGTCGTTTGGGTTTAATTGAGAAAGCCATCATTAAAGTTATTGGCAGCTCTAGAAGAATTACTATAAAGGACTATATAGATCAGCCTAAAGATTATGCAAATACTAATCTCAAAAATAATGAAGCAAAAGATCCTGACAATAAATCATTAGATCAAATTATAAGTAATAATTCGCAAAAGGATATTAATCAAGAATTCAACAATAAAATCAAGAAACCTGAGCAGGACAATCCTCCTCAGGATAAATTATTACTTCAAGACCAAATTGAGGGTAAAGCAGAAGTTCTTGCTGATTTCTTCAATGGTAAGGTATTAGATATAGACTTATAAGGTAAGGTGTTAATTTAATAACTTACCTTTGTGAACTGTTTTAATCCACATAAGTTTTTTAGGAAATATGCTCATCTTGATTGTGACCCATGGAATTACAATAAACCAATGGCCTAAGTATAGAATTGCCATTAATAAGTTCGTCAAATTAGGTGATGGCAAATCTGGACCTTCTGTTTTGTTTTGGCAACCTTTCCAGAAAGCCAATCCTGAGACACTGAAAGCAACTATTGATAGTGGCCAGTAAGTTGGAATTGTTTTAGTCAATATTGTTGTAATTAAATCTGCAAATGACACAACTGGAAGTGCATATTGCAAAAGGAAGAAAGCTGCTAGATCTTGTTTTTGGAATCTAGATAGCTTTCTCGAAATTAGAACAGGCCAATAATCAAAAAATCGTTGTAGACCTCCTTCTGCCCATCGCTGCCTTTGTTTCCAAAGAGCATAGAAATTATCTACAGCTTCTTCGCCTATTGGTGGATCCCAAAGGATACTAATTAGTCCTCTATTGCTTAATAAGCGGAAGCTAAGATCTAGATCATCAGTAACAGTTTCTTCGTTAAACCCACCACATCTTTCAAGTTCTGATTTTTTTAAAAGTTGTCCGTTTCCTCTTAATTCCACTACTCCATTAGTTGCTAAACGTCCTTGTTGAATTACTGCATCCATAGCCATTTCCATAGATTGGAGCTTAGTAAGAAGATTATGGTTTCCGTTGACAACCGCTTTTCGCAATTGCAAACCTGCCCATCCACCATCTACTGCAATGGGAATTATTCTTTGCAAGACATTTTTTTCTAATTGAGCATCTGCATCAAGTATTAGCAGCCATTCTCCTTGGGTTTTCTTCAATGCAGTATTTAGTGCTCCTGATTTACCGCCACCAGCATTTCTAGATCTATGAATTATATTTAAATCTTCAGATTGTTCAGCTAAATTATCAAGAATTATTGAGGTTTTGTCTTGGCTGCCATCATTTATAATCCATATCTTTAGCTTGTTTTTTGAATAGCTAAGCGCTTTTAATTGTTCCACTAGTCTTTCTAAAACAGTCTCTTCATCTCTTGCTGCTACTAGAATATCTACATTGGGCCAGTCTTTATTATTGCTTTCTGCCCATTGACCATTTTCTAGAAGTTTAGGTAGGACTTTACGTTGGCTTAAAACGGTATGAAGACCATAGCCTCCAAGCAAGAAAGCCAGAGTGAATGCAGGAATTAAGCTTTTCCCCGGTTCTAGCCAATGGGGGATTGCTCCAGCCCAACCGCAGAGAATTAGGAATAGGGCTGCTTTGCTACGTCGGCGATCCCTATTTAAGGCAGCCGCGACCATGAAACTTACTTAATTGCTTGACTCTAAGGGTCTTTTAACAAGTCATGCAAAGGTCCATAGCTTGTGCCGGGGTAATAGTGACGAAGAATTTGCTTGTGATTCCATCCTTTTTTGGCTAGATCAATTGCGCCAGCTTGCGAAAGCCCAACCCCATGTCCAAATCCTCCACCTGAAAACAGCCACTCTTCTTTACTTATTTGGTCTACTACAAAGAGTGTGCTGGCTAATTGGGGTAAAGATTTTCGAATTTTGTCATGCCGCAAAACCAAATTTTGATTTTGTCCACTACCTCTTATCTCTAAGGAAATCACTCTTCCGCTAGTTCCACGTTCCAAGACTTTAATTTGAAAAGGTCTTTTAAAAGATTTTTGCTCTATTAGGAGAGATTTTTCTATATCTTGTGCAGTCAGTTTTTTGCTCCATCTAAACCGAGGATGGTTTTGGCCATGGGCACCATTACTAAGCTTTAGAAATGTACGTAAATCAGAAGATTTTTTTATTGGTAATTTGAATTCTTTAGTCCATTGCCTGCTCCCATCAATTGTGGGTTTTAAATATGGAACATTTTCTATTGCCCAGGCTTCTGATGCTGCAGCCATTATTCCACCATTTGTTGCATGATAAACAGCATTTATCGGTTCTTTTTGCCAGCTAAGTACGATATCCTTAGTATTTGCTATTGCTTTTTTAACCTCATTGCTTGCCTTGTTTGGGTGTTTATATACTTGACATTGAGTGTTGGCACAAAGGTGATAACCATCTATAACAAATCGATGGCTATTTGCTATAGCCCATGTTCTTGCGAGCACAGATTGTGCTTTTAAAGCTTCTTTCGGAGAATTCGAACCTATTTCATGAGGAAGTACACCTGCTAAATATCTCTTAATAGGAACTTGTTCAACAAGAGTCCAGCTACCATAAGCATTTGCTTGCAATAGAAAAGGCCCTTTGTATGAACCACCATGGATTTTTAATCCTTCTTCAGATTGAATTTCTATCGGTCCTACAAGCATATGGTTAGTGGTAGCCCCTTTGAGGAATGGTTGAATTACATCAGTAATGCTTTCTTTCCATAAACTGAAATTTAAATCTTGGGTAAGTTGTGTATTACTAGGCAGCCAGACCTCCCACATGCTTGGATTGGCAATATGTGGATTATATCCAGATTTGCGTAATTCAAATGCAACTTTTTGAGCTGATTCAAAGCTTGCAAATGGACCTTTAATAAAACGAGCAATTTTTATTGATTCTTTTACAGGGACTTTGCGCCAAGTAATAGTTATTTCTGCAGCTTTATGGATTAAACCATTGGCATCTTGAATGCGCACTAATCCACTTGAACTGGTTAGCTTGAGATCACTAACTTTCTTTGACCCTTCACTTTTTCCCAGATAAGACTCTATTCCTATCCATAGGACTTCATTCTCTGGAGTAAGCCTTGGAGGCCCAGGAACCTTTAAATGAGTTAAGAGGTGTTTATTCTTTGCACTTGGGAGGCCTTGAGCTTTGGCAAAAAGGCTTATGCAACCAATGGCCAATATTGAGACAGGTATGCTCAGAAAAGGGATAATTTTGAGAACTGAACGCTTAGTCACCATTCGCATAATTATCGATTTCCATATTGGCTAATTTGGTGTCTGGAAGGTTAACGTCGTAGTCTTATGAATTGTGCACTAGCTTAGACATGCCGAAGCTAAAGACCCGCAAAGCTGCTGCAAAGCGGTTCAAGGCTACAGGTACTGGAAAGTTCATGCGAAGGCGTGCATTTCGCAATCACTTGCTTGATCACAAGAGTCCGAAACTTAAGCGACATTTGGCAACCAAAGCGGTTGTTCATGAAACAGATTCGGACAACGTTGGTTTAATGCTCCCTTATTCTTGATTCGCAAAATCTAGTTTGAATCCATTCTCTAATTATTTTTTCATCCCATGGCAAGAGTAAAGAGAGGCAATATTGCCCGTAAGCGTCGCAACAAAGTTCTTAGATTGGCTCGTGGTTTTCAAGGAAGTAACGGCCGTCTTTTTCGTACTGCTAATCAAAGGGTAATGAAAGCTCTTTGTAATGCTTATAGAGATCGTAGAAGACGTAAGCGGGATTTTCGTAGACTTTGGATTGCCCGTATAAATGCGGCGGCAAGAATTAATGGACTCAGCTATAGCCGATTAATTGGTGGTCTGAAAAAGGCTGATGTTCGCTTGAATAGAAAAATGCTGGCTCAACTTGCAATTGTTGATCCAAAAGGTTTCTCCGAAGTTATTGCTTCAGCAAAATCATAATTTTCCTGATCAGATTATATTCTCAGTACTTGCTATTTTTTGAAAAAATATGCCTTCTTTTTTAGAAATAAAACATAGTTGAGTTTATTTTCTTACATCACAGGTTATTTCAACTGGTAATGCTTCTACTTTCCATATTGATTGACAGTACTCTCTAATAGATCGATCTGAAGAGAAAAAGCCAGACCTTGCAATATTGAGAAGAGACATGCGGTTCCATTCTTTCCTGTTTGACCATGCTCTGCTGACATTATCTTGCGCTCTTAAGTAGTCAGCAAAGTCTGCCATTACAAAGTAGGGATCATTTGTTTTGAGATTATCTATAAGTGGAAGGAATAGATCTCCATCTCCATTGCTGAAATGCCCCAGCTCAATCAATCTTATAGCTTCTGACAGCTCAGGCATGTTCTCAATGTATTCTTTGGGTTGATACCCATTGGTACGCAATTCCATTATTTCCGACTCAGTTTTGCCAAACAGGAAGAAATTTTCAGCTCCAACTTTTTCACGTATTTCTATATTTGCACCATCAAGAGTCCCAATGGTTAGTGCACCATTCATAGCAAATTTCATGTTACCGGTTCCAGAAGCTTCTTTGCCTGCTGTTGATATTTGCTCAGAAAGGTCAGTGGCTGGATAAACTTGCTCTCCAAGTTTAACGTTGTAGTCAGGAAGGAATACGACGCGTAATCGACCCTCCATATCTGGGTCAGCGTTGATTGTTTCGGCAATACCATTGATGAATCTAATCATTAATTTGGCCATGAAATAACCAGGTGCTGCCTTGCCTCCAAAAATGATTGTCCTAGGTGCTATCCCATGGGCTTGTCCATTTTTAATTCTTAAATATTGAGTAATGATTTGTAGTCCATTCAGATGCTGCCGCTTATATTGATGGATTCTTTTTACTTGTACGTCGAACATGCTTGATGGGTCAACAAGCACGCCAGTTTGACGATGAATATATCCCGCAAGTTTTCGTTTGCCGCATAATTTTGTTTCTCCAAACTTTTCTAAAAACCCTTCGTCATATTCTCTTCTTTCTAGGTTGTTCAATAATTCCATTTTTGTAATCCAATCTGGCCCAACTTCTTGATCTAGAAGCTTTGCAAGTTCAGGATTTGCTAATCCGATCCATCTACGTGGAGTAACTCCATTAGTTACGTTGGTAAATTTCTCTGGCCACAATTCTGCAAATTCAGGCATAAGTTGCCTTTTAATTAAATCCGAATGGAGAGCAGCTACTCCATTTACATGGTGTGCTCCAATAGTTGCCAGATGGGCCATGCGCACTGCTTTCCCGCCTTCTTCATCAATGATTGATAATTTGCGGAGAATTGCATCATTACCTGGATAGCGCAACCGAACTTGCTGAAGAAATCTTTTATTGATTTCGTATATCAGTTCAAGATGGCGAGGGAGAAGGCTGTTAAATAGCTCCAGATCCCATTTCTCAAGTGCTTCTGGAAGAAGTGTGTGATTGGTATATGCAACAGATCGATTTGTGATTTCCCATGCTTTTTCCCATTCAATATGCCGATCATCTATTAGCAATCTCATCAGTTCTGCTACTGCAATAGCAGGATGGGTGTCGTTTAGTTGAACCGCCCAATGATCTGCAAATTCTTCAATTTCAATTCCTCTTTTTTCTAAACTTCTCAACATATCTTGTAGGGAACAACTAACAAAGAAGTGTTGCTGTTTAAGTCTTAGTCTTCTCCCTTCATCTGTTCCATCGTTTGGATAAAGCACCTTAGAAAGTGTTTCTGAGCCGACTTTTTCTTCTACTGCACCGTAGTAATCCCCGATATTGAAAGCATAAAAATCAAAACTTTCGGTAGCATCAGCTCTCCATAAACGTAAGCGATCACAACTATTTACTCTATAACCGAGAACAGGAACGTCGTGTGGGATTCCTATCGCATGTTCAGAGGGGATCCAACGGGATCGATAATTTCCCTTTTCATCAATATAGTTTTCTGTTTTTCCTCCAAATCCTACAAAGCAGGCTTCATCGGGTTGTGGAAGCTCCCATGGCCATCCTCCTTTAAGCCATTTATCTGTTACTTCTACTTGCCACCCATCTCGAATGAGTTGATTAAATATTCCGAATTCATATCGGATTCCATAACCGGTTGCAGGGACTTCCAAACTTGCTAGTGATTCCATATAACATGCAGCCAGACGACCAAGTCCTCCATTCCCTAGACCTGGTTCTTCTTCTACTTCAAGAATGTGACTAAGAGATTCAATACCAAAGCGCTTAAGAGCTTCTTCCGCTTCCTCCTGAATTCCTAGATTTAGTAGATTGTTGTTTAATTGTGGTCCGATCAGGAATTCAGCAGATAAATAGGCAACTGTTTTTTGAGGACGCGCTCTAATTGCTTCTTGACTTGCAAGATATCTCGTCATCAATCTGTCACGAACGGCATAGCTAAGTGCCATATAGAGATCGTGAAGACTGGCAGTTGGAGCAAGCTTTCCTAGTGTGAAGAAAAGATGTTCCGTCATTCCATCAAAAACTGCATCTGCATCTATACCTGCCCGTTCTGGATCGGCATAGCAGCCTGGAGTAGGGAGGCGTAAATCGAGGGGTTCTGAGTTGCTCATTGGATTGCAGAAGAAGTGATCAAGGGGAATAAGTAATTGGTTCTTTTATTTGGTCATTTCACAGGGTGCTCATTTCATTAACCTTTAGAGTTGGAAATTGAATTATTCCTATTTAGTTCGACCATTTGTTTGAGAGCGATTTCGCTGGACGCTAGCTCTACCTAATGTGCTCAGATGCCTCTTGACATCAGATCAACACCTTCTTGATGAGCGCCAAGGGTTTTAATTAACACTTGCAAATCCCTTTTATTCAATCTTCAGGACTTGAATTTTTAGTTACCAATGATCATTTCATCGATTTTTGCCGTTTTAAGTACTCATGATGTTGAGGTCGCTGAAACTCTTATTGGAGTTATTAATTTTCTTTTGATTTTTGTGGCCGCCAGAACTTTGGCAGAGGTTTTGGTTCGTTTGCAGCTACCCACAATTGTTGGTGAATTATTGGCAGGTGTTGTTATAGGGGCTTCGGGCTTGCATTTGTTGATGCCTCCTTCTACGAGTGCACATTTAAATGAAACCTTCGTTAAAGCAATAAGTGCTTTGGCTTCAGTCCCTCCAGAAGCAGTTCCAGATCTTTATTTTGAAACTTTTCCTTCTTTGCAAGCAGTAGCAACGCTTGGTTTATATGCGTTGCTTTTCCTTACTGGCTTAGAAAGTGAACTTGAAGAATTAGTTGCAGTTGGGGCTCAAGCTTTCACAGTCGCAATGGCTGGAGTTGTTCTACCTTTTGCCTTTGGAACATTTGGTCTTATGTTTATTTTTCATGTGGACCTTATTCCTGCCGTTTTTGCTGGCGCATCAATGACTGCAACCAGTATTGGTATTACAGCAAGTGTCTTTGGAGAATTGGGATATTTGAAAACTAGAGAAGGTCAGATAGTTATTGGTGCCGCTGTACTTGATGACATTCTTGGGATTGTCATTCTTGCTGTCGTGGTAGCTCTTGCAACAGGGGGCTCACTGCAAATTGCACCAATTGTGAAGTTAGTAGTTGCAGCAACTGTATTTGTCGTAGCTGCCATTGCTTTGAGTAGAACAGCCGCTCCTGCTTTCGATTGGCTGCTTGATCGCTTGAAAGCCCCAGGAGCTGTTGTAGTCGCTTCATTTGTCATTCTTGTTCTTAGCTGCTTTGTTGCTACAGCCATTGGTCTTGAGGCAGCCTTAGGTGCATTTGCAGCAGGGTTGATTTTAAGTAGCTCAAAAAATAATCACGCTATTCAACAATCTGTTCTTCCTTTGGTTTCTTTGTTTGCAACTATTTTCTTTGTATTAGTTGGTGCAGGCATGGATCTTTCAGTCATTAATCCTTTAGATCCTTCAAGTAGAGCTGCATTGGTTGTCGCTGGTTTCTTGCTTGTGGTAGCCATCCTTGGGAAAGTAGCTGCGGGATGGACATTTTTGATTGATAAGCCTACTAATCGCTTAGTTGTTGGATTAGGAATGATGCCTCGTGGTGAAGTTGGATTGATTTTTCTTGGCTTAGGAACAAGTGCTGGTCTGCTCACACCTTCATTGGAGGCTGCAATTTTGTTAATGGTTATAGGCACAACTTTTCTGGCACCAGTTCTCTTACGTGTTGTTTTGAAAGATAAAACCCCTGGTGGAGGGAATGAGATTCCAGACGATGTAGCTGCAAATCCAGTAGGTTTGCTTTGAGGTGATTCATTTAATTAATTCCATTTTTTCTCAAGAGACGTTTTTTCTCTCTTCATCACTTGCAAAGTTTTGCGTTAAATGGATAGCATTCTCTTCCTTAAAGTTGTTTGTTGATCAAGTGGATGTCTGCTCAAGTTGAAAGTTCAAGTAAAGCTTGGAGTTATTTAGGGCATCAAGTCCACTGCGTGAGTAGTCCACCTCAAGATGATTCTCAGAATCCCGCATTGCTTTTGGTGCATGGTTTTGGAGCTTCCACTGATCATTGGAGGCACAATATTCCTACTCTTTCAAAAACTCATGAAGTCCATGCTTTAGATCTTTTAGGTTTTGGAAGAAGTTCTAAGCCAGGAGAACTTAGTTATGGAGGAGCACTTTGGAGAGATCAAGTTGTTGCTTATGTCAAGGAAAGAATTGGTAGACCAACTGTTCTAATTGGTAATTCCTTAGGTGGTTATGCTGCTTTAGCTGCTGGTTCTGCTTTGGGCAACCATGTTGCTGGAGTAGTTCTTTTGAATGCAGCAGGATATTTCAGTGAAGACAAGAGGCCGTCTAAAAGTTTTTGGCAGAAATTGCGACGCAATCTTGGAGGTGGATTTTTAAAAGATCCTTTGATTCAGAGGTTGATTTTTGAAAATCTTAGAAAACCATCAACTATTAGAAGAACACTTAATCAGGTTTATATAGATAAAACAAATGTTGATGACTATTTGGTTGAGTCAATTCGGAGGCCATCATTAGACCCAGGAGCCTTCCAAGTTTTTAGAAGTGTCTTTGATCCTGGAGGGCCTCAAGGGCAACCTTTGGATGAATTATTTAAAGACCTAAATGCTCCTGTACTTTTGTTGTGGGGCAATCGAGATCCCTGGATGAATGCTCCGGGTAAAAGAGCAACTTTTATGAGATATGCGCAGGCTGCTACTGAAGTCGTTTTAGATGCGGGCCATTGTCCCCATGATGAGGTTCCGGAACAGGTTAATGATGCTTTACTGAACTGGTTGCAAAAAAATTTATGACTAGTTTTGTTAATTAAGCTTTTGCTTTATATTTACACTTGCTTTCATCATTAGATGAAATTGATAAAGAAGGATATACCTTATATGCATTGGGAGTATCTACACTCTGAGAGTGGAGATCGATTAAGAATTGTTCCTGAAAGAGGTGGGTTGATTACAGAATGGCGATGCAAAGGAAGGGAAGTTATTTATTTTGATAGGGAACGCTTCTTGGATTTAAAGAAAAGCATTAGGGGTGGAATTCCAATACTTTTTCCTATTTGTGGAAACTTGGTTTTTGATGATTCCATAAGCTCCGATTGGCTCATAAATTTAAAACAACATGGTTTTGCAAGAGATATGTCTTGGGAACTTGATGTGCTAGATGATTCTTGCGGAGTGAAATTAACTTTATTTGATAATGAATTTACTCGCTCAGTTTATCCATTTGAATTTTATATTCAGATGGAAGTTCGATTAATCCTCAATTCGATAAGACTTTCTATAACCATTCGCAATAATGGAAGTATTCCCATGCCATATAATTTTGGCTTGCATCCATATTTTTCTATCAATGACTTGTCTAATGTAGATTTCTATGGCTTGCCAAAAACTTGTATAGACCATAACTTGAAGCTTGAAGTGGAAACATGCAAACAATTAAATTTACTTGAACAAGGTGTTGATATGATTTGCGGTCCACTAGGCCCTGTTACGTTAATTGATCGTTCTAGTAATATTCGAGTCAAAATGGACCATAAATATCCAATGGATATGACAGTTATATGGACTGATCCGCCAAGGAAAATGGTTTGTTTAGAGCCCTGGACTAGTCCCAGACAGTCATTAATAAATGGAACTCGAAGACTTCATTTAGAACCAGGAATAGAGCAGAATTTATTCTGTGAATATACTGTTTTAGATTAGCCCGAGATACCAGGTAGTCTGCCTTTGCATAGTTGTAACTTTGGATCAAATTTATTTTTTATTATTTGTATCAATTCTTTCGAGCTCGCATCTGTCCATGATTGAAGACGATTGTTTATTTGGTGAGGCTGCTTAAGAATAGTTAAATTTCCACCCAGTTTCTGACTACATTTTCTGAGATTAATGACTGCATTCCTTTGAAGATCAGACTCTCTATTTAGTAAATCTTGACACCATCCATCTCCCAGTCCAATACCTGCTGCGATGCGCCATTCCCAAGAGAAGAGAGCTTTGAACTCTTCTTGTTTAATTAGTTTATGTATATTGGCTGGTGGTATAGCTAAACGGCTCAGCCACATAGATCTTTTTAAGCCATCTTTAGGGTATTCTTGCTCTATTAATGGACCTACCCATCTTTTCTCTTTGAAGTCTAATTTCTCTTCATTTAGAATTACTTTAAGTTGCTCTATTTGGGACTTAATTGCTTCATTGCTCACGCTTGCAAGACCAATTTCTAGATTCCAGAGGTTTTCCCCTTTGCTTGTCCAGTCAAGATATTCAGGTGTTAAGTGCGAATGAATTATTTTGACTCTACATATCTCTAGTTGTGATATTTCACCACTAATTTGAATTTTTCGTCTAGAAGTTTTTAATGGTTGTGTTCGAAGCGTTACTTCAGTAATTAATGCAAGGCTTCCCCAGCTGCCACATAAAAGTCGCATTAGGTCATAACCAGCGACGTTTTTTACTACTTTCCCACCTGCCTTAGCCAAAACTCCCTCAGTTCTCATCATTTCAATTCCTATTAACTGTTCTCTAATGCCCATGTGGCTTTGTAGTAGCCCTCCTGAAAGTCCTCTAGCGACCAACCCACCAATGCTTCCACTGGTTTTGTTCAAGGAAGATAATTCAGCTCCCCAAGGCCAATCCACAGATAACCATTGATTATGTGCTTGCAGGGTTTGCTGGAGCTTAGAAAGTGTCACTCCCGCTTCAACAGTAATTGTGAGATCTTCAGTTGAGTAATTGATTATTCGATTTAAGTTTTGAACGCTGACCAACTCAAAAGGCTCTTGTATTTTTGCTCCCCATTCCAGTCTGGTTTGATTCCCACAGGGTACCCATCTTGTTTCATTGGCATAGAAATGCTTTGCAAGTTCTTCAATTGCTTCCCGGTTGCTGGGGCTATAGCAATTATTTGTTTTTTCAGAGGTGATTTTCACAGCACTCTTGTGCGATGAAAATAATTGTTTTCGATGATGATCCAACTGGGTCTCAGACGATTCATAGTTGTCCGCTTTTGTTGAGCTGGGAAGAACAAGTCATTAGACAAGGTTTGCGTCATAAGTCTCCTTTTCTTTTTTTTCTAGCTAATACAAGAAGTTTGTTGCCTGACAAGGCTGAGAGGAGAACTAGGGAGATTTGTAGAGAGCTTAGGAAAGCTATTGATGCAGAAGGATTAAATTTAAAAGATTTGATTTTTGTCAGTCGTGGTGACTCAACTTTGCGAGGACATGGCGTACTTGAGCCAAGAGTTCTTGATGAAGAGCTAGGACCTTTCGCGGCTACTTTTCACATCCCTGCTTTTTTAGAAGGTGGGAGAACAACAGTGAATGGCATGCATTTGCTTAATGGGGTACCAGTTCACCAAACCCCTTTTGCTAAAGATCCACTATTTGGTTACTCAACAAGCGATTTGACGAAGTGGCTAGAAGAAAAGAGTGAAGGCGTTATTAAGCAAAATACTGTTAAAAGAATTAGCATTGCAATGCTTGATAATGCAATTAAATCTCATTCAGGACTTGAAAATCTAGAGGGTTTCCTGATAGGTCTAGATAATAATCAGAAGGTAATTGTTGATTCAGAGCATCATCGACAATTAAATATTCTAGGAACACTTGTTAGAAATCTTTTTCATAGTAAACGCTTCTTATTTCGTTCAGCTGCTAGCTATCTAAATAGCCTCGCTGATATAGGCCCTCAACTACTCGGGAAAGATGACTTTTTTAAATTAAGAAATACACAGTCCAATGGAACTCTTTTGCCAGGGATGGTATTAGTTGGCTCACATGTGCCGCTTGCAGATTTACAATTACGCTTTCTTTTGAGGAACGATAATTGTGAGGGTGTAGAGTTGCCTGCCAAGCAGGTTTTCACAACTTATAATAGGATAAATTCCGAACTTCTCTTAAAAGAAATACATAGTGATCTAATAATTCAGCTTAAATCGATCTTAAAAAAAGGGAAAACACCGGTTTTATTTACTAGTCGTGAGGAAATATATTTTTCATCTCTAAATGATGGATTAGTTTTCGGGAACTTTCTGGCTAACTTTATGTCAGAAGTCGCTGGTGAATTAGTTCCTGATCTTGGCTATATTATTAGCAAAGGTGGCATTACTACTCAAGCTTTTCTCGTTAATGGTTTGGGGCTAAATAGTGTTTATTTGGAAGGACAACTATTGCCAGGATTGTCTGTAATTAGACGATTAGATAATGTAACCTCAGGGAACCTACCAATTCTCACCTTCCCTGGAAATTTGGGGGACGAGTCTACTCTGTATCAAGCCTGGAAAATCATGGAGTCCGGCAGCGCAAGCTAGGATTTGTAGAGGATGCGCTACTTTTACTTTCTTGTTTAGATGTTTCCGCAGTTGAAGAGTGCACCCTATATTTGCACTTGCAATTAATTTTGCACCTGTATCGGTTAAATCTTGTGCTTTGATTTTCCCTAACTCATTTGCCTCCTCCGGTTGAACAATATTGTAAATTCCAGCACTTCCGCAGCAAACACCTGCTTCTTTTGCTTCATTTATAACTATATTAGGGATTAAATTTAGAAGTTCTCTTGGCTCCATAAAGATATCTTGTCCGTGTAGCATATGGCATGCATCGTGATATGCGATTTCTACTATATTTTCATTTTTTTCATTTGAATCGTCTAAATAAGACAATTCACCAAGTGAGGCTTTAAATTCTTTTGATAGACCTTTATCTATTAGGAACTCATGTACATCTAACACAGATGTTTTTAACTTATCCTTTAAATTAATTGTCTTCCCATAGGATTTCATCGTGTGTCCACAGCCAGAGGCTGCAACCAGAATTGCATCTAATTGTTGATCTCCCCCGGGCTTATTAGGTCCTATTGCTGAGTTAAAACTCTTAATAAGTGCATTTGCAAGTTCTTCTGTTTGATTGATTTGACCTTGATGATGCGAGACAGCACCACAGCAACCTTGATTGTTTGGAATGACTACGTCAAATCCGTTTGCTACAAGTACAGATAGAACTGCTTGATTAACATCTGGATCAAAACATCTTTGTACGCATCCTAAAACTAGGCCTACTTTTCCACGGTATTTCCCTTTCGCTGGATTGTATACTTTCCAATTATCATTAAAATTCTTTGAAGTTAGCGGAGGAAGCAATGCTTCCATTGCCTCTATTTGTGGGCCAAGAATATTAGATATTCCTAGGCGACGAATTGTTTCTTGTAAAGTAGAGCCTGGATAAAATCTCAAGGCTTGCAGGATTCTCCTAAGTCTATTTGGATAAGGAAGGAAGTTAAGTAAGAGTTTTCGGATAATACTTTGACAAGGGTTTCTTAGCTTATTGTCATTCAGTAGAGGACGAGTTTCTTCAAGAAGTTGGTCATAGCGAACTCCTGAAGGGCATGCAGTTACACATGCAAAACAACCTAGACAAGTATCAAAATGACTCGCAATAACTTTATCCATAACAAGTTCTTCTTGTTTTATTGCCTTTAAAGTATGAATTCGTCCTCTAGGAGAATCCATTTCGGTACCTAATACCCTATAACTTGCGCAGGTTGGTAAGCAAAAACCACAATGCACACAAGGGTCAGAAATGGCATTTGGCAGATTTGACATGGAATTATCTGCTGATTTTTGATTTATGCGGTTTGAATGGAAATCATCAATAGTCATGGCAAATATTTAAGAATAGGTATTTGTATTTTTGGTTTGCCAATTTTTCAAGATCACTAATTGATAGCTTTTGCAAAGAGAACTCTTAGAATTATTTATAGTATAAACCTTTATTGAGGCAGCATTTCATTGCTATATTTTTTGTTCATTTTTTTGGGCATTTATTAAACCGCAATTTTCTTCTTAGATAGACTAAAAGCGATCTATCACGGCATGTGCAAATCCGCTGCAACTAAGAGGATCTACAGGAGGATCCATAAGTCTTGCTAGATCGTAAGTTACTTTCCTATCTGAGATGGATTTGCTTAGACCATTGGTTATGAGATCAGCCGCTTTTTGCCACCCAATAAATTCGAGCATCATTACACCACTAAGTATGACTGATCCAGGATTAATTCGATCTAATCCTGCATGCTTTGGGGCTGTTCCATGTGTGGCTTCAAAAATTGCTGCGTTGTCTCCAATATTTGCACCTGGTGCCATTCCTAAACCACCAACGATTGCAGCGGCGGCATCGGATATGTAATCACCATTTAAATTAAGTGTTGCCAGAATTGAATATTCTTGAGGTCGAGTCTGTATTTGCTGGAAGATGCTATCTGCTATTCGATCATCAATCAAAACCATTTCATGCCATTTACCCCCTCCATGTGTTGATTGAATTTGTTCTAGTACTTGTTTGACTTCATTACATATGCGTTCTTTTTTGTCAGGTGTGAGTGAATTAAACCCAGGATCTATCATTTTTGAGTTCTCCTCAATTGAGATGCCTGGATTTTGCTCAGCATTCTCAAGAATCCAACTTTCTCTTTCAGTGATGCATACATTACGGAATTCAGTTGTGGCTAATTCATATCCCCAGTCACGAAATGCACCCTCCGTGTATTTCATGATATTTCCTTTGTGAACTAGAGTTACATGCTTTTTTTGTTTTTCTAATCTAAGTGCATGTTGAATTGCTTTTCGAATATGCCTTTGACTACCTTCCTTGCTAACGGGTTTAATTCCTATACCGGATCCTTTAGGAATTTTTCTTTCTCCTAATTTCCCATTTGCAGGAATTACAACGTTATTCAAATGATTCAATAGTTCATGACCTATGGGGTCACTTGCTTCCCATTCGATTCCCATATAAATGTCTTCGGTGTTTTCTCGGTAGACAATTACATCAAGATCATGCGGCCTTTTATGAGGACTAGGAGTCCCTTGATAATACCGACAAGGTCTGACACAAGAATAAAGATCAAAGATTTGACGGAGAGCAACATTTAAAGACCTAATCCCACCTCCAACTGGGGTGGTCAGAGGCCCTTTGATGGCTATTCCATATGTTTCTATAGCTTGTAGGGTGTCGTCAGGAAGGTATTGATAAGTGCCATATAAATCACAAGCCTCATCTCCTGCATAGATCTTGAACCATTCAATTTTTCGTTCATTGTTATATGCCTTTGATACTGCCGCATCTAGTACCTTTTGTGTGGCAGGCCAGATATCAACACCTGTTCCATCGCCTCTGATAAAGGGAATTATTGGGTTATTAGGGACGACTGGCTGCCCATTAATAAATTGAATTGCATTACCTTTGGAAGGTGCTTTGAGCTTCTCGAAGGTTGGCATGAAAGTTTTGCAGGTGATTAGCTTTTCAATTGAGCTTATGACTCAGAGTGTTGAGTTAAGGGCCTCTCACCATTTAGCTTGCTTTGAGGCAAAGAATTAATGCTCTAGTAAAAGCTAATGATTGCATGAGCCAAACTCCCTTCCATTCATCTCAGAAGAAACCTCAGATTTGGGTTGTAGCAGCTTGTTTCAACGAAGAGGGAGGTATTTCTGAATTTATAGAGCGTGTGCTGGCTTTGCCGGAAGTATTGCGTCTTGTTTTAGTTGATGATGGCTCAAGAGATGAAACAGTTGCAAAGATTCGAAGTAAAGAGCACTCAATTTCCTTAGATAAAGTTGCCCCATCCTTGACTTTGCTTGAACTCACCAGGAATTTTGGTAAAGAAGCTGCCATGCTTGCCGGCTTGGATTATGCAAAGGGTAATTGTGATGCCGTTGTACTTATCGATTCTGATTTGCAGCATCCTCCAGAATTGATTAGTCAAATGGTTGATGCTTGGCTTAATGGTGCTGAGATAGTTACGGCTGTGCGAGATGAACAAGATCAAGAGTCGATTTTCAAGATCGCTACGGCGACTTGGTTTTACAAGGTTTTTAACCGTGTAGCAGATTCAATTCGCTTAACTGAGGGTGCTGGCGATTTTCGATTATTAAGTCGACCTGTAGTTGAAGCTTTAACTCAAATGCGTGAATTTAGTAGATTCTCAAAAGGATTAGTTCCTTGGACTGGCTATAGGAGTATCGAGATTAGTTATAAACGACTTTCGCGAGTGTCAGGTAATAGTTCCTGGAGTCCATTGAAGCTTTTGAGGTATGCATTTGATGGAATTTTTTCTTTTTCCGTATTGCCTCTTAGAGTTTGGAGTTTACTTGGAATTTCAGTATCAGCAATTAGTCTACTTTATGCATTATTAGTTATTTTACGGACGCTTTTTTATGGGGTGGATGTCCCAGGCTATGCTTCATTGATAGTTGCAGTTTTATTTCTAGGAGGCATTCAACTTATAGGCATTGGCGTTTTGGGTGATTATATTGGAAGAATATATGTTGATACTAAAGCGCGGCCTCATTATTTTATACGTTCCATTTATGAAATCGATTGAATTACTTCTTGTTGATTTTCTTTAGTGAGTCTAATTCCATTTTTCTTAAAGGTGAGGCGAAAAAATCTTTTGAGAATGGAAAGTCTATAAGAGCTTTCCTTTCGGTTTTTAGATCTATTGGTTCGGATGGGTGTGTAAGTATTATTGGCCTTGTTTCTCCATTAGCATTAAAAATAATGCACATCTCTGCAATCGATTTAAGTAGTATTTTTTCATTCATGTGACCAGTAAAAAGTACACCAGCAAAACCTGCATTCGTTTTGATGCTAGCCCTAATTAATTTTTGCTTCGCTCTTATTGATAATAGTTGAAGAATGATCCATTTTGACCAGCCATTATTTGAAAAAGTTCTACTCCAATCCTGCCAGCTTAAACCTGCAGGTAATGGTTCTAAAGTTGTCCTAACCCATGTGATATTTTGTTTTTGCGCTAATTCTATAATTACGTCAAGAACAATTGGTATTAAATGTACATGCTGATGCCCATCGATTGAAATTGACTCTAAACCTGTAATTCGTTTAAAATGATTGATTTGCTCATTTAACTCTATATATATTTGTTTTTTTAGCTCCATTCGCCTAAATGATATATTAGGCAGAAAAGAAGCAATAAGCAAATTTGTATAAGATGCATTTAAGTTGCCTTTTTTATTTATTAAGTACGCGATTTTATCTCTTGTAGCTATTGACCTGCCTTCAGTAAGAGAGATATGTAGGTAAAGTGGTAAAGTAGTATTTCCCAACCATTGCTTGGCTGCATTTTCTGCATTCGTTCCATTGACAAGAAGACTAGATCCATCCAAAATTCCACTTTTTGCAAGATCAATTATTGTTTTGTCGGTTGTATTTGTTAGGCCTAGATCATCAGCATGAAGTTGGGGGTTTGCGTCAAAAACTTCTAGCCTTTTCTTGCTATAACTTGCTGCTTTGACCCAGATAATTGCATTGACTGCAGTTGGTGTGAAGACTAAGACTAAAAACTTTACCTTATAATTAAGCCAAGCTTCGAGAATAATTGGTAGTATTATGCTTAGGGTGACATTAAGGATAAATTGAATTAATAGCCATCTTTTTGCAAACCTTTTCCCAGAAGTTTCTGCTCTAAATGTGAAAAGAGCATGTCCTAAATAACTTGTTATTGAGGCAATTAAAAAACCACTTAAATTACTTATCCATAAGGGAATAAATTTAGAGGAAAGAAATAAGATCGAACTATGAACTAGAGCAGATGAAAGCCCAATTACTCCATAACGTGAAGATCTCTGGATGACCTTTTTAATGTTCATTTGATGAGCCTCAATACTTTTGCAAGCAAATAAATTGATTTTTTTCAGAGATTGGGCCATCTATTAGCGGTCCTTAAGATGGGTGTTTAAATATTTGGTAACAGTAATCGTATTGCTCAGCATTGCGAGTTCATTTTGTTAGGAGGTTGGGGTGAATGCAGCTGATCAGGTTTATAGCTTCGTCTTTGCAGGTGCACTTGCCTCTGCAATAAACCTAGTAAGCAAAAGATTTCCTGCCTCTTCTCCAAGCCTTACCCCCTGGCGAGATGATCCAGAGACTCGACGGTGGCGTGAAGCCGATACCGTTGATTTGGCGTTTCATTTCCCTGGCTGGAGCCCTAGGTTGGAGTGTCGGAGCCTGTTGATCCAGCTAAGATTTAGTGATGAGCTTATAGAGGCATCACCCCATCTATTGGGTGTAATTATTAGAGGAATGACTTTTGAAGGCGAACGTTGGCGATTTGCCACTATTGGTAATTGGGAAGCAACTGGGACACACTTACCGCAAGCTGAGCAAATCGTCCATCTGCATCAACTTTGCTCAGATTTGTTTTCTTTGTTTCCTTCAGAAGGTTCTTTGAGGCAACCTAGTAATCCTTCGCCACTCAATTGACCCTAATTCACGTGAATCCTTCTAAGGTCAAACAAATTTTCTTTCTCATTATCTTTCAATGTCTGTAGCTCTAGCGAGGCAACTGAGAGAAGGCACTAAAAAAGCTCACACGATGGCTGAGAACACTGGCTTTGTGCGCTGCTTTCTCAAAGGAGTCGTGGACAAAAGGACTTACCGCACCCTTGTGGCTGATTTGTATTTCGTTTATTCCGCGATGGAAGATGAAATAAGTAAACTTTGTGAGCTTGGTCATCCACTTATTGGACCGATAAATTTCCCTGAGCTCAATCGAAGAGGAACATTAGAGGAAGATCTGGCGTTTTATTTTGGTGAAAATTGGTCTGGTGAGGTCAAGCCAACTAAATCTGCTCAGAATTATGTTGACCGCATTCATAAGATTGCAAATGATTCACCTGAATTATTAATTGCTCATCATTACACTAGATATTTAGGTGACCTTTCAGGTGGTCAAATCTTAAAGAAGATTGCTCAAAGGGCTATGAATTTAAATGATAAAGATGGATTAAATTTCTATGAATTTCCATTGATTGATGATCAGAAAACTTTTAAGGGTAAATATAGTGAAACCCTTAACTCTTTACCGATTGATCAAAAAACTGCTGATTTGATCGTTATGGAGGCAAACAATGCTTTCCACTTTAATATGAAGATGTTTGAGGAGTTGGAAGGAAGCTTGATTGCAGCCATTGGAAAAGTTTTGTTTGGATTTATCAGTAGTAGAAAGAAGCGTGGAAGTACTGAGTAAATCGAAACCTAAAATATTTTTTAATATATGTCCAAATCAAGGGATTGAATTTGGCTCACGATTTTTCTTGACAAGTAAATCAGTTCTATCTAATTCGCCGGACTATTTTAGGCCATTTCATTTAATGATATCGATGCATCTAAATATTCATCTCAAGTTTTATTGCCAATTTTGTAATCTAATTATTAGAAGGCTTTGTGATTATGTTTGATCCTTTATTGAATAAACTTCATAAGAGCATCCAGCTGAGAGGTGGAAAGCCTCTCCCTATACCTGATGGTCTTTCAGAGCGTCTTTCTTTAAAAGGTAATGGTTTAATTAGAAGCTGGCTTTGGCAAACTAGAGGTTTCCGCCGATGGAGGGTGACTAGGCTAGATGCAGGAGAAAATCTACAAGTTCTTAATTCAGTTGCTTACCCTGATTATTCTTTAGAACAACCTATTATGGGAATTGATTTGCTTTGGTTTGGTCGTACAAAGAAATTGGTTGCCATTCTTGACTTCCAACCATTGCTACAGACTGATTCTTATTTAGATAGGCATTTTCAAGGCTTAAAGCAATTGAATTCACGCTTTCCTGAATTATGTGGAAGTCGAAAGATGCGCTCATTTGATCCGAATAAATATTTTTCTCCGTGGTTATTATTTTGCCGTGGTGGTCTAAGCGAGGCCAAGCACTCTTTGCCAGATGCATTTAATCAATTTTTAGATTGTTATTGGAAATTGCATGATCACTCCTATAGCCTTTCATCAGAGCTATCAGCAATGGAAATAAAGAAATTACAGATATCTTATGATATTTATAGTTCCGAAAGAGATCCTGCTCATGGAATTTTCTCTAGCTATTTTGGGAAAGATTGGGCGGACAGATTCATGAAAGAGTTCCTTTTCCCTGCTAGATTTGATGATACTTCTTTCTTGGAAGAATGAATTTTAAACGAAAGAATAGTCTGGATACTGTTATTCTTCCTGAATGGAGATGGTTGCCTTTTTTAGAAGAGATAATAAAATCACTTTCTATTTTTCACCCTTTATCAGTTGATTTAGATCATGAATATCTGGAGAAAGAGTCTAAAATTACAATGGGCAATAAATCTTTTTCCGCCATTACTAATACCTGGGCATGTAGAACTAAGAAGCTCAGCATAGTTAGAGCTGCATGCGTAGAAGCTGGACAAGCAGCTTCCGTTCTCAATTTAGTTTGCCATCCTTTTCATTATTATGATTTGCCTTTTTTTGGAGCGGATTTTGTCACGTTGCCAAGTGGCCATCTTTTAGCATTAGATTTACAACCTGCTTTGAAGGATGATCCATTACATACTTCTTTTGTTTGGGAGCGTCTAACTCCTATTCATGAAAAATGGCAACCATTACTACCCACAGGTGGAAAGATTCCAAATGAAGCAAAGCCTTATTTTTCGCCTGGCTTCCTATGGTCAAGACTACCCCTAGATTCAGAATCGGATAAATTAATAGAAACTATCTTGATGGATGCATTCCTTGACTATTTAAAACTTTACTTGGACTTGATTCAAAACTCTCTAGAGGTTTCCGAAGAAAGAAGCAAAATCCTTTTAGAAGGACAAAAGCGTTATTTGTGTTACAGATCTGAGAAAGATCCAGCGAGATCAATGCTAACTCGCTTTTATGGCAAGCAATGGACTGAAACTTATATTAGGAAGGTTCTTTTTAATTTATAAAGTAGTCCTTTTAGACATCTTTTCTTATAATATATGGTTGATTTTATAAATTGACCAATAAGTTGAAATGAAGAAGAAAATTCTTTTTGTGTGCCTGGGTAACATTTGCCGGTCGCCTGCTGCAGAGGCAGTGTTTCTTAAGGTCTTGACTGCTAATGGATTTGAAGATAATTATTTTGTAGACTCAGCTGGGACAGGTGGATGGCATGTAGGGCAATCTGCTGACTCAAGAATGCAACTTGCTGCTAAACAACGTGGAATTGTTATATCTAGTTTCGCAAGACAAATAAAAATCGATGATTTATTGACTTTTGATTTAATACTTACAATGGATAATGATAATCTAAATGCAGTGAATCAATTATCTAAACAATTAGATAAAGAGCCTCTTGCATTAATAAAACCTTTGCTCAATTACTCTCAAAATAGCGAGCTTTTAGAGGTTCCAGACCCATATTATGGAGGTGAACAAGGTTTCGAAAAGGTGCTTGATTTACTTGAGGATGCTTGTAATGGTCTAT
This sequence comes from Prochlorococcus sp. AG-409-N21, assembly GCA_003215415.1. Lineage (GTDB taxonomy): Bacteria > Cyanobacteriota > Cyanobacteriia > PCC-6307 > Cyanobiaceae > AG-409-N21. Next base: position 27,606 of record QCKK01000002.1, on the reverse strand, counting down.
TCGAGGAAATCAATAGCTAGCGGAAGGCCATATCTCTTCAGGCACTTTCGATTGAAATAGTTCAATCAATTTTTCGACAACCTCATCAATATTCATACCATCAGTTTTTAATTCAATTGCATCTTCAGCTTTTTTTAGAGGAGAGATATCCCTTGTACTATCTAATTCATCTCTTTGTTGGATTTGATTTTCTAGGTCTTCTAAACTAGGCACCTGAATACCTCTTTTTTTTAAGTCACTTGCTCTTCTGAGTGCTCTTTCTTTAGAGCTAGCGGTTAGGTAAATCTTTAATTCTGCATCTGGAAAAACTGATGTCCCTATATCTCGTCCTTCCGCAACTATTCCACCATTTATTCCCATGCTTTTTTGTTGCTTGGTAAGAAATTCTCTTATTGAACTTATAGTTGCAACTTGAGATACAAAAGCAGTAACGCCACTAGTACGAATTTGTTCTGTGACGTTATCCCCATTTATAGATATTGTTTGATCTCCGTTTGGTGATTTCTCTAGCTTAAGGTCCAAGTTTTTCAGCATATTGTTTAATGCGACTTTATCTTTGATATCAACATTCTGATCTTGAATTAGCCAAGTCACAGCTCTATACATTGCTCCTGTGTCTAGATAAAGCAACTTCAGTTTCTCGGCAAATTTTCTTGTAACTGTACTTTTGCCAGCCCCTGCAGGTCCATCGATTGCCACAAGTGGTTTTCTAGTCATCAGAAAAGTATGGTCTATTAAGCGAATCTCACCACAGCGTATTGCACCTGCCAGGAGACACAACTTTTCCTTTGGGTTAATTATTTTAAGAGAATATGGATCAACAGTTTCTAAATAGTCAACTGTTAAGCCACTCTTCTTTAATTCTAATTTCATATGATTAGTATCAATTGAATCACCTTTCTTATTTTTTTCTACAGCCTTTGCTAGTTGCTTGCTCAATTCTACAGCCTTTAGCCTTTGGGATGGACTTAGTTTTTCATTTCTTGTACTACAAGCCATTCCATCTGGATCTCTGATTGTTTTAATTCCCCTTACTTTTACTGGTAGATCTAAATCCTCAACTAGCCGTCTAATAATAATTAACTGTTGCCAATCCTTTTCACCTAGAAAAAGTATTTGCGGTTTTATTATGGTTAAAAGTCTTATCATCACTGAGGCAACACCATTAAAGTGTCCAGGCCTATAAGGCCCACAAAGGTGATCATTAAGTTCGACAGGGACTTTTAAGTTGAAATGAGAAGAAGGGCCTCCAGGGAAAATATCATTGATCGTAGGGGCCCAAATGACTGAAGCTCCTGCTTCGTTTGCCAAATCAAAGTCACTTTCTATATCTCTTGGATAATTTTGAAAGTCTTCTTTTGGACCAAATTGCAGAGGATTTACAAATACACTTACTACCACTGATGCCGATTGATCTCTGGAAGCTAGCTTTGCAGCATTGATTAGATGGGTATGTCCTTTATGAAGCCCTCCCATTGTTGGGACGAAATGAATCGGTGCATCATTGCATTGCTTCCATAGCTGAAATTCGGCAATGTTCTCTAGTACAGGGAAGGTTCGCAAAACAGTATTTAAGTGTGCTGTAGTGATTGCTTTATAGAGGTTGATCTATAAACATGAAAGGTCACAAGAAATTATGGATTACAAGAGTTCGGGGGTTGATGTTCAGGCTGGGAGGGAATTCATTGAGCGAATACGATCCTGTGTGGAAGGGACTCATCGCCCAGAAGTTCTAGGTGGATTGGGAGGTTTTGGAGGTTTTATGCGCCTTCCTGAGGGCTTGCAAAAGCCTGTGTTGGTAGCAGGGGCTGATGGCGTTGGTACAAAGCTGGAATTAGCTCAGGCTTATAACTTGCATGCTTCGGTTGGGATAGATCTGGTTGCGATGTGTGTGAATGACGTAATCACTAGCGGAGCTAAGCCACTTTTTTTTCTTGATTACATTGCTACTGGCTTGTTAAGTCCTGAGTCAATGACCCAGGTGATTGAAGGCATTGCTGCCGGATGTAATGAATGTGGATGTTCTCTATTGGGTGGAGAAACTGCTGAGATGCCGGGTTTTTATGAAAAGGGTCGTTACGATTTGGCTGGATTTTGTGTGGCTGTAGTTGAAGAAGAGCTCTTGATTACCGGTAAGAATGTTGTCGCAAATGATCGGATTATTGGGATTGCAAGTAGTGGCGTACATAGCAATGGATTTAGTCTGGTTCGCAAAGTTTTAGGAATGGCTAATGCGGATATAAACACATGTTTTGGGACGTCCAATTCTCCTTTAATTTCATCATTAATGAAGCCAACAAATATTTATGCTCAGGCTGTTGAATCCTTACTTAAAGCAAATATCTCTATTCATGGAATGGCACATATAACTGGAGGAGGCTTGCCTGAGAATTTGCCTCGTTGTTTGCCCTCTGGTTTGACTGCTTTGATTGATCCTGCAAGTTGGACAAGGCCAGAACTTTTTCAGTGGCTCAAGGACATTGGTCAAATTCCAGAAAATGACCTTTGGAATACCTTTAATCTTGGGATTGGCTTCTGTTTGGTTGTGAATGAAGAATCGGTCAATCAAACAATTGCAGTTTGTGGTGAAGCAGGTTTTAAAGCTTGGCAAATTGGTCAAGTAATTGAAGCAAGTAATGACAGCCAAGAAGCTTTGCAAGGGATACCAAGCTGAAATAATTCCTTTGAGAAATTGCGTGAGTTTTACTTCGGAGTCCTAAGACAGCACGCATTCCATCACAAAGGCAAGTAAGATTTTAGACATGCAAAACGAATAAACTATTCGCTAGCAGCGTCGTTAGATTTCTATTTAGTTTGATGCCATTTGAAAGTCCTCAGCGCATTACGCGACGGAGATCCTCTGCAGGCCCTGTACCGCCCCGTAGACCTCTAGATAATTCTCATGACATGTATGGACATAGGCAGAGTCCAAGGCCAACATTTCTTACTTTGCGAGATCACGGCAAGGTATATGTTGCTGATTTGCCCAACCTTTCTGATGGTCAGCTTTCCCATATAGGTAAAGAAGCTGAGGAGGTACTGGAAAGTCTTGAGAGACGTATCACTGATCTTGAAAGAGATGATGGTAATGGGGGTGGTGGTGATAGTGACACTTTTATAAAGGCTTCTACTAAAAGGGATGTTACCCGTCGGTTTATTAGAGCGATTCAAGATGAGCAAGGGCATCGTAGAAACAACCCTGCATTGAGAAGCGCTGCATCTGAATCTTTACCTAGAACATTCCTTGAGGTCGCACGGCATCGTTTGCCAGGAGCTACTTTTGATTCCCTTTTAAGAGAGGCACTTGCAGCTTGTTCTAACGAAGAAGAATCAACTGAACAGAAAGCACCAACGCCTCCCCCTGAAAGGCCAAAGAAAGTTGCCCCTCCTATAGATCCTTCATTAAATAGCATGAGTGTTGTAGTTAGCCCTGACCCTAAAATTAATTAGTAAGGGCTGAATCTATAGCTTTAGTTATCTTCGATTAAGTATGTTTAAATCAGATCATTATTATATAGATTTTGTATATTGAATAATCTAATCTTCATGTCTTTAGAGTCTCAACCTCCTTCTAATCTAAAATTAGAAATAGATAAAGATAGTCATAATTTATCTATTTGTGATGAGCCTATCTTATGCAAACATTGTAAGAGAACGAAAAGCAATAATATTCGATGCCTTGGAATGTGTGTTGCAGATAATGATTATTGATTTTGCGGCATATCAATCTGTAGGTTATGGCAACAAGCAAAGATTGGCTTGTTTGGGATTGATATTCCTAAGTCATTAAATTCAGTTCCAATTTTTTCATATGTAATTAAAGGAATTCAGGAGGAGTCCAAGCGCGATCTTTAAGCATGTTTCGTAAATATGATCAAAACCACATCAAAAAATGTTATCAATTCTATCAACCATACATAGTTATTGGAATATTTTTTCATAGCTATAGCTTGATTCCTGTGTGTGAATACTTGTTCTTATTACCAATAAGTTATTAGAACATCCTTTTCTATCTTTAGGGCTTCTCTTCAACTTGTTGACGTTATGGTTTTGTGTGGTTAGTAATTAAATAGCATTGCTTGCTTTCTGTTCATATGCCTTTCCAAATGCCTAGCTGTGTTAATTGCAGAAATTTTTCAGGCTGCAGTCTTCAGGGAGGTTTTTGCAGGGCTTGGTGCGTAGATGTCCCTTCGGAAATTGTAAAAATGATAAAATCCCATTATTGGCATCGAAGAGAAACAAGTTAGACATAATTTTATTAGTCTTCTTCGGAATCCCTTTAAGACATATAATGCATGCTGGAATTAGAGATATAATCTTCCAATTGATTACTAACAGGCTATTTTTATTTATCATACAGTGTGCATAAGCTCCAATTCATTAATTGTATTTACTAAGAGTTCTTAAATAAGAAGCTTGGGAATTTTATGGATAATAGAGGTGAAAAAGATTGTGGAATTTTTAAGCGGCATCTTTGTTGATTTGATGCTCTACGAGTTCCCATCCATTGCCTAGTAATTCCTCCCATGTTTCAAGAGCATCTTTAAGCTTCATTGTCCTTGTATTTTTGATTTTTATTGGGATCCCCTCAGCTGTGGCATGCCACAGCTGAGTAATCACCTTCACTTCATGTGGTTCTTGTTTAGGGTCTTGGATGAAAAATAATACTAATTTTTTGCAAGGATTGATTAGCCATCCAGTTGAGTTTGCTAGCTCTCCGTTAAGGGTCTTAGTCATTCTTTGATTCGTAATGAACAACAAAAACTCTTTGCCCACTCTTGAGTGCTAAGCGCTTTTGCTTAGGCAGCGCACGAGCAAAGGTCTGTTAGTACAAATATACTATACTGCGGATCCCTTTCGTCAAGCGGAAAGCATTAAGAAGGGCGGGGTATTTCGATCCCGCCCTTTGAGTCAAGCACTGATTTTTATGCCTTTCGTGCTTTGACTCCTGATCCAGTTCTAATCAACTAAAGATTAATCGTCACTAAGTAAAACTGCTCTATGTACCACCATTGCAGAAGTGAACAGCATCGGAATTGCTTTTGCCAGTGTTTCTGATTTCCTCAATACATTCATTAAATACCTTTGCTTCCTTTTTGATTGTGCAAAAGCTAAGGGCAATGGCTGCTAATGAAATGGCGGAAATAACTCTTGCACCAAGTGTGGTAATTCCGAAAGCAAGCATTAAGCCTTTTTTGCTGCGGCATTTTTTCTTGCTGTCTTTGCCCATGGTTTTATGTATATATCTATAACCTTATGTAAGCCTTGATTTTTTAGCGAGGAAAATTAGGAGAGAAAACCGTATTAACTAGGCTATAAACTCATATATATGCTTTATAGAAGAAGGATCTGGGCCGACTTCTGTTTTTTTGTCGGTGATCCTTGTAATTATCTGATTCATAATGATAAACAGAATTACTAGGCTGACTGTTGGAACCAATATAAAGAGGGTGTGTGAATAATTTATTGCTTTTGTGGAAAATTCTCAAACCAGTCCAACACGTCCTTTTAGTCAAGCACTGTGTTTTAAGACCGTGCGTGATCTGAGTCCTGATTCTGTTCTAGATCGCTGAGATCAAGATTCCATTTTGATAAACATCTGTTTTCATTTTATTGCTGAAAGCTGCTCTAGATACATTTCTATGTATTCGCTTTTAAGAACATCTGGAACTTGTATATGCAATATATCTTCTTGTCGGTTTCAATCACTACCTATACATTTTTATCGTGAATCATCCAAATGATTTGACTAATATAGACGCTGTTGTTCACTTGGCTGGTATTTCTAATGATCCAATGGGATTAATGTCTTCTTCTGAAGTCTATGATCCAACTAGAAATACACCAATGATTTAGCATTATTCTGTAAAGAAATTGGATTACCTTTTATCTTCGCCTCTAGCTGCTCTGTATATGGCAAGGGCGCAGGTTATCTCCTTGATGAAGATGGTGATCTTAATCCAATTACGGGTTATTCTTTAAATAAATATCAAATAGAAAATGATCTTTTAAAAATTAGTGGTAAGAACTTTTCTCCTACAGCTCTTTATTAAAAGATACATATATGCAACCACATAATCACCCTGATATGGAAAAGGCAGAAGACATTCATTTGATCAGGGGAGAATTAGTCGTTATATTCTTTAATGATAAAGGTTCTATTCTGTCAACATTTACTTTAAGAAAAGATCATCTCGAGAAGGTTTCAGTGCCCTCTTTTACTTGGCATACTTATATAATTTCATCCAATCGGATTGCAGCAAATCCTTAACCAAGAAGAGGCAATAGACCTTCTGGTGTCCATTTTCGACTGACTTCAACTTCAAAAAAGTGGAGAGGCTCTCACTCACTATCAAGATCTGTGCTTTAGGAAAAGTGCGACGAATACTGGATAACTTGCGTGTATTGGAAGGCGCATCAAGAAATTCTGCTCAAAGGTAGGTTCTCTTTAGATCTAGATCAAGTTTTTGCTTGCTTGTGCTGCTTGGAGGATTTCAACTCCTCAAGGTGGGTACTTTTATTGAGAAACCATTATTTGGCCAGCGCATGAAAAAGGGCGCTCTCATCGAGCAGCGCCCATACCGACAAACTTGTGTGAGGAGTGTCGTAGTTCTGTTCTAATCCTTCACTGACACCTAGTCAACACAGCGGCGAAACACAAAGGCGAAACACAAAGGCGAAACACAAAATAGATGTTCCAGAAAGCATTTAGTTAAAGATCACTATCCAAAAAAGCAGTGTTCATTATAAGACCAATAGAATGATCTATGAAGTGTTCCATTAACGCGTTCTGTTTGTTATAGTAGAAATACAATTGAAATATCACCCTTTTTGGAACATCGATGGGCAAATTTCAAAGGCATAAATTTGAAAGACCATCGTTCATGGATAAACCTAACTACAAATCAATTGGTTATGCGCGAGCAAGCACCTCTGGACAAGCCACAGAAAGTCAGGTTGAGGATCTGAAGAAAGAAGGATGCTGTGTTGTCTTTCAAGAAACCATCGGTACCAGAGTCAAAGAGACAGAAAGGCCTCGACTCATGGCAGCACTTGCAGCATTAGAAGAAGGTGATGAATTGGTTGTCTCAAAGATGGATCGATTAGGCAGAACTCAAGTTGAAGTAGTGAATCGCATCCATGACCTCCAGCAGAAAGGCATCCACATCAGAACCCTTGATGGACTCATCAACACCAGAGGTCTAGGAAGGTTCGCCCCTGTTTTGATTGGATTGCTCTCAGGTCTTGCCGAAGTGGAACGCTCACTCGCTAGAGAGAGAACAATTGAAAGCATCCAACACAGAAAAGAAACAGGTGGGAATTTGGGCGGCAGACCCAAAACCAGTAATGCAAAAGAAGGGTTGGTCTTGCGTTTAAGAAATGAAGGTTGCTCTTACAGATCCATAAGAGAGCAAACAGGTCTTGCTCTCTCAACTATCAGAAGGATCATCGTGGAACATGAGGCAGTAGCGGTATGACTTTTGATTGGAAAGAATCAGATGGAGCAGAGTGGCGAGAAGAGTTCAAGGAACTCAAAGGCACTGTCTCTATTGATGACCTCAAATTGCTGGACGAAGGAGCAACAACAATGACAGAGGCATGGCGATTAGGCGCTCTTCATGCTGAATACAAACGACTGAAGAGAAATCAACCACCAGACCTACCAGATATAAAGCGATGAACTATTCCGATGCGCTTTTAATCTTTGCTCCCACCATTGGATTGGTGATTTTCTTTGTGTTGATCAATATTGTGATTAAAAGGATCTTCACCAAGGATCGAAACCAATAAAGGTCGAAGTCACCCTCTATTAAGCCGGTCAAATTTTTAAGGAGGTTGTCGTGGTCTCTAATTTGAAGATGCAAAGAAGACTGCTCTTGTGCGTAATCCACCGACAAAGATGATCGCACAAAATTTGGAGTTTTAATTATGGGTTTCTTCGAGTGGCACCTTGTAGTAGATGCAGTATTGGTTACTGGGATTGTTGGATGGATTGTTTATAAGAACAGAAGTAAGGTCAGTAAATAAAAGATGAGAACGTGAAACTAAATCTTCAGTTAGTCCTTCGCTCTCATTTTGGCAAAGGAATATGAGGTCTGGGAAACTAGGAAATGGTTACAAGTTTGGTCGATCAGTAGCTCCACTTACATTCCACTCACATTCCGGTTTGAATGCCAAAAAGGATTAGGAAAAGAGACCTAATAATCGAGTTCCTGCAACTTATGACAGGGATTGGGTTCAAGAGAGGTAAGAAGGCGGCACCCAGATTCGAACTGGGGATAAAGGATTTGCAATCCTCTGCCTTACCGCTTGGCCATGCCGCCAGTAGGGAATTTGAGTCCCCTCCTGCGGATCGTATCAGTGAGGGGACTCACTCTCTACTTATTCTTTGCAATGGACATGGAGAAGATCAAATTGCAGTACGTGTATTAGAGGCTTTGCATAAACAAAATCCCTCAATTTCTTTGAATGTTTTGCCCTTAGTCGGTGAAGGTAAAGCCTTTGAAAATGCAATTTCTGAGGGGTGGCTGCGACGTATAGGACCTTCTGCGTGTTTGCCCAGTGGAGGTTTTAGTAATCAAAGTTTCTTTGATTTTCTTTCCGATATCGCTTTTGGATTAATACAGATCACTTGGTCTCAATGGCAATGCTTGAGAGAAGCTGTTAATGGAGGCCAACAGGTTTTAGCGGTAGGCGATTTGCTCCCATTATTTTTTGCCTGGAGCAGTGGGGCTAATTATGGATTTATTGGTACGCCTAAAAGTGATTACACCTGGAGAAGTGGTCCTGGCAGAGCGATTAGTGATTATTACCATCGTTTCAAAGGTACAGAGTGGGATCCTTGGGAATGGATTTTGATGCGTTCTTTTAGATGCAAAATCGTTGCAGTTCGAGATGAATTGACAGCAAGGGCATTAAGGCGGAATGGCGTAGAGGCGATGGCTCCTGGAAACCCAATGATGGATGGATTGCAAATTACCAATTTTCCTAGTTTCTTAAACAACAAACGCCGCTTAATTCTTCTTTGTGGTAGCCGATCTCCAGAGGCAGTTCAAAATTTTGAGAGATTGCTCGATGCAATTGAGGAACTTTATATAGATGAACCTATTGCAATTCTTGTTGCACTTAGTGAACAACCTAAATTTGAAGAACTTAAAGTTTTTTTAGAAAGTGCTGGATATCGTTCAAGTCATAAAGATAGGCAGCAGATTGATTGTGATTATTTTTATAGCAAGGGTTTAAAGCAGTTTATTTTTGGAACTGGGAGATTTGCGAAATGGGTATCTTGGGCTGAGGTTGGCCTGACTACTGCTGGGACAGCTACTGAACAATTGGTTGGGTTAGGAACACCGGCATTGTCTTTGCCTGGTAATGGACCTCAATTTGGATATGGTTTTGCCAAGAGACAAAGTCGCCTATTAGGTGGTGCGGTTATTTCATGTAGAAGCCCTCTGCTCATGGCCGAGAGGTTGCAATTTTTATTGAAGGAAAAACCTTTAAGAAGAAGGATGGGACAGATTGGGATTCATCGCATGGGTCCCTCTGGAGGGAGTGAAGCTCTTGCTTCACTTCTCTTGGAGTGTTTGCTCTGATAAATGACAAGCATCACAAATCTTTGAGTCTTATTATTAATACTTAAAAAGGTAGATAATTTTTCATGACACCAATTGAGAACCATTCTTATTTGAAAATCTGTGGCGAGTTAGCCAATCATTTAAGCATTAGCCTTGCTTCTGCAAGAAGACAGGTTGATATCCATGCTGCAAAGCAAGGCCTTAGAGATTCTGCTTCCAAAATGGCTATAGCCAAGAATATGTTGGACGATTTAAAAATGAAAAGAAATTCCGATGAGGATCCCCCAGCAAAGACACTAGATAAATTGCTTGAAGCTTTGGCAGCAGATGAAAATTTTATGGTTGAAGATTGAGATGCCTATCAACTAATGTTCAAAAACATGATTGAAGCGCATCCTATCTAGTTCAGAAAAGACATTAATGCACTTAAAGCATCGTTTAGTGAGTTCCCAACGTTGTTCTCTATGAAGCATTTTTTCCAATTGATCTCTTGCTTGTAGGAGATAGCGAGCATCATTTGCAGCATATCTAAGTTGGGCTTCGCTCAATTCCTCTACTTTTCCCCAATCGCTACTTTGTGCTTGTTTGTCTAGTTCTACGCCTACCAGTTCAAGAATTACATCTTTGAGCCCATGACGAGGGCTGTACGTGCGGGCAATTTTGCTGGCAACTTTTGTACAGAAAACTGACTTAACTTCTATTCCAAGTCCGCTAGCCAAAGCTGCTATGTCGAAACGAGCAAAATGGAAAACCTTTTCAATTGCTTGGTTTTCCATCAAGGCTTGTAACTTTGGGGCTGAGGTTTGCCCTGGTGAGATTCTGATACAAGCGACTTCATCAGATTGATTGCATAGCTGAACTAAACAAAGCCGATCTCGCCCATGTATTAACCCCATTGCTTCAGTATCAACTGCAATTGCCTTGTTTTTGTCGAATTTGCGAAACCAGTCTTCATCAAGATCACCATCGAAGACCGCAAAATTTCGAGACTGGGGTTTGGAATTTGCCATAGGTTTGTAGGGTTAGAAACTAAATTATTTCAAGATTGTCTAGAGCAGCCTAGTTACTAAAGTAAGAAAAGATATTTGAAACTTTTTGAGGGGCTTTTAAAAACTTGTAAGTTGATTTGGGATTAGATTTGTTCTCAAGGAATCAAGGAGTCTTTGAAAAGACGCTCTTCCCCACATGGTTTATAACTGCCTGAAAGGGTTAGTAGGTACTCAAAATTATTGAAATGCAAGCAACTTTTTCCTCAACATTATTGCTAACTATTCTTTTGGCAATTGGATTGGTCTTTTTTCTAAGAGCTGCCAGCAAGGATCGCACGACAACAATTGATGTTCATTCTTCTAAGCCACCATTAGAGGTTTTAGATGGTATTACCCATTGGCTTCTTGATAGAGGTTGGAAGAATAATGGAGGAGATTCTGATAAACAGATTCTTAGATTTCAAGGCAATGTAAATTCAAGCCGGTTGTTGGCAGTCTTTTTATCTGTGCTTGGGGGCTTAGGAGCAGGATGCTTGGGTTTGGTCATTATCCAATTGCATCCATCATTCGGTTGGTGGCCACTTCTGCTTAGTTGCCTGGGAGGACCTCTCGCTGGAATTATTTATAGGCAACGTGCAAGTCGAATAGAAGCTTTGGAGATGCGCTTAATGAATTCTCCTGAAAGAATAGGTAGTGTTTTGAGAATTAGAGCACATAGGGATGAATTGATTGCTCTGGAAAATGAGCTATCTAAGAACCTTGATTTATCGAGTGATGGTTCATTGCTTTCTTCCCCAATTTGAATAATGTCTTTGCAAAGAAAACAATTCAAAATTGTTTTGGGGATTGTCATCGGTTTAATTATTGGCCTTGTTTTTGCAAGGATTTTAGATTTTTCTAATTCAGAAACTTCTTTATACTTACCATCGTCTGTACCAACAATTGAAGATGATTTTTTAGGGCCAAAAGTTAATTTAAAAAGTGAGTGGGTTGGTGCGAAAAAAGTATCACGAAAAATATCTATTTTAGTAATGGCAGGACATGCAGACTCCCAAGGAATTTATGGCTCTGGCACTTCTGGTGAGGCAGTTGCTATTAAAGGATTTTCTCCAATGTATTCATCTATTTCAGATGAACTTTTTTGGAATATTAAAGTCCAAAATGCAATAGTGGAATTAGGACGAATTGCAGGATTGAATATAAATTCTTATGACCCGGGAGTAAGAACTATTGTTGAAGAAAATGATCCTAGAACTAATTGGTCAGTAGGTGCTGAACATTCTAAGCAGGGGGGATATGTTCTTGAAATTCATTTTGATTCTTATGGTAAGGATGGTCATGGTTCAGGATTGATTCCAGCTTTAACTAATGACTTAAATCAAATAGATGAAAGTTTGGCAAAAACCTTTGGGAGATATCCATTGTTTTTTAGAGGAGGGCTTGGAGCACCAAAGCGTGGGATTAGGATTTTGGAGATTGGCAAACTTGAAGGTGAACTTGAAAAGAGATTGAGAGATCCACTCTTGAGAGATGCAACAATTGATTCAATTGCTATCAGAATAGTTAACGCGATTCAAACTGGGATTAATCAAAAATGATTAATCAATCAATTGCATTGTGACTTTCTAGTTTTTTCTCTAATGTTTTATCTCCTAGCCAGTCCTGAGGGCGGTTAAATACTTTTGTTAGCAAGGATTCTCTAGAATTCTCCGGTGGTTTGTATCCATATTCCCATCTAACTAAAGGGGGTAAAGACATAAGTATTGATTCCGTCCTTCCATTTGTTTGAAGGCCGAAAATAGTTCCACGATCCCAAACAAGATTGAATTCAACATAACGCCCGCGTCGATAAAGTTGGAATTGTCTTTCTTTCTCTCCATAAGGTTGATTTTTTCTTTTTTTGATAATTGGAATATATGCAGGTAAAAAAGCTTCTCCGCATGATTTTGCTAAACTATATAGTTGATCCCAAGAAGTTGATTGCTTACCAATGTCTTGAGATATCTTTGCGGCATTTCCGTTCTGATTTTGTCCTTTATATAAGAGGCCAGATCCATCTTGGTAGTCGTAAAAGATTCCTCCAATGCCGCGTGTTTCTTTACGATGTTTTAAATAAAAATATTCATCACACCATGGCTTGAATACTTTATGAAATTCAGGGTTGATTGAATCACAAGCTGCTTTATGAGTTTTATGAAAATGGCGTGCATCTTCTAAAAATGGGTAATAAGGAGTTAAGTCAGCACCACCACCAAACCACCAAACCGGACCAGCCTCGAAATATCGGTAATTTAAATGGACTGTAGGTAAATATGGATTCCTTGGGTGCAGCACCATTGAAGTTCCTGTCGCGAACCAAGAATGTCCTTTTGCTTCTGGTCTTTGATTAAGTATTGATGGTGGAAGCTCTGTGCCTTCTACTTCTGAAAAATTCACTCCCCCCTGTTCAAATATTTCGCCTTCGCTCATTACTCTTGATCGACCGCCTCCTCCTTCTGGTCTATCCCAAGATTCTTCTTTGAATTTGCCTAATCCATCTGTGAGTTCTAGCCCTGCACATATGTCATCTTGCAGCTTCATTACTAGTGTTCTAGCTTGCTGTCTTGAATCAGCTGGAGGCATAGATAATGGTTTTTGAATAGATATTTCTTGAGTTTTAGAATCTTCCATGTTTTTTGGGTTGGTCAGTTTTGAATAAAGGATTGGATAGCTTGCTGAAGACCTTTATTGGAAAATGAATGGTGCTTTTGTCTATTTGAAAGATTTACAGCCAAATTGAGGCTACTCCACAGCAATGTTTAGGATTTGTCTCATCTGATTAGAAGTTATGACCATTGTCGACCAAGTGCGAAACATGTTGGCGATGGTTAAAGACGCTGGTACTGGTCGTTCCGTTTTGGATTTGGGTTGGTTTGATCAGATACGTGTGGAACCTCCTAAGGTTGTATTGAGAATGACTTTGCCCGACTTTGCAATAAGTCAAAGGGATCGATTGGCTAAAGAAGCTAGGGAATTGCTTTCGTCTTTAGAAGGAATTAGTCAAGTTCAAATAGAAGTAGGTATGCCATCTGAAAAAAGTGCAATTGGTCAAGCTGGACATGGTCAACTCTCTCCGTTACAGGAGATACCGGGTGTTAAGAAAATAATTGCTGTAAGTAGTGGTAAGGGGGGAGTAGGTAAGAGCACAGTTGCTGTCAATCTTGCCTGTGCATTGGCTCAGCAGGGTTTAAAAGTTGGCTTATTGGATGCGGACATTTATGGGCCTAATACTCCAATAATGCTTGGAGTGGCTGAACAAACTCCAGAAGTGAGTGGCTCTGGCTCAGATCAAAAGATTGTGCCTATAGAAAGTTTTGGTATCTCAATGATTTCTATGGGTTTACTTATAGATAAAAATCAACCTGTTATTTGGCGTGGGCCAATGCTTAACGGAATCATTCGCCAATTCTTATTTCAAGCAACTTGGGGACAAAAAGATGTTTTGGTTGTTGATCTTCCTCCTGGGACTGGAGATGCACAGCTGTCTTTGGCGCAAGCAGTCCCTATGACTGGGGTTGTAATAGTTACAACTCCGCAAATAGTTTCTTTAGAGGATTCTCGGAGGGGATTGGCAATGTTTAGGCAAATGGATATTCCTGTTTTAGGCGTTGTAGAAAATATGACTGCATTTGTTCCACCTGACGCCCCTGATAAAAGTTATGAGATCTTTGGTAAAGGGGGAGGTAAGCAATTGGCTATGGAGAATGAGGTTCTTTTATTGGCTCAAATACCTATGGAAATGCTTTTGCAACAGGGAGGAGATCTTGGACATCCCATAGTCGATAGTCATCCCAATTCTTTAAGCGCTAAAGCTTTCAGAGAATTGGCTTTAAAGGTATTAAAGGAAGTTGAAAAGCAAATTTGAAAGATGTTTCAAAGTTTTTTTAGGCAAAGAAGTGCAAGATTTTTCTTTCCTTCAAGGCGCCTAAGAAAGTGGAAAGATTTTGATTATGTTCTTTGGGGCATCCCACTTGGAATGGTCTTTCTTTCTGGAATCTTGATTGCCAGTACACAAAGACAAGCAAATTATGCGGATTGGTATCACCATTGGATAACGGCAGCTTTAGGAGTTTCTATAGCGTTTGGTTTAGCTCAAATACCTATACAGAGATTGAGGCCATTTTTAATTCCTATATATGGCATTACTGTGTTGAGTCTTGTCGCAGTAAGGCTTGTAGGCTCTTCAGCCCTTGGAGCACAGCGCTGGCTAAGTATTGCTGGATTGAATATTCAGCCCTCAGAGTTTGCAAAGTTGGCAGTCATTCTTCTTTTGGCGGCAGTATTGGATCAAAAATCGATAGAACGTCCTGTTGATTTGCTGAAGCCTTTATTTGTTATCGCTTTACCGTGGCTTCTTGTTTTTATTCAGCCTGATCTAGGGACTTCATTGGTTTTTGGAGCTTTACTTTTAACAATGTTGTATTGGGCTGGGATGCCCTTGGAGTGGGTATTACTTGTGGTTTTGTCCATAGCAACTGCAATACTTGCAGGTGTTTTTCCAGTTGCATTGATCATTTGGATACCTCTTATGGGAGTGTTGGCTTATAGGTCCCTTCCGTTTAAAAAGTTCTCTGCAAGTATTGCAATGGCTCTGCAAAGCTCAATTGCATTACTTACACCATGGTTGTGGCTGCATGGTTTAAAGGATTATCAAAGGGATCGCTTGGTGCTTTTTCTTGACCCCGCAAAAGATCCTTTAGGAGGTGGATATCATCTCATGCAAAGCACTGTAGGAATAGGCTCTGGCGGTTTATTAGGCAATGGTTTACTTCAGGGTCAATTGACAAAGCTTCGTTTTATTCCAGAGCAACATACTGACTTTATTTTTAGTGCTCTAGGAGAAGAATTAGGCTTTATAGGGACATTCTTTGTAATAGCTGGTTATGGATTATTAATTCTTAGATTAATCAAGGTCGCTAAACAAGCAAGAACTGACTTTGAGTCCTTGCTTGTAATTGGTGTTGGGACGATGTTGATGTTTCAGGTTGTTGTCAATATTTCTATGACCATTGGGTTAGGTCCAATCACTGGAATTCCATTACCTTTTATGAGTTATGGAAGAACTGCACTATTGGTAAATTTCATGGCTATTGGTCTATGTATTTCTGTTGCCCGTAGAGGCAATACATCCGTTAAGAACTGGTGAATGTTCAAGTCACACATATTGCTATTCAGCAGAGAATGGCCCAAGGTGTTGGACCTGGAAGAGCTAGTGAATCAACTGTTCGGCGACTTTGGTGGGCAGCTTTGGAGATTCTTCAAGGTGAAATTTTGCTGCCTCCTCCTAGTAAAGGGGTATGGCTAGCTGCCCCATTGCCAGCTCTTTATGAGCCCAATTTGTTGAACAGCATGCAGGGATGGGTCTGGGCTCCAGATGAACTCAAGAATCTACATTCTTCTCAAGGAAGTCTTTTGCCTCCTCCTCGCATTCGCTCTAAGACTGCAGAAAATCAATCGATTTCAGGCACGTACAAAAGACTCCCTTTACGAAAGGATGACGGTCATGATCCTCTTTTAATAATAATTACTCCTGAAGTACAGGTTGCTCTCGCTTTGGAAGGTCAACCTGGCAAGAGAAATTTGCTCATGCGTAGTGATCAAGAAACAATGAGCGATTTATTAAGCATGTTGGATCTTCGACTTAAGAATGAGGACCCTTCTCAGGCGCATGAATTACGGAAAGCATTAGCTGATTTAGGACAATTAAAAAGCCATGAATCTCTAGATAAGATTTTTTGGCCACTGTTGTCTGAAAGATTGGCTGATATGGCTCCTAGCGTTACTCTTCAGCCAATTCTTGAAAAACCTAAAACATCTAAAGAAATTAATAAACAAAACTCTGAAATAACTTTGCTTGAGGCACTTACTCATGAAGTTCGAACACCTCTTGCAACCATTAGGACTTTTATTCGTTCACTTGTTAGACGTGATGATCTCCCAGAAATTGTGCTTCAGAGATTGAAAGAGATTGATTCTGAATGTACTGAACAAATTGATAGGTTTGGCTTGATTTTTAATGCTGCAGAGTTGCATCGTCAACCGCATGACACTACTCGTCTTGCCAGCACTGATTTGGGTGGAATGTTGGAACTTTTATCTCCAGGGTGGATTTCTCAGTTGGAACGTAGGGGGCTTGAGCTGGTTTTAGATATAACCCCAGATTTGCCAAAGGTTTTAAGTGATTCTGAGCGATTGGAACCAATATTAGGTGGATTAATTGATCGTATTAGTCGTGGATTGCCTTCTGGTGGAAGATTATTGCTCTTGCTCCGCCCAGCAGGACCTCGATTGAAGTTGCAAATGCTTGATCAAGCTCATTTAAATAAGTCTTCAAGTGGAGGACCACCCACTAATTTTGAAATGGAACAGCTTGGGCCAGTCCTAAGTTGGAACCCAACTACAGGTAGTTTGCAATTAAGTCAGGCTGCAACTCAGCAAATGCTTGCAAGCCTAGGTGGGCGGCTTACGCAACGAAGAGATAGCGGTATTACTGTGTTTTTCCCCATTGCAGACGTCAAATAAAGACCAGATTTTTTCTAAATAATGTTGACGGGTGTGACGGTTGCACCCATTAAGTGTCATAGGTCATAAAACACGGTGCTACTTTTTACTAGTAACGGCATGCTGATTTCCAGGAAAGCCATGACAGATCAGGCACTAAAAGGCAAATTACCTCAGGGTATTGGCAGTACAGGCGGCCTTTTGAATGCTGCTGAAACCGAGGAAAAGTACGCAATCACTTGGTCAAGTTCTAAAGCACAGGCTTTTGAACTTCCTACAGGTGGTGCTGCACTTATGAATGAGGGCGACAACATCATGTATTTCGCCCGCAAGGAACAGTGCCTTGCTCTTGGGACTCAACTGCGTAGCAGCTTTAAGCCAAGGATTGAGGATTACAAGATTTACCGCATTTTCCCAGGCGGTGATACAGAGTTCCTTCATCCAAAGGATGGTGTCTTCCCTGAGAAGGTAAATGAAGGCCGCCCGATTGTTAATCACAATGCTCGCAGAATTGGAGAGAATCCAAATCCTGCAAGTATTAAATTTTCTGGGCGCAATACTTTCGATAGCTGATTATTTCTCTGAACATTCGCAGGGATCCTTAATGTCTATCGATAGGCTGCGAGGATTCCTACATGTTGAGTTTTAATCAAGCTGACTTTTATAGGGCTGCTGAAAGTGGCTCAAATTTTGTGCCGCTTGCAAAAAGTTGGCCCGCAGATCTTGAAACTCCTCTTACGACTTGGTTGAAGGTAGGTTCTGATCGACCACCAGGTGTTCTGTTGGAATCTATTGAAGGGGGAGAATTATTGGGGAGGTGGAGCATTGTTGCTTCTAATCCACTCTGGACTATTACAGCAAGGGGGGATCGTATTTCCCAGAGTTGGAGAGATGGTCAAATTCAAGAATTTAGTGGAAATCCTTTTGAAGTCTTGAGGGATTGCCTGTCTCCCTATAAGACAGCTTCTGTGCCAGGGCTTCCTCCTTTAGGGCATTTATATGGGATGTGGGGTTATGAAATGATCAGATGGATTGAGCCTAGTGTTCCCGTTCATTCAATCGATGAAGCTGATCCGCCAGATGGCGCTTGGATGTTAATGGATAGTATTTTGGTAATAGATCAAGTAAAGCGTGTCATAACCGCTCTTGTTTATGGAGATATGAGCAATGGACAAACAGTTGATGAAGCGTATGAACATGCTCAATTTCATATTAATGAATTAGAAAAAAGAATGGCAACTCCTCTTGCTCCACTCAAGCCATTTGATTGGCTGGAAGAGGATCGGCTTCCTAGTGGTACAACAAGTAACTTTGAACAATCAGATTTTGAAGATGCAGTCAAATTAGTAAAGAGCAATATTTCTGCAGGAGATGTTTTTCAATTAGTTCTTAGTCAAAGGTTGGAAGCACAAGTGCCTCAGCAACCAGTTGAGCTTTATAGAAGTTTAAGGATGATAAATCCATCACCTTATATGGCATTCTTTGATTTTGGAGAATGGCAACTGATTGGGTCTAGCCCTGAAGTCATGGTCAAGGCAGAGCCTTCTTCAGAAGGCATTAAAGCAAGTCTTAGGCCTATTGCTGGTACTAGACCTAGGGGTTCGAATGAACTAGAAGATCAAAAAATGGAAGTGGAATTACTAGCTGACCCTAAGGAAAGAGCAGAACACGTAATGTTGGTTGATCTCGGGCGAAATGATCTTGGTCGAGTTTGTAAACCTGGAAGTGTTCAAGTTAACGATTTAATGGTTATAGAGAAATACTCACATGTGATGCATATTGTTAGTGAAGTACATGGGATTTTGGCTGCGGGGAAGGACGTTTGGGATTTGCTGATGGCTTCATTCCCAGCAGGGACAGTAAGTGGTGCACCCAAAATTAGGGCTATGCAACTAATTAATCAAATGGAACCGGATGCAAGGGGGCCTTATTCGGGTGTTTATGGATCAATGGATCTTTCAGGAGCTCTAAATACTGCAATTACGATTCGCACCATGATTGTTCGTCCCAATCCTGATGGTGGTTGTTTGGTCAAGGTTCAGGCAGGTGCTGGGGTTGTAGCTGATTCAGTTCCTAGTGCTGAATATCAAGAGACAATCAATAAGGCAAAGGGCATGCTTAAGGCCTTGTCTTGTCTAAATTCATATAGCTCATGAGCAAGAGCTTATTGCTTAAAGGTTTTGAAGTAGAGCTTTTTACTGGATTGCCAACGGGTAAGCATGTGGGTGTTTCTGTTGCTGTAACGAGAGACCTACCTGATTTTGCAACAGAACCTGATCAACGGAATTTAGAATATATAACAGACCCTGAAAGTGATTATTCCTTTTTAGGAGAAGCTCTGCTTTTACCTAGGAGAAAACTTAGAAAATGGTTAGCTTCACGACAATTAACTCTTCTTCCTGGGAGCACACTTAGTCTTGGGGATAGTGGTGTATTTGAACGTTCAGATCAATTCAATCCTTACCATGATTTAATTGAAAAAAATTATGGAACAAGAGTTGTTACCGCCAGTATTCATATAAATCTTGGATTGGAAGATTTGCAAATGCTTTTTGCGGCACTTCGATTAGTTAGATGTGAAGCTGCTTTATTTCTTGCTTTAAGTGCAAGCTCTCCGTTCTTAGATGGCCGGCTTACTGGAGCACATTCTCAAAGATGGTTGCAATTTCCACTAACACCAGCAAAAGTGCCTATTTTCCTTTCTCATGCACATTATGTGCAATGGATTGAAGAACAATTGGCAAATGGCTCAATGCGCAATGAACGTCATTTGTGGACTTCGGTCAGGCCAAATGGCCCTAGGCGTCCCTATGACTTAAATCGAATTGAGCTACGCATATGTGACCTTATTACTAATCCATCTATTCTTCTTGCAGTTACTGCTTTGCTTGAATTACGTGTATTGAGTTTACTTAAGAACCCTTCTGAATTGGATCCTTTAAAAGCAAGTGAATTAGATGCTAATGAGCTTGCTGCTTTGAGTGATGCAAATGACGTGAATGCCGCCAAAATGAGTTTAGATGCATCATTGCATCATTGGAAGGATGGTAGTCAGGTGACTTGTCGAAACTGGATTGAAGAATTGCTTGATTTAGTTACCCCTATGGCTATGGAACTTGAAATCTCAGAGCATTTAAGACCCCTTCGTTTTGTTTTAGATAGAGGCAATCAGGCAATGCAATGGCTACATTCCTATGAGACAGGAACCACTATGGAGGATCTTCTAAAAGAAAGTATTATTCAAATGCAAAATGAAGAGTTTTCTATTAATAATTCAGAGGAGATTTTCGGATAGTCATGGTTAAACCTAAACCCAATTCATATATGCCTCTCAATTCATCCCAATCATCTGAGAAGGATGTTGTTAGTACTCATAAAGATGATCATGATTCACGTCGCCTTCTTAAACATCGTTTGGAGTTAGTTGAAGATCTTTGGCAAACTGTTCTTCGTAGTGAGTGCCCACCTGAACAAGCAGAAAGATTGCTTCGTTTGAAACAACTTAGTGATCCAATTGGATTTGACGGACCAGATTCAAATAGTACGAGTGTTGCAATTATTCTTTTAATTAGGGAAATGGACCTCGCAGAAGCTATATCTGCGGCAAGGGCATTTTCTTTGTACTTTCAGTTAGTTAATATTCTTGAACAACGTATTGAAGAGGATGGCTATTTAGAAAGCATTAGTCAAAGCAAAGAAGATGGGACTTCGGGACATTTTGATCCATTTGCTCCACCATTAGCGAGTCAGACTGATCCGGCAACATTTCGAGAACTTTTTGATCGTTTACGTAGCCTCAATGTCCCGCCAGTGCAGTTGGAAAAACTCTTACAAGAATTAGATATACGCCTTGTTTTTACTGCACACCCTACAGAAATAGTTCGCCACACTGTACGTCATAAACAAAGAAGGGTGGCAAGTCTTTTAAAGCAATTGCAATCTGATTCTTCTACTGCTGAGAAGGAGAGTCTTAGATTGCAATTAGAGGAGGAAATTCGTCTTTGGTGGCGAACCGATGAGTTGCACCAATTCAAACCTTCTGTTTTAGATGAGGTTGATTATGCTCTTCATTATTTTCAGCAGGTTTTATTTGATGCAATGCCTCAGTTACGTAGACGAATTAATACAGCACTAGCAGCAAGTTATCCAGATGTACAAATTCCACAAGCGGCCTTTTGTACTTTTGGGTCGTGGGTGGGCTCAGATCGTGATGGCAATCCATCTGTAACCCCTGAAATAACTTGGCGAACTGCCTGTTATCAAAGGCAGTTAATGCTGGAGAGGTATATACGCTCGGTCCAAGACTTAAGAGATCAATTAAGTATTTCAATGCAATGGAGTCAGGTAAGTGCACCTTTATTGGAATCACTTGAGATGGACAGACTTAGATTCCCTGAAGTCTATGAGGAAAGAGCTGCGAGATATAGGCTAGAGCCATATCGATTGAAAGTGAGTTATATCATTGAGAGATTGCGACTCACACACCTGAGGAATCAACAACTAGCTGAAGCTGGTTGGCAAACACCACCAGAAGCAATTAGTTCATCTGCAAATCCTTCAAGTGTTGGCGAATCTTTGCATTATGGTTCCGTAGCCGAATTTAGAAGTGACTTAGAACTTATTCGCAATAGTTTAGTTAGCACGAATTTAAGTTGTGAACCGTTAGATACTTTGCTAACTCAGGTTCACATTTTTGCTTTTTCACTCGCCAGTCTTGATATACGTCAGGAAAGTACGCGACATAGTGATGCTTTAGATGAATTAACTCGATTTCTTGATCTTCCCAAAGCATATGGAGATATGGATGAAAGTGAGCGAGTGAATTGGTTAATGGAAGAACTTCAGACTAGACGGCCTTTAATTCCATCTGCTGTTGGTTGGTCTCCTGGCACATCTCAAACGGTTTCGGTATTTCGCATGTTGCATAGATTGCAGGAGGAATTTGGCAGTCGAATTTGTAGGACTTATGTAATTTCCATGAGTCATTCAGTCTCAGACCTTTTGGAGGTCCTTCTTCTTGCAAAAGAAGCTGGATTGGTTGATCCTACTGCTCGCACAGCAGATTTATTAGTAGTTCCACTTTTTGAGACAGTAGAAGATCTTCAGCATGCACCTGCTGTAATGGAGCAGCTTTTTGAGGCAAGCATTTATCGCGATTTATTGCCACCGATTGGAGAGAATTTACAACCTCTTCAAGAATTGATGCTTGGTTATTCTGATAGCAATAAAGATTCAGGATTTCTTTCTAGTAATTGGGAGATTCATCAGGCTCAGATAGCGTTACAGGATTTAGCTTGTCGACATGGAGTAGCTTTGAGACTATTTCATGGTCGTGGAGGATCTGTAGGTCGAGGAGGAGGCCCCGCTTATCAAGCGATATTGGCGCAGCCAAGCGGAACACTTCAAGGTCGCATTAAGATCACCGAGCAGGGTGAAGTTCTTGCATCGAAATATAGCCTTCCAGAACTAGCTTTATATAACCTCGAAACTGTGACAACTGCTGTCTTGCAAAATAGCTTGGTCACAAACCAATTGGATGCGACACCGAGCTGGAATCAGTTAATGACGAGATTGGCTGCCCACTCCCGTGAACATTATCGTGCACTTGTTCATGACAACCCAGATCTTGTTGCCTTTTTCCAGGAGGTAACTCCTATAGAGGAGATAAGTAAACTTCAAATATCTAGCAGACCTGCGAGACGCAAAAGTGGAGCCAAAGATCTCTCTAGCCTTAGAGCCATTCCATGGGTATTTGGTTGGACTCAAAGTCGCTTTCTCTTGCCAAGTTGGTTTGGTGTAGGCACGGCTTTATTTGTTGAAGTAGAAGCTGATGCAGATCAACTTGATTTACTGAGAAGATTGCATCAACGTTGGCCCTTTTTTCGAATGTTGATTTCTAAAGTAGAGATGACTCTATCGAAAGTCGACCTTGATTTAGCTCATCATTATGTAAGTAGTTTAGGTAACCCAGAGAATCGTGATGCTTTTAATAGGATTTTTGAGATTATTGCAACTGAGTATAGTTTGACTAAGAGATTAATACTCGAAATAACTGGTCATTCAAGATTGCTTGGAGCAGATCCGGCTTTGCAGTTGTCAGTTGATTTACGCAATAGAACTATTGTCCCTTTAGGCTTCCTTCAAGTCGCGCTCCTTCGTAGGCTTAGAGATCAAAATCGTCAACCTCCCATGAGTGAAGCTCTAGAAACAAATGGTGATAATGGCAGGACATATAGTCGAAGCGAATTATTAAGGGGTGCACTGCTAACAATTAATGGAATTGCTGCAGGAATGAGGAATACGGGTTAGTCGAAAGTTGTTTTCTTTTCGTTCAGGTTTTTCACTACCCACTCTCCCTCATGGGTATCTTCTTGAGATGGATTTTGTTCCTTCTGCGAGAGATTTAAATAGATTACTTTCATGTTGTAATGAACCAACTTATTCCCCGAAGAAGTTGGCTGATGCCTTGGAAAATAGCTTTTGTAATTTATGCATTTTAAATGAGAAGAATAACAATCTTGTTGGTTTTGTACGTGCCACAAGTGATCATGGCTTAAATGCAAATCTTTGGAACTTAGTCGCCGAGCCAGGTGAGTTTCAAGCTCAATTGATTGCTGTTTTGGTTCATCGTGTTCTCCATCTTTTACGGCGAGATATGCCCGGATGCAGTATTTCGATTGCGGCTTCAAGTATCGCAATTCAATCATTAAAGGCCAATGGATTTGTGATTGATCCAGCAGGGATAAGGGCTATGGCTTTTAAACTTCGTTAATTTCAATTGACTATCAAAACGAGCATGGAGGGACTCGAACCCCCGACTCTCAGAACCGGAATCTGATGCTCTATCCAACTGAGCTACATGCCCTCATCAAAATTTGATGTCATCACATGATATTTAACGATCGCAACCTTTTTCAAGTTAACTTAGCCAAAGGCTGCGTAAGACACTATTCGCCTTAACAAGCTAGAACTTAATAACTTTCGAAACTACAGCAGGTTTGAGCTGGAGTTGAATGAAAAGCGTTTGTTGCTTATTGGACCTAATGGAATAGGTAAATCAAATTTGTTAGAGGCAGTCGAATTGCTTGGGACTCTTCGTTCCCATAGAGCTGGGAGTGATCAGGATTTAATTTTTTGGGATGAAAATAATGCAGTTATTCGTGCACAAGCCAATGAAGATGATCATATTCAACTTGAATTTAGGAGGAAAGGTGGGAGAAAAGCTATACGGAATCAAAAACCTTTAGTTCGGCAGCTTGATTTAATTGGCCCTTTGCGTTGTGTGAGTTTCAGTGCTCTAGATCTTGAATTAGTTCGAGGAGAACCTTCTTTAAGAAGACATTGGCTTGATAGAGTTGTCCAGCAATTGGAACCAATTTATGGCGATTTAATTAGTCGATATAACAAATTACTGCGGCAACGTAGTCAGCTTTGGCGCAATTGGCGCTCAGGTTCTAGCAAAGAACGTGACTCTATTTTAGATGCCTTTGATGTTCAGATGGCCTTAGCCAGTACACGAATACATAGGCGAAGAAGTCGAGCAATTCGTCATTTACAGCCGCTCGCCGCTACTTGGCAAACTTGTCTAAGTAATAGTAAAGAATCCTTAGAATTAACTTATTTACCTGGGAGCACATTGGAAGGGGAGGAAGCAGAAGAATCATGGAGACTCGGGATTGAGAAACAACTTTATATACAACGAGCTGACGAGGAGAGAATAGGAATATGCAAAGTTGGTCCTCATCGAGATGAGGTTGGTTTTTTAATTAATAGTTTGACGGCAAAAAGATTTGCCTCAGCTGGACAACAAAGAACTCTTGTTTTGTCTTTGAAGCTTGCAGAATTGGAGTTGCTATCAGGAATCTATGGCGAGCCACCAATTTTGCTATTAGATGACGTACTTGCAGAATTGGATCCTAATCGTCAATTGCTATTACTTGAGGCTGTTGGAGAGAAGCATCAATGCTTGATTACAGCGACTCATTTGGATGCTTTTGAATGTGATTGGCAGAAGCATTCTCAAGCCCTTACAGAGGATTTGTTGAGTTTGAAGGGGGGAGTCAGTTAGTCTATACAGCCATTTATAAAGCATTGATGGATCCAGTTTTATCTTGTCTGCAGCCAAAGCCTGGATGGAGTGCTTTGGACACTGAGGAGATCATTGGTGGCTCCATTCCTGTTTCGGTCGATATTGTCGGAAAACATTGCATACTTGAGCTATATGAATGTGATGCTTTCAGGCTCAATGACGAAGCTTTTGTGAGAACAACAATTACAGCCGCTGCAAAGAATGCTGGAGCAACGCTTTTGAATTTAATAACTCATAGATTTATTCCTCAGGGTGTAACTGGATTAGCACTTTTGGCTGAATCTCATATATCAATTCATACTTGGCCAGAAAGTGGTTATGCAGCAGTTGATGTGTTTACCTGTGGTGACCATACAATGCCTGATCTGGCTTGTAAGATTATGTGTAGCGAATTTAGGGCAAAGAATCACGTGATCAAAACTTTTCTGCGACAAACTCCCGAAGGATTGTCGGGAGAAGTTAGGAATCCTCAACGATCTCCTACTGGAATTATCTCATCTTAAATTCGTTAATTAAACTAATACACACTAGCTTATATGTTACGGTTAAGCTTGCCACTTATTAGTCCTTCTAAATCTAAACTAACAGAAGAAAATCCAAGTGATAAAAAGTAGCTAACTATTCTATTCCTCTCATTTGATTCAATGAGCTTTTCAATTTGATATGTAGGAATTTCTATCCTGGCAGTTAATCCCTGAATTCGTACACGCAATTCTTTGTAGCCTCTGGAATTTAGCCATGCCTCAGCTTGTGCTACTTGGTTTAAGCGCTCGGCTGTGATGCTTTCTCCATATACGAACCGAGAGGCAAGGCATGGTTGAGCAGGTTTATCCCACCAAGGGAAACCAAGAGCACGAGATATTTGGCGGATTGATTGTTTGCTTATTTTTAATTCTGCTAATGGAGATTTAACCCCAGCTTGTTTTCCTGCTTCGATGCCAGGCCTTATGTCTTGCAAATCATCATGATTAACTCCATCAAGTACACAAACTTGTCCTAGGTCTCGTGTGAATGTCTTGATTTGTTTATGCAATTCATTTTTGCAGGCATAACAACGGTTAAAAGGGTTGTTGCTATATGCAGGATTTTCTAGCTCTTTTGTAATTCTTTCTTTGTGTGCAATGCCTATCCATTCAGCTTGGAGCCGTGCTTCATTTAAAAGCTTCGGTGCAAGGGCAGGTGATACTCCGGTAATTGCAATTGCGTCAGAACCTAATTGTTCAAATGCAATTGCAGCCACTAAAGAGCTGTCGACCCCTCCTGAATAGGCAATGCAGACTTTATCTAGATTCGCCATCCAAGCTCTTAATGAATCTAATTGTCTTTGCTCTAAACCCGATAAAAGCTCTTGTTGGCGGAAAATAATTTTTTTAGCAGTGTGTTTGAACATTATCTTTAATCCTTTATCTCGTTAAGCTCCAAAAGTGTATGTGCCATTCCATGGCGTCTGATACTAAAACACAGAAAAACAACAATGTCAGCAAGGCCTCGCCTGCTAAAACGGGGCGTGGCATAGGAATTGTCACTGCTTCTGATAGAGAAGAACGAAGTCATGGCCAATTGCATGTGTATGACGGAGAAGGGAAGGGGAAAAGTCAAGCTGCGTTAGGAGTTGTTTTAAGAACTATTGGCTTAGGTATTTGTGAGCAAAGACGAACTAGGGTTCTATTACTAAGGTTTTTGAAGGGGCCTGGGCGTGCTTACGACGAAGATGCAGCAATTGAAGCATTGCAGCAGGGTTTCCCTCATTTAATTGATCAAGTACGTACTGGGAGGGGAGAATTTTTTTCTGCTGAGGAATCTACAAAGTTTGATTTAAAAGAAGCTAAGCGTGGATGGGATATAGCCAAGGGTGCTATTGCAAGTGCTCTTTATTCAGTAGTTGTACTTGATGAGCTTAATCCTGTTTTGGATTTGGGCTTGCTTGAAGTTAGTGATGTAGTAACTACTCTTGCTGATCGGCCCAAAGGAATGGAAATCATTGTGACAGGAAGGGCTGCTCCTAATGATTTAATCCAAATTGCCGATTTGCATTCTGAGATGCGTGCGCATCGACGTCCTTCTCTTGACTCAGAAGCTAGTATTTCAAATACAACTGGTGGGATAGAAATTTATACAGGCGAAGGGAAAGGCAAGTCAACAAGTGCTCTAGGTAAGGCTCTTCAGGCAATTGGACGTGGCATTAGTCAAGACAAAAGTCATAGAGTTCTTATCCTTCAATGGCTGAAAGGCGGAACTGGTTATACAGAGGATGCAGCCATAGCAGCTCTTAGGGAAAGCTATCCACATCTTGTTGATCATTTGCGATCAGGTAGGGATGCGATTGTGTGGCGTGGGCAACAACAAGAAATAGATTATGTTGAAGCAGAAAGAGCTTGGGAGATTGCTAGAGCAGCTATTTCAAGTGGTTTAT
>QCKK01000001.1 GCA_003215415.1 Prochlorococcus sp. AG-409-N21 | reverse complement strand
ACTTTAATTGGCTGATTAGCAAGAATTGCTTTCGTAAAGAGCATTGGCGCCATGTCTGGACGACCCCAAGGTCCATATACGGTAAAGAACCGAAGTCCAGTTGCAGGTAATCCGTAAAGATGACTATAAGTATGAGCCATTAATTCATTTGCTCGCTTTGAAGCAGCATACAAACTTACAGGGTGATTGACTGGTTGGTTTTCTGAGAAAGGAAGATTACGATTGCCACCATATACCGAACTACTTGAGGCATATACAAGGTGATTGACTGAATATTGTCGGCATCCTTCAAGGATATGACTAAAGCCAACCAAGTTTGATTGAATATATGCTGAGGGATTTATTATTGAATAACGTACTCCTGCTTGAGCCGCAAGATTTACAACAACTTGAGGTTGTTCTTTTGAAAATATTTTAAGGATTGCATCACTATCTTCGATGCTTAATTGTTTAAATGACCAAGATTTTGAGCTTGCAAAATTATTGATTTCTTTGATTCGTGCTTGCTTAAGATTCGGATCGTAATAGCTATTTAAATTGTCTATGCCAATTACGCGCTCATCTCGGGCCAGTAGCTGCTTCACTACAGCCGAGCCTATAAATCCAGCGGCGCCGGTCACTAAGAATGGACGCTTCACTCAGCGCCATTCCCAACTTGCCAGAGTTTTAATCCAGCACTTTTAATTATTTCTGGGTCTACGATCGCTCTAGTATCGAAGACCCAAGCAGGTTTGCGCATTTTTGTTCCCAGCCTTGCCCAATTGAGATCATGAAATTGCTCCCATTCAGTCAAAATTAAAACAGCATCAGTTCCTGTTAATGCATTCTCAACGCTAGTTGATGACCACCATGTTCCTTCTCCTTTTAGCGCGGCTTGGCTAGAATTATTTCTGTCATCAGGAGGTGAGCTTGCGGACAGGGCAAGGTCCTTCCCAATTTGGTGTGATGTTACTTTTGGATCAAAAATGGCTAATTGAGCTCCTTCTTCCAATAAATCTTTCGTAATACGAATAGCGGGAGACTCTCTCGTGTCGTTTGTATTTGCTTTAAACGAAAATCCAAGTATGGCTAATCTTTTACCTGTAACAGTGCCAAATAATTTTTCTACTACCAGTCTTGCGATCCGATGTTGTTGCCAGGTATTTAGTGAAACAACCTTTTCCCAGTATTCGGCTACTTCTGGCAGGCCAAAATGCCTGCATAGGTAGACCAGGTTGAGAATATCCTTTTGAAAACAGCTTCCTCCAAAACCTGGCCCGGAATTGAGAAACTTTGGTCCAATTCTACTATCACTACCAATAGCTTTGGAGACTTCCCGAACATCTCCTCCAGTGACTTCACATAATGCTGCTACTGCATTTATAGAACTGATTCGTTGAGCTAGGAATGCATTGGCTGAAAGTTTTGATAGTTCACTACTCCATAAATTCGTTTTTAAAATTTTTGAAAGTGGAACCCATTTCGAGTAGATGGATGTAAGTGCTTCTATGGCTTCAGAACTTTCACCTCCTATCAGTACACGGTCAGGAAACTCCAAGTCTCTAATGGCAGTTCCTTCAGACAAGAACTCTGGATTGGACAAAATTTCAAAAGTTCTGGACTCCCCTTGCGTTCCAATTTGCTGATCAGCGGCACGGAGAATGGTTTGTATTGCCGCTGCAGTCCTTACAGGCAGCGTACTTTTCTCGACAACAATTGTATGCCCTCTAGCAAATTGAGCTACCTGACGTGCACAAGCTTCTACCCACCTTAGATCGCTGGCCTGGCCAGATCCAAGGCCTTTAGTTTTAGTCGGTGTATTTACCGATATGAAGACCATGTCGGCTTTGGCTATTTCAATTTCAATTTCAGATGAAAAGTACAAATTACGACCACGTGTTCTTTGGACAACTTCGTCCAGTCCAGGTTCATAAACCGGAAGCTTGCTTAGATCTTCACTGTTCCAGGCATTAACTCTTTCTAAATTGAGATCGACAACATTGACTTGAATTTCCGGGCATCGATCGGCAATAACGGCCATTGTCGGACCGCCCACATATCCAGCGCCTATGCAGCAAATAGTACGAATTTGAAGATTGGCCGATGTCACGTATGAATAGGAATCTGATTTCAGTAACTTAAGCAAAACGCTCAAGCAAAGCTTCTAATCTCATAAGTTCTTCCTTTGGATCATCTTCATGTAGACCTTTGAGATCTTTCAGAATAAATTCACCTTTCTCTGCTTCATTATCCCCTATTAGTACAACCCATCGAAAGTTACTCCTATTTGCTCGTTTGAGTTGCTTGTTAAATGCTGAACCGCTTAAGTCTAATTCGACATTGATTTGATGATTACGCAAAGTCCTTGATAAAAGAAGTGCTAGAGCCTCTGCTTTTTCTCCTTTGCTCACGATATAAAGCTTATTTTCCATTCCTGATGTCTCAAAATGTTTTTTGGACAGGAGCAATATCAATCTTTCCATTCCTAAAGCCCAACCAATAGAAGGAGTAGAAGTCCCGCCAAGTTGTTCTACTAGTCCGTCATATCTCCCGCCTCCACAAACAGTTGCTTGGGCTCCTAATTCTTCTGAGGTTATTTCGAATGCAGTATGTGAGTAATAGTCTAAACCTCTAACTAGCCTTGGGTTTAAGTGAAAAGGAATTTTCAGAGCATTCATTGCTGATTGAACACGTTCAAATCTTTCTTGGCTTTCAGGAGTTAATACATCTTTGAGTAAAGGGGCATCAAGTAAAAGTTTTTTTGTGCCAGGGTCTTTGGAATCCAGTATGCGCAAGGGATTCTTGTGTAGACGTTCTTGAGATGTCTTGTCTAGATGATTTTGTCTTTCCTCCAACCAACTAACTAGAACTTTTCTATAAGTAGCTCTGTCTTCTGAATTTCCAAGTGAGTTTATCTCTAAAGCAAGTCCACTTAAGCCTAGATCACACAAAAAGTCCCAGGCTATTGAAATTGTTTCGACGTCGCTTCTTGGATCATCAAAGCCGAGATATTCAACCCCAATTTGATGAAATTGCCTTTGGCGCCCTGCTTGTGGCCTTTCATACCTAAACATTGGACCTGAGTACCACAACCTTTGTGGACCTTGATTCAATAGACCATTTTGGATTGCAGCTCTTACTACTGAAGCAGTACCTTCTGGTCTCAATGTGCAATTACGCTCTCCTTGGTCTAGGAAAGAATACATTTCTTTCCCTACTACATCAGTTGATTCACCGATCCCACGGGCAAACAACTTTGTTGTTTCAAGAATAGGTGTCCTGATTTCTTTGATGGCAGCTCGTTTGAAGTGATCCCTAGCGGCACTCTCCACCCATTGCCAAAGGGGGGTTTCCTTTGGCAGGAGATCAACCATTCCTCGCAGTGCCTGTAATTTTTCCAATCGACTAATTACATCTAAAGCCATATTGCGTGACCATCCTCTCAAAACACTTATCTTTAAGTCGAAATAGACGCAGATTTATGCCCCAGCTCCTAATAACTGGTGGAGCAGGGTTTATAGGAAGCCACTCCTGCTTGTCATTCTTAGAAGCAGGTCACAATTTAGTTATACTGGATAATTATTCCAATGGTTCAAAGGAAGCTTTAAAGCGAGTTGCTCAATTAGTTGGACTACATGACTCAAAGAGGCTGAGATTGATACGAGGTGATATAAGAAATAAAAATGACTTAGATAAAGCTTTTACGGCGTCAGATCAGCCAATTGAAGCAGTAATACATTTTGCTGGTCTTAAGGCTGTTAGTGAATCATTCCTGGATCCATTGAAGTATTGGGATGTAAACCTAAGTGGGAGTCGTAGCTTGCTGGAGGCAATGCTTTCCTATGAATGTAAAACAATTGTTTTTAGTAGTAGTGCAACGATTTATGGTTGTCCTCAAAAGATTCCAATTGATGAAACTGCTCTAGTACAGCCCGTCAATCCTTATGGTCATACAAAAGCTGCGGTTGAAAGATTACTTTCAGATTTAGCAGAAAGTCAGAATGGTTGGAGAATCGCTTCCTTACGCTATTTCAACCCTGTCGGTGCCCATTCAAGTGGTGTAATTGGGGAAGATCCAAATGGATTGCCAAATAATCTTTTTCCTGTGGTTAGTCAGGTGGCGGTAGGAAGAATTGAAGAATTAAAGGTTTTTGGATGTGATTGGTCTACTCCAGATGGAAGTGCAATTCGTGACTTTATTCATGTTGTTGATTTAGCGGAAGGTCATCTGGCTGCATTAGAGGTTTTATTAAGGGAGCCTCCTCAAATGCTTACATTGAATTTAGGTACTGGTCGTGGGCATTCAGTTCTTGAGGTGTTGAATGCATTTCAGAAGGTAAGTAAAAGAAATATTCCTTATTTGATCGAGAGGAGGCGCCCTGGAGATGTGGCTTGTACTGTGGCGGATTCAACAATGGCAGAACAAAGATTGGGTTGGAAAACAAAATTGAATCTTTTTGATATGTGTAAAGATGCCTGGAATTGGCAGAAAATGAATCCATTGGGTTATCAAGAAAAATGATCCTTCAAAGAACTTGTCTTCGATTTCTTTATGTCAGGTTAGGTGGGGACTAGGCTTTAGAAATTGATTTTATGCAATTGTCCTGGCGTGATCCTCGACAGAACTTGCTCCTTTGTGCTGGGCTCGATTTTCTCGGCATGGCGGTTTTGCTCGCTGGCTTGACCAGTCTCTGGTCGCAGTCTTTGGAAGGTCAGTTGGCCTGGATGGTCACGACAATTTGTTCTTATTTGTTATTGGGCTGGCTATTAGGTACCTATACCTTGCTGACTTGGCCAAGATTGCCTCGCTGGACAATGCTCCAGCGATTAGGACTTTGTTTACTGGCAACCTTGATGTTGGTAGCGATATTGAGATGGGTTTTCAATCCTTCGCTTGAAGTTTGGTTGGTTTATAGAAGTACACAGGTTTTATGGCTATTCCCTACAACTATTTGGGCTCTCTTTGTAAGAGTAAGTCTTAGAAGAGGTGTCTTGCAGGCTGATGAGCCCAAATTGGTTTTAGTTGCTCCTGAAGATGAAGCTAAGAGAGCTCTTCAGGCATGGAGCTTGACTCCTAGAAGGTTGATGCCACGTTGGTTATCAGCTGAAGAGGCAGCAAATCAACCTAGTCCTGTTGTATTAGCCCTTTCGCCAAGTTTGCGTCACCATCCTCAGGGCAGAAAACTCCTGGGAAAGTTAGAACTGCGAGATCCACGAGACTCCAGTCTGACAACTCCTCTTGCATTGGCAGAGAGACAATTGGAGCGTATCCCTCCTTCTCTTTTGCCCGAACCATGGCTTAGCTATTCAGAAATACCTTGGAATGCGCTTTTTAGTCCTCAGCGACAATTGAAGCGTGTTGCGGATGTGCTTTTATCTCTTTTCCTATTAGGTTTTACTGCCCCACTTATTGGATTAGCTGCGTTAATGATTTGGATAGAGGATCGTGGACCTGTTTTTTATGTACAAGAACGAAGTGGCTGGCTGGGCAGACCTTTCAAGGTATTGAAACTTCGAACAATGAGAGTAGCTTCTCCTCATACTCCAATTACCTGGACAGTTCCTGGAGATCAACGGATAACGTTAATAGGTGGTTGGTTGCGTCGCAGTCGTTTAGATGAACTCCCTCAATTAGTTAATGTTGTTCGTGGAGACATGAGTCTGATTGGCCCTAGGCCAGAGCTACCGGAATTGGAACTTCAGTTAGAAGCAAGTATCCCTCATTATCGCAAGAGGCATTGGATGAGACCAGGCTTAAGTGGTTGGGCTCAGGTGTGCGCTTCCTATGCTTCAAGTGTTGAGGATTCAGAATTAAAATTATCTTATGATCTCTATTATTTAAAGAATTTTAGTACATGGTTAGACTTGTTGATTCTTTTTCGCACAATTAAAACTGTTTTAAAAGTTGCTGGCAGATAGGATTTAAATAAAATTAAAATACTGATTAGATGTGCATGTCGGGAATTAATATTTTCTTAAAAAGAGAAATGATTAATATTTGTTCGTTTATATATCAACCTATGAAGTAGATTTATGATCATCATTTTCACTGATGGGCTTTGAGCATTTGATTTTGGCGGGTGGTGGGCATACTCATGCTCTATTGCTTCTTCGCTGGGCCATGTTTCCGGAGCGTAGGCCTTCAGGATTAATTACTTTAATCAATAAAGAAAGCACTACAGTCTATTCAGGAATGGTGCCTGGTTTTATTGCCGGTGAGTTTTCCTTTAGCGATATTCAAATTAATATTAGAAGATTGGCTGACCAGGCAAAAGTTGCCTTTATAGGTGCTGAAATTGTTGGTCTTAATATAAAAGAGAATCTTCTTCTCTTAGACAAGCGTCCTCCGCTTAAATTTACAAGAATAAGTTTAGATGTTGGTTCTGTTACGACAGATAGCCTTAAGGCAGGACAAAATCAAGAAAATACTTTTTCGACTCACATAAAACCATTAGATAAATCATTGCCCTGGATTAAAAACCAAGATTTATTTATTGATGAAATAGCACCACCTCCTTTAACTATTATTGGTTCAGGTCTCTCTGCAATTGAAGTTGCATTTTCACTGAGAAAGCGTTGGCCAAATAGAAAACTTTACTTGCAGTCAAAACATAGTCAGTTACTGACTATGTTTTTCAGTGCGCTATCAGCAGTAGAAATTAAACTTTTGCCGTTAGATAGCTCTCCACAAGGATATTCAATTCAATGTACTGGGAGTAGTGGAGTCTCTTGGCTTCAATCAAGTGGCTTGCCTATAGATGAAGTTGGCAGAGTTATAACGTCAGAATCTTTTCAAGTAATTGGTCATCCTAAAATTTTTGCAGTAGGAGATTGTGGTGTTTTACTGAATAAGTTTCGACCTGCTTCTGGTGTTTGGGCTGTGCGTGCAGCTGCTCCATTAGCAAAGACTCTTGAAAATATTTCTAAAGGCTTGCGACCAGTCTTATGGCACCCACAATCTCAAGCAATTCAATTAGTTGGTGGCCAGAATATCAAAAGAAAACCGGTCGCTTGGTTGATATGGGGTGACGTCATTGTCGGCCCCCACTCATTTTTATGGAGTTGGAAACGGTTAATAGATAGACGTTTTATGGCTAAATTTAATAAGATTAAGGTGATGTCAAAGTTTAATAAAAGTAGAGGTAAAGAGCATCCTCAACCCTGTAGAGGATGCGCAGCGAAAATACCATCAACTATGTTGAGGGAGGCATTAGAAGACGCAAGTCTCTTAACCCTCGGGGAGAAGCCAGAGGATGCAGCATTAGTTTCTTCTGCAAGATCTGGAGAGGGCTTTTACCAAAGTGTTGATGCTTTTCCTGCTCTTTTAAGTGACCCTTGGCTTAACGGTCGCTTGACGACTTTGCATGCTTGCTCTGATCTTTGGGCAAGTGGCATTGAAGTTGCTTCTGCCCAAGCGAT
Organism: Prochlorococcus sp. AG-409-N21; assembly: GCA_003215415.1. Classification (GTDB taxonomy): domain Bacteria; phylum Cyanobacteriota; class Cyanobacteriia; order PCC-6307; family Cyanobiaceae; genus AG-409-N21. The sequence goes on along the minus strand of QCKK01000001.1, from coordinate 165,396 downwards.
TGTTACTCTCCCTGAGTCTTCTGATTTCGTTCAAAAAGAGTTATTAGTTCAAACTCTTTCTGGGATTAAGTCTGCTTTAGACCCTCAAGGTGCTCAATTGATTGGAGGGCATACTTTGGAATCTAGGAATGATAATCCTCAGCCAATCAGTATGGGTTTACAAGTAGCTATATGTGTTAATGGCAGCTTGCCAAAGGATCAAATTAAATGGAGAAAAGCTGGGATGTGTCCAGGAGATGATTTATTGATCAGTAGAGCCTTGGGTACTGGTGTGCTTTTTGCTGCTTCGATGCAAGGTGAGGCGAACCCACATGATGTGGATAATTTAATTAATCAGCTATCGTCTAGCCAGCATAAATGTTTTACTGAGCTTCTGAAAGTTCAGAATGAATGTAAAGATATTTGTTCTATTAATGCATCGACTGATATTACTGGATTTGGATTATTAGGACATTTATTAGAGATGTTGTTAGCAAGCAACCAAAATCGCAAGAGTTCAGATGAACTTGATTTGAAGTTAAAACTCTTCGCTGAATCTATTCCTTCATTTGATGGAGCAATCCAATTAATTGAGTCTGGCTTTCGCAGTACGTTGGCGCCCGCTAACCGTCGTGCATTTAGTCAAATCGATTCTCGAAGTAATCCCCATCCTTTTGTAGAACTAGATCTTGGAACTATTATTCCTAGTAGTGCAAGGCATGCCGCAATTATTGAGTTAATGTTAGATCCACAAACCTGTGGGCCTTTGCTTATTAGTTGTCCTCCATTAATGTCAGAGAAACTTCTTAGGCAAAATTCTTGGTATCGAATAGGTAATGTTTCCTTAAAAGAATGTTGAACTTTTTATATAATCAAGGAAGTGAATGCTTTTTCTTATTTGCCATATTGTTGATCATCTCCATCCTCAGTCTCATTAGTTCAGCTCCAATCTCTGGTCCTTCCATCCATCCATCTTGAATCAACTCTTTTGCAGAAATCGGTGACTTGATATGTCTCCATCTTCCCCACCATCTAAGGAGATATTTCCATTTTGGAGCAGAAATGCAGATTGTTAATGCTATCGATGATGGGTCCCAACTTCCTTGCTCAAGTAATTTGCACCAATCTGAGGGAGAAAGTCTATCTAAAGTTGCCTCGCTTCTGTTGGCAATTAACCAACTTTCTAACTCTCGACTCTTTTTGATGTTTTGTTGTTGCTCTTCCTTAAGTTGCAATCTTTGAGCCAGCCTTACGGAATCTTTTGCAGATGCGACTAATACTGTTAGTAGTGGAATACTAAGTTTGGAGGCCCATCTTAAATTTCTATGTAAAAGCGGATTTGTTTGCAAGTTGCTATCTAATAAGACCAGTGCTCCCCATGAGCGCAAGTTCTCAATTGCTATTCCCCATGGCTCATGCTCTAACAAAAGTTCTAGTTCCATCCTTAGCCGTGTTGATAAAGCTGGTGGTGCGAGATTTGGAGGATCTTCTAGATGCCAATTCCAAGGCCAGAGTTTGATGGTTTTTCTTACTTGGCTAAGAGTCTGAGGTGCTAATTCAAAATTCAGTCTTGCGCTATAACGGGCTCCTCTAATGACTCTTGTTGGATCTTCTTCAACACTTTTCTCATGTAGTAGTGATAATTCCCTCCTTGTGAGGTCAACTTTTCCCTGATAGGGATCAAGAATCTTTTGAGTTGGGATTTCAACGGCTATTGAATTTATAGTGAAATCTCTTCGTGCTAAATCGTGCATTAAGTTGCTAATAGATATTTGTGGATTTTCTCCTGGAGATGAATATATTTCTTTTCTAGCAGTTGCTATATCTATTGGAACCCCATCGAGGTTAATTTTCGCTGTGTTATAAGCTCTAAAAAATTGATAATTTCGCAAGCGGGATGGTCCTAAAGCTTTAATGAGAGCCTCCACTAATTCGATCGCAGATCCTTCAACTACTAAATCGATATCAGGAATCTCAAATGATTGATACTTTTTAAAGTTACCTAAAAGAGAATCGCGAACTGCACCACCAACTATTGCAAGACGGTTGATTCCCGCCTTTGAAGCGACACGATATATCTCTAGCAGAGTCTCCATTGGAAACTCTGACCAATCACACTCAGTGGTATTTAAAGAAGACTTCTCCATTTTGGAGAAAGAATAGATCTTTCATTAATCATGTCTAAAAAGACATGGTTTGTCCTTAGTTCTTTTCAATGGGCCTTATCGGAGCCAAGCGTGGATCCAGAATCTTTGGCCCCATGCCTTTGAATTTCACGGCAATTGACATTCTTGCACCTTCTCCGAAAGTATGAGTTATTTCACCTTCACCAAAGCTTGCATGTAAAACCTTATCGCCTATAGACCATGCTTTTCCTGTCCCAGGGCCAGCGTGCCATTTTCGTACTGCATTTTGAGGACTTACTGTTTCGCTATTAGGAATTTCTTTTCGATCAATTCTGGTAAGTCTATCTATTCTTCTTTCCCTCAAAAGAGCAGTACCCCCTGTTCGAGGTAAATCTCCTTTGATCAGCTCTTCTGGGATTTCTGAAAGGAATACAGATGGTAAAGCTGGCTCTCTTGCTCCACCCCAAATTCTTCTCTCAGTGGCATGTGAAAGAAAAAGCTTCTCCTTGGCTCTTGTTATTCCTACGTAACAAAGTCTTCTTTCTTCTTCTAATGAAGCAGGATCATCAAGTGACCGGTAGCTAGGGAAAAGGCCTTGCTCCATGCCAACAAGATATACGACTTGAAATTCCAGTCCCTTACTACTATGTAAAGTCATTAAGGTAACTCGATCGGCATTTGTATCTTTATTGTCTGCATCACTAGCAAGAGCCGCTGATGATAAGAAACCTTCTAAACTGCTTTCATCGTTTTCTTCTTCATATTGAAGAGCTGCATTGACTAATTCTTGTAGATTACGACGACGTTCTTCTGCTTCATCTGTTGCTTCTGCGAGAAGTTCGCTTAAATAACCACTCCTTTCGATTACTTTTTGAATCAGGTTTGAGGCAGTAAAATCATCTAAGCAACCTCGTAAATCATTAATTATAGATTGAAATTGTATAAGACCTTTTGATGATCGACCGCCTAGTGAAAGCACAGCTTCGGAGTCATTGACTACATCCCACAATGGGATCCCAAGTTGACCTGCTGCATCTGTAAGCCGTTGAACTGTTGTTTTGCCTATCCCTCGTTTTGGAACATTCATTATGCGAAGAAGGCTAACGCTATCAGATGGATTTATTAGTAGACGTAGGTAAGCTAAAATATCCTTTATTTCTCTTCGGTCATAAAAGCGTAATCCACCAACTACTACATATGGAATTCGCCAACGTACTAATGATTCTTCAATTGCACGTGATTGCGCATTAGTTCGATAAAGAACAGCCATCTCGCCCCATTTTAGTGATGAGTTCTCGGCATTAAGTATTCGTAATCGATTAACTACTGCTTCTGCCTCAGCTATCTCATCGTCGCATCTTGTTAGCTTTATTAGCTCACCATCATTCCTAGTTGCTCGTAATACTTTGTCAATACGCTCTGTATTGTTGGAAATCAATGAATTGGCTGCTTTTAGAATTGTTGTAGTAGATCGGTAGTTTTCTTCGAGTTTCACCATTGTGTTAGTGGTTTGATCAGAGCCTTTGTCCCCGAAGTCATTTTGAAAACCCATTAGGATCGTGAAATCAGCTGCACGAAAGCTATAGATGCTTTGATCAGCATCACCAACCACAAAGATTGAACGCCCATTCCAGTTGTCAAAAGTAGCTGGGTCCTGACCATTAGTGACTAAGAGTTTTAGAAGCTCATATTGAGTTCGATTAGTATCTTGATATTCATCAACGAGAACGTGTTTAAAACGATGATGCCAATAAGACCTAACTTGCTCATTTTGTTTGAGTAATTGGGCAGGTATTAGCAATAGATCATCAAAGTCAAGTGCGTTATTTGCTGCTAAGGATTTCTGATATAGCTTATAAGTTTGGACTATCAATCTTGCATTATATCCTTCACTATTAGCCTCTAATTCTGAAGGAGTTAAACCTTTATTTTTTGCATGACTGATTGCCCAACGCACTTTCTTGGGCTCAAATCGTTTTGGGTCAAGATTAAGATCTTGTGTGATGATTTCCTTCACAAGACTTTGCGCATCAGATTCGTCATAGATTGAAAACTGACGTGTCCATGTGAGTCCTTCTTCATCTTTGAATTTGTCGATGTCATATCTAAGTAATCTTGAAAACAAAGCATGGAAGGTGCCAATCCAAAGATCTTTTGTGAGTTCTTGATATGTTTGGTTCCTTAGTTGGCGCTGCTCCATAGCAGTTAATGTGCCTAAGGGCTGACCATATTGATTTTGGGCAAGTTTTTGAGCAAGCAATTTCTCCAATCTTTCTTTCATCTCTCTTGCAGCTTTATTAGTAAATGTCACTGCAAGGATTTGATGGGGATCAATATTGTGTTCGGTAATTAAATGGGCGATGCGATGCGTTAATGCTCTGGTTTTACCACTACCTGCACCTGCAACAACTAATAATGGACCGCTGTGGTGGCCTACTGCACGTTGTTGTGCGTCATTAAGGCCTGATAAAAATAGCTTTTGTTGACTATTCATTTATGTATCGCGCCTATCTAAAGCAAGGCCAGAGTACCTTCCGCAAATAGCAGCTGATGCACACCAGAAAAGAGGTACATTTCCGAGATGACCAGATACCATTACATAAATAATTGCTTGTAGCCATAGGCAAACTAGCCATAGATCATACTTGGATTGAATAATTAACTGAATAGACATCCAAGTTGTTAATGCGATCAGAAAAATCAGAATTAATGCTAATGATAATCCTCCAATAAAAAGTGATTCCATGATGAAGTTGTGTGGATAATAATGATTTAATTCTAAAAAGACATTTTCTAGTAATTCGTGCATTGCAAATCCCTTTCCAAATAATGGATTGCTTGTCCAATGATTAAAACTTGACGAGATCAAAACAAGGCGATGCAATTCACTCTCTCCATGCCCCAAAGTTTGAATTTTTTGCATTAGTCCACTACTGCCAAAAATCCAGTAAGAAATCACACTGACACCAAGGGTCGAAAATAGGATCAAATATTTCTTTTTTGTTGATGTAGATTTAATACCTGCCATTACAATCAAGATTGATCCTGCTACAAGTGAAAGAAAGGCACTTCTAGTTGAGCTTGAATAAGTAATGATCATGCCAACTAGAATTCCAGACATGCAAATCCAGTTTCTTAACTTTGTAGAAATAGCTGTTTTTGTATCAAGAATAAGGCTTGAGAAGCTAATTAGAAAAAGACTTGCCCCAGCATGACCTGCAGGAATTGGATTAAGATCTGCAAGTAGAAAACGATTTACAAGTGGATTAAAATTAAGCGAAAAAATTAAATATGATAAGCCTAAGCTTATAGTTCCAAATATTATTAAAGGAATTGAGTCTAGAATGCCCTTGCATTTTGTTGTTACAGTGTAAGTTGCAAGGGCAGGTAGGAAGCTTGCACCTATTCCCCAGGCTGCAATCTCCCATAATGGTATTGATAGTGAAATATTCATAAAATAGTAGTCAAAAAATAGTCTTGTCATATAGAAAGTCCAAAATATCGATAAAGTTAAAACCCATGCTTTCATAGGTTTCTGGAATTTATGTATTAAAATTAGGGAAGATATGATTAGTGTGAGAGCCCTTAATGCAAGCATTATGGTTCTGTTAGGCAAATTTATTTCAAATGCTATTAATGAAAGTGGAACCTGAGAAAATAAGACTAGAGATAACAAGAGGCATAGCAAGAAGTAAGGGCTAATCACTCTTTGTCTGATAGAATATTTTTTAATGACTTCCATTATATGCTACCTTATTTTTCTAGTAGATCTATCATCCTATTTGTTCTATCTACGTAGCTATTTATTCGCGCAAGATCTAGACGTTTTTCCTTCTCATTTAGATTATCTTTTGACTTAAGAGCTGTAGAAATACCTTTTGAGAAAGATTTGTTATCTGGACATAATGTTACTAGTGAACGGTATGGAATTAGAGAGGGTATTTGTACGGCAGTAACTGGCAAACCAGCTGCTAGATATTCAAAGAATTTCATAGGGAACATAGCTTCTGTATATTCATTGCGTCTAGATGGAAGTATACCTACATCAAAGCAAGACATAAAACCAGGTAAATCTTGATAGGACTGTGGTCCTAAAAAGAATACATTAGAACGTTTTTTTAATTCGCTCACATCTGTATCTTCATCGCCCTCACCAATTGACCCAACTAGTACAAAGGAATATTCTCGATGAGTGTCAACAGCATTTAGAAGTAATTCAAAATCAATTTTATATTTACTTATAGCACCAACAAAGCCAATTATTGGCTTTGGAATTCCCTTCATTAATTTAATAGCTTTATTTTTTGATGATTCTGAAGGATTTGCAAAATGCTTATATTCAACAACGTTAGGCATGATATGCAAGCTTGGGCATAAGCCTTCTAACTTCTCTTTTAGCTTCTTAGTAGTTACCACTAGGTGATCTACTTTACTTGCGGTTAATTTTTCCAGTTCCTTTATTGCATATGTTGGCATATTTGGTTGCACAGCAATATCATCAACACAGTGGTAAATTGATTTTTTAAAATCACTTGGATTAAAATATAATACTGTTGCAGGGCTGTAGGTCCAGAGAATATTGCAGCGAAATCCAAGTTTTAAATAAGAATAAGAAAGTGTAAGTCTAAGTAATAAGCAATTAGCCCATTTTAAAAAACCCTTTTGAATTCCAGGTATGACAAGAGGAGAAACGACCCATAAACCTGGCTTTATAAATCTGGGCGATGAGAAGATTCTTTGCAACCTTTTTACAATTCTACTTTTATCTCTTGCTGCTATTTTGAAGTTTCTGAGGCCGAGAGAATCTATATAGATAACTTTATGACCGGCATTTGAAAGAGTAACCGCAACGTGCTGTTTATTTGTCCAAAATGGATGGTCCCAGTCGGCAGTAGATAAAAGAAGTATGTTCACTGATTACAAAAATAAAGATTCAAATGGAAAGATGATGCAAATTCCATGGTTATTGCAAGCTTACAGTCTTGGAGCCTTTAACACTCATTCCCAAAGGATGATTTGGATTGCATAAATCACTATATGTTCCTGAGGCAGCCACCAATCCATCTTTTACTTCATATATATGATCGCATTTTGAAAGAGTATTTAAGCGGTGGGCTATCACAACAGTTGTACACCTACGCCCTACTATTTCAAGAGAACTGATCACATCACTTTCAGTCTTTTCATCTAGGGAACTTGTAGCTTCATCAAGAACAAGAAATTTTGTCTTTCTGTAAAATGCTCTTGCCAAAGCCAATCTTTGTCGCTGTCCCCCTGAAAAATTGAATCCATTTTCGCCTACACATGTATAAAGGCCATGAGGCATTTCCGTTATTAGTTCGTATAACTGTGCCGCACAAATTGCATCCCATACCTCATCGTAATTAATGTCTTCTTCGTTTGTCCCAAATGCAATATTCTCTAGAACACTTGCATCTAATAGATGAATATTCTGTGGAACCTCAGCACAGCATCTTTGCCAAGCAGAAACATCTGAGGGAGACAATGGAATGCCATCAAGTCTGACTTGTCCTTCGCTTGGTTCAAGATGAGCAAGAAGAATATTAGAAAGGGTTGTTTTCCCACTCCCAGTAGGTCCCATTAACGCAACTCTTGAGCCCACCGGTACATTTATTGATATAGAACGTAAGGCATCTTGATCTGAATCAGGATATCGATAACCAACTTTATGGAGAGAAATTTCTCTACGAGGAAAAACTCCTTCTGGAGATAGACTCGTCGAATAAACTACGGCCCTCTTTGGGTTTGGTAACTCTAAATAGCTTAGGGCTGAGCTTACTTCTGGAAGAGCACCTCTTAGCCTTGTTATTGCTTTAAACAAGTCTTGAAGTGGAGGAGTTATTTTAACTGAAGCGACAACAAATGTTGTAACAAAGGGAATAATTGTGATTGCTAGGTCCTCCCCCTTGGAAGAACCTAGCGTCGGCAGCAATGCTGCTGAAAATATAAAAGTTATGGCTAAGGGTTCGATCACAAATCTTGGAACATCAGGTAATAATTTTGACATCCATTCAAAAGATTTTGCAGCTTCTCCAGCTTTCACAAATCTAGATTCAAAATACTCACCAGTGTGTGTTAAATGTATATCTCTTATTGAATAAAATATTTGATTTAATAAAGAGTTGGCAAGAATATCTAATCTAACTCTTTGGTTAGAAGCATGTCTTAGATAAGGTACAACCAGTGAGGAGATTCCTAGAAAAGCTAAACCAAGAATTCCGAGAAGTATCAGTGCTTTAATTCCAAGTGTTAAACCTAAAGCAATTGCAAGGAATAAAAGGACAATAGAGCTGGAAGTAATTGTTAGAATTGGTGCAATTATTAAATCAGAAACTCTTTGCATGTTTGCCATTATCTGGGCAGATATTGCAGAACTTTTAGCAGTTAAATAGTAATCATAGGGTTGACCTATTATCCTTCCTAGAATTCGATCAGAAATATCTCTCCAGACTTGTGCAGTTAGCCTTTCTTGAAAGACTTTAAGCAGCAATTTTGTAGAAGAACCTAGCCAACTAAGTACAACAAAAATAAGAACCAGCCAAAGTGCTTGATCTCCGAGTGAGCCTCCAAATACCCTGATTCCAGGTATAGAGTCGTTAAGTTTTTGCCCTACAAGGCTTCCTGCCAGTCGTGCAGCAACAGCAACAGTAGCCAGGTCGAAAATCCCTGTTATTGCAGAAAGAGGGAGAACGGCCATTAATGACCTTACCCGCTTCCTGGGAATAACCCGAAACAACCTTCGAAGCAGATGAACCGTCTGGCCCTTCAGAAGAGGCACTCCCGACCGCCCAATACTTCTTTAAATGTATTCCTGATGTCCGAGGTAAGTGCTCCTAAAACAGCCAGTCTAAGAACCGATTGCATTTTTTTAGCAATTAAACATTTGCATTGCCTTGCTTTATTAATGGTTTGATATCTCTTGTTGTTGCTTGGCAAGCTGATTGATGGCCTTTTCAATTTTCTTGATTTCGGGATTCTCTGCAAGAGTGCTTTCAATTTTTCCTTGAGGCATTTGGAGTTTTTTTGCAATCTTGACAACTTCTTTGATTAGTCTGTCCCGATAATTAGTTAGATCTTGAATTGACTCTTTAATCTCTTGGGCAGTTGGTTGTGACATCAAACCTTCGTCTTGGACCAGTTTAAATAGCTTAAGCAATAATCAATTTTGCAGAAACCTAAACCTATTGGATTGAGAATGCTTTACTTAGAAAATTTTCCTAATGCCTTTCTGCGTCTAGCTTTATAAGGATTCTGCTGTTTGGCCTTATTTATTTCTGTTGGGAGTTTGAATGTTCTTTGGGTTAAGAAGCATTGCGGACCATGGATGGTTGCCCTAGGTCAATCGACCTCACGCGTAAGTTGAGATGGTGTCTTCTAATACTTCTCAAGTTATTAGGAAGCACTTCGGTTGGTTCCCTTTTTTGGTTTTTTAGACTTCACCAATGCTTGATGCGTTCTCTCGTGCTGTAGTTACCGCTGACGCTAAAGGATCTCCAATAGGGAGTAGTGACTTAGTAGCTCTTCGAAAATACGTGTCAGACGCCAATAAGCGTATTGATGCAACCCTTGCTATTACTCAAAATGTTTCTTGTATAGCAGCTGATGCGATAGCTGGAATGGTTTGTGAAAATACTGGCTTAACCCAACCAGGCGGAAATTGTTATCCAACAAGGCGAATGGCTGCTTGCTTGAGGGATGGAGAGATAATTCTGCGATACGTAAGTTATGCATTACTAGCAGGTGACCCATCTGTTCTTGATGACCGCTGCCTAAATGGATTGAAGGAAACTTATCTGGCATTGGGTGTCCCTCTGACCCATGCTGTTCGCGCTGTCGAAATTATGAAGATTGCAGCTGTTGCAATCATGACCGAGACAAATTCTGGTCGTAAAATGTTTGATGGGATTAACTCTGGCTCCGGAGCCGAGTGTAAGGAGATAGCTTCTGAAGCTGCCTCCTATTTTGACCGAGTGATCAGCGCTCTTAGCTGAATCATTTGCTTCCCCCCTTCTCCAATTACATATTTCCTTTCTTAAAAGGAAACTAACAATGAAATCTGCAGTCACAACAGTAGTGACATCAGCTGACTCGGCTGGTCGCTTCCCCTCCGCCAGCGATTTTGAAGCTGTAAAAGGTTCTTTTGATCGCGCTCCTGCACGCATGGCCGCTGCAGAAAAACTAGCTTCTGCGATAGATAAAGTTACTGCCGATGCAGTAGATGCTGTCTATAGCAAAGGCAGCTATGACCAGGCTAATAAAGATAAATGTGCCAGGGATATCAATCATTACCTTCGATTAATTAACTATTGTCTTGTTACTGGTGGAACAGGTCCTCTTGACGATTGGGGCATAGCTGGCATGAGGGAAGTTATTCGTGCACAGGTTTTACCTACTGCTGCTTATATAGAAGCATTCGCCCATATCCGAGACAGGGTTTGTGTCCCTCGGGATATGGACCAGCAAGCTGCAACTGAATTTAAGGCGCTTTTAGATTACTTGATAAATGCTCTCTCTTGATTCCTTAGGCTTTCAAGAAAACTAATATTTTTGTCATTAAGTATTTATGATCAAAGCTGGTAAATCTAACTTGGATGATTTATTCGAAGATTTGATTCATCCAAACCCAAATATTAGTAAGCAAGCCTATATAGAAATTTCTGAAAAGTATCAAGAGGAAGCTATGCCTATATTACTTTCTAACTTGAGCGCAAGTGATATTGAGCTAAGGAGAATTTCTGTCAAAGCATTAGGTGCTTTTGGCGTCGGTATTGTGCCAGTACTTTGTCAAAGGTTCAAAGAACTTGAGGATAGAGTTATAAGAACTAGTATATTTAAGATATTTGTGCAAATTGCAGCAGGTAATGATGAGGGTCAATTCCCTGAGCAGATTTTCGATGTTATTGATATTGCTTTAAAAGCAGAGATTCCAGAACTTACACTTACTACAATTTCTCTACTTAGGCAGCTTAATATCAAGGGATTATCTACTCTGATTAGAGCTTATGAGAATGGTGATAGCTTGGCTAAATTGGCAGCAAAAACAGCTATTGGTGAGATTGATCACCCTATAGCAGAAAAATATTTTATTAAAATTCTATAGAAGATTAGAATAAATAAGTTTCACTTAGGGTATCAAAATAACAATTGCTTACCTGAAATTAATATGGCTTATCTAGATTCGCTCTTTGATCGACTTCTTTTTTGCTTTTATTAAGTTGATTTATTGCTAGATTTAAAATATTGATTACAGTTGAATCTTCTTCAATTGACTGCCTGCAAGATAATTCATTGATTGAATTAAATGCATTTAGCCGCATAAGTGACAACGCAGAGCTTTTTCTTACTTCAGGCTCCTTATCATTTAATTTGCGAATTAAGAAAGGGTAAGCCCAATTAGGCTCTTGCAAATTTCCCAATAATGCAGTTGCTTCAGCTCGTACCTCTTTTGATTCATCATTAAGTGCTATCAATACAATTTCCCTAGCTTCTTGATCTCCTAACGATTGGATTTGATCCCCAAGTGCTGCAATAGCTGCAGATCTAATCTCTGAGTGCTTTGATTTGGCAGCTTTCTTTAGAGCTTTTGGAGCCTCTGCCCCTACGAAAGCCAATGCCCATCTAGCTAGCCCACGTTGCATTGAATTGCTATTTGGTTTGATAAGTACAGTTAATAAAAGTTTTACGGCATCTTCCCCGAACACTGCCATGGCTCCTGCTGCAGAACCTTGAACTACAGGATCGGGATCATTGATTAATGCTTCGAGTAAATCAGGTAATGCTTTTGGCTCTCCTACTAACCTGAGAGTTTTTGCTGCTGCTCTTCGGACTGTAATATTTGGATGATATAAAAGTGCTTTGCGTAGTGCTGGGAAAGCAGCCTTGCCTATGGCTCCTAAGCCTTCAGAGAAGGTCCGTCTGAGGAGACCTCTTTTGTCCCCAAGCCCAGCCACTATTCGGTTTATATTTTCAGCATCATGGGGTGGTGTTTCACCTGCAATTAATTGCTGCTTTAATTCTTCTGCAAGTTTGCTTGCTTCCTCTTCATTGAGTTGAAGATTTCTTTCTGAGTATGGCCTTTTAGTTTTTTTGTTCAAATTACTTTTGTAATGAGGTCCCTAATGTGGATAAATAGATCTATTACTAATTCTAGCAATAAAATATAGATGCAAGATACGCAGTTTGCTCCATCTACAGGTAATATGACTTAATTGATTTTTATTTTTCTATGGGTATGTACTATAATTATTTTTGTCACGATAATTCTTTCCCCTATACTTAGTTATAAGAACTTATGAATAAAATATAGAATTAATAAATTAATTTTTTTAGGTTTCTTCCTTTCTTCCTTACGTGAAATCAAGTCCTTTTGATAACTTGCCTCCATTAAGCCAGGAAGAGGCCTTAGAAATTCTTTCAAGGCCAGTAAATAATTTACATCTAGTTAGTGATTACTACAAGGCGGTTTTTCACTTGGAGAAATTTCCAGGCGATATCACTGAGAATGCTCTTATAAAGCTAATCAAATCTAAATCTCAGCATCAGTCCATTGTTATTGCTAGAAGAAAGGCAGTTGAAGTCTTGGCTCGTCTTGATTGCTATAAATCTATTCCTATAATCAGTGATTGTCTTAATAGCAATGATCCATATTTAATTGAAAATGCTGCATGGGCTTTATGTGAACTTAAGTGTGAAAATAAAAAAATTCACGATCAGATGATTGATTTATTAGATTCTCCAGGCCAATACTTAAGAGTATTAATTCAAAGTCTTTCTCGTTTAGGTGTGGTCAAAGCATATCCGAAAATTAAGTTGATACTAAGTACTACTACTTCATCCATTCTTAGAGGCGCTTGCCTCGCTGCTTTATATAGGCTAGACGGCCAAAAAGAGCAGCTATATGAGTTAGAAAAATATTTATTTGTTTCAAGTCAGAATGATAGACATTGTGCTATTCAAGATGTAATAGATGCGGAAAGATATGATATGTTACCGGTTTTAGTAAAATCTCCTGTAGCACCGTTCTTTAAGATTAGGGCTATAAATGAGCTTTGGCCAAAGAATACCATCTCATATAAGAATATTAATATTATCAATATTTTAGATGATATTTTAAATGGTAATCCTAAAAGTATTCAAATAGTTCATTCTTATGATAAAGCTCCTACTGATGAGTTCCTATTTCAAGAGCTTTTTGGGACAGATTTTAGCCGGTGCTATTTAGCATTACAGACTTTGTTGTCAAGAAAGACTGAAAAAATAAAACATAATATGATTGAATATCTTCCTAGAGCTAATAAAGATTATGGTGCCTTGTATTTTTTTATTTTGCTATTCAGATATGCTTTTTTGAATGAAGCTAGCTTAAAAGATCATATTTTAGAAAGTATAGATAATGCTTTGTCGAAAAAATGGCCAGACTTTATAAAATTTAAGCCAGCAGCTATTCTATTGGCTATGAAGTTAGACCCTGTTAAATTTAAATCTGAAATAATTAATTGGTTGGATCCTGTTTCCACACCATATTGGGCATGTAGATATGCTTCTTTGATGACGGCTAAATCTTTTTTGCCCTCTAAAGAATCTGATTATATATTAAGGGAAATTTATGCTACATCTAAAAAAGACGAGAATTGGTTTGTAAGGATTAAAGCCAGAGATATTTTGTCTTGCAAAGACTATGTATAAAGTAAAACTTTATACATAGTCTTTCCAGCTTTCAATAATTTCTTCTCCAAGAAACTTCTTACGTAGGAAATATAAAGGTCCGTTCTCGGATCCCCAAATCTGTGAATTGTCATCTAGACTAAACCCTCTATCTAGACTTTCCCAGCTTTCTTCGCTTACTATTACTTTACTTGATAAATATGAAGCTTTTCCATTCCTATTGATAATACACTTTTGTCCAGGCTCAACTAAACCAGTATAGCTTTTATGACTAGATTTTCTAAAGTGCATTGCGCATCCAATCCTTTTACTGATTCTACTTTCTTTTATGCAAGTTAAAAGATCAGGTTTGAACCCACCCCCTGCTATCCTTTCGGGACAAATGCACTCATAATTCTCTATTAAAAAAACTTCTTTCAATAATGAAAGTCTATGCACTCCTTGCCGGTAGGGTGTCCATGGATCATGATTAAAACTTTGCTCAGAATAAAATGCAGGAGAATTGATTTGATGCCATGATAAAGGTTGAAAGTAGATATTTATATGTGCAAAGTTTCTTGGTTCATTTTTGGCTTGTTCTTCGTTGCTGAAATGACCAGAGAGTATCTTCGCAAAATCAAACAGATCTTTTTGACTCATATATTCATACTTGCTGACTATTGCCTTTCAATATTCGTACTTCAGATGCAAACGATGTTTGCAATATACCTGAGCTACTTGATGCTCTAATAATGGATGAACGGCATCGCACATTCTGAGAAATAAACCAGATTCTTTCTTCAGTAACTGTTTGTTTATAGGCTGTTTTTAGAATGAAAGTTTCATCCGATAGAAACTTGTAAGTTGATACAGCACTATCTTTTTCCGTATAACCTCTACCACGGATGAGTAGGCCTTCACTCTCATTATTTGGTATTGGTATCATTATAGATTCTCCAATTTCTTTATCTTCGTTACCTTCTCCTCCCCAATCTGATTCTGCTTCCCAGCAGATTTTAAATGGTAAAAATGGTGTATTTACCTCTAGCTTGCTAGCTTCAATTAGATGAATTACAGCTTTATTTTTCATGCTTAGTTCCTGAATATTTATCTTGCTTACCACCTGCTCAAACTGCTTGAATGCAAGTGAGTGTCCACTCCGCATGGAAATCCATTCACCTAAACTTTTCGATACGAATGCTTCAATTTTCATCAACCTTTTCGGTTGATTCATTTGTTTCTGCTTCGGGGTTGTTGCTGTTCGCTTGTTGAATCATTCTTACCATTGAGTCCACCATCATTGACATCGCCATTGGTACTTTTTTCCCAGATGGAGTTTGAGATGACTGATCGCCCGGTCTCTCATTTGAAGGTGGGCGATTGATAGACATGGATGTTGGTTCGATTGATGGGGTTTTGGTCCAGTCAGTAGGACCATATTAGCTCTGTGAGCTTTGCTTCCTATATTGAGTTTCTAGCATGGCTTGCTGCTTTAGAAAGCACTTTATGGCTCATTTGTTTTAGGTTTAAAATCTTGGTCAAATATTTCAGTAATGTTTATTGAATTAGCTATACCTGAGACTAGGCTCTTCATTAGTTGACTTTTACCTGACACGGCATTGCTAGAAGTATTCCTTCTATGG
Source organism: Prochlorococcus sp. AG-409-N21 (assembly GCA_003215415.1). GTDB lineage: Bacteria > Cyanobacteriota > Cyanobacteriia > PCC-6307 > Cyanobiaceae > AG-409-N21. The sequence continues at coordinate 149,984 of QCKK01000001.1, read as the reverse complement.
ATTGCGTTGTCACTAGTCGCAAAACTTTTTGAAAGTGCCGCAATGTGATTAAAACATGAGGTCTTCATCCCCAAAGGTGAATCCCAACCTCGAATATATGGAATTGTATCTGCACCAAATATTTCTTCATACTCACTGGAGTCAATCAATGCGTCAATATGCCCTTCAAATCCTATTTGATCCATTAGTTGTATATGTTTAATCAACTCTTGTTGAGATAAAGGGGGACGCCCAAGAATATGCTTGAATGTCAGCTCAATACATCTTTGTTGATTAACTGATTCTAAATAGTGAAATCGATAAAAAGGTGACTTTACAAGATAACGAATAAAATCACGTATATTTATATCGCCATTCCTTAGGCGTCTTTCTGCATCTCTTGACCTTTCACTTTCCATTGGGTTTAAATTTCCATAGACATGTCTATAAGCTGCATTTAAGACAAGTTCAAACGTGTCATCATCATGAGGAGAATACTGATAATATGTAAAATCTTCCGTCGAGGTTATTCTTGCTGCTCTTCCTATTTTTTTAGACAAATCAGAGAAAGATTTGTTTTTAAAATCTGAAATTTTCTGATTTATTTTTAGTAATATATTAAAGTCTAGGTTGTTTTTAAAATTGGTTTTAAATATTGTAGTTTGTCCAGGCATCTTGCATGATCTAGAATGCATTATATGGGTTACTTTTTTGCTACCTGCCACCCTTGACTTCCCATATTTGACGGGCTCGCTGAATAGACTCTCTGCCCCAAAACTTAAGGCTTTTAAAGGGATTAGTTTCATAACTTAGATTCAAATGGTGATTTAAGACTAGGCTTCCGATATGAGCAAACATGAAATTAGCGTAAAAGTTACCCCGCCTAAACAACTTTGTTGCAATGATTGATTCTCTGAAATGTTATTTTACCCTTTTAAGAAATCAAAGAATCAGAATGCATAAATCTAATTGAGGTCTTGATCAATTAGCATTTAAACAGTTAGAGATACTCTTAAAGAGAATCTTTTAGGTCTAGGTCAAGGGTCGAAATTTGAAATTCCGATTATAAAAGAGTTCAGAATAATAATTCTGGCGAGTATTTAAATAAAGATAATGACTTAGCATTAATCAAATCTATGAAAAAAAGGGTATTTTTATGATATTGGCGTAAGGATTTATTTGATTTGTTCTGAATCTTATTGCCATTTTTGTAGGCCATAGGGAAGGTTTGGCAGCTCAAGAATTGCTTGATTTGCTTAATGGTTATGGACAGTTAGCTTGACGCCGATACCATCGGCATGATTCCCTTCGAGGCAATCTTTTTATGGTGTTAAGTAGAGAAAGAGTTTCTTTTGAAAAGAAACTCAGTCAGCAACTTCATTGGTTTAGCCAATTGAGCGAAACAATGACGTTGAGGCTTTTGGATATCGAGCTAAGGCTTAGTAAGCTTGAGGCTAATCAGAGATCTCATGAAAATTCTCTTGATAACTCTACTAAGGAGCTTTTAGAAGAAAGCGCAGATGTTGCTAAGCATCTTAAGAACCTGTTAGTAGTTGATTCAAATAAAGAAAAAATGATTGATAACGAATTAATTAGTTGCATGGATGATATTGATAAATGCCATAGAGATGCATCTGATGTGAACGAGTTATCCAGTTTCGAGTCTAAAGATATTGAGATAAAAGAAGATGAATCTAATAATTTTCTAGAAACTGAATATATTGATGATCCACAGATGCCGGTAATTTTGGATTGAGTTAATTCCTAGCTCAATTCAAGAAGTCTGACGCGAAAAATAGCTACTTCTTTTGCCATGGAAGGTGAATCCTTAAGGAATGGGTGATCTTTTATCAGCTCTAGTACTGCGATCATTTTCATTTCAGTTTCAAGATCTTGATGCTCTTTTGTTTTAAGCAGTTTTCCCCAGGCCTCATCAAAAGCCATAGCAAAGCTATCAGCATTATTAAAGACCTGAGAGTTCTCTTGATTTGATTTTGAGAAAGACATGAATTTTGTCTCTCAAGATAATGCCAGGACCCAGATTTGAACTGGGGACACGGCGATTTTCAGTCGCCTGCTCTACCAACTGAGCTATCCCGGCTAGCCGTTTGCACGACTTTCAATCTTAGAGCACGGTGTAAAAGGAGCCTCACCAATTTTTGGTGAACTGCTGCTAACAAAAGCTTCTTATGGCGTCTATTAAGAGGAGGAAGAGAGATAGAGCTCTTTATTGAGACAGGGGGGCAAGAGGAATGGAATTGCTTAGTTTTGAGCTTTAGGCATTGCCTTTAGCATCGCTACAAGAGTTTTGTGAGCGTCTTCGCTATCAGTGAGTGTGTGGTCAAATTGAATTGAAATCAATTCCCCGTCTACTTCTATTTGCATTGATTCAGACTCAATAGAGATCATTCTGGCTTTTTGGGGATTCTCAATACCTCCATAGTGCAATGCATAGGCAATAAGTGCATTTTGATGATCCTTGTTCATGTGATTGCATATACGATTGCTTACTTCTTTGGAGAGTGGATCAATGCTCATGGGACTGAAGAAAGATAGTGAAATCGATTGCTAAAGGCAATTCTTATTGAATGGCTTGCAGAACAATAGATTTGATAGGAAGATAGCTTCATTTTAGTTTAATCTGAACTTAGGTTATTAAGACTTTAGATTTGAACTATGAAATAGACCCTAATTATTTCTATATATATGGCATTAAATTAACCTGATATGTAAGAATTTTATTGATTAATAAATTTAAAGGCTTCCTGGGCGATTATTGCTACTCCTGCAGCTGGTATTCTTGAAGAAGTGGTGATTGGTAACTTTAATATTTTTTTTCTTAACTGTCTCCATTGTGGATTTTTAGAGCCTCCACCTAAGGTGATAATTCTTTTTGGAGCTGGTATTCCTAATTCTTCGAATTTTGCCCAGCCAATAGCTTCTATGTTTGTAATACCTTCAAGCAAACCATGAAGATATAAGGCGTCACTTATTGGCCTGGGCTCAAGAATTGGAGAAAGGTATGGGTCTTCAATTGGGAACCTTTCTCCAATACAAGCAAGGGGCCTTAAATTAAGTCCACTTTTAACTTTTGGGTTTATTTGCCTACTCAATTGATCAATTTCTTTTGAACTAAAAAAGTTTTTAAGTACAGCACATCCTGAATTTGAGGCCCCTCCACATAACCATTTTTCGCCGATTCGATGATTGGTTATGCCTGGAGCGATTACAGGAGATTCGACATATTTTTTTAAGACGAGTGTGCTGCCTAGAACTGTTATCCCATCATTGTATGTAGCATCTGAACTAAGAACTGCTGCATTCGAATCTGTTGTTCCTGCAACGACATATAGAGTACTTGGTAACCCTAATTTTTTAGATTTTTTATTAGAAATTACACCAATAATCTTTCCACTTGGAACAATAATTGGCAATGCTTTTCTCCATGAAAGGCTTTCAAAAGATGATGGCCATGACCCTTTTTCGATATTCCAGCCAAGACGTAAGTTGTTGCCTTCTTCTCCCCATGTCCAATCATCAAGGAAATTTCCAGTAATCCAGTCTGCTTGATTCCGAAGAAGAATATTTGTTCCATATTCATCAATTAGTCGAAGAGCTTTTGCAAGGCTGCTACTTAGGCTTGCGGCTGGACTTTCTTTAGGGACAAGCTTCTCAATTTCTCTTTTTGTTTCTGGGCAAGTTAAGTGATATGGCAATGCTTGCCCGAGTGGCTTCCCATTTAGTGAGCAGGGAAGAAGAGTCCCTGATGTCCCGTCAATTGCAACAGCTGCAAGATTTGACCGAATGCTTTTGGGAATGTTCTTTATAAGTAAGTCACAGCTATTTTGCCAATCTATGGATTGTTCTAATCCAGATAGATAATTGATTGAATCTGAGTGCAATAAATCCAAATTATTATTTATTACTGCTATGCGAACCCCACTTGTCCCGAGGTCTATTCCTAGAAATAATTGGGGAGTTCCCACTTGTTTTTAATCTTGTGAAATTCCTCTAAATTGATCTTTAATAATTTCAGATAGCTCTAATACTTTCTTTTTAACATCTTCCCATGGAAGGTTAAGATCAGGTCGACCGAAGTGACCATAAGCAGCAGTATCCCTATAAAAACGACCATTCCTTTCTTTAGGCAGATTACGAAGATTGAATGCCTCAATAATTGCCCCTGGCCTTAGATCGAAACATTTTTCAACTAGTTGAGTTAGATCATCATTTGAAATCTTCCCAGTGCCAAATGATTCAACAAAAATTGAGATCGGTTTTGCAATCCCTATTGCATAGCTAAGCTGAACCTCTGCGCGGTCAGCGAGGCCAGCAGCCACTAAGCTCTTCGCTACAAATCGTGCGGCATAAGCAGCAGATCTATCGACTTTTGTAGGATCTTTTCCTGAGAAGGCACCACCGCCATGCCTTGCATAGCCACCATATGTATCAACAATAATTTTCCTACCTGTTAGGCCAGCATCACCTTGTGGACCTCCTACTACAAATTTCCCAGTTGGATTGACTAGAAATTTAGTCTGGTTTCGGTCGGGCCTGATGCTCAAATCTCTTGTTGCAGGCTCTACTACTTCGTTCCATAGGTCTTCAGTTATTCGTTGCCTGATTGCTTGTTCGTCTGAGAGGCCTTTAACTTCAGGGGTGTGCTGAGTTGAAATTAAAATAGTATTTATTGAAACTGGTTTTTCATTTTCATAAACCACACTTACTTGTGTTTTGCCATCCGGAAGAAGATATTCAAGAGAAGAGTTATGTCTAACAAAAGCAAGTCTGCGAGATAGCCGGTGGGCAAGACTTATAGGTAAAGGCATAAGTTCTGGCGTTTCATTGCATGCGTAACCAAACATGATTCCTTGATCACCAGCACCCACTTTGTCCAATGGATCGCCTTGGTGGTCATCAGCTTCATTTACTCCTTGGGCGATATCGGGTGATTGCTGGTCAAGTGCTATTAAAACTGCACAACTATTGGAATCAAAACCTCCTGCCTTTGCACCTTTATATCCAATCTCACCAATTGTTTGTCTGATTAGCTTAATGAAGTCAACTTGAGCTCGTGTTGTTACTTCGCCAGTAATTAAGCAAAGACCTGTATTCACAACCGCTTCACATGCGACCCTGCTAGATGGGTCTTGCATAAGAAGGGCGTCAAGAACTGCATCACTGATCTGATCGCAAATTTTGTCTGGGTGTCCCTCAGTTACTGATTCAGAGGTGAAAACGTAACGACTCATGGCTGACTTTGCTTATCTCGCACTTTAAGGTTCTTCAAGGCTTAGATCATCCCAATGCTTAATTAAATGAGGCTGGGAATTGAGTTTGGGTGGTTGAGTCCATCCACCTAGATATCCGAGAGATATTCCAATTCCTGCTGCATTTGCCATTTCTATATCTGAGTCTGCATCTCCTATTAGGGCGCATTGCTTCGCCTCAATCCCAAGTTCCTTGCACAATCCTTCAACTGCAAATGGATCTGGTTTTTTTGGAAAATGATCTGCGCTCCAAAAACTGGAAATAGTCTCTTGAAGGTTATGGTTATGAAGGAATTTTTGAATGCCGCTACAAGTGTCATTGCTAATCAATCCAATTGTGACATTAGCTCCTTTTAATTTATTCAAAAAATTTAGAGCCCCAGGAAGAATGGTTTGTTTATTAAGGACATACTTTTTCTGATTCTCTATAACATCTGCACTTGAAAAGACTTTATTTGCAAGAGACATTGATAAAGGCCAATCTTTTCCAAGCAAGCAGAAAACCGTTGCTGTTGATAATAAATTATCTTGTCTTGAGGCAATGGCTAGGCAGCCTGAAGGAGAAAGGTTTTCTCCTTTGACTCCATATATCTCATGTAAAAGTGATTTAAGCTTTTCTATTTCTGATTCTGAGGATTGTAATTGCATGAAAACCTCTACTGCTTTATATATTCTTTTTTTTGCAAGGGAGAAGAGGTATGCCTCACTATTTAAGAGGGTTCCATCTTTATCAAAAAGTACGCCACTAACTTGGCCAATGAAGCCCCCATTTAGCATAAGGTTTGGCATTTGATTAAGTCGCTTTTATTTTTAGGCCATCATTACGCCTGGTTCTTCTCCCTCTTCAGCTTGTTCAAGAAGCATTTGTTTATAACGAGCAGCCATTTCTTCTGCCTTGTCAAAGACTTTTTGAGGATCAGTGAGCATATCCCCCGGTTCTGGCTCGAGTGCTTTGGTTGAAAGTGAAATACGTCCACGTTCAGCATCCAAATCAATAATCATCACTTTCATTTGATCATTTACATTTAGTACCGAATGAGGGGTTTCTATATGTTCATGACTGATTTCTGAAATGTGGAGCAGTCCGCTTACGCCTCCTATGTCTATAAATGCTCCATATGGCTTAATTCCTCTAACAGCTCCAACAACCACTTCACCTACTTCAAGACGATTCATCTTTCTTTCTACAAGTGCACGGCGATGGCTGAGAACTAATCTGTTTCGCTCCTCATCAACTTCTAAAAATTTCAAAGGAAGGAAATCGGCAACGAGTTCTTCCTTGACTTTGCGGGTACTTATATGAGATCCAGGAATAAATCCCCTTAATCCTTCAACTCTTACCAGCGCTCCACCTCTATTTGTTGCAAAAACCTCAGAATATATAGTGGCATCTTCCTTTTGGAGTTGACGAACTCTTTCCCATGCGCGCTGATATTCAATTCGTCTAATTGAAAGTGATAGTTGGCCATCTTCATTTTCTTCACTCATGATGAAGAATTCACGTACCTCAGTTGGTTGAAGTACGTCACTCAGTCCTTCGACTCTATTTATTGAAACTTCCTGAAGGGGCATAAATGCAGCTGTCTTGGCCCCTATATCAATCATTGCCCCTTTTGTTTCAAGAGCAAAGACAGTGCCATTAATAATGTCACCTGGCTTGAAGTTGTAATCGTATTTACTGAGAAGTGAAGCGAATTCATCAATGGTGAATCCTGCACCATCAAAATCTTTCTTTTTAGCTCTGCTGGTTGGGTCATCAGCAGTGGGTACGTCTTTAGGGATGCCAAGGTCATCTTCAGGAGCATCAACAATGTTTTCGGATACCTCAGCAGTGGCAACAACAGCTTGCTCTTCGTTGGTTTCTAAAACGGATTCGTTTACCTGTTCGCTTGAAGAGTCAGACATTTTGGTATGGCGGTCTGTCCTTAGACAGTGTGAAAAAGAATTCGAACTGCCCGCCGACTGTTCGGAATTAGTTAGTCACTCTACATATGTGCTTATTTGATCAACCAACCGTGGCTAATTGTTCTTTGCTTTCATTAATGCTTTCTAAGGTTGCTACGAAATCATTGATTCCTCTGAATTGTCTGTGGACAGATGCAAATCGGACATACGCTACTTCGTTCAATACTCTCAGCTGATCTAATACCATTTCTCCTATTTCTGAACTGCTTACCTCGCGATTACTCCTTTGTTGGAGTTGTAGTTCTAGTTCATCAACCAATTCTTCAAGCTTGGAAGGCACAAGGGATGTTTTTTCACATGCACGATTAATTCCATTGAGAAGCTTTGTTTTGCTGAAAGTTTCTCTCGTTCCGTTTCTTTTTAAAACCGTTATTGGAATTGTTTCAACTCTTTCATATGTAGTGAAACGGAAGTCGCAATTTAAACATTCACGCCTTCTCCTAACACTCTTTCCACCATCAGCCGCTCGTGATTCGAGAACCCGACTATCTGTGTTTTGGCAGGAGGGGCATTGCATGCCCTATCAATCCGAATGTCTTTACTAACTGTATACATTGATTCGTCTTATGAGAAGGGGGCTTCTTTTATTTTGTGAGGCAATTTCTCTTTAAATATTTTATTTCGATTATTTACCAGGCCTTCGAAGCACGCTTTCCAGGCTTTTGAGAGAAATTTTTTATAAAAAAAAGCCCTGAATACTCAGGGCTTTTTTGTTTTTGTATTTAGTACTTCGGAGGATCACGGAATGCGATCGCGAAGAACAGTGTCCCCAATGCCAGGGTAAGGATGAGGACGTAAGAGAAGGCTTCCATCGAGATTCTCGGTAAGGGCTATCAGCTGAAAGTGGTAATTAGGAAAGAGCTTGTTGAATCAAGCACGTCCTGGAACACGCCGTGTGGATTCGTCTCCAAGTTTCTTGAAGAGACCGAATTCTGTCTGGTCACCCAGATCAGGATCAATACCTGCGAATGTATCGCGATAAAGAGTCCTTGCAGCATGCCACCAGTGTCCAAAGAGATAGAGCAGTCCGAAACTGGCATGAGCGAATGTAAACCAGCTTCTAGGAGAGCTTCTGAAGACACCATCAGACTTGTAGGTCTCGCGGTCAAACTTGAAGGATTCTCCAAGTTGTGCCTTACGAGCAAGACGCTTTACGACCACTGGATCTGTAAAGGTCTGTCCATTTAGCTCACCGCCATAAACGGTTGCTTTGATGCCAGTTTGCTCGAATGAATACTTGGCTTCAGCCCGGCGGAAAGGAATGTCCGCTTTGACGTTTCCGTTCTGATCTTCGAGTAAAACTGGGAAGTTCTCGAAGAAATTAGGGATTCTGCGGACTTCTAGATCATTGCCATCGGCATCAGTGAAAGCAATATGACCTTGCCAGCCAGTGGGGAGGCCATCGCCGTTCACCATTGCACCGACACGAAATAGTCCACCTTTTGCTGGACTGTTTCCGACATAGTCATAGAAGGCAAGTTTCTCGGGGATGGAGGCATAAGCCTCTGCCTTTGAAGCACCGTTGTCAATTGCTGTTTGGACTCTCCGGTTGATTTCCGCTTTGAAATAACCAGAGTCCCATTGATATCGGGTTGGTCCAAATAGTTCAACAGGTGTGGTGGCAGAGCCATACCACATGGTTCCAGAAACTACGAAAGAAACAAAAAGGACAGCAGCTAGAGCACTTGCAAGTACTCCTTCAAGACTGCCCATTTTTAAGTTTCTGTAAAGACGCTCGCCTGGACGGTTGGTGATATGGAAGATGCCGCCAACTATCCCCAAAAGGCCAGCACCGATGTGATTAGCAGCTATTCCTCCAGGACTAAATGGGTTAAACCCATCAGCACCCCAAGAAGGAGCAACTGGTTCGATATGGCCTGTTAGTGCGTATGGATCGGAGACCCAAAGACCAACGGTGGAACAATGGAAAGCTCCAAAACCAAAACATGTAAGTCCTGCAAGTAGCAGGTGGATTCCAAAAATCCTGGGGAGATCCAGTGCAGCTTCTCCTGTACGGGAGTCTTCCCAAAGTTCAAGATCCCAATAAGTCCAGTGCCAAATGGCAGCCAACATAAGTAGGCCACTGAAGACAATATGGGCAGCAGCAACACCTTCAAAGCTCCAGAATCCTGGATCTACGCCGGTTTGACCGGTGATGTCCCAGCCAGCCCAGCTTCCTGTAATTCCAAGGCGGGCCATAAAGGGCATGACATACATGCCCTGTCGCCACATTGGATTCAGGACTGGATCAGAAGGATCAAAAATGGCCAATTCGTATAGGGCCATGGAGCCGGCCCAGCCGGCTAACAAAGCTGTGTGCATGAGGTGCACGGCCAGGAGTCGGCCGGGGTCGTTAATTACGACGCTGTGCACCCGATACCAGGGCAATCCCATGGGGTCAGGTTCGTGGAACGAAGCTGCTTAATGCAGCCAGACTGATTGATGGTAAGGGTTATTCCCCAAGCCAAGGTGGTTTTTGCCAATAGCTGAAACTTGTATTGATACTCCTATTTCGCTAATCATTCTCCTAAGCAACTGACCGTTAGGGCCTATTAGCCATTTTCTTGGCTCAGAAAGTTGGTCACAAATCGCAACGCCAAGTAGCAAAATGGACAAGAATTTGTGTTTTTACCTCATGCCAATTATTCGATTTGTGAGAGAAGGCAGAGATGTGGAATGTCAGCCAGGCGAAAATCTTAGGCAAGTTGCTCTTCGTGAAGGCTTAGGTCTTTATGGGCTTAAAGGTAATCTCGGGAACTGTGGTGGCTGCGGCCAATGCATTACCTGCTTCGTTCAGGTGATTGGTGATAATCCTGACGCTCTTTCTCCTTTGACAGAAGTTGAGAAGGTCAAACTTCAACGGCGACCTGACAATTGGAGACTGGCTTGTCAGGCATTAGTTAATTCTTCAGTAATAGTTCTTACACGCCCGCAAGCTCCACCGGCTAATTCAAAGTCTTTAATTAAGGCTGCAACCGAGGCAGAACTCCCTTGAAACGTTTTTCTCAGACTGGGTTTTCACGGAATTGTCATGGCTTGAGATGAATTGATATTCTGATAAGACGGATGACGAGGCCTGACAGGTTTTTAGTTTTTCTGCCCTACAGGTGATAACTTCTCAAGGAAAGCAACTGCGTTCATGGAAACCACTAATTTCGGTTTTATCGCCAGCCTTTTGTTCGTGGCGGTTCCGACCATCTTCCTCATTGGTTTATATATCTCAACCAATGATGGAGAGAAGTCGAGTTTCTTTTCCGATTCAGGTAAAGGCAAGCTAGGTCGTCAGTAAAGGATCTTCGGTTCGTCCGAAATAAATTGCTGAGACTTTAGCCCGATTAACTATTGACCCCTCTACTTTGTATGAGGGGAATTTTCTTTTGTCTGTTATTTTTTGCCTATAGGTATGTTTGGCTTGGAACAGCATTTGTCTTTCAAATTTAGAATCTGTTTTAGTCTGTACTTCCTATTCAATAACTATAAAAGACTCTTAAATTATTGCTTGGAATATATGCAAAATATTTTTTATTTCAATCCAATAGAAAATTATTTGACTTTTATGTATTCAAGTTTTAGAACAATTTATTAATCTATGAGGAGATTTATTTTTTGACATTGGAAATAACAAATGAACCTTGGAAATTAAAGAAGGTTGCTTTGCCTCAGCACACTGACCATGGTGGCGTGATGTGGCATGGTGCTTATTTGGCATGGCTTGAGGAATCTAGAGTTTGCGCTTTATCTAGTATTGGATTGCCATATAAGGACTTAATTGATAAGGGCATAGAAATGCCTGTGGTGGATTTAAAGATTAAATATAGAAAGCCTATTGAGGTTGGGGATGAAATACTTTTGGAAAGTCACTGTCTCCAGAGGAGGGGTGTTCGTTGGCCCTGGTATTCAAGATTTCTTCAAGAAGAAGGCGATGTTTATGCTGAAGCTTTTGTGGACTTGGTTTTAGTAAGATTGACTTCGGGTAAGAGGATGTTAGTGCGTAATCCACCTGAAGATCTGCAGCATGCACTTACAAAGTTGCAGTCCGGCCCACTTCAATCTAGTTGAAAAAAGTTTTGAATAGAATCAGTTTTCCAAAATGAAACCAGAAGCAATATCAGGAGAAGAGTTTTTGTCTTGGAGGCGAAGATTGTTAAGGCAAGGAGGAAGGCCAGTAGATTTTGACTGGCTATTAGGAATAGGTGGAGGATTGGAATGGAATCAATTTCAAAATCTTTATATTCTCCCTGCTTCTATCATCTTTCTTGAAAAGTCACTTGAGGATTTAGAAGATTTGTGGAGAATTCATTTAGAAAAAAATATTCCTTTGCAGTATTTGATTGGCCGATGTCCTTGGAGGGACTTTGAAATTGAAGTTGATAATTCAGTTTTGATTCCCAGGCAAGAAACAGAGCTTTTAATTGACTTCGCTTTAGAAAAATTTGAGAGCTATTCAAGTGGTTGTTGGGTTGATTTGGGCACTGGTTCGGGAGCTTTGGCAGTTGCTCTAAGTCGAAGTCTTCCGGGTTGGTCTGGTCATGCAGTGGACTGTAGTGAAGAAGCCTTGAAAGTTGCATGCAGGAATCTAAAAAAATTGGCACCTACTGTTAATTACCAAGTTCATTTAGGTAATTGGTGGGAGCCATTAGAGCCTTTATGGGGGCTGATCAATTTAGTTTTAGTAAATCCTCCTTATATCCCTATTGACTTGATAAATGGTTTGGACCCAGTTGTTAAGGATCATGAGCCATTGTTGGCACTAGATGGAGGGATTGATGGCCTTTCTCCCTGTCGCGAAATAATAAAAGGGGCGATGCTTGCTTTGGCTCCCGATGGTTGGTTAATGATGGAACACCATCATGATCAGAGTCTTTTCGTTCTTGAATTAATGAGAGAAATAGGCTTGAAGGAGGTATCTTGCAAATTTGATCTTGAAGGAGTTAAGAGATTTGCACTTGGGATGCACCCTTAAAGTTATAAGCAAAGGAGGTCTTTTAAATTGAATTTAATGGATTCAAATGAATTAGCCTCGAGTTTATTAAGGGGATCTTCAGCACTATTTCCTACCGATACATTGCCAGCAATAGCTGCTTGCCCAGAGTTTGCTTCCCAGCTTTGGACCTTAAAAAAAAGACCTGCCAATAAGCCATTTATCCTTATGGCTGCTTCGTCTAAGGAGCTTCTTGAGTTTGTTTTACCTTGTGCTTATAAGGATGCACTAGCTATGTCGAAAAAATATTGGCCAGGTGCTTTAACTCTTATTTTGCCGGCCAATGGAAAGATTGTGGAGGCCCTAAATCCTGGCGGTGAAAGTCTTGGGATGAGAATTCCTGATCTTCCTCTTACAAGGGATTTGCTCAAAAGAAGTGGACCCTTGGCCACAAGTAGTGCGAACTTGTCGGGAGGATCTTCTTCTTTGACTGCAGAGGAAGCTAGTTCTTATTTCCCGGAAGTTCCTTTGTTAAAACCTCTTCCATGGCCTAAATGTTCTCAAAAAGCAAGTACATTAATTTCTTGGAAAGGTTCGGGTCTATGGCATATTTTGCGAAGAGGTGCTGTGATTCCTGAAAACCTCATTTAAAAATGCTTTGGCTTTTGGGTTTGGTTTTATTGCTCCAGTCATTTTTTTATTGGTTTTTAAAGCCATTGACCATTTGGGCGACTCCATTAGTGGAGTTAAGGAGTATTGGGTTAGTGATCCTATTTGTTTTTCTTTGGCTCCTAAGCGGGAGGGGAGCTGATCAGAAGTCAAATTCAGAGTAGAAAATTGGGAATTGCTATTCCAGTCCTAATAAAAAGCATTGATGGCTTAATTGGATCACTTGAATTTGATGTAATTAAAAGCCGGCTAACGGATTTGAACCGATGACCTTCGCTTTACAAAAGCGCTGCTCTACCACTGAGCTAAGCCGGCACTAATATAAATTCTAACTATTTAAGCTTTTTCTTGACGCGTTTATTCAGGTACAGAATTATTTCTCAATTTTTTTGGGTAACCTATTAAGTTAATGCTTAATTCACTTTAAGGATTTTTCTTTTCCAGAATTGTTTGGAAATTCATTAAGGAGTTGATATCAATTTGTTTATTTTTAAGCAAAGTTTTCTATTCTGCATCTTGACTATTGACTTTAAGTAGAGATCTTTTAATGGGTAAATTTGCTACAAGGGCTGTCATCCGATCTTCAGTTTCTAGACTTACAGCACCTTCATCAATATCTATTTCTACATATTTAGAAACTACTTCCAATATTTCACGTCGCATTTGATCTAAAAGCTCAGGACTTAGATCAGTCCGATCATGTGCAAGTACAAGCTGCAAACGCTCCCTTGCCTTGCTTGCACTTGACTGTTGACGCCCTAATAGTTTCTGAACAATCTCTAGAAGTGTCATTTCTTAAAAAATCTTAGTTTGCATTAAACGCATAAACTTGTTGCGTAACCCGGAGCCCTCTTTTGAGGGGTCAATAAGAGGGATTTGTTCGCCTTGTAATCGCCTGGCAATATTTGAATAGCAATGAGAGGCTGGAGAATTGTTATCGCTAAGTGTTAGTGGCTCGCCTCGGTTTGTGCTGACAATTACTTGTTGATCCTCAAGAACCAGTCCAAGTAAAGGAAGCGCAAGTATGTCAGTTACATCATCTACTGAGAGCATCTCCTGGTTGGCAATCATTTGGGGTCTTACTCGATTTAAGACAAGTTGTACTGGTTTTATTCCATTGGTGTTTAGTAATCCAATTACCCGATCTGCATCTCTAACTGCTGATACTTCAGGATTGGTAACGATGATGGCTTCTTTTGATGCGGCAACGGCATTTTTAAAGCCGTCCTCAACTCCAGCGGGACAATCAATCAAAACGTATGAAAATTCTTTGGTCAACATCGTGACAATGCGTTGCATGTCATCAGGTTTTAGCCAATCAAGCATCCGAGGGTTGCCGGCAGGAAGTAAAGCCAAATTGGGTTCTTGTTTGTGCTTTACCAAGGCCTGATCAAGCCGGCAGGTTTCTTCTAGAACCTCTTGGGCTGTATATACGATTCGATTCTCTAGGCCCAAAAGCAGGTCCAGGTTTCTTAACCCAAAGTCCGCATCTAGTACAACTGTTCGAACACCTTGCTTGGCCAGAGCTACGCCAAGGTTTGCCGTCAGGGTTGTTTTGCCGACGCCCCCTTTGCCTGAACAAATCAGAATGATGCGTGTATTGGACGCCACGTTCCCCTAAAAAGTTTTTGCAGCTTAAAGCGACTTTGCTATTTGGAAGCATTTGCTTGGGACAAGGTTTTAATTGGTATTAACTTTTTTCCTTGAAAGCCTTGCTTTTAGGAGATGAAAGGAAATTGTTAGTTCGTTTTGTAAAAGCTCTTTATTTGAACTGGCCTAATAACAATTTGTTGTCGATCTAGAAATGCCTCTTCTGCTAATCCTGCTTCTGGTTCTTCTTGTGGCCCTCTAGCCACTTGATTTGCAATGCGTAATTGGAGTGGTCTTAGCTGTAAAGCAGCAATTTTTGCATTTTCTTCTCCACCTTTCCCTGCATGAGCTATCCCTAGTAGTCTTCCCCATACCATGATATTGCCTCCGGCTGAAACTTTTGCCCCAGGGTTTACATCCCCATGTAAAAAAAGATCTCCGTCGGCTTCAATATTTTCACCAGATCGAAGAATTCCTTGATGAAATAAAGGCTTGGATAAGCTATCTAGCTTCGAATTGATATTTGTAGTCTGAGTGTTTTCGCCAGCCTCAATATATAGATCAGCTTTTATACCTAAAGCTGAAGCGCTAACTATTGTTGTTGGGATATTTGATTCAATTAATAGTAACTTGAAGCCTGATCTTTGAATAATTGAAATCACCTCTTTTAAATCTCTGCAATTAAAATACCAGTCTTTACAATTTAACTCGACACCTCCTGATTTAATATCACTAAGTTTTAATTTAAGTGCTTCTCTCCAGTCTGAATTCTTTAAGTAAGGAAGATTAAGAAAATTCTTGTCGGTTTGTGTTTTGTGTTTTTCCATGTTTTTGGAATGAATACTATGAAATTAGTTTCTTGACTTATTAGAAGGTTCTTAAATTTTCTAATAGATCATGATGAATTTCTTTCGGATAGATAAGCCATGATGAGTCCTCTGGCTTGATTAAGCTAGAGATTAATGGCGAGGCTTTTTCCAGAGCTGTTAATTCATTCCCATCCCATAACCTTAATCCTCCTATATAAGGTTGATATCCATCTAAATGGTGATATCTTAAGCCGCAGCAAAGATCTGGATCTTTCCCTTCTTTCTCTGACAAATTTCTGCTTATTGCGAGAGCCTTTAATTGAGATTCTTTATTTAAAAAGGCTACATTAATTGCCTTAAGTAGGCGTCGATCTAATACTCTCTTGCATAGCTCTGAAAGATCTTTAGGAGCATCTTCTTTCCACCTTTCAAGGTGGTAAAAAGTACGTATATCGTCATTTGCAAGGAATACTTCTATGTCTATCTTTTCAGGATGCCAAAGCCATATACTCATAATTTGATCAGCCCATATCCTCTTAGGGCCTAATTTTTTGGCAAGTCTAATAACCTGTTCGAGTAACCAATTACAAACAATATTTAATCTATGTCCATATACGCCTCGATACATGAGATTGCGGACTACTAAATAATGTTCAACTGCCATTAGACCTTTTGGATCAATTGCTATATCTCCATCTGGGGCAAGCGTTAATGCTGACATAATTCTTTCTAGGTCTAGTTGGCCATAGCAAGTACCTGTTGCATAACTATCTCGAATTAAATAATCCAATCTGTCACAGTCAAGTTGACTGCTGACTAGCTTTTTTATAGCTCTTGGTTGAGAATTACTCTCTAACAGGCTGGCAATTTGTTCAGGGGTCTTCGGATGTAATTTTTCTAGAGTTTCTTTTATCTCAGAATGCTCTCTTATTAAACGAGCAGACCATTCTTCATGGTGCAAATTAAATATCCATTCGCCTGTATGACTTAATGGCCCATGACCAAGATCATGTAAAAGTGCTGCAGCATATAAAAGGCCTTTGCTTTTTTCTAGATTGGGATCGATCTGAATTAGTTTTTTTAGTGCTTTTCTTGCGAGATGAAATACACCTAATGAATGAGTAAAACGACTTGACTCTGCTCCATGAAAAGTTAAATATGCAGGACCTAATTGCCGAATTCTTCTTAATCTTTGAAAAGGGGAAGACTCAATTAATTCAATAATCATTTCTTCTTCGGCTTTTTTGCTGTCTAGACTTATCCCTCCATGTAATGGATCGTGATATGTACGAATACCCATTAATCAATACTCAACTCTGATTCTTTCTTTTCATTTATGTTATTAGCAGTTTCTTCCAGCATATCTTGATCCAAGTTTGCTTCCATTAATAATTCAGCATCTTGTAGCCATCTATCTTCAGTTCCTCCAGGATTTAGAGGTTCAGGCTTGTCTAAATTCCGATCTGGTTCTATACCAAAATCTTGAATATCTCTTCCGTCAGGAGTTAGATAACCAGCAACGGTTATGGCCAGTCCACTCCCATCACTCAAGTTGGTTAGTGATTGAATAAGACCTTTCCCGAAAGTTCTATCACCTAAAAGCTGTGAACGGTCGTTATCTTGAAGAGCTCCAGCAAGTATTTCACTTGCACTGGCTGTTCCACTATTTACCAATGTAACCATCGGCCCGTCATACAGAGATTCAAGGCTCGCTGGAATGGAATCCTTGACTCCATCTCGATTTCTTGTTTCAACAATTGCATTCCCTTTAAGAAATATATCTGCAACTGCCAATCCAGA
Organism: Prochlorococcus sp. AG-409-N21; assembly: GCA_003215415.1. Classification (GTDB taxonomy): domain Bacteria; phylum Cyanobacteriota; class Cyanobacteriia; order PCC-6307; family Cyanobiaceae; genus AG-409-N21. The sequence goes on along the minus strand of QCKK01000001.1, from coordinate 132,981 downwards.
GCTGACCAAGCCACCCGAATTATTTCTTAAATCAAGAATTAGGCCTTCTATTCCTTTCTCAGATAATTCTTGAAGTGCTTCGTTTACTTGTTCTGGTACCCCTTCACTGAACTGGGTGATTCGTAAGTAGCCAAGTGTGTGGGATTCATTTCTGAGTCTTCGAGTTCGCACTGGGCGCAGATCAACACTTCTTCGTTCAAGAGCAATTTCGTCTATCTCCCCATTTGGTGCTTGAAGAGTAACTAAGACTTGAGAGCCGGTTTCGCCTCTTAGCCTTGCAGCGGTTGCTTCTAGACCAAGATTTTTAGGAGACTCTCCATTAACGCTCAGCAATATGGTTCCACTTGCGACCCCTGCATCTGCAGCAGGAGAACCTTCTAAAGGGGCAATTACAACTATTTCTCCGTCTTCTGTTCTTGCGCCTAACTGAAGGCCAACCCCATTAATTTCGCTACCAAGATTGCTCTCTTTCATCGCTGCATAGTCATCAGGTCTTAATAGCCTTGTATAAGGATCTCCAATTGGAAGAAGCATTTCCTCAATAGCGGCATAAGCTTCGTCACTCGTAGAAATTTGCTTTTCTAAAGCTTGTTGCCGCAACCTTCGCCAATGGATTTCATCAAATCTTGAAGGATTTAAGAAGCCTTCGTTTACAAGACTCCAGCTTTCTAGGATCAGTTGCTGCCCATCGTTTAGGGCTAATACAGGCGCAGCTATTAAAAGAAAAGTTAGACAGAGAGAAACGATCGCACTAAGAATGCGCTTCAAAGAAATCAATCGTTTTGTGAATCTCGGCGACATAGGTTTCATCTCTTCAACAGTCTTTGGTTGGCGATGAGTAGAATCTTTGTACAAAGCGCATATATGCATGGCGAACTCCTCACCTGTCTACGACTGGTTCCAGGAACGTCTTGAAATTCAGGACATAGCTGACGACGTCACTTCAAAATACGTCCCTCCCCACGTCAATATCTTTTATTGCTTGGGAGGCATAACGCTTGTTTGTTTTTTGATTCAGTTCGCGACTGGTTTCGCGATGACTTTCTATTACAAACCAACCGTTGCTGAAGCATATAGCTCAGTGAGTTATCTAATGACGGACGTCAGTTTCGGCTGGCTCATTCGTTCTGTTCATCGCTGGAGTGCATCAATGATGGTATTGATGCTCATCCTTCATGTTTTTAGAGTTTATTTAACAGGTGGATTTAAGAGGCCTAGAGAACTTACCTGGGTTACAGGTGTAGTAATGGCTGTAATTACCGTTTCTTTTGGAGTTACTGGCTATTCATTGCCTTGGGATCAAGTTGGCTATTGGGCTGTGAAAATTGTTTCTGGTGTGCCCGCAGCAATTCCTGTAGTTGGAGACTTTATGGTCGAGCTACTTCGTGGAGGTGAGAGCGTTGGACAGCCAACCTTGACTCGTTTCTATAGTCTTCATACTTTCGTATTGCCATGGTTATTGGCAGTCTTCATGCTCATGCATTTTTTAATGATCCGTAAACAAGGCATATCTGGTCCTCTATGAACTTGAGATTCAATATTTTCCTTAATTTATAAACCTTTATTTGTTTTTGGTTCTATGAGCATTCTTAAAAAGCCAGATTTATCCGACCCAAAGCTTAGAGAGAAGCTTGCCAAGGGGATGGGGCACAATTATTACGGTGAACCTGCCTGGCCCAATGATCTTTTATATGTTTTCCCCGTAGTAATTCTTGGAACTATTGCTTGTGTGGTAGGCCTAGCAGTTCTTGATCCAGCAATGCTTGGAGATAAGGCAGATCCATTTGCAACCCCTTTAGAGATTCTTCCAGAATGGTATCTATATCCCGTCTTTCAGATTTTAAGAGTAGTTCCTAATAAGTTGTTAGGCATTGCTTTGCAAACACTTGTTCCCTTAGGCCTAATGTTGATACCTTTTATAGAAAATGTAAATAAATTTCAGAACCCTTTCCGTAGACCAGTTGCAATGACTGTATTTCTTTTTGGGACATTCTTTACCATATATTTAGGAATCGGAGCTTGCTTCCCTATTGATAAGTCTTTAACCCTTGGCTTATTTTAGAAATTTTTTCTAACTTAATACTAATTAGCGTTTTTCATCAGGAACAAACCAGATCCTCAAAATCAAGCATCATTACATCTTCTGGGGATACCCTTAGAAAATGATGCATTAAAAGAAAGCCAACAATTGTCCAAGTTTGATAGGTCCTGGATTGTTGCCCAACCCAAGTTCCTGTGGGCCCATCAAAATATTCCGCCCATTTTTGCCTCGGAAGTTGATTTAGTTGACTCCAATAGCATTCTTCTAATAAGGCCTTCATTTGGCCCATTAGTAGTACATCAGCATCTGGATATCTCTTCGCATGCATTAAAATTGATGCACCGAAGAACCATAAAAGGCTTGGCCAGTGCCCGCCATTGTGATAGCTCCAAGGCCAGTTTTTAGGGTCGGAACCAGTTTTGTTTTGCCATTCAGCTCCGTCCATTGGGGGATGGCAAAGTCTCATTGGCATTTGTGCCATTAGGTGATGACGGTTATGAAGTACTAGACGGAACAGAGCTCTCTGCTGAGGAGCAGTAAGAACTCCAAATAAGCAAGCTAATGAGTTCCCAAGACTATAAAAACGAAAATCTGGTCTACCAGTCCTGATATTCCCAATCAAATATCCACCACGATTTTCTAACCAGTCTTGGAGCCAAGATGGCACGACTTGTGGCTGTACGTTGAATTCGTTTTGATGTTGATCTTCTCCATATTGTTCTGTTGGCCTTCTTCTAAGAACTTGCATCGTCTTACTGGTAACCCAATAGTGCTTTAGTAGAAATTGACGAAGATCATGAACCCATTGCCTAGTTAGAACAAGTCTTTGATCAAGTAAGCGACTGGCCTGTGTTTTTCTACTGAGTTCCATAAGTTCTATGCAGCTTTTAAGACACGCATATAGAAGAACTTCCACTTCTAGTGGCGCTCCCCAGACATCCATTGGTCGGTCAATCATGAATGCGCAGTCAGGCACAAAAAGAACCGGGGTTCCTTCAAATGTTGGATGAAGAACAAGATCTAATAAGAGTTGAACACCCCTTTGAACTTTCTGACTCGTACCAAATGCCTTGTCGCCACTTCTTTTTACATAAAGCCAGCATAAAATCGGCCACCATAAGCTTGCGTCTGCCGAGGTGATTCTTCCAATTGAACGCTGACCATAATCGGCAATTAGCTCCCCATTCTCTTCGACAAAACTTGTTGGGAAAACTCCACGTGTCTGATATGTGGTGCTTTGCAGATCAAGGCAAACGCTTAGGAATTTTTTTACTACTTCATAGCGCTTTTGTGTAAGTAAATAGATCATTACTGGGACATTGTCTCGAAGAAAAATTTCCCCGTAGTTCAGTGCTTCGTTATTCGCTGGGTGTTCTAGAGCCGCTACGCTCCCAGCAACCATCCCATTTATTTCTATAAGAGTTCTCTCAAAGTGCTCTTTGGCACGTTTAACAACTTGCTCTTCGTTCGAGCTGGGTCGAACTCTTTGATGCTTTTGACTAAACCGCCCTGCCATAAAGTCATTTCCAAAACACCTTCCTAAAACTTAGTATTGCTAGGCAGATTGGCCAGTAAAAGGAAGTCTTGAGATGCTAATTATTTTTGTTGTTGCATCTAGGTGGGTTAATGGTCTAAATTGTTTGGATGCGCAACGGGCTGAGACCTGAAGTGCATCCCTAGTTCCTAAAGACGCGAGTCTTTAATGGTTTCTTGGGTGCTTGCGACACTTGAGGAGCAATCCGGCAGTGTTGTAAGTTTTTAAAGCGGTTGATTCCGCAGCTCTTGAAGTTCCTTTAATTAGGAGTCTAAGAGAGGAACCTGGACAACTTAAAGTTTAGGAACTGACGCTTTTATTGCGTATAGATGCCTTGTTCTCTTTTTGAAGATAACTTTTGACATCTGTACTGAAATGCAATAAGGGTGTGAGGTCCCGTCAAAAGAAATCAGTTGTTGAAGCTTGATACTGCATTGATTTGGTTTTCACGATCCAAATCTTTGTGAAAGGTGTTACAGGTGGAAGCAACGACCGGATCTGAGATTCGGGAAAGTCACGAGGAAGAGATTCTTAAAGTGCACTCTTTGAACCCTTTTTTAATAAGAAGGTGGCGACAACTGCTTTTAGATACGCCAGTGTCTAGTAGTGGGTGTGGCAAATCAAGCTGAGAAATAACCTATTAGGTTGTATTCAATAGGGTTTGAACTACAACGGAGAGTTTGATCCTGGCTCAGGATGAACGCTGGCGGCGTGCTTAACACATGCAAGTCGAACGAACCTTCGGGTTAGTGGCGGACGGGTGAGTAACGCGTGGGAATCTGCCCTCAGGAGGGGGATAACGGCTGGAAACGGCCGCTAATACCCCATATGCCGAGAGGTGAAATGAATTTCGCCTGAGGATGAGCCCGCGTCTGATTAGCTTGTTGGTGAGGTAATGGCTCACCAAGGCTTCGATCAGTAGCTGGTCTGAGAGGATGATCAGCCACACTGGGACTGAGACACGGCCCAGACTCCTACGGGAGGCAGCAGTGGGGAATTTTCCGCAATGGGCGAAAGCCTGACGGAGCAACGCCGCGTGAGGGATGAAGGCCTCTGGGCTGTAAACCTCTTTTCTCAAGGAAGAAGATCTGACGGTACTTGAGGAATAAGCCACGGCTAATTCCGTGCCAGCAGCCGCGGTAATACGGGAGTGGCAAGCGTTATCCGGAATTATTGGGCGTAAAGCGTCCGCAGGCGGCCCTTCAAGTCTGCTGTTAAAACGTGGAGCTTAACTCCATCAAGGCAGTGGAAACTGTTGGGCTTGAGTGTGGTAGGGGCAGAGGGAATTCCCGGTGTAGCGGTGAAATGCGTAGATATCGGGAAGAACACCAGTGGCGAAGGCGCTCTGCTGGGCCATAACTGACGCTCATGGACGAAAGCCAGGGGAGCGAAAGGGATTAGATACCCCTGTAGTCCTGGCCGTAAACGATGAACACTAGGTGTCGGGGGAATCGACCCCCTCGGTGTCGTAGCCAACGCGTTAAGTGTTCCGCCTGGGGAGTACGCACGCAAGTGTGAAACTCAAAGGAATTGACGGGGGCCCGCACAAGCGGTGGAGTATGTGGTTTAATTCGATGCAACGCGAAGAACCTTACCAGGGTTTGACATCCTGCGAACCTTTAAGAAATTAGAGGGTGCCTTCGGGAACGCAGTGACAGGTGGTGCATGGCTGTCGTCAGCTCGTGTCGTGAGATGTTGGGTTAAGTCCCGCAACGAGCGCAACCCACGTCTTTAGTTGCCAGCATTTAGTTGGGCACTCTAGAGAGACCGCCGGTGATAAACCGGAGGAAGGTGTGGATGACGTCAAGTCATCATGCCCCTTACATCCTGGGCTACACACGTACTACAATGCTACGGACAAAGGGCAGCGAACTCGCGAGGGCAAGCAAATCCCATAAACCGTGGCTCAGTTCAGATCGTAGGCTGCAACTCGCCTACGTGAAGGAGGAATCGCTAGTAATCGCAGGTCAGCATACTGCGGTGAATACGTTCCCGGGCCTTGTACACACCGCCCGTCACACCATGGAAGTTGGCCACGCCCGAAGTCGTTACTCCAACCCTTGTGGAGGAGGACGCCGAAGGTGGGGCTGATGACTGGGGTGAAGTCGTAACAAGGTAGCCGTACCGGAAGGTGCGGCTGGATCACCTCCTAACAGGGAGACAAACATTGATCATGATGTCTGGTTTTATATTCCTAGACCATGGTCCTGTCACCTTAGGTCGATCGGTACCTCAGCTCAGAGTCTTTATCTATATAAAGGGTTTAGATTCTGTTTTCAGTTCCTAAACTTGTCTAGGTCACACCCAGCAAGGGTAATCCTGGGCCATTAGCTCAGGTGGTTAGAGCGCACCCCTGATAAGGGTGAGGTCCCTGGTTCAAGTCCAGGATGGCCCATTCGATGTTGGGGGTATAGCTCAGTTGGTAGAGCGCCTGCTTTGCAAGCAGGATGTCAGCGGTTCGAGTCCGCTTACCTCCACTGATCGACCTCCTGATATCAAAATCCAGGAGATTTTGCTGGTTGGCTTTGACTTAGATTTTGTTTTGTCTGAATGAACCTAGCTTCTTATCATTCCAAACTTTTATTCTTCAATAAGAGTTGGTTGATAGCATGCTGGGCTCACTACATTTCTTCGATTTGTAGAGATGTTCAGTAGAACCTTGACAACTGCATAGGTGAGTCTGGAAAGAAAAAAGCATCTCATGGATGCATGATTCTTTCATGTCAACATTTCGATTTATGCCATGCATAGATTGCTATGTTGAAAGAGAATTATGTATAAATTCTTGAGTAAGAGTCGAGACTCTATTTTGAACTTTGAAGGTATTAATTCCATTAGAGATTATTTATTTCCAGTTTATTTATATGCCTTGAGTAAATGCTTGGCGTTTTAGATAACCAAAAAATAAATAATGAGATAAGTAGCAAATTGCTGCTTCTTTTCAATTTAGAGATCAAATGGTCAAGCTATGAAGGGCTCACGGTGGATACCTTGGCACACAGAGGCGATGAAGGACGTGGTTACCTGCGATAAGTCTCGGGGAGCTGGAAGCACGCTTTGATCCGGGAATTTCCGAATGGGGCAACCCCTAGTACGACCAGCTGAATCCATAGGCTGGTGCGAGCCAACCCAGCGAACTGAAACATCTTAGTAGCTGGAGGAAAGGAAAGTAAAAACGACTCCCTAAGTAGCGGCGAGCGAACGGGGAAGAGCCTAAACCGATGGTTTCGACCATCGGGGTTGTGGGACAGCAATGTGGACCAACGAACCTAGAAGAAGCGTTTGAATGGCGTGCCATAGAGGGTGAAAGCCCCGTAATCGAAAGGCAAGTTGGCCTAGCTGTATCCCGAGTAGCACGGAGCACGTGGAATTCCGTGTGAATCCGCGAGGACCACCTCGTAAGGCTAAGTACTCCTGTGTGACCGATAGCGCAACAGTACCGCGAGGGAAAGGTGAAAAGAACCCCGGGAGGGGAGTGAAATAGAACATGAAACCGTGAGCTTACAAGCAATGGGAGCCCGACTTATCGGGTGACCGTGTGCCTGTTGAAGAATGAGCCGGCGACTTATAGGCACTGGCGGGTTAAACCGGAAATGGTGGAGCCATAGCGAAAGCGAGTCTGAATAGGGCGTTTGTCAGTGTTTATAGACCCGAACCCGGGTGATCTAACCATGGCCAGGATGAAGCTTGGGTGATACCAAGTGGAGGTCCGAACCGACTGATGTTGAAAAATCAGCGGATGAGCTGTGGTTAGGGGTGAAATGCCAATCGAACCCGGAGCTAGCTGGTTCTCCCCGAAATACGTTGAGGCGTAGCGTCTAGTGCTCCAGCAGGGGGGTAAAGCCACCATTTCGGTGCGGGCTGCGAGAGCGGTACCAAATCGAGATGAACTCTGAATACCCTGTGTGTAACTAGGCAGTCAGACTGTGGGGGATAAGCTCCATAGTCGAAAGGGAAACAGCCCAGACCGCCAGCTAAGGTCCCTAAATCAGCACTAAGTGATAAAGGAGGTGGGATTGCCCAGACAACCAGGAGGTTTGCCTAGAAGCAGCCATCCTCAAAGGAGTGCGTAATAGCTCACTGGTCGAGCGATCCTGCGCCGAAAATGAACGGGGCTAAGTGTTGTACCGAAGCTGCGGATTTAACTTGTTAAATGGTAGGGGAGCGTTCCATGTGGGGTGAAGCGTTAGCGTAAGCGGGCGTGGACTGCATGGAAGTGAGAATGTCGGCTTGAGTAGCGAAAACATGGGTGAGAATCCCATGCCCCGAAACCCTAAGGGTTCCTCCGGCAGGCTCGTCCGCGGAGGGTTAGTCTGGACCTAAGGCGAGGCCGAAAGGCGTAGTCGATGGATAACAGGTCAACATTCCTGTACCGGTTATGTTTTGGGAAGGGGGACGGAGAAGGCTAGCCAATCCAGATGTTGGTTACTGGTTCAAGCGCTCGAGGCTTTGAGGAGCGGAGAAAACGTTCTGAGCTGAGACGTGAGTACGAGCTGCTACGGCAGCGAAGTTGGTGATGTCATGCTTCCAAGAAAAGCCCTATACCCGTTAAGGCATAACTGCCAGTACCCGAAACCGACACAGGTGGGGTGGTAGAGAATACCGAGGGGCGCGAGATAACTCTCTCTAAGGAACTCGGCAAAATGGCCCCGTAACTTCGGGAGAAGGGGTGCCAGCGAGAGCTGGTCGCAGTGAAGAGGCCCAGGCGACTGTTTACCAAAAACACAGGTCTCCGCTAAGTCGCAAGACGATGTATGGGGGCTGACGCCTGCCCAGTGCCGGAAGGTTAAGGAAGCCGGTCAGCGTAAGCGAAGCTGGCGACTGAAGCCCCGGTGAACGGCGGCCGTAACTATAACGGTCCTAAGGTAGCGAAATTCCTTGTCGGGTAAGTTCCGACCCGCACGAAAGGCGTAACGATCTGGGCGCTGTCTCGGAGAGAGGCTCGGCGAAATAGAATTGTCTGTGAAGATGCGGACTACGTACACCCGGACAGAAAGACCCTATGAAGCTTTACTGCAGCTTGGTATTGTGCCCGGGCTCTGAATGCGCAGGATAGGTGGGAGACTTTGAAGTAGTGCTTGTGGGTGCTACTGAGTCAATGGTGAGATACCACTCTTTCAGAGCTAGGGTTCTAACGTTCACCCGTTATCCGGGGAGCGGACAGTATCAGGTGGGCAGTTTGACTGGGGCGGTCGCCTCCTAAAAGGTAACGGAGGCGCGCAAAGGTTCCCTCAGGCTGGTTGGAAATCAGTCGTCGAGTGCAAAGGCAGAAGGGAGCTTGACTGTGAGACCTACAAGTCGAACAGGGACGAAAGTCGGCCTTAGTGATCCGACGGTTCTGAGTGGAAGGGCCGTCGCTCAACGGATAAAAGTTACTCTAGGGATAACAGGCTGATCTCCCCCAAGAGTTCACATCGACGGGGAGGTTTGGCACCTCGATGTCGGCTCATCGCAACCTGGGGCTGAAGTCGGTCCCAAGGGTTGGGCTGTTCGCCCATTAAAGCGGTACGCGAGCTGGGTTCAGAACGTCGTGAGACAGTTCGGTCCATATCCGGTGTACGCGCAGGAACATTGAGAGGATTTCTCCCTAGTACGAGAGGACCGGGAGGAACGCACCTCTGGTGTACCAGTTATCGTGCCAACGGTAAACGCTGGGTAGCCATGTGCGGAGTGGATAACCGCTGAAAGCATCTAAGTGGGAAGCCCACCTCAAGATGAGTGTTCCCATGGCATAAGCCAGTAAGGTCACGGGAAGAACACCCGTTGATAGGCTCTACGTGGAAGCCTGGTAACAGGTGCAGCGGAGGAGTACTAATAGACCGAGGGCTTGACCATACTTTTACTTAAATGAGATTTTTTTCAGACAATTCAATTATTAATTTGAATAATTCACCATGCAGTTCTCAAGGTTCATTTCTTGAGAGAAAATGATTTCTATCCTGGTGTTCATGGCGTTGTGGAACCACCCCGATCCATCTCGAACTCGGTCGTGAAACGCAGCAGCGGCGACGATATTTGGGGGGTAGCCCCCTGAGAAAATAGCTCAATGCCAGGTAAAACTTTTTTCTTATTCAATAAAAAAGCCGTCCATTTGGGCGGCTTTTTTATTGAATAGATTGGTTTTCATTAAAGATACTTAGCGGCAAACTTAACAATTAAGGTTGATTGTTAAGTTGAACTAGTATGAATTTAGTTGACTCATATTAGTGGTTATTTCTGGCAAATTGAGCACCAATGGGTACTTCTTCCAGCAAGCTTCTTGCGGGTGATTTTATTTTTGCATTTTCTACATTCAAGATTATGTCTTCTGTAAACCCATGCTGCATTTCCATAGTCACCATTTACCCCTTCTAAATTGCGAAAATCACTAAATGTTGTACCTCCTTTCCCAATACTCATCTTAAGTACATCAATTAAATTTATGCATATTTTCTCTAGTTGATTATCGCTTAAAATGCCGGCAGGAGTAAATGGAGAAATACCAGCTTTAAATAGACTTTCGTCGGCATATATATTGCCAACTCCAGCCACAACTGATTGATCTAGAAGGGCGTTCTTTATTGGCCTCTTAGAACCTTTAAACTTTTCTTTTAGATATATTGAATTAAAAGAATTGCTGAACGGCTCTGGCCCTAAGTTATTAAGACCTTTAATTATATTTGAAGGCCATGAATTAGGTGGAACCCACCACATCTGACCAAAACTACGTGTATCGACGAATCTAAGTTCTTCTTGTTGCCTATTCCATATTCTCACACGCGTATGAGAGCAAGGAGATGAAAGGTTTTTGTGCCATTGGAAGTGGCCAGTCATTCTTAGATGTACCCCCCACCATCCTCCGTCAACCTCTTTGGGAGATGATAAGTAAGTTGAAGGAGATCTTGTATGCAAGGAGGCAATTAAATATTTACCTCGCCTTTCCCATTGGCCTACATACAAACCTTGTAAATTCTCAATAAAATACAAAGAGCCGCCAGGGCTTGCAATTGCCCTTTCCCTGCGAACCTCTATGCGATCTATCTGAAAGTTGTCAAGACGGTTCTCCAATCCACGGCGAACCGTCTCAACTTCTGGGAGCTCAGGCAACTAATGTTTATGCCTTTTCAAGCTCGCTTTCGGCGAAGTTGTTTGTGTTGTTTCCGCCATCTTGACCGCTGTAAACAGAATAGTTTACTTTTTCAAACCGGACTACAACGGGATATTTGATCCCGGATTCGTCTACGGAGGCTACTTTGCCAACTTCGTTGTACCAATAGGACTCAGGACGCTTAACGCGAACCATGTCACCTCTAGAGACTGCCATCGCTGAGGGAGTAAGTTGATTTCATAGATCAGCGTATCTCCTAAGCGTGTAATAGTTGACTTTACCGTCACAGAATGTCGTCCGATAGTCATTATCTTGTGCCAGCATTCTCAATTGGCTGGAAGTGCTTTTGGAGAGGAAATCAGATGGATTGGATCCATCCTTGCTGAATTTAGATCTTCCTGATCCTGAGCAGGATGATGTCAGTAGTACAGAGTTCTTTTCTCGATTGGAGAAGGCCTGGCTCGTTTGCGATCGATTTGACTTGCATACTGAGATCTGCAGGGGAAGGATTCTTAGGATTGTTCGAGACAAAGAAAAGAAAGGTGGGCAAGGAAGAGGTGCTGGATTTTTGCAATGGCTCCGAGAGAGAGAAATCAGTAAAACGAGGGCGTATGGATTAATTCAGCTTGCAGATTCAGCTGATGGTTTGCTTGGAGAAGGAATCCTAGAGGGAGATAGTGTTAATCAATTTTCAAAAAGAGCTTTTATAGAAACAGCTCAGGCTTCACCAGAAGTACAAATAATGATCTCTGAAGCGGCCAACGAAGGCCAGGAAATTACACGCAGGCAGGTTCGAAGACTTAGAGATGAATTTACATCTGCTACAAGTCCCTTGTTGCCAGATGAGATTAGGCAATTAACACAAGAAAACTTGTTACCTCCTAAAGTTGTTGCCCCTTTGGTTCGTGAACTAGAAAAGCTCCCAGAATCTCAGCAAGAAGATTTTCGTGAAACTTTAAGGAGTGAACCTGAAATAGATTGCATTAAAGACGTAACTAATGCAGCTAGATGGACAAGTAAGGCTTTGGATGCATGCATTGCACTTCGTGCTTTTCAGCAAGGTGAGTTGAATTTAGAGAAGGCTATAAATGAGGCTCAGCGACTAGATGCACTAGGAATCCTTGCTGATGCAGTTGGGCAAGCACAAGCCTTAGAATCTTCGGTTTTAAAACTTCATTCTGCTTGGAGTCGATTGGGTGGATTACATGAAAAGCTTTGGTTGGAAAGTGGAAGCAGCACACCTTATTTAAGAGATGTTTTAGAAGCTTTGCAAAGCCTTAGCGGAGCGACAATGAGAGTGTCCCTTGGGGAATTATCTGGTGGGAAAAAGGTTCGCATACAACTCGTAGAGGAGTCACCAGATCGTTTGGAACCTCCTCCAATATCTTGAGAATTGATAGTGGCTGATTGATTGATTGCTAGTTATGTTTGCTTCGCTATTGGTTATTAGTATTGGAAACATTGGATAAAGCGTTGGCAAAACATTATGGATGGAATTGTTTTAAAGCCGGCCAACGTCCAGTTATAGAAGCCATCCTTTCTGGAAAAGATGCAATAGCTGTTCTTCCAACTGGAGGAGGAAAATCACTTTGCTATCAGCTTCCTGCATTGGTGCGTGATGGCCTTGTGGTGGTTGTTTCTCCCTTAGTCTCAATTATGGAAGATCAAGTGATGCAGCTTAATAAGAAAGGAATATTGGCAGGTTGTATACATTCATCTCTGACTTTGCCAAGAAGAAATTCTTTAATGCACTTATTGAAGGAAGATAAGTTTCGCTTGCTTTATTTGGCCCCAGAAAGATTAAAAAGCAGATCAATTAGGCAGCTTTTGAATGAAAAAACAAATAAAGGAAAATTAGTTGCTATAGCAATTGATGAAGCACATTGCATTAGTGCTTGGGGTCATGATTTTAGGCCTGATTATATGCGTCTAGGAGAGATTAGGAGTTTTTGTCCTGGTGTCCCTCTAGTTGCACTAAGTGCAACTGCTGCTCCCAAAGTTAGAGCAGACATTATACGCCTTTTAAATATGCATTCGCCAATAGTGCAGGTTTGTTCCGCGCGCAGAACAAACCTGCACTATTCAATGAGAAGAAGATCTAAAGAACCTTTGAAAGAAGTTCTAGAGGCTTTGGGTCAATCAAGAGGTGCTTCGCTTATTTATCTAAGAACTAGAAAATCAGTAGATAAATGGACCAAGCTTCTTCAGTCTTCAGGGGTTTCTGCTATCGCTTATCACGCTGGCTTAGATAAAGAGTTACGCCATAACGCACTAGAAAAATTTTTGGAGCAACCTAATCCTGTAATCGTAGCCACAATTGCATTTGGGATGGGAATTGATCGGGCCGATGTCGGATTGGTCTTACATTTGAATTTGCCCCCTTCTCCTGAAAATTATCTTCAAGAGTCAGGTAGAGCAGGAAGGGATGGTTTGCCTGCCCAATGCTTGGTCTTGTTTTCGCCAGGTGATCGCATTTCTCTTGAATGGGCAATTAAATCTTCTTTTGCAAAGTCTCCAAATGATTTAAATGCTCATCTAGAGCAACAACGCTTTGAAATAGCTCGAGAACAACTTCGAAAAATGGAAGCTTTGGCTGAAGGAGACATATGTTTTGAACAGGCACTTTTGGAATCTATTGGAGAGCTTGCTAGTAAATGTGGAAGATGTGATTGCTGCAGATCTTCTAAGCCATTAACAGATTGGTCTGCTGAAGCTCAAAAAGTACTTTTAGAATTAGAAGAAAAAAAAGAAATTGAATTAAGAAGGCTTGTAAGAAATTTAGGGAAAAAAAGTGATAAAAGTGAAGAGCAATTGTCTTGGCTTGCTCGCAGACTTATTAATGCAGAACTAATAAATGAAAACGTTGATGGTATGAATCTACTCACAATTAAAGAAACTGGGCGTTGTTTTGTAAAAAAACCTTGGCCAATATATTTTGCTGCATGAATTTTTCCTTTTTGATCTAACTAGTCTTCATTTTGCATAGGTCATTTAATAGTTGATGTTCAAATTTTTTCATAGGCGAACTCCAAGTTTTCCAGGCACCATTTAACCCAGTCGCATTGATTTTCTTGACCGAGCAATTAATGGCTAGATATAGAGCCTTTCCTTCATTATTTATTGTCGGTGTTACATAACTACCACCTAGGGATTGCCAGTTTGACCAGTTTACTTTCAGAGGTCCATACGCTCTCCAGTCCTGAGCTAAATACTTTGGATCAAATTTCTTTGCTTCTTTATTGGACAAATAATAATTAGATTCACTTGCTTTTTTGTAGGGTCTGCCTTTTAAATAAAGCCTTTCTCCTTGGGATAACTTGTTCGGACTTTTTATTTGGTTGATTTTAATTAAATCATTGATACTAACATTATATATTTTTGATATTTTAGAGAGTGTTTCTCCTCTTTTTACTATATGGTAGGCAGGAGAATAGTTAGTAATCTTGTTCTCAGGGGTATTGGTTCGTTTCGAAGAATTTGTGTATTTTGGAATCCTTATCTTTTGGCCAGGGTATAAATAATCAGAGTCCGGTAATAAATTTAGGGATATAATTTCAGATTGGTTAATATTATAGTTTTTTGCAATATTGCCTAGCGTATCTCCTTTGATTACTAAATGCGTTATTTCGCTATGAATTGGTCTTTTATTTGAAGAAGGAAGATTTATCTTCTGTCCTGGATATATAAATGCATTGTTACTTAGGTTATTGAGATTGATGATTTCCCTCTCGCTTAAACTATATAAGTTAGCAATATAGCTAATAGTATCTCCAGGCCTAACTTCATAAAAGCCTTTGTGTTTGTTGTCATCAATAGATTTGCTTACAGGTAATTTTAGTGTGCTTCCAACTGTTAAATGATTTGAGTCTCTAATCCCATTGATCTTTATCAGCTCGTTTATTGAGATTTTATGCCTAGTAGCTATCTCAGAGAGGGTATCCCCTGCTTGAACTTTCACCAGTGATGCCAAGGCGGTGCTTGGCAAAAATGCATTTAGTGCTAGAGCAACCGCAATGGTGCTTCTCATGAATCGTTGTCTTTTTATGGAACCTTAGGTCCGTTCCATAATTTGGCCAGTATTTTTGTATGCTCTTGAAAAAAATGAAGGCTTTTATACCAGCGTATGGTTAACTAAGCATTTTTTTTATGAATGGAAGGCTAAGCCTGTAAGGGGGATACCTGAGCTTTAAGTCAAGCCAAAATGGCCTCTGGAGAATTGATCGCTGATTAGAAAAAGTTTCGAAACCTGATATGCCGTGATATCGACCCATTCCGCTGGCACCAATTCCACCAAAAGGTAACTCAGGTACACCTGCTTGCATAATTACATCGTTAAAACATACCGTTCCAGAACTTGTTTTTCTGAGAACTTCCCTTTGTTGAGCAATGGTACCGCCAAACATATAAAGTGCAAGAGGACGATCTAGCTGAATTATTCTTTCGATTGCTTTTCCTAGGCTTGGGACTGTAATTATTGGTAAAATCGGGCCAAATATTTCATCATTCATAGCAATATCATTATCTTCTGTTATTTCAATAATTGTTGGCTCTATTCGTCTGCTCTCAGAATCAATTCTTCCACCTAAAAGAATATTTCCTTTACTTCTTGCAGATCTAACGATCTCATTCAGCCGATTAAAATGATATTCATTTACGATTTTTGCAAGATCTTTTGACTTTAAAGGGTTTAACCCATAAAAATCATTTAATACATTTTTGAAAAAATTAATTAGCGGGGCTTTAATTTTTTCTTGTACCAGAAGGTGATCGGGAGCAATGCAAGTTTGGCCTGCATTAAGTCCTTTACCCCACATTAATCGTTTTGCGGTTACTTCAAGATTTGCATCCTCGAGTACGATTGCAGGACTTTTCCCTCCTAGTTCCAAGGTAATGGGCGTTAAATGATTAGCTGCTGATGACATAACTTTTTTACCTATAGCACTTCCTCCTGTAAAGAAAATATGATCAAAAGGTAGATCAACAAGTGATTTGGCAGCTGAAGCATCTCCTTCGATTACTGTTACAACTTCGCTTGAGAAATATTTTCGAATTAATTTACTTAAAAGATTCGATGTCGCTGGAGCATTCTCTGAAGGTTTAATTACAGCAGTATTGCCAGCTGCTAGTGCACTAATAAGAGGTTGTAATGTTAATGAGAATGGGTAATTCCAAGGACCAATTATTAGGACGCAACCTACTGGCTCTAATTGAATTCTCGCTTCCCCAGGCTTGAGAGAAAGAGGGACTTGAATTTTTCTAGGTCTCATCCATTTATTTAAATTATTTTCGGCGAGCTTTAGTTCTTGACGCAATGCGATTATTTCAAACATTGCTTCTGTGGCTGGTTTCCCTAAATCACAATTAAGTGCAAGGAGTACGTCTTCTTCATGCTTTTCAAGTAGAGCGCGCAGTTGACCCAGCTGAACGCGACGCCAGCCTTCTGCCCTGGTCCTGCCAGAGGTCACCGTTTCGCGGAGGTTATTGAGAAAAAAGTTTTCTGGAAGCAAGGGATTGCAGTTGTTGCCATGATTGTCTAACAGTGTCGCAGCAGATCAGGTTATTAAGGGGAATGACTAACAAAGATTCTTGGTGGAAAGGAGCAGTTATTTATCAGTTGATTCCCCGGAGCTATTCGGATGGCAATGGAGATGGTATTGGCGATCTTCAAGGATTAACTAGTCGCTTGAGCTATTTACGTTGGCTAGGAGTTGATGCTCTTTGGCTAACACCTATTTATCCATCACCTTTACAGGATGGTGGTTATGACATCACTGATTTCAAGAATATTCATCCTGAATTGGGTGATCTGGCTTCATTTCACCGTTTGTTGACTGCCGCTCATGGCCAGGGAATGAAAATCATTCTCGATCTTGTTCTCAACCATACAAGTCATCTTCACCCTTGGTTCCAGAGAGCAAGATGGGCGCCAAAAGGGAGCATAGAAAGAGATGTCTATGTCTGGAGTGATGTACCAAATCGTTTTTCTGAAGCGCCTGTTTTATTTAGAAAATTTGAATCTTCTAATTGGGAATGGGATGACGTAGCGCAACAGTATTACTTACACAGGTTTTTAAGATATCAGCCAGATTTGAATTATGAAAATCCTTGGGTCCAGCAAGAAATTCTTGGAGTTATTGACTTTTGGCTTGAAAGAGGTGTTGATGGTTTCAGGTTGGATGCTGTGCCATTCCTTTTTGAGGCAGAGGGAAGTCGATGTGAGGGTTTGCCTGAGACTCATTCCTTCTTAAAGAAAGTACGAAAACGAGTCGATTCTTCTGGGCGAGATGTTTTGTTATTGGCTGAGGCTATTCAGCCTGTAGAAGAAGCAGCCTCATATCTGGCAGATGATGAACTTCATGGTGCTTTTAACTTTGTTTTTACAGCCCACCTTTTTGCTGCCATTGCCAGTGGCAATATCACGAAATTAAAGCTTTGTTTAGCTCAGGCGAAAAGGGCTGTCCCTGGTTGTCGTTGGGCTTTACCCCTTCGCAATCATGATGAATTATGGCTAGGGGATGGGCATTTAGTCCCTGAAGAAGTAGTTCAAACAATTAGGGCGGGTTTACATCAAGGACATGGGCATTGGTTGAATTGGGGTATTAATCGAAGATTGGCACCATTGCTAAATGGAGACCCAAGGGCCAATCGATTAATGCATGCTCTTTTATATAGCCTTCCAGGAATGCCATGTCTCTACTATGGAGATGAGTTGGGTATGGGGGATTGGCCCGGCTTACGTGATCGTGATGCGAATAGAACTCCAATGGCATGGACCTCTGAAAGGAATGGAGGATTCTCTTCCGCTCCTGATCCTTTGTTGGTTTTACCTCCTATAACTGCTCCGGGCTATGACTATAGGGTTCTAAATGTTGAGGTTCAGAAGCAACTCCCTGGTTCATTACTTAATTGGCATAGACGTATGCTCATTTGCCGGCGCCTCCTTCCTGCACTTCAAAAAGGCGATTTTGAAATATTTGAGTCGACGCATCCAAGTGTTCTTGTTTATTCGAGATGCAGCGAAACAATGACTGTCTTGGTCGCTGCAAATCTTTCTGCCGCAGGGGCATCTTTGCGGCTTGATTTAAGTCGGTGGAAGGGTGATCGCACCCGCGAGGTTCTATGGGGTTGCGAATATCCACCCGCTTCTAAAGATTGGTTTATTTATTTGCCTGCATATGGATTTAGTTGGTGGTTAATAGGAGAAGTCGAAGGGGCTTTTGAAGAGATTGAATCAGTTCAAAAACATAAAGTTAAGTGATTCCTTATCGCTCAAGATTTAGTTCTGCTTTAGGAAGATTTGCTTTTTTTAAATGGTCTTGAACTAAGGGTAAAAGTCTTTTCGCTTCGTCCAGGTCAATCATTGCAATACGACAGCGTCTAGCAAGAATATCGGTTGGTGTCCTGGCATGTTCTAAATGAATTGCTTGATGAATTTCACCTTCGCAAAGAGGAATTACTTCACTTAGGGGTAGCCTCTGATCTGGTGTAGTTCTTTCAATTATTTGAATAGCTTCCAGGCCATAATTTGCTTCTAAATGAGCCAATTGACTTTCTTTAAATGGTGTTTCTGGTAGGACTTGTCTTAGGGCTTGACGTTGTTTAAGTAATTGGGAACAAGTTCTTTTGGGGTCTGCACTTGTACCAATTAATGGCAATGCTTTGGGGTTAGGCAATTTGCAACCCATCATCTTTTCTATGGCTTCCAAAACGTCTAATGCAATTGGACGGCAGGTGGTCCATTTCCCACCCATGGCACTTATTAATCCACATGAGAGTATCTCTACCTCATGCTCTCTTATTAGCCGACTACTACTCTTTAGTTCTTTAGATGGTTTTAAAAGAGGTCGACCACCAGCCCAGCAGCTTGTTATATTCGGTTCTTTGATTGATGGAAACAAGCGTTTTAAATAATTGATTAGATAATCTTTTTCTTGTTGGGAAGGTACCTGTGCTTTGTTGATATCGCAAGGGCTATCAGTTGTACCTACTAATGTGCGGTTAAAGAAAGGAAGAATGAATAAAACCCTTCCATCATCCGTTTTGGGGAGTAAAAGTCCTATTTTTTCTTTGCATAAGTTTTGCTCTAGAACAATATGTACTCCTCTACTAGTAAGAATGCGTGGCTTAATATTTGAGTCGATCGATTGCCGAAGGTGGTCGACATGTATCCCAGTTGCATTGACAATCACATTGGAAATCCAGCGTTCATATTCTCCCTTTTCGTTTTGACATATGACACTACAAATTTTGCCATCATTTCTTTTTTCTAGCTCCATAACTTTGCAATTAGTTCTTAAAATGGCACCTGCTTTTTGTGCCGTAAGTGCTAGTAAAAGATTTAGCCGCGCATCATTGAATTGACCATCAGAGTAGATAACACCTCCGGAACTACAACTTTTTAGTAGTGGTATTGCTTTATGAAGGTCTTTCTTGGAAACCAAGCGACTGGTTCCAATCGCTTTATCCCCTGCGAGGGCAGCATATAATTCCAACCCAATGCGAAAATAGGTTCTATCAAAATAGTTTGCTGAAGGGATTGCTAATTCGAGACGTTGTGCAAGAAAAGGGGCTTGTTCCAACCAGTGGCTCCTTTCGATTAGAGCTTCTTGTACAAGCTTTAGCTGTGCTAGATCGAATGTTTTGAAGGCAAGCTCTAGGTAGCGAACACCTCCATGTAAAAGTTTTGTGCTTCTACAGCTGGTGCCATTCCCTATATCTCCTGCATCAATGAGTGCGACTTTAAGACCTCGTTTTGAGGCCTCATAAGCCACACTCGCTCCGGTTGCGCCTGCTCCGATTACCAGAACATCAACTTGATTATTGGACATGCCACTGAAGACTCTTTGATACTGCATTATCCCAACGGTGACGCCATTTTTCTCGGGATAGTGAATCAAGTTCAGGCATGAAAAGCTCTGTGCCTTTTCCTTTATTGGCTCGTAATGTTTCTAGATTGTCGATGACACCTGCTTGAAGCCCGGCTAAAAGGGATATTCCTTTCGCAGTGCTTTCAAGATTTGCTGGGCGGCGAATGCTTAACCCAGTACTATCTGCTTGAGCTTGAAGTAGTGGATTGGATGCAGCCGCACCTCCATCAACAGCTAATTCATTGAGCTTTTTCCCTAAAGCTCCTTCTGCAATATCAACCAATGTGGCTACGGATAACGCAATGCCATCTAATGCCGCTCTGGCTATATGACTTCGATTGCTGTCACGTGTAAGGCCTATTATTAATCCTCGGGCAGATGGATCCCAATGTGGTGTTCCCCATCCAGTAAATGCTGGAACAAGCATTACCCCTTCCGCGTTGACTACTTGTTCCGCTAGTTCATTTATTTGTTCAGCTTTTTCTATTATTCCCAACCCATCTCGTAGCCATTGCACAACCGTACCTGCATTAAATAAACTTCCTTCAAGACAATATGTAGGGGAGCCATTCTCATCGGTCCAGCCAAGGGTGCTTAATAATCCTTCTTTTGAGGTTTTGATGTTTTTGCCGGTATTTACTACTAGGAAAGCCCCAGTTCCATAAGTGCATTTAGCTTCTCCTTCATGAAGGCAAAGCTGACCCAATGTGGCAGCTTGTTGGTCTCCTAAAAGTGCTTGAATTTTTGTCCCTGAGAATGGTATGCCATCCTCAATTTTTCCTAAATTGCCGCGACAAGGTACAAGTTCTGGTAATGCAGTTTTTGATATTCCAACAATGTCACAGAAACTTTCTACCCATTCTCGCTCCTCAAGATCCATCAATAATGTTCTACTTGCATTGCTCATGTCAGAGCAATGACGTTTGCCTGCTGTTAGTTTCCAAAGCAGCCAGCTTTCAACAGTTCCAAAGCAAAGGTCTCCTTCTGAAAGTGCTGTTTTAGCTTCTTCCTCGTTTGAAAGTAACCAACTTATTTTGCTGGCACTGAAGTATGGATCCAATACCAGGCCCGTTCGAGCTTTCCATTCTTTTTCTAACCCTTCTTTTTTCCATCTTTCACATAGATTTGCTGTCCTTCCGTCCTGCCAAACAAGAGCAGGGCCACAAGGCCGCCCATTACTTCTTCTCCAGAGCACAGTTGTCTCACGTTGATTAGTAATCCCACAGGTTGCAATTGAAGCTTTTTGTTCAGAAGAAAGTTTTTTCTCAAGTTTGCTCATTGCCTCTTGTTGGCTGAGCCAAATTGCAGTTGGATCCTGCTGAACCCATCCATCTGCTGGATATTCGATCTTTAAGGCTGAATTTGCACTGACTATTAGTTCTCCGGCAGTGTTGAATAAAGCTGCTCTGGAACTACTGGTGCCTTGATCTAAAGCAAGAATAAGAGGCTGATCAACCATGGCAGTTCTTTTTCCTAAGTGCTAGCCGTAGATATGGGTTATGAAAAGGGGATGAACCAGAAGAATTTGCTTTTCAAACCACCATCATGGGTGGCTCAATCATTCATTTATCAAATTTTTCCAGATCGCTTCAGGAAAAGTGGCTGCGTTAGTGATCAGAGAGATTTGGTGTTAAAGGATTGGGGGACTGATCCAATGAAGCAAGGTTTTCATGGAGGAGACCTGTATGGAGTAATAGAAAGTTTGGATCAGATACAAAAATTAGGAGTTACTTGTATTTACTTAACTCCTGTTTTTAGTTCGGCTGCTAATCATCGATATCACACTTACGACTACATGAAGGTAGATCCAATTTTAGGAGGGAATGAAGCGTTACATCAACTAATTGAAACTCTTCATTCAAGAGGCATGCGGATAATTCTTGATGGAGTCTTTAATCATTGTGGAAGAGGTTTTTGGGCATTCCACCATGTTTTGGAAAATGCTGAGAATTCGCCATATAAAGATTGGTTCCAAATACAAAAATGGCCTTTAAAACCCTATCCGACCAATGGAGAAGAATGTGGATATAGCTGTTGGTGGAATGATCCTGCTTTGCCGAAGTTCAATCATATGCATGCTCCAGTTCGTGATTATTTGATTTCTATTGCTTGCTATTGGATTGAACAAGGAATTGATGGCTGGCGGTTGGATGTGGCTGATGAGGTCCCAATGGTGTTTTGGGCTGAATTTCGGCGACGGATAAAGGCTATTAATTCAGAAGCTTGGATTGTCGGAGAAATATGGAGTGATGCAAGAAAGTGGTTACAAGGGCAACATTTCGACGGGGTAATGAATTATCGACTTGGTTGGAGCAGTATTTCTTGGGCTTCAAATAATCAATTAAGAGCTGAATATAAGAATCCTCTCTACCCGCTAAAAACAATAAATAGTGAGGATTTTATTGAAGTCTTGGAAACCACTTATTCCTGGTATTCCTCAGAGGTTAATAAAAGTCAATTGAATTTGCTTGATAGTCACGATGTACCTCGGGCTTTGCATTCTCTTAAGGGTGATTCAAAGGCATTGAAATTAGCCCTTTTCCTTTTGTTTGCTCAACCAGGCGCTCCATGTATCTATTACGGTACTGAAATAGGACTTGATGGTGGAGCTGAGCCTGAATGTCGAGAAGCTTTCCCATGGGATAAGAAATGCTCCTTAGACCTTTGTGAATTCATCGCATCATTGGCAGAATTGCGAATCAATTTTCCTGAATTATCTGAAATACCATTGCAATGGAAAGTATTTTCTACTGATGGACTTATTGCTTGTTCTAGTCATCAATCTCCAAAAGAATATGAGGAGATAATTCTTATTTTTAATCGAAGTCGCAGAAAATGGCTGGCTGTCCCTGGCTATTTAAACAAGCCATACTTTTTGCTTGGATCTTTTGCGGCTAAGGGAAAAGGATTAGCTCCTCAGTCAGCAGTTTTGTTTAGATCTAAGATTCTTTTTCCTGGCGGAGGTCAGGGCTATGCCCTCGCCGGGACTTGAACCCGGGACCTCTCCCTTACCAAGGGAGTGCTCTACCGCTGAGCTACAAGGGCATGTGTGGAAGATGGGCCGGGTTGGATTTGAACCAACGTAGGCAGAGCCAGCGGATTTACAGTCCGCCCCCATTAACCACTCGGGCACCGACCCGAATCCACACCAAATGACCTTATCAGCAGAAGGGTCCAGTTTGGTTGATTAATTAGGCTGCTTTTGTAAGTATCGATACGATCAAGTTATAAGTTCTTTAGCTTGGGTTATGCGTTTACTTTTGCTTAATGGTCCTAATCTGAATCTTTTGGGTCAAAGGGAGCCTGAGTTATATGGCTCTGCGACATTGGAGTCAATAGAAGCAGATTTGAAGAAATTGTCTTTAGCCGAAGGAGTTGGATTTGAATGTTTTCAGAGTAATTTTGAAGGAGCTTTAATTGAAAGAATCCACAAATCTGTTGATCAGGTTGAAGGCATTCTTATTAATGCCGGGGCTTATACACATACCTCTATCGCTTTAAGAGATGCTTTGCTTGCAACAAAAATTCCTTATGTAGAAGTGCATTTGAGTAACATAAGCGCTCGCGAATCTTATAGGCATCACTCCTATCTTGCAGACAAGGCGGTTGGTTTGGTTAGTGGTTTTGGAGTGATTAGCTACCGACTTGCCTTTGAGGGCCTTCTTGCATATCTTCGTCAAAAGAGATGAAAATTCGCTTTGAAGTGCAGGATCCACCTTCAACTATTAAATGGCTTGTGTCTTCAACTAGTAATGCCTGGTTAGATCAAGCTATTAGGAATCCTCTGAAAATACTTATTGATCATGCTCATTGTGAGCGCAAAGCTGCAGGGGCTGCTTTGCAGTTGATGTTCAGATATTTGTGTGAGCCTGGACTTGCTGAAGCCTTAAGTCCTTTGGTCAGGGAAGAGATGGAGCATTTTGAAATCGTCTTAGAGCTGATAAAAAAGAGAGGACATTATCTTGAGCCATTACCTGCACCTCCTTATGGAACAGCATTAGCCAAAAATATTCGAAAAGGTGAACCTGAGCGAATGTTGGATAGTTTTCTTGTCGCTGGTTTGATAGAGGCACGAAGCCATGAACGAATGTCTTTACTCGAAATGCATACTCCTGACAAGGAACTTAAAAACCTCTATAAGAGTCTGTTAGCTAGTGAAGCACGTCATTTTTCTACTTATTGGATGCTTGCTCAGGAACGCTATGCATCGAAAGAAATTGTTGATCGTTTGAAAAAGTTGGCTGCGTATGAATCGGCGATTCTTTCAACTCTTCATCCAGAGCCTCGTATGCATAGTTGACTAGGCTCTTTCCCAAGAATGAATTTGTTATCTTCTTCTGATAGTAACGCTTCTGAAGCATGGCTCACTTTTGTAGGAGTAGGCCCTGGTGATCCCTCGTTGCTGACTCTTGCTGCAGTAGAGGCTATTCAGTTGTCAACTGTTGTTGCTTACCCAACTGCAATACTCGAATCAGAAGGGATCGCTTTATCTATTGCTTCCCGATGGATTACTAATAATCAAAAAAAAATACCTTTGTTATTTCCAATGGTTAAAGAAGAAAATCTTCTAAGGGATTCTTGGAGTAAGGCTACTGAACAACTTATTACTGAGGTTAAAAAAGGAGAGAGGGTAGTTTGTCTTTGTGAAGGTGATGTTTCATTTTTTTCAACTAGCTCTTACCTCCTTCTCTCAATTCTAAAGAACCATTGTGAGCACAAGGTGCGGCTAATCCCAGGTATTACTTCTATATCTGCTGCAGCTGCTATAGGAGCTTGGCCTTTGGCATTGCAGAACGATCAATTTTTAATCCTTCCCACTCCTGATAATGCACAGACTCTGCAAGACATTTTAGAGGAAGCGACTTCGTTGGGTCGTGTACTTGGTTTGATGAAGTTGGGATCTAGGTGGGTATGGGTTAAACCATTATTAGAAAGATTAGATCTTTTAAATAAAGCACTTTTCGCTGAGAAAGTTGGGTGGCCTGATCAGCTTGTAAAGCCTGCGATTGAGATCCCTGCAGAATCTAGACCTTATTTTTCTTTGCTTTTAATTAGACAAAGTTGGCCCAAGATCATGCCTTATTCTTGATCTTGTAACTCTGAAATTGCTCTTTCTAATAAAATAATTGCATCAGTTGGATTTTTTATCTTCATAAATTCATGGCATAAATTTTGTGAATTGGGAATATTTTTGCATGTCCATCCAACATGCTTACGTGCAATTAATAAACCGTGCTCTCCTCTATATTTTAAAAGTTCTTTTAATTGTTCTAGTGCAATGCTAAGTCGCAAATGTGGACTTGGGGTTTCAAAAACTGGTTTTCCTTTTAAAGCTAAATCAATTTGACCAACCAGCCAAGGTGCTCCAAGGCTACCTCTCCCAATCATTACACCATCAGCACCTGTAACCTTTAGACAATTGAAAGCCTCATTGGTATTGGTTATATCTCCATTCGCAATTAAAGGAATAGATAGTCTTTCTTTTACTTTTGCTATTGCCATCCAGTCTGCTTTGCCTGAAAAGCTTTGCTGTCGTGTTCTTCCATGAATTGTGATCATTTGAGCACCTGCATCTTCAATCCCTAATGCAAAACCTATTGGGTCACACCTGTCTTTCGACCAGCCTATTCTAGTTTTTACGCTAACAGGAATCTGCACTGCTTTTGCCACACTCTTTACTATCGACTGGGCTAAACTTGGGTCTTTAATTAACCCACTTCCTCCTCCCTTGCGGGCGATCTTCTTGACGGGACAACCCATATTTATATCAATCAAGAAGGCACCTTCTTCCTCGGCTTTCCTTGCTGCCTCGGCCATGGCGTGAGGCCTGTAATCAAAAAGTTGGACTCCTATTGGCCCTGTTTCTTCTGATATTTCAGATAATTTTTGTTGGTTATCACCAGGCTTGAGGCTTGTAGCACTTATCATTTCAGTGAATATTAATGATTCAGGAGCCCATTTTCTAACAAGCTTTCTGAAAGTTTTGTCACTAACACCAGCCAGAGGTGATTGAAATACGATGGAACGAAGCTGTCTGGTTTTGCTCCTTCCTGTAAGAATTATTTTGCTGCCTTTAGATTTCATTTTGGAAAGAGTTGCTTAAAGCGATAAATAACCAATCTAAATTCTAGGTTATCATTAAGTAGTTCAATAATTTATACCTTCTTAAGCAGTTATTATTTTTTTAAATATTAATTATATTTATTGCTAGACATGTAAATGAGTTTTTCTATTTACTTGCTTGATAGCTGCACCACCCAGTAATTATAAATTTTTCTTCTGATCGTGCTGGTACGCCTCTATGAGAGTGTGTCCAGCCTGCAGGCCAGACATATAGATCACCTCTTTTGGCTTCGATTGTTAGATCCTGTTGTGGGAAATATGTTCCACCTCCTCCGTATTTAATGTTATTTAAATAAAACATCCATGCGAGAATTCTGTTGGAATAAGTTTTAGTGTTTGAGTGCTCACAGTGCTCACCACTGTAGTATTTCTTTGGCAGATACTTTTGAAGATTGCATCTATTGTAGATTCCCCAATTAGGGCATCCACTACTTTTTAGAAATGGGTGAATATTTGCGTATTGAGTCAGATGTAGTTTTAGTTCATTTATGAATAATGGACTAAAGGAATTTAGGCTTACATATTCATAGTAATAAATTTCTTTTGACTTGCAATATTCATTATTTGGACCATTTTTCTTTTTTGTACTTCTATCATTAAAAAAATTAATGAGCTCGTTGCACTTTGAAGAAGAAAGTGCCTGCGGGAAGCAAGATATATATTTATCCATAAGCTGAACTCATTATGTACTAATTGTTTGATCTTTGTTTTGGCTAGGATAGCCTGTCTGATTTTTCGCGGATCCAACTTCTTGAATCTTGACTATGTCGATTATCCCTATAGATGGAGACGAATCCTTTTATCCTCTTAGTAAAAAGCTATTAATAGCTGTTCTTGAAGATCGTATAAGTGACACTTTTGTTTCAAAGCTTATTTGGGAGCGACTCGGTTATGAATTAGTTCAGCAAGGAAATAGTGATTTTGTTGCTGGTTCAGATACTCCTATCTCATGGAGTAAAGAATTTCCTCATGCTCCTCAGGTGATAGCAAAAAGAAAAGCCTCTGTTTTTCTGACAAGGTCGATCCCCAAGGAATATAAGCAGCTTCTTAAGGAAGAGTTGCAGTTTCCTGGATATCGAATAAATGAACTTTTCCCTAGGAGAACCAGAAGAGCTACCGCCGTGAATTGGTTGTTGGCTTGGCTAGCTGTCAGCTCCCAGAAACTTCCGCAGGACGGACCTTGTCCTCATTGGCTTGATATACCCTTAGACCCCGTATCTGGCCATCCAGGCGACCCAGAGATTGAATAGCGTCTGAATTTGTGGATAATTTTGAAGAATGAAAGTGTCTGGTTGATCTGATTTAAGTCCAAAGATGACGAAAAATTTTCATATTTACCGATACTTTTGTAATGTCAATGTTTACTAGAGGTCAAGGAAATTGGCGCGTCCAATCGTCGCCATAATTGGTCGCCCGAACGTTGGTAAGTCCACGTTGATCAACCGATTGTGTCGAAGCCGTGAGGCGATTGTTCATGATCAGCCTGGTGTTACAAGGGATAGGACGTACCAAGATGGCTTCTGGGGGGAAAGAGAATTTAAGGTTGTGGATACAGGGGGATTAGTTTTTGATGATGACAGTGAGTTTTTACCGGATATACGTGAACAGGCGAACCTTGCACTCGCAGAAGCTTCTGTTGCACTTTTTATAGTTGATGGTCAGGAAGGTCTTACAGCAGCTGACGAGGCGATAGCTGAATGGTTACGACACCATCATTGTCAGTCTCTTGTTGCAGTAAATAAATGTGAGTCTCCTCAGCAAGGATTGGCCATGGCCGCTGAGTTTTGGAGTCTTGGCCTTGGAGAGCCATATCCAATATCAGCCATTCATGGCGTAGGTACAGGTGACTTGTTAGATAAAGTTCTTTCATTCTTTCCGTCAAAAAATGTTGAATCAGAGCATGGTGAGCCTGTTCAGTTAGCAATTATTGGGAGACCTAATGTTGGAAAATCAAGCTTATTAAATGCAATATGTGGAGAGACCAGAGCAATAGTTAGTCCTATAAGAGGTACTACTAGAGACACCATAGATACTAATTTAGAAAGAGCAGGTTCTCATTGGAAACTTGTAGACACTGCTGGCATTCGAAGAAGGAGAAGTGTAACTTATGGTCCGGAATTTTTTGGAATTAATAGGAGTTTTAAAGCTATTGAAAGAAGTGATATATGCGTTCTTGTGATTGATGCTCTCGATGGTGTTACAGAGCAAGACCAACGATTAGCAGGTAGAATAGAACAAGATGGCAGGGCCTGTTTAGTGGTTGTCAATAAATGGGATGCGGTTGAAAAAGATAGTTATACGATGTCAATCATGGAAAAGGAGTTGCGTTCAAAACTTTATTTCTTAGATTGGGCCACAATGATATTTGTTTCTGCTTTGACAGGACAACGTGTAGAAAGTATTTTCTCCTTAGCTTCTTTAGCAGTTGAGCAACATCGTAGACGTGTGAGCACTTCTGTTGTCAATGAGGTATTAAAAGAGGCCTTGAGTTGGCGCAGTCCACCTACGACTAGGGGAGGTCGTCAAGGTCGTCTTTATTATGGAACTCAAGTTGCTAGTCAACCCCCGAGCTTTACTTTGTTTGTAAATGAACCAAAGTTATTCGGAGATACATATCGACGTTATGTGGAAAGGCAATTACGCGAAGGCCTTGGGTTTGAAGGAACACCTTTGAAATTGTTTTGGCGTGGCAAGCAACAACGTGCAGCAGAAAGAGA
The DNA here is from genome assembly GCA_003215415.1 of Prochlorococcus sp. AG-409-N21. Taxonomy (GTDB): domain Bacteria; phylum Cyanobacteriota; class Cyanobacteriia; order PCC-6307; family Cyanobiaceae; genus AG-409-N21. Next base: position 104,612 of record QCKK01000001.1, on the reverse strand, counting down.
GTTGGCTCGCCAGCAAAACATAAAGACTGATTGATGGATTGGCTGCGTCAAATTCCTGTCGGTCAATATGTTGCTGGGAGTGCTGGATGGCTTAGATATTTAGATCCTCGACTCAAATTCGGATGGGTCTTGATGTTCTTATTAACTCCTGTTTTGGCTAATGCTTTTTGGCGTCTTGGACTTGTTGCTGCATTGCTGCTAATTACCTTTCTTAGCGGTCTTCCATTAAGAGTTTGGATTCGTTCTTTGATTTTGCTTTTGGTCTTGGCTTTTACTGTTGGTTTGTTGACAATCTTTTTACCAACGGGAGAGACATCTGCAACTCTTCCTTTGCGTTCTCCTAATGAGATTTCTGCAGTTTTAGTTAATGCAAAAACCTGGGAGTTATATCGAATAGGTCCCTTTTCCATTGATAGACGTTCTGGTGAATTAGGCCTGAAAACAGCCACACTTATTTTTACTCTCGTTCAGAGTGTCAATTTGATGTTGATTACGACTCCTGCAGAAGATCTCGTTTGGGTAATGAGTTGGCTCCTTTCACCATTCTCTTGGCTTGGCTTGCCCGTGGATCGCCTAAGTTTTCAGTTGCTTCTTTCCCTGCGCTTTTTGCCCTTAGTTCAAGAGGAGATGCAGAATTTGATACGTGCCCTTGCAAGCCGAGCTGTCAACCTCAAAGTATTGGGATTAAAAGGATCTATAAATCTGATGCTTTCAATCGCTGAACGTCTTTTGGCAAATATCTTCTTAAGGGCTGAGCAAGGAGCTGATGCATTTCTTGTTAGAGGTGGGATTTGCTTGCCCCCAGAGCATTTGCGTCCCAGAACGCTTGCTAATTCAAGCACTACAATTTGGATGAATTGCGGTGCAGGTTGTTTACTTATCTTGGTTTTAACCATCAGAAGGCATTACGGTGCTTTGTAAAGCGACAGATTAAGAAAGTGAGTCTTGAACGATATATAAATCATCCAACTTTTGGAATGCTTTATTTGGTGGCTCGTGCAGGAGAAGCTAGAGATCTATATGCAACCTTATATGCTCAAAAGATTTTCTTTCTGGTCACCTTGCAGCCAAGAGGAGCCCAATTTGAAGTAATACCGTATCAGGATGCCAGGTACCACGCTGAATTGCATTTAAATCTTTGCGAGAGGAATAGCTCCCCTGAGTATGAGACTTGGGAAAAATTGTTTCGCCAAACTTTTATCTAAATAGGTTGTGATCACTCCTGCTGAGTTTAGGAAGTTTAAAAATAATCTACCGCAAGGAGTAAACCTTCTTGCAGTAAGTAAAGGGCATTCAGTAAAATCGATTAGAAATCTTGCAAGTCTTGGTCAAGTTCACTTTGGTGAAAGTAGGTTACAAGAGGCTCTGCCAAAACTAGATCAATTAAGTGATTTAGAGAACCTCAGATGGCATTTTATTGGACATTTGCAGTCAAATAAAGTCCGAACAGTATTGAGATCTTTTAGTGTCATTCATTCAGTCGATTCGTATAACTTGGCTGAGAGAATATCAAGAATTGCCGTTGAGGAGGATTTATTCCCTGATTTGATGTGTCAGGTCAAATTTAGAGATGATCCAAATAAAGGAGGATTTGATTCAGAAGAATTATTTGAAAATTGGACTCACTTAGCGAGACTCCCAAACCTTAATTTCATAGGACTGATGACTATTGCTCCAAAGGGCCTATCAGTGAAAGACAGAATGACTTTGTTTATCGAATGTAAGGACTTAGTCGATCAATTGGGACTATCTCATTGCTCTATGGGGATGAGTAGTGATTGGGAAGAGGCTATGGCCGCTGGGTCTACATGGCTCCGATTGGGTTCGATTTTGTTTGGAGAGAAGGCTAATTAGTTAAAAATTTCCCACAATTATCATCAAAGACTCTTGAAAGCCTTGCCCCTAACTGTCTGGAACGTTATTTAGGAGGTAGGTACGTAGTTTCTTTGACAAGAAGCTCTCCTTGAATCAACTTTTTGTCGATTCCCTTCTTTTATACGTGAGGTTTTAACGGTGTCTCTTATTTCTCGTCTTCGTGCTGTTGTTGCAGGTGATGACTACCTGGATAGTGATTATGAAGACCTTGATTATGAGACTGGTAGTGATTTTGAATCTGATCAAAGAAGTTCGCGGGCTATAGGAGGAGAATTAGCCCCTCTATCTCAATCAAATCCTTTTGAATTTAGAGAAGGCATAGGTTCAAAAGTTATTGGCATGCCTGGGATCGCTTCAGGTTCTTCGGAAGTAAATTTAATGGAGCCAAGGAGTTTTGATGAAATGCCTCGTGCAATTCAAGCATTAAGGGAGCGTAAGACAGTAATACTTAATCTCACCATGATGGAACCAGACCAGGCGCAACGTGCTGTGGATTTTGTCGCAGGAGGAACTTTTGCAATTGATGGTCATCAGGAGCGCGTAGGTGAAAGTATTTTCCTTTTCGCACCAAGTTGTGTCACTGTTACTAATACCAGCCAAGAGGATGGAAGCACTTCGCCAGTAGTTAGCAAAGAGACAGAACCAGAATTAGATAACCAAGAAGTTAGCAATTCACCCGCTCCAGCACCTGCATGGGGAGAAGCCAGCGTTGCAGCTTTGTGATTTCCAGTGACTTCTTCTTTGGGAGTGATTGGTTTCGGTCGAATGGCTCAGGCAATAGTATTCCCGTTGTTAAAACAGAAACTGTTTTCCCCAAAAGAGATATTTGCTGTTGTAGGGCAACAAACTTCAATTGAAAGTTTGATAGATAAAGTGCCAAAGGACATGCAAGTTGTCTCTTCGATCGATGCAAAATCTAGTGAAGCTTGGGATGCCCCCATACAACTTTTAGCTGTAAAGCCTCAACAATTTGACTTAGTAGCTAAACAAGCCAGCCGTTGCCTGTCAATTAATCAAAAGAACAAACCTATATTGGTTTCTTTGCTTGCTGGAATAACTCTTGAACGTTTGCAAAAAGCGTTCCCTCAGCATCATTGCGTTAGGACTGTACCAAATACACCTTCTCTAGTAGGAGCTGGACTTACTGGCATAACATGGGGAAAAAATTTCAGCACTGAACAGCGCCTTGCTGTTAGGAATTTATTTGAGCCCGTTAGTGAAGTTTTTGAATTAAAGGAAGATTATTTAGATGCTTTTTTGGCACTTACGTCTTCTGGACCAGCATATGTAGCCGTAATAGTAGAAGCATTGGCAGATGGAGCTGTTGCTGCAGGCCTGCCAAGAAAGATGGCTTTGGACTTAGCTAATAGAACTTTATCGGGGACAGCACTTTTGCTTAAAGAAAAGGGTCTACATCCTGGTGAGTTAAAAGACATGGTGGCATCACCAGGGGGAACTACAATTACTGCGTTGCGTCATCTTGAAAAAGCAGGAGTTCGTTCCTCATTAATAGAAGCAGTTGTTGCTGCAGCTAATCACAGTAAGAAATTGGGTTGAATTAGGCCACTTTCTTTCTTATGGGTTAAGCAATGAGTCATAGAGTCGCTCTAGAGAATTGATATTTCTTTTGAGTGTGTAGCGATTTAATATCCTTTGTCGAGCTTTCTTCCCTAGTTCTGAAGTTAAAACTGGTTGATCTCTAAGAACAGGGAGCAGTGTTCTTAATTGTGTTGTAACTCCTTGAGTGCTGAGTACAACTCCCGCTCCATTTTCAAGTACTTCTCCATCTGCTCCCGCATCAGTCGCAACACATGCAACACCTGTTGCCATTGCTTCTAAAAGAGCTAGAGAAAGTCCCTCTACTAAACTAGGTAAGATGAATACTTCTGCTGCTTGTAATAAAGCTATTTTTGTTTGCAAGTCTGACTCATAACCCCACCAAAGAACGTCACTAGAACCAAAAGCATTTGAATTATTTTCTAGTGCTGAGCGTAGAGGCCCATCTCCTACAATTACTAGTCGACAACCTTTTGGTTCCACTAGTTTCCATGCTCTGAGGAGTGCTTCTACATTTTTTTCTGTTGCTATGCGACCCATATAAAGAAAAATTCTTTCTTTCCCAAGACGTTTTCTGATTTCATTTTTGGAAGGTGTAATTGAGTCAGTAGATGTTGGCGACCAAAGTTCAGGGTCTACACCATTAGGAATTATTGCCAAATGACTTTCTTCAACACCAAGTCTCGAAAGCAAATCTGCTTGTAGTTCTGAAAAAACTATTACTCTGTCGTATCTCGCCAATGCAGGTGCATAGAGTTGATAAGTGAGTTGCTGAGTGCCAGCAGTTAGGTTTCTGATGCTTGCATCAAATGGCGGATGGAAAGTCGCAACTAGTGGTACACCTATTTGATGACATAGCTCAGGTAGACGAAAGTCAAGTGGCGACAGTGTTAGGCTTGCATGGACTAAGTCTGGTTTTAATCTTTCCAGGGATTCTCTAAGCTCTCGTTGGGCTCTTGGAGAAGGAATTGTGTATACCTGAGATTTAACCAAATAAGGAAGGCTTACTTCCGGATCATTTGCTAATAGAGATGTTTTGCTATTGGCAGGATTGTCAGGATTGTCAAAATGAATAAAGCTGATGTGGTGACCACGCTTTTTCAGGGCCTCGGTTGTCCTTAGCCCATAGGTAACGTTCCCACAGAAAGGTGTCTTTTTGCCTAGCCAGGCGACATGGACCACCTTTTGTTGTCCTCTTAGCCACGATGATTAAGTTAGCAGCGTTGCCATGGTCGTTCGCAAATCCCAGCAATCATTGCAAGCCCAGCCAGAAGCCATAGGACAGGGATAAGTCCATAGTGACTTACTAGCCAACCAGCCAAGACGAGAGGAAGACTTAGTGAAATATTGATTAGATTATTTTGCAGCCCAAATACCTTCCCCCGCTGGGCTTCAGGGGTATCTTCTTGAAGGGTCGTTTGAGCTGGAATCGCCACAAATGCTGCTCCTATTCCTAGGACCCCACACAACAGCAATGTCAAGAATAGGGATCCTTGCATCTGTCCAAGTAGAACAAGACTCCAGGTGATTGTTCCAAGCCCTACTGAGGTTAATCGCGGTCTGCTGAAACTATGACCAATCTGAGCAACAACCAAAGCTCCGAGGGCCATCCCTAACCCACTAACTGCAAGTAATGTTCCAAATTTTGTAGGGCCTAAACCATCTATGGATGAGGCAAGACTTATTGATAAAACATACAAAGCAGCTAATAATCCATATAGGAATACAAGATGAAGTATTGCTCCTCTTACTGTTTTACTTGCTTTAAGGATTTGTAATCCTTCGCCTATTTCTTTCCATAAGGAAGTTGTTGATTTAAGCTTTGATTGTTCTTTCACTTTTAATTTAATTAGGAAAAGCGCAGCCATGCCATAACAAAAAGGAAGCAGCAAGAATTCTCCTCCTTTTAATCCAATTAAGAGGAATAAGTGATTGAAGAATCTTAAAATTGGATCGCCAAGTGCAAATCCAACAATTGTCGCTCCCATGCTTGTTGCTTGGTAAACAGAATTAGCCGCAAGCAAGCTATCTTTTGGTACTAATAACGGAATTGATGCTTGCTCAGCAGGGGCGAAGAATTGGGTAAGAGTTGATTCCAAAAAAGTCATAATTAAAAGTGCCCAATATCCCCAACTAATTCCTATGAATTTTGGACCTGGTAAAAGGCATATTGGAACTAGTAAAACCAATAAAGCTCTTAGAGCATTTGAGGAGACCATTATTAAACGCTTGGGCCACCTATCTGTTAAAACTCCTGCCAAAGTGCCTAGCAGTATTGCTGGAATTGTGTTTGCTACATAGATTCCAGTTGCAAAAAGAGTAATTATTTGAGCCCGACTAACTAAATCAATGCTTATTGCCGCGGCTACGCCAGCCAAAGCATCATTATTTGTTTGCTGATTGATTACCCAGTGTTGAGCAATCAGATAAACCATTAGAACAATATAAAATTTATCTGCCAGCTGAGAAAATATTTGTCCTAACCAAAGTTTGCGAAATTCTTCTAACTGCAAGACGGCCTGCAATCCTGTTTGAATTTCGGGTTTGAGCTGTGGGTTTGAAGAAGGATTGGATCGTGTCAGATTTATTTTGCTTACCTGAATTAGTTATAGATCCTAGGATCACAGAATGCTTTTTAGATTAAGGCCTCTCTTAAAATTGATAAAGATCTGATTTTATGTACTAGATGGGTTGTTATCCAACAATCAATTACTACTAATAATCGAAGCCAAACCTCTCTTGGGCCCATTAGTTCTCCATTGCTCCCTATAGGCAAATTTGGCTTGATTAGTCTTTGAAGTAGGGCTAATTCAGAAGGATTTAATTCAATTGCTGCATCATTTACTGAGCCAACAGCAAAGCCTTCTTCGGGGATAAGACTGCAACGCCAATCCCAATTGCCTAATGGTGGATCGAGTGGAACATCTCTGAAACAACATTTTTGTATGGGTATGCCATAGCCTCCTAATGCAAGAAGGTGGACACAAGCTTGTAGGCAAATTGCCAGAGTAGTTTCTGGGAACTTTTTGTTTGACTTTTCTTGTTCATCCAGTCGCTCTAGATGCATTATTAGTGTTTTCAATAGTCCTGGGACAGGACTATTGACTGTTACAAGCATGAGACTTAATTCACTAAGAGCTTGTGCAGCAGAAAGGGTTTCAAGTGTTTGCCCTAGATTGTTATATGAACGCATTACTTTTAATTGGCGAACTCTTGACAGACCTTTGCTTCCCGCAATTTGTAAATTCAAGAATGTGAGTGGTATTGCTGCTGCAAGACTGCTGCGAGGCTTCCTTGCCCCTGGCACCGCAAGTCTTGTTAGCCCTTCCTCTTCACTAAGAACTGTTAGTAGGCGATCGTTTTCACCTAATGGGCTTACTTTTAAGGAAAGGCCCTCTAAGCGTCTTTCTCTTTTCACTGCTTTTTAGCTCGAAAAGCTTTCATGATTTCTGCTCCTTTACTGGTCCCCAATGACTTTGCACCTGCTTCAATAAGTTCTATAGCTTGTGGCAATGAGTGCAGTCCACCTGCAGCCTTAATTGAGCATCTATTTCGAATTATTTTCGAAAGCATTTGAATATCTTGAGGTGTAACTGCTCGTCCAAACCCATTTCCAGTTTGTATTCCGCTAACTCCGGCATCAATTGATGCTTCGATAGCATTTTGGAGCACTTGTTTAGGTAGATTATTGATATCTAGGATGACTCTTACTGGTAGTTCGAGAGAACATAAATCTGCAAGTTCATCTGCAAAGAGGCCAACTTTATCGTTATTTAGATCCCAGAAACTTGGGACTACATCTAATTCTTCTGCACCATTCTCAATGGCCCATTCGGCTTCTAATTGTTTAATAGATCTAGGTATTGCTCCAAATGGAAAAGCAATTACTGCTATAAGCTTTGTTTTATTAGAGGGACCCAGTCTATCCCTCGCTGCTTTTAGGCTGCTGAGACTTGTGCAAAGTCCTCCAAAGCCAAAATGGCGAGCTGCATCACAATGTTGATTAAGAGCTTCTTTGTTTATATGAGGATTTAGAACAGCTTGATTGATTAAACAAGCAAGATCTGAAAAATCATTGGAAATTCTATTGCCTGCCATTTATTAGTTTTATTTTTCTTCCCGAGCTTGGATTAGGCCATATCCACCTTGCTTCCTTCTGTAGATGACTTGTAATTCTTTGCTGCTTTCTTCTCTGAAGAGGTAGAAGTCATGATCGATTAGATCTAGTTGATGCCTCGCTTCATCAATGCTCATAGGCAGCATAGAAAAGTATTTTCTTCGTATGCCTGGCAAAGGCAAATGAGCTGCTTTCCCATCGAGTAAGGACCCTTCTATGGGTGATTCCTTCATGACTCTGTTAGTTGTTGGAGTGTTCGAAGCACTGTGGCCTGGGCTGTGATGATGATCATTTAAACGCTCTTTATGGCGTCTAAGTTGTCTTGATAGTTTGTTTGCGACAAGATCAATACTTGCGTATAAATTTTCGCTTCTCTCTTGGGCGCGGATGACTATGCCACTAGCAAATACTGTTACTTCGGCAGTTTGAAGGGGCACTCTGGGGTTCTTCGCTACTGACAGATGAACGTCTGCTTCTTGTACCATTTCTCCAAAATGTTGTGTCGCTCGTTCTAGCTTTGACTGGGTGTACTCCCTAAGTGCCGAAGTTAGTTCAAGATTGCGACCATGGATCACGAGTTTCATCAAGTCACTCCGGTGCCTATTCATAAAAGCAACTTAGATAAAACTGGCGAAACGGAAAAGTCACTTCCTGCTTTTCTTTTTGAGCCTAAAGATTTTGTTCCTTATTTGGAGGCTTGGGAATGGCAGCAAGGATGGCAAGAATTACTTATTAGGCAACCAAGTTCAAACCAAGCAATTTGGATGCTTCAACACCAGCCTTGCTACACACTTGGTCGAGGTGCAACCACAAATAACTTGCTTTTTGATCCTGCTCAGCCGCCTGCAGATTTATATCGTGTTAATCGTGGTGGAGAGGTTACCCATCACATGCCTGGGCAACTGGTTGTTTATCTGATTTTGGATTTGCGAAGATATCAGATGGACTTGAATTGGTATTTACGTCAGCTTGAGCTTTCATTAATAGATGTGTTAGCTCTTTTAGGAATAGAAGGTAGAACTATTAATGGATTAACAGGTTTGTGGGTAGAAGGATTCAAAGTGGGAGCCATTGGGGTTGGCTGTAGGAGATGGATAACGCAACATGGCTTGGCTCTTAATATCGATTGTGATTTAAAAGGTTTTGAAAAGATTATTCCTTGTGGCTTATCAACACACTCAGTTGGAAAACTAAGCAACTGGATTCCTGGATTGACGATAAAGGAGGTAAAACCTTTAATGCAGAAATGTCTTATCGAGCGTTTTAGGTTGGATTTGCAAAAAAGAGATAATTTTAGAGCTTGTTAGTTTTGATTTTTCTATAGAGTTAGTAGTAATAGAAAGTTCATTGTGAAGATTTTAATGAGGTGAAAGTATGACAAGGAACAATTTAGAGTCTCTTGCTGAAGCCTCTTGGTCTCCCCATTTCAGGGAGATGAATGCTTTACAGAGACACCAATACACATCAGAGTTAGGAAGAGTGGATCAGATTTGGCCATATTTAGCAAGTAAATATGGCTCTCTAATTGCTGTTCATGCACCGCACTGTTTACCTTCAGAGTCCTATCAGTATGGAGAACTTTCAGAAAGGATTTCTTCCGTAGCAGCTGCATTTACTTTTCTTGGCCTTGAAAAAAGTGATGTTGTGGCTTTTTTCTCGGAAAATAGTCCTCGCTGGCTTGTAGTTGATCAGGCGATTATGAGAATAGAAGCTTCTAATGCTGTTAGAGGCGCTTCTGCTCCCCCTGAAGAGTTGAGATATATCCTCGGGGATTGTTCAGCTGTTGCTCTTGTTGTTCAAAATGCATCTGTATTGGCCAAAATATCTCTTGATAAATCCGAGAGAAGTAGATTTAAGTTCATTCTTCAGCTTGAAGGAGAATCAATTGATCCAGACGTTTTGAGCTGGGATCAATTACTCAGTATGAGTATTGGGAAGAAAGCACCAAATCCAATGATTGGGAGAGGTCCTGAATCAGCAGATAAGACTATTGCGACCATTCTTTATACCTCTGGTACAACAGGAAACCCTAAAGGGGTCCCTTTAACGCATGGGAACCTTTTGCATCAAATTTCAAGTTTGGCTTGCGTTGCATATCCAAAGCCAGGATCCCCTGTCTTGAGTGTGTTGCCTATTTGGCATGCTTATGAGCGAAGCGCAGAGTATTACTTTTTTTCTTGTGGATGTACACAGAATTATTCCAACATTAAGCAGTTAAAGAAAGATCTTCAAAGGGTAAAACCGGTTGTAATGGTTACGGTGCCACGGTTATGGGAAGCAGTTAAGGAAGGCTTTGAAGAAGCGGTTAAGAAAATGTCTCCTATTAAACAGCAAATTATTAGGGGAGCATTGGCGAATAGTGCTGCGCAAAAATTTGCACTTCGTGTCGCTCGTGGGTTACTTATTGAACCAGTCCCCTTGGAGAATCGATTAATTGCTTTTTTAGAGGCCTCTGTTCGTTGGCCCATGCATATTTTGGCAAGTTTGATTTTGTGGCCAAAAGTATTAGAACAACTTTCTGGAGGCAGATTGCTTTTTCCTATCAATGGAGGAGGAGCTATTGCGCCTCATGTAGATACTTTTTTTGAATCTTTAGGGGTGGAATTGCTAGTTGGTTATGGTTTAACTGAAACAAGTCCAGTCGTAAGTTGCAGAAGACCTTGGAGAAATATCAGAGGTAGTTCAGGACTCCCTTTGCCTAAAACAGAATTTCGTATTGTTGATTTACATACAAGAGCAACGAAGAATTTTTTTCAACAAGGTTTGGTTTTAGTAAAGGGGCCTCAAGTCATGAAAGGTTACTTATTAAAACCTGATGCTTCTGCAAAAGTTCTTGGTAGTGATGGCTGGTTTGAGACAGGGGATTTGGGAATGCTCTTGCCCGATGGATCTTTGGTGCTTACTGGAAGAGCTAAAGACACAATTGTCTTAAGTAGTGGAGAGAATATTGAACCAGGCCCTTTAGAAGAAGCATTGTTATCAAGTCCTTTGATTGATCAGGTCATGATGGTTGGACAAGACGAAAGGCAATTAGGAGCTTTGATAGTTCCTAATTACGAAAAAATGCTTCATTGGTCTCTCGAAAAAGGTTTATCACTAAGTGAAGACTTGGGTGGACTTCCTGGAAATTTTGATTTGCGCGTGATCTTGAGAAGTGAAGTGAATCGATTACTTGCCAAACGTAATGGCTCTAGACCAGAGGAAAGAGTATTAGGAGTTGCACTTGTAAATTCTTTTTCTATTGAAAATGGAATGCTTACTCAGACACTTAAACAAAGAAGAGAAAAAATTTCATATCGAGATAATCAGGCTATAGCTGAGATCTTCCAACGATGATTTGTCAGTGTGATCAAATTTAGTTGACCTTGGAGCTGCTCACTGAGAGTCTTGGCTCTTATTCATGATTCTTATGTCTGAAGGAACTTCCCTTTCTATAAAGCGCACAATTACTGTAAGAGCAGTTGTTACTCCATCTTGGAAGCAGGAAGCTGAGAAAGAGTTAAGTACTGCTATATCAGCGACAGATCAACAGCTTTCTCAGCTAGAGCAAGAAGGCCAGCAGGTCGTAAATGATGTGCGCAATCAAAGTGCCAACCCTTTGGATCCTAGGGTTCAAGAGCAGGTTGCACAGGTTCAACAGCAGGTTGCTGCTAAGCGGGCTGAGTTAGAGGAACAAAAGAGAAACTTGCTTCAGCAACAGTCACAAGTAAGGGATTTAGAAATGGAGCAGATCGTTGAACAGGGCCAAATAGAAAGTTTTACTGATGTCAAAGTTGGTGACAACCTGGTTAGCAAGATGCAAGTTGCAATCTTGGTTAGGGATGGGGTAATTGAGGATATTCAACAGGACTAGTAACTTCTTGCCTTTCTTACCCAACTGGTCTCTAAACTTGGACTATTGAGTTCATTTGGAGAAGGTATTGGCAACCCACGACATATTTATGCCTGCCCTGAGTTCCACTATGACGGAGGGCAAAATCGTGGAGTGGCTCAAAAAGCCAGGGGACAAAGTAGGTAGAGGTGAATCTGTTCTTGTAGTTGAGTCAGATAAAGCCGATATGGATGTCGAATCTTTTCAAGATGGTTATCTTGCTGCAGTTTTAATGCCTGCAGGCAGCTCGGCTCCTGTAGGGGAAACTATTGGATTAATAGTTGATAGTGAAGAAGAGATCGCAGCTGTTCAAAGTCAGACACCAGCACCAACACCAAAGTCTTCAGGGCAAACTGCGCAAATAAAACAAAGTTCTGATCCGGTTACTGAGCCAGCTCCCATTATTTCGAATCCGCCAGCCGTTTCTTCTTCTTCTTCTTCTTCTTCTCAGGCAGTTGTAAGTCCTTCGGGTCAGACTACTTTTGTAAATAATGGCCGAGTTGTTGCTACTCCTCGAGCTAAAAAGCTTGCATCTCAAATGGGAGTTGATTTATCAAGAGTCCAAGGCTCTGGACCTCATGGGCGAATTCAGGCAGAAGATGTTCAGAGAGCCAAAGGTGAGCCTATTTCTGTTCCTTGGGTAGCAGAAAGTAATGCCCCTGCTTCTCTTTCAACTATCCCTTCACAATTAGTTCAAACTAATAAAAATCCTCAGATCTCTTCATCTTCTAATGAACCACCAGCTGGGAAGAGTTTCGGATCTCCAGGAGAAAAAGTTCCCTTTAATACCCTCCAACAGGCTGTCAATAGAAATATGGAATTAAGTTTGTCAGTTCCATGCTTCAGAGTTGGCTACAAAATTATTACTGACAAGCTTGATGCTTTTTATAAGCAAGTAAAACCTAATGGAGTAACTATGACAGCCCTACTAGCTAAAGCTGTTGGGCTAACACTTGCAAGGCATCCGCAAGTAAATGCAGCTCTTAGCTCAGAGGGCATTGCATACCCTTCAGAAATAAACGTCGCCGTAGCAGTTGCAATGGAAGATGGGGGATTAATTACACCAGTTCTAAGGAATGCTGACAAAACGGATCTTTATGAATTGTCCAGAAATTGGGCTGATCTTGTCAAACGCTCTAGGAGTAAGCAGCTACAGCCTGATGAATACAGTACGGGGACCTTTACTCTCTCAAACTTGGGAATGTTCGGGGTTGATCGGTTTGATGCGATTTTGCCTCCTGGAACAGGAGGCATACTTGCAGTTGGAGCCTCACAGCTAAATGTTGTTGTTTCAAAGGATGGCTCTTTTGCTGTAAGACGCCAAATGCAAGTAAATCTGACTGCTGACCATAGAGTCATTTATGGTGCAGATGGTGCTGCATTCTTAAAAGACCTGGCAAATCTGATTGAAACCAATCCCGAAGGTCTTGCTGCCTAGAGATTTAACTCATTTTTTGACAGGCTTTGAACGATAAGGATTTATTACTTAGTTCTTATGACTATGCACTTGATCCAGAGCGCATAGCTCAAATCCCACTTGAGCCACGTCATGCCGCAAGGCTTTTGATTGTTCAGGCCTGGAATGAATCAGTTGCCTGTGCAAGGCATCTGCAAGTTTGGGATTGGCAAGATGAGTTACGACCTAACGATTTACTTGTATTAAATGACACACGAGTACTTAAAGCCAGATTGCGAGTTCGTTTATCAGGAGGTGGGCTTGCAGAATTGTTAGTCCTTGAACCTAGGGAGGATGCAAAATGGTTGTGCCTTGCTAGGCCCGCTAAACGTTTAAGACCTGGAGATAAATTGTGGCTTGAGGCACTTGAGCAAGACCCTATTTGTTTAGAGGTCGTCTGTAATGATTTAGATAGTGGGGGAAGAGTTGTTCAATTCCCACGCTCATTTGGAGATAGAGAGACGATTGAGGGGCTTTTGGAACGCTATGGAGAAGTTCCTTTGCCTCCATATATTGAGCGCCATAATTCCAATGATGCTGAGAGGTATCAAACGCGTTATGCGGCATGTCCTGGTGCAGTTGCTGCTCCCACGGCAGGTCTTCATTTAAGCGACGAGCTTTTAGAAGTTTTAGCTAATAAAGGCGTTGATCAAGCCAGAGTTACTTTGCATGTTGGCTTAGGTACATTTAGGCCGGTTGATACTGAAGATTTGACCAATTTGCAATTACATAGTGAATGGGTTGAAGTGAAAAGTGATGTTGTTACCGCAGTAGAAAAATGTAGAAAAACAGGGGGAAGAGTTATTGCTGTAGGCACTACTAGTCTTAGAGCTCTTGAGGGAGCTTTTACATTGGGAAATAGAAATTTGCGGCCTTTTCGAGGGAATGTTGATCTGGTTATTAAACCTGGATATCAATTTGGAGTTGTAGATGGATTGTTGACAAATTTTCATCTCCCTAAAAGTTCTCTTTTGTTATTAGTGAGCGCAATGATTGGGAGAGAACGTCTAATTGCGCTTTATGGCGAAGCCTTAAAGCGCAATTATCGATTCTTTTCTTATGGGGATGCTATGTGGATTTCACCAGAAGCAGTACTCCCTGATTTTCGTCCTCAAGAAATTGCAGGCTCTTGAATTATTCCTGTAGGAACTGATTCAAACATGACTGAAGAAAGGTATCTTTCAGCCATATCAGGGAGAACGACAACAATTGTTTTGCCGGCATATTCTTCTTGTTCCGCCAATCGAATTGCCGCTGCCGCTGCTGCACCACAAGAAATCCCTCCTAATAAGCCTTCTTCTTTTGCTAAACGAAGTGCCATGGCTACAGATTCGTCATTAGTGACCTGCTCAACTTTGTCTATTACTGAAAGGTCTAGATTCTTAGGAATGAATCCTGCTCCAATCCCTTGGATTTTGTGAGGGCCAGGCTTTATTTCTTGACCAGTAAGAGTTTGCGTAATAACAGGGCTATGAGTTGGTTCAACTGCTACTGAAATGATGGGCTTCTTCTTTTCGTTTTTGATGTAGCGAGATACTCCTGTGATTGTGCCTCCAGTGCCAACTCCAGCTACTAAAACATCTATAGAACCATCAGAGTCATTCCATATTTCTGGCCCAGTGGTGGAGTAATGAATATCTGGGTTTGCAGGGTTATCAAATTGTCCAGGCATGAAGTATTTTTTGGAGTCACTTTGAGCGATTTCTTTGGCTTTTGCGATTGCTCCAGGCATTCCTTTTGCAGCTTCAGTAAGGATTAATTCGGCACCCAATACCGCCATAACTCTTCTACGTTCTAGTGACATAGATTCGGGCATGGTCAGAATTAGCTTGTATCCGCGTGCCGCTGCAGTGAATGCGAGAGCGATTCCTGTATTGCCCGAAGTGGGTTCAACAATTGTTTGGTTTTTATTTAGGACGCCTCTTTTTTCTGCATCCCAAATCATGTTTGCGCCAATTCGACATTTGACGCTGTATGCGGGATTGCGACCTTCGATTTTTGCAAGGACAGTGGCTTTGCAGTTCTTAGTGATTGAGTGGAGCTTGACAAGGGGAGTGTTACCTATGGCAAGGCTGTTGTCTTCGTAAATGCGTGACATGCTTAAGGGAGAAGTGCTCTAATCATTAGCTGGAATTGTGCCTTTTTGCATGCTCTTCATTTAAAACCAGTAAGGAATTTGTAAATCATCATTTATGCCTGAAGGGCAATTTCAAAGCGCTCCCAAAGGGAGTCGATGTTTTCCAGCCCTACAGATACTCGTATCAGATGAGCTGGAACCCCACATTTTTCGGCCCAATCAAGTTCTTTGTAATGAGCAAGGAGGACATAAGGACAAACTAATGTGAAGTTTGTTCCAAGGCTAGGACCTTTATTTACTTGAAGATTGTCATAAAACCTTTGAGCTTTTTCTAGACCTTCGATTAATTCGAACGAAAGCAGACACCCATAACCAGCTTTAGGACGCATAATTTTTTGAAAGTTTGAACAACGAGCTGGATGAAGCACTCTCGCTATTGCAGGGTGTATTTCTAATTTCTTTTTTAGAGCAATACAAGACTTATTTAATTTAGGTATTCTTTGTTTGACATCTCTACTTGCCTCCTCAAGTGCTATTGCATCAGGATCTGACAGTGGGGCTAAGTAACCAATTGTGCACGCTTGCAATAGTTCTTTTGCCCATTGTGAGTATGGACTTATGACTAAAGATCCTGCAAGAATGTCACCTCTTCCAGCAAAACTTTTAGTTAGAGAAGAGAATATTATGTCTACATAATGCAGAACATCAATATTTAATGCAGAACCAATCGTGTCATCAGCTATCACAGGTATACCTCGCGAGTGGGCTAATTTTGCAATTGTTGTGAGGTCTATGCATTGCAACATTGGATTGCTTGGCAATTCAACAATCACTGCAGCAGGGTTTCTTTCTTCTAATGCTTTTTCAATGTTCTCATTATCTGTATTGATAAGTAAATCGCTGCCAGAAAAAATAACTTGTGGAAGTTTTAGAACATCTACATAAGGGAATCCTATTTGTAGTACTGGCCTTTTAGGATATAAACTATTAATTGCATAAAGTGCTGTATACAAAGCAGCCATCCCTGAAGGGTGTAACTGAATAAATTCCTTTGGACAGCTGTAGATCTCTACTAATCGACTCAATAGTATTGAATTCGCTATCTTTGCTTCACTTGTTGAGGGCTTTTTTTCTATTTCAAGAGCAATTGCTGCTTGCCTAGAGGATGCACCCAAGCCAGTATGTTGCCAGAAAGATTTAGCAGAAGGAGTAGCTTTTGAATCTGTTAGAAGGCAAAAAAGTCCTGATACATTTTTAATTATTGTTTTCCCTCCCTTTCCTGTCTTTAGACAAAATTGCTCTGCCTTTTTTGCAGTAGCAATATTGGGGTATGGCCATGCATTGCAATTAGTTAATGAGCTTTTATTAAGTGCTTGTTTGGTAATAGCAGAGACAAGAGGATTTAGGCCAAAGCGTGGATATATCGCTTTTAAAGATTTATGGCATAAAGGGTCATTTTCTTCATATGCAATGACATCTCTCCATTTAGGTAAGGCGACTGAAACAGCATGTGGGCTGTTTGGCAAAGCTTGACCTAGGTCTTTTGAGCTCCAACAAGGATCTTGGAGTAGGTCACGATTGCTCACTTGAAGATTTCGAAGGCGGCTTGTAGATCAGCACTTAAATCTTCAAGGTCTTCACAACCAATTGAAAAGCGCACCAGGCAGTCAGTTATGCCAATGCTTTCTCTGGTTGCTTGAGGTACTGATGAGTGGGTCATTGTTGCTGGGTGACAGACTAAGCTCTCAACCCCTCCAAGACTCTCAGCCATTGTGAAATAGACCAGACTTTTGCAAAAGGCATAGGTACTTTTTTGATCTCCTGAAATACTTGCTGTAACAATTGCGCCACCAGCATTCATTTGCCTTTTGGCTAATTGACTTTGCGGATGATCCTCTCTATATGGATATTTCACCCATGCAACAGATGGATGATCAGCTAATTGATTTGCAATAGCAATCGCATTATT
Source organism: Prochlorococcus sp. AG-409-N21 (assembly GCA_003215415.1). Lineage (GTDB taxonomy): Bacteria > Cyanobacteriota > Cyanobacteriia > PCC-6307 > Cyanobiaceae > AG-409-N21. Next base: position 87,690 of record QCKK01000001.1, on the reverse strand, counting down.
GACTTGTCTTTCCATTCGGATAGACATCGTTTTTACTCCTCTTGTAATTAGCCAGCAGTCAAATGGTGAGGGTTGTAAACCTAAAGCCTTTTGAGCGAATTTCATTTGGTCATCCCATGCAGGATCGTTTGTACAAACGACTCCGCCTAATGCATCGGAATGACCATTGATGTACTTGGTTGTGCTAGTTAGAGATATGGTGGCGCCTAGGTCTAGAGGTTTTTGCAAAAGAGCTGTTGAGAAAGTGTTGTCAACGACTGTTGGGATTTGATTTTCATTGGCAGCTCTGCAGACTGTCTCTATATCAATTATTTTTAGTAAAGGATTGGTAGGACTCTCTAACCAGACTAAACTTGGCTGTTGGTTTCTAATTGATTCAATGCTTTGCGGATCTGTGAAATCCACCCAAGATATTTTGATTCCAAATTTTCCGAATACTTTTTCAAACAACCGCACTGTGCATCCATAAAGATTTTCTTCGCACAAAATGAGGTCTCCAGCTTTTAAGCAGGATGCCACTGCTGTAATTGCACTTACGCCAGATCCAAATACTGTTGAAAAATTACTGTTTTCTATAGAAGCCAAAACTGATTCAAGGATTCGAAAATTTGGATTTCCAGAACGTGTGTAGTCAAATCCTTCTGTATTTCCATGTTCGAATGTTGCACTTGGGAATATAGGAGGCATCACAGTGCCTGTTGCTTCCGCGAAGTTTTTACCATGATGAATTGCACGAGTGCTGAAACCTGGATCGCAAAAGCTTTGTTCCCTTTCGTTAACCACGCTTTATTCAAGTGCTATCAATAGACTAAAGAATTAATGGGCAAATAGGTTGATTTTTGCAGCTAAAGCGACAAGAGATATATGTTTTCATGCGATAGAAGGCTTGTATTTTACTCAGGTGCGAACTTAAGAGCAAAACTTTACTCATTAAAACTTAACTTAAAGACCAAATTAAAATACCAATCTATGATCAATATCATTTTAAATTTAAAGATAAGATACTATCTTTTTGACATGGATTTTTACAGGTAAAAACTTTGACTATAAGATTTGGATTAAGGTAAATTCACCCTTTTGATCTTGCCAATGTAATTATTAAGCCACCTATTAAACCTAGGTTCATGAATACTGCCAAGGGCTGAAAGGGAGATGTATGCATTATAAGTGTTGTAGGAACAATGAATAGTAAAAGTAATGATGGCCCAACTCTTTCGTCTTTCCCAAATAAAAGGTATACAACACCACCAACAAGACAAGCAATGGCTGATATTAATAAGACCGAAGCAAATCCTTCTGGAATACCCTGTTTTGATATTGAGCCAACAACTGTTTGAAATTTAATTATCTTTGGTGGGATTGCGATCGCAAATGTTGTAGCTAAACATAGTCTTCCAAAGAAATCGAAGGATTTACGAGCATTTGGGAAATTCATAATAAAAATAGCGACTTGTATAAAATTAAATGAGTTTAATGCCGTTTGCCAACATTACTTTACTTTTTATAGGGAATGATTTGATTTAACACAGGTTAAGGAGAGCTTTTCGGATGGCAATTCTTTATGAAAAGACGTGTTTCCATAAAATGGTCATTTTCAGGATCAGATTCTTTGAATTTGACCTTTAAAAGAAACATCTACTTGTGGATATCTAGTTTGAAAATGGGAATGAAAATCCTTTGGCTTTCCATTTGGAAGAATTCCTTAATTTTATACTATTCAAAGATTGGTTGGCTAAAGTATTTTTAGTTTCATTACGGAGGTGATCCATTGTCGTATCTACCGATCGGACAGGAGTCAATGGGAATTAAATCAATTGAATACCTTGTGTCTCCAGCCTTGAAAGGTTTTATAATTAATAGATTTATATAGCTTACTTTTTGATCTATTAATTGTAAGAGCCAGTTACAAAGTGACTGGCTCTTTTTTTATAAACTGAGTAATATAAATCTATATATCTTTATTAGTTAGAGCCACTTATGTGAAGATTAATCTTTAGAATTTGTTTTTGATAATCGAAAATATATTTAAGTAAGGTGTGAATGAAGAATAGTAATCCAACCATCTCTAATGTTTCCTCTAATGTAGAAATTAAACCATACGATATGCCATGAAGTCTTATGTCGCCTGTTCGAACTAAAAAACTACCAATCATTTCAAGTCCTAATGCTCCTGATATATATATTAATCCTGAGAATAAAATCATAACCTTTATCTTTCTAGGTAGACTTTTTAATAATGGCATGAAGTAAATTATTGCTAAGATTGCAAATATACTGTAGGGAATTACCCATACAACAGTTAATATTGCAGGAAGCATAGGCTTTATACTTGGTATTATAAATGCCTCATGTATTTGCAAGCCCTCATCAAAAGCAAGGAATACAAATATCCATTTCAATCCATTCCATTTTCTTAGATTTAAGTCGTTCATGTCTTCGTAATTCTTTGTTATTAAAGAGATTAATGATGCACAAATCAGAAGGAGTATGCAAGAAAATATTGTAGGCATATTAACCTCTTTATCCATATTAAATAATAAAAACCAATCCTTTTTTATACCAAATCCATAGATTAAAAATTGGATAACTGTATTTATAATCACTAGCAAGAATGTGATTCTAGCTAGTGATTTGGTTAGGATGGATGGCCTAGTTTTTAGTTTCGTCTTGACCAAAATTCTTCTAAGTAGCTTCTTCTTAATATAGCTTTGAAGATTCCATCGCATTTTATTGAGCTCATTTTGCCAGTTAAAGTAAAGAATTCAGATTCGCTTAAAAATGATCATCATGACTTATGTTCTCTCATCAAAGGTAAAATAATGAAACTGCTTGTTTGCGATCTCTATGGCCTCCCTATCTCTTGCTAGAGAAATTTACTGCTAATTTGTCTGATGATTCGCTGGCTTTTAAGAAATAAAGTCTTGATTTGGAACGGAGGGGTAGGTCTATGTATTGCTCTTGGCTTGGCTCGATACTTGATGAATTAGCAAATTTCTTATCCAAATTAAAACCTGCCAGGTTATTTGGATAAGAAACTAGTCGATAAGTCAGCCTTTCGCCTGCATGGTACGGCTCTTTTGCATTGAGTGAGCAGCGCTCATAATCTAGATCAGTTGGAATGACTCGCCCATAACTTGAAAATTTGGCCTAGAGAAGAGTTTGTACTCATCAAGTTTTACTCCTTGATAAGTTGTCGAAGCCCAACTTAGTAATCAGACTTACAAAAATAAAAGTACTCATGCGACATTTACTCCTTGGCTGCCTTATGGCAACAATATTTTTCTTGGCTCCGTTTGCGATGGTCGCATCTGCCGCAGATTTATCACCTGCTGTATCAGATGTAAGTAAGAAGTTTTCAGAGAAGTTTTGTACGTCTGTTAGGAAGGCGATGAGCCCTGAAAAGGCTGGGCAAACTGCAGCTGCGCAACTTTCGCAAAGTTTATTCTTCTCGCCTGTTATGGATGAAATTATGTCTACTCCAAAAGAAGATTTAGCTGCTTCATTATCCAATAATATTTTTGATGGTTGTGGAAACGATCTTGGGGGTACCAAAGAAGAACTCGATGATTATCTAGCTCAATTAGCTAATAGAGTTCCAAGAAAATCTAAGGGTTTGAATGTGCCACCAGTTCGCCAGAGAGAGCCTTTAAGGCAGTAATTTTGGTTTTAGAACTAAATAGAAATCGCAATTCAAATAAAAAGTCTCATTGTGTTTAGCAGATTTAAGCCCTTCTTCTCACTTGATGGTTTCGCAGACTTCTGTCTATTCTCGTTGGATCACCCAGTTTTGGTAGCAACCGCTACAATTTAAGTACGTTCGTCCCTTCTGGGATGCATGCAATGGCAGTAGGGAACGGGACTGCTGTTTAGGAGAATCGACATGAATGAACTCGCCCTGATTCGAAAGAAAGCAATCAAAGATCAACGCCTTCATGATGCACGGCGTATAGCTGAAATCCATGGTCAGAGCTGTTTCTACAATCGATCGAATTTCGATAATCGAAGAAAAGAAGCCCAAGAGGAGATCAGACAAAGCCACTGATTTAAAGAGTTTCAATCAACAACTTGTTTCAGCTAAATCGCTAGTTAACCCTTGGTGAATTGCCAGGGGTTTTTTATGAATATTTTTTTAGTACAAAACAAAAAGACTTTGTCTTTGGACTGGCTTAAGCCTTTTAAAGAATTTCTGCCGTCAGGAGTCTATTAATAATGAACAAATTATTAATAGTATTGTATGCCTTGTATCGAGCCCCAGAACTAAGGTTATCGATTGAATTTGAGCCTGATGGAGATTTTCTCTGATATAGATAGCTTTTAAGGCTTTGCCATTGAAACCCTAATTCCTTATTTTATTTTGAAAGAAAGAGATTTTCTTCCCTATAATAATTGCCAAGTCAAATATTCTTTTAATTAAGAAAATGTTGGAAGATGACTTTATAATCCAAAGAAAGCCAGACAAAAAGAGATCAATATTAGCAAGAGTGCAAAATACTTGGAGGAAAGATCTTCCGGGCAAGCTAAATCAAAAATTAATTCAAATGATTGGCCTTTTATCTATGAAACTTGGTGGAGATACATATGCATCGGATGGCATGCTTTTATGGGGACGTGAAATCGGATGGATAGAAGACCATATACTCATCAAATCGATTTCTAAAGTTAAACCAGTAAAGAATGAACTTCGAATATGCTGGAGGACACATGTTTTATGTTGGGCCGCTAAGCAAGCAATAAATTCTGAAGGTGATTTTTTTGAATTTGGATGTTTCAAAGGTTTTTCTGCAGCTGTAGTCAGACATTATTGTGGTAGTGAATTTAATAAACAAGGATCAAGAAATTATTTTTGGTTCGATCTTTTTCAAACTTCGGATACTCAAAAAATAGGTAACCCTCTTGATTTTTGTGATGCTGAGTCTATTGCAATTAGTCGTGCTTCGTTATTTGAAGACATTAAAATTATCAAGGGAGATATAAGAGAAACCTATCTCAATAACAATTTGTATTCCGATAAGAAGATTGCCTTTGCCCATTTTGATCTTAATAATATTGATGTTGAGATTCAAATCATTGATTATGTAATGCAGCGGGTAACAAGTGGCTCAGTAATTGTTTTTGATGACTTCGCAATGAGTCCATTCTCGAAACAGAACCGCGAATATTATAAATTTTTTAGAAAGCTTTCTATCCCAATCTTAGAACTTCCTACAGGCCAAGGTGTTGTAATTATCCCGTAGTAGGGGCACATAGCTCTAGAGCTCGCATAAGCAGACTGCCAGTGAAGGATTGAATTTTGCAGTTTCTATTGTCGACATCCTTCAGCGTATTGATGTCCAAAGGCCTCAATTGCAAAGCAGTTGGTGGCCTTGGTCTCAAAAATTAAATGAATGTGTGAACAAGACTTAAGGTAGCTTTTATCAAAAGGTGAAAAAACTCAGCAAATAATCATTAGCTGGTTTTTAAGAAATTAAGCGGTGATTTGGGACGTAGGTATAGGTCTGTTTATTGCGCTTAGCCTGGCTCGCTATCTCATGAGTTAGTGAAATTTGGGGCTAAATAAAAAAACCAGAATGATGATCCGGGGGTTGGAAATGTTTGACAAATGTTTGACAAGACAGTCAAACTTTCGCCGAAATCGATCGGTATGACTGGGTGCCTATACCTTGCGTGAGTAGGTCTCTACAGGTAGACAAAGCCATTGGTATGACTAGCCCAAAAAGGTAGGGATAGGCTTAGACAAGAGTTAGACAAATCAAAGCCAGTTGGTTCCCTCTTGAGCAAAGCCCAATGGGGGTTTGGTTTGTTCCTTGATCCGAGTAGACACGCGTGTCTACTCGGATACGCCTGTTGCAGTAAGTGTTATGTCGAAAGTGGGCTAATAAATCAGGATCTAAAGCCCAGTTCTAATGCTCCATTCAGTAGTTAGAACTCATTAATTTTTTTCCGTTGCAAACTTGCGGAAATGGACTCGCTTAATCAAACTAACGGAATGAAAAGAGTTGATTTTTCTATTGCTCCTTATCTTCGTAGAAGTAATTTAAAAGCAAGTTGGCAGATCCTGATAACAATTTTCCCCGTGGCTTTGCTTTGGCTGTTAGTCGCAAAGATTGATCAAACATCTTTGAATACTTTGATAAAGGGCTGTGCTTTGATGCCTGTCCTTGTTTTATTAGCACTGTTCTCAACGCGTGCATTTTCTTTAATGCATGATTGTGGGCATGATTCATTATTTAAGTCCCGTTCCCTTAACCGCTCACTCGGCTTTTTGTTGGGTGTTTTAAATTCAATACCACAACACCCTTGGTCCCGTGACCATGCTTTTCATCATCAACACAATGGGAATTGGGAGATATATCGAGGTCCTATAGACGTTCTTACTGTTAATGACTTTCAATCTCTTTCAAAACAGAACCAACTTTTTTATGCAATTAGTCGGCATTGGATGATGTTATTCCCGGGTGGTTTTTATTATTTAGTAATAAAGCCAAGGTTGGCTTTATTAGATGCACTAGGTTGCTTTTTTGTGTCTATCATAAATGATTTGCGTTACGGTTTTGGTAATAAACATATCTGGAGGGATTTTGATCTTCTAAGACGCTTTAAGTCAAAACACTCTGGCTATGGAAATAGTTCTGCTGAAGTAATAGATTTAATTGCAAATAATGTATTTGTATTGATTGCTTGGATTCTAATGAGTAGATGGCTTGGGGCTGGTTTGTTTTGGAGTTGTTATTCAATTGTGATGACAATTTCGGCGGCAATCTTTATTTGCATTTTCTTTGTGCAGCATAATTTTAAAGGATCCTATGCTAATCGAACTGATTCCTGGGATTTGTTTCTAGGAGCCGTTGAAGGCAGTAGCAACCTTGATTTTCCTAGATGGCTAAATTGGTTTCTTGCAGATATTTCTTTTCATAGTATTCATCATTTATGCGAGCGCATACCTAACTACAATTTGCGTGCTTGCCATCTTCAGAATCAAGATCTTCTTAAAGAATCAATGACTTTAAAGATTAATGATATACCTTCTTGCTTTAGTTACATACTTTGGGATGCGAAATCTCAACAGCTCACAACAGTTGCAGCTATTCAAAAGCAGATAAAAAGTTTGAATTAAGGATTTTTGCTTGACTCATTTTTCAAGGAACTTGCGGAATTATGCGCTGGCTTTTAAGAAATCAAACCTTGATTTGGAACGTTGGGATAGGTCTATGTATTGCTCTTTGTTTGGCTCGCTATCTCATGAATTAGAGAAATTTGTTGGCTAAATAAAAAAAAACAGATTGATGATCCGGGGGTGAAGAAGTTAGACAAGAGTTAGACAAGAGTTAGACAAGAAAGTCTAACTTTTGCTGAAAAGCCTTGGTATGACTGGCCGTCTATACCTTGCGTGAGTAGTACTCAACGTCGCTAAAAACTGTTGGTATGACTAGGCGGTAACGGTGAAAATAGGGTTTGTACAAAGTTTGTATAACTTGAAACTGCCATTTTGGAAGTTGAGCAAAACTCCTATAGGGACTTAGTTGTTGCTTGATTTCATTTGGGCATCAAATTTCAACGATAATGCCTTTTAGTCTTGATATTGATTGGATAGAAGCCCTCGGGGGTAATCATCAAAAGTCTCTTTTGACTCTTGATCGTACAGATATCCTTCGAATTCTTTTTGGACTAACAGTCCAGTAGTTCAATGTCACATGTCGTGGTGTAATCAATGGAATCGTGCTGGAGTAAATTTTTATCTAGATTTTTTGTGGATTATAAGGTAATTTATTTTTTGCATTTGATAATTAACCAGAATTATTAATACATTTGCGAAACTTTTCCAAGCTTCTTGCGGCTTCAATTGTTGGGGTTTTAGCTACAGTTAACACTATTCCCGTTGCCGCAGGCTCTTATGAGTCACGTTGTGACTACTCTCAGGAGACTGAAAAAGAAAGGAAGGCAAGAATAAAAGATCCTCGAATTAAAAAGAAAAAATGTATAGAAACAATCAATCTTAATAGCGAAAGGATTGTTTCCCCAAATGTCACTATTCCAGTAACAAGAGTGACTCGTTGGACTTTAAGAGGATCTTCTACTGGTGCAGGTGGACAGGCTGCTTTTGCATTGCTATTAGGCGGACCGCTTATTGGTGCAATTGGAGAAAAAAGACACGATTACACTTTATCTATTAATGGATACGATGCCAAAGGGTTGCCAGTTTTTATTCAGATCAATTTCAAAGATGATAATCAATACAAACAAATAGCAAAGGAGTTGAGAACGATAACTGGCTTGGTAATGGGACAAGATCGCTCCGAAATTGAAATCAAGGAACTCGAAGATAAAGGCGGTAAAATTACACTTAAAACAATCAATCCCCTAAGGAAATAAATATAACTCCCCCCAGATTGATGATCCGGGGGGTGAAGAAGTTGGACAAGAGTTGGACAAGAAAATCCAAAACCCTTGGTATGACTGGTTTCTTACACTTTACGTGAGTAGTGTTCTACGTCGCTGAGATCGATTGATATGACTAGATGGCAACGGTGGAATAAGGGTTTGTATAAAGTTTGTATGAATTCAAATGGTCATTTTGGAATTTGAGTAAAACCCTTCTGGTAATTGGGTTGTTTCTCGATTTCATTTAGGCAGCAAATTTCATCGATATGCCGTCTTTGGGGGTCAGGTGTATGGAAGAGAGTCCCGCTGGGGGGACGAACCGAAAGCCTTTTAAGGGTTATTGGTCTAACAGGTTTCACTCAAATTCTTGGCGGACAGCAAGTCCGTTTTGAAACCCCAGTGGTAGACAGGGTTTCTAAAAAAGTTGCCCGAAAAGTTATCGATTCAGTGGTGAAATTGCTTCTTTTTAGCCAACCACCGTCGAAATTAGATCGCTATTGCCAGTACTGGTTAAGTAGTCACTCATCTGGGCATAGCTTTGGTAGTTGGTAACTTGAATTAAACGCCAGTGCCAAAAGTCATGGATTGAATTTGAGCCAGGCTGAGATTGTCGCCGACATAAACAGCTTCTAGGGTTCCACTGGCGTAGATGCCAATACCGCTGAGTGTTTCACCCAAATTACTGACGTGATCAACACTGCCAAAGCTCAATTGCTCAGTGGTTGCACCTTGTAGATAGATCTTGTCGAAGTCATCAAGTTCACCGATCTTGTCTGCTTTTTCTCCATTGGGACTATTACCTGCTTTGTCATAGAGATAGTTGTAAGCAAGTTGATCACTCTTGAAGTACAGCTCATCGATGGAGCCATCATTTGAATCCTCGAAAGTATTAAGACCAAAGCCTCCATACATGACGTCTTCTCCAAGACCACCATTGATAATGTCTCGCCCATTTCCTGCTCTAAGTTCATCTGAACCAGCACCGCCTTTGAGGGTGTCAGCTCCGCGATAACCTTTCAAGGTGTCATTACCTGCTCCACCCCGAAGTACATCATTGGCATAATTATTTCCTGATTCACCTTCTAAAAGAAGACCATTTTGTATGGAATTAGATCCTTCTAGAAAAGTTTCCCAGGGATTATTCCACCAACCATCATAGATATATTCGGAATGAATTTTACCTTCTATTATGCCTCTATCCCTTGAGGGATTGCGCATATCATTAACCGTATGACCCTCATCAAAGCTACTGTAATAATAATTAATTCCTGAAGCAATATCCCAAATATCAAGGGCTGGACTGTCCTCAATTGATGCATATACAGAAGGGATGCTGTAAGAATAGGCAGCTTCCTTGATGTTGCCGCTTTCATATAAGTGAAGATATGAAACAGTCGCCGTCTCTAAATAACCTGAATATAATTGACCGTCTGATTTATAATGAAGCTCACCAGAAATAATAGCCCTAAATATATTTCTTGAATGGAAGCCTCTTGGTTCAATATTAACAGTGAATATATACCCTTCATCTGACATTTCTAATAATCCAGAGCTGCCTTCGAAGGTAACCACCTTGCCATTATCAAGTCTGAGCCCTGACTCTTTAATTATTCCGTAATAGGAGCTCATGACTCTCGAACCTGCTTTGGACGATAAAAAATCCTAAATTTTGATTTTTTAAGCAAAATAAAAATTGACAAGTCAAATGTTAAGAGAATGTAAAAGACTTTCGTGAATCTTGTCTATGAGGGTTAATGCCTAGTCACTCTAGAGAAGCTAGATACTTCTCTTCTTAGGCATCAAGCTTTGATTTGGAACGTTGGCATCGGTCTATGTATTGCTCTTGGCTTGGCGCGCTATTTGATTAATTAGTGAAATTTGTTGGCCAAATAAAAACCCCCCAGATTGATGATCCGGGGGGTGAAGAAGTTGGACAAGAGTTGGACAAGAAAATCCAAAACCCTTGGTATGACTGGTTTCTTACACTTTACGTGAGTAGTGTTCTACGTCGCTGAGATCGATTGATATGACTAGATGGCAACGGTGGAATAAGGGTTTGTATAAAGTTTGTATGAATTCAAATGGTCATTTTGGAATTTGAGTAAAACCCTTCTGGTAATTGGGTTGTTTCTCGATTTCATTTAGGCAGCAAATTTCATCGATATGCCGTCTTTGGGGGTCAGGTGTATGGAAGAGAGTCCCGCTGGGGGGACGAACCGAAAGCCTTTTAAGGGTTATTGGTCTAACAGGTTTCACTCAAATTCTTGGCGGACAGCAAGTCCGTTTTGAAACCCCAGTGGTAGACAGGGTTTCTAAAAAAGTTGCCCGAAAAGTTATCGATTCAGTGGTGAAATTGCTTCTTTTTAGCCAACCACCGTCGAAATTAGATCGCTATTGCCAGTACTGGTTAAGTAGTCACTCATCTGGGCATAGCTTTGGTAGTTGGTAACTTGAATTAAACGCCAGTGCCAAAAGTCATGGATTGAATTTGAGCCAGGCTGAGATTGTCGCCGACATAAACAGCTTCTAGGGTTCCACTGGCGTAGATGCCAATACCGCTGAGTGTTTCACCCAAATTACTGACGTGATCAACACTGCCAAAGCTCAATTGCTCAGTGGTTGCACCTTGTAGATAGATCTTGTCGAAGTCATCAAGTTCACCGATCTTGTCTGCTTTTTCTCCATTGGGACTATTACCTGCTTTGTCATAGAGATAGTTGTAAGCAAGTTGATCACTCTTGAAGTACAGCTCATCGATGGAGCCATCATTTGAATCCTCGAAAGTATTAAGACCAAAGCCTCCATACATGACGTCTTCTCCAAGACCACCATTGATAATGTCTCGCCCATTTCCTGCTCTAAGTTCATCTGAACCAGCACCGCCTTTGAGGGTGTCAGCTCCGCGATAACCTTTCAAGGTGTCATTACCTGCTCCACCCCGAAGTACATCATTGGCATAATTATTTCCTGATTCACCTTCTAAAAGAAGACCATTTTGTATGGAATTAGATCCTTCTAGAAAAGTTTCCCAGGGATTATTCCACCAACCATCATATAGATATTCCGAATGTAATTTATTTTCTGTAGTGCTTCTATCTCTACTAGGTATAGTCCCTATAATCTCTATATCACTATCGGTAATATCGTAGTTTTGGTACGCATAATTTACCCCAGTCCAAATATCATCTAAGTTAAGATTTGGCCAGGTCATTTCACGATAAACACCAGGGCTAATATCATATGAGCGTAAAGATTCTTTATATGTTCCATCATCATAAATTTGTACGATTGATAGAGAGGCATTATCTAGTGTGTAGGAAAATAATAATCCGTTTTCTGAGTAGGTGAAAGGACTGGTGCTTACTACTCTAACGAAAGTATCTTCTCTAAGCTTTAATTCAGGATCTACTTGTGAATATAATTCCTCAATGTATAATGTTCCAATGACAAAATCATCTGCAAGTTCGTAAAGCCCTTCCCCTCCATCTGTTCCAAAATATGATTTCTTAGAAAACTTTTCACCCGAATATAAAGTTAAGTCTGTGAAGTGATCGTAAGCCCAATAATTGCTCATAAATCTCTATTTAAAGTTTTGAAGCCTTTGCAAAATAAGATTCAGCACGAGAACAATAAATGTGAAGAAAATCTTAAGACGCCCTGAGGTTTTTGTGAATCCGTCCAAATACCTAGATTATCTAGATATCCTTCTTGGCTCGCTTTTGAGGAACCAAGCTTTGATTTGGAACGTTGGCATCGGTCTATGTATTGCTCTTGGCTTGGCTCGCTATCTAATGAATTAGTGAAATTTAGTGGTCAAATAAAAACCCCCCAGATTGAAGATCCGAGGGGTAAAAAAGTTTGACCAAAGTTTGACAAGAAAGCTGAAAAGCCTTGGTATAACTGGGTTTTTATACTTTACGTGAGTAGTACTCGACAACCAGCAGCTCGTTTATCTCTAGGGCCACCCATTCCCTTTCGCATTTGCCAGTCACTTTTGCAGACATTTTCGATTTATCTAATTCAAGGTGGGGCGGTACATTTGCCAACCCTGGGAACTCTAGATTTGCTTCTGCAAGCTTTTTGCTTCCTTTCCGTTCGCGAACACCAATTACATCGCCTGCTTTGCATTGGTAGCTTGCGATATCAAGGACGCGGCCATTGACCGTTATGTGGCCATGGTTCACAAATTGCCTAGATCCTGGAACAGTAGGACCAAAACCAAGTCTGAAACAGACATTGTCAAGTCTGTTCTCTAAGAGCTTCAATAGATTGGTCCCTGTTGAACCTTCTTGTGCACGAGCTTTCTTTACATAACGCACAAGTTGTCTTTCGGAAATTCCGTAATTGAAACGGAGCTTTTGTTTCTCTTCGAGACGGATAGCATATTCAGAGCGCTTGCGACGGGCTTGGCCGTGCTGACCTGGGGGATGAGACCGTTTCGCGGCCTTCCGGGTGAGACCTGGTAGGTCTCCCAAGCGCCGCGTAATCCTCAGTCGAGGGCCGCGGTATCTAGACATTAGAAAGAAATTTAGAGAACAATCGTGCTAGTTATTAGTCATGCAGGAGAACGAACTTCTGCCAATGCTTCTAATGCACGAATTAAACACTCTATCTTCTGGCAGGACAAATTTAATTAATCGATCTGTTTCTGCTTTTTTTCTTTTTTTGATAGCAAGCTATAGGAAATTGATTTCTCCATTGATTGGCCCTAGATGTCGCTTCATTCCAACATGCAGTGAATATGGCCTTTTGGCTATTTCAAGGCATGGTCCTTGGCGAGGCGGATGGTTAACGGTAAAGCGCCTTTCAAGGTGTCACCCTTTTACCCCTTGCGGATGTGACCCTGTTCCTGATTAATGACTTTCTCTCAGCTTTTTTTGTATAGCCGTAAAGGTTGTTGCCTTTGTGAGGGACTAGAACAAAGGCTTATAAGTATTCCGATTGATAAATTGAATCCTCCAATCAAATTAAAGATTATTGATATTGATCACCCTTTGATTCCATCTGCGACTAGAGAGCGCTATGACTTGCAAGTACCTCTATTAGCTCTAGAGGTTAATAAGGACTCTGTTGTTAGTTTGCCAAGAGTTTCACCCAGAATAAATGGAGATCGATTATTCCAATGGTTGCAACAAGCATGCGCAAATGCCCTTGGATCTGTCTAGAAATACTTCGTTAATCGTTTCCTAATAATGACGAAAATGCTCCATTCGTTATTGAAAGTTGCCGGTTTAAGTATTCCGAATGGATTGATTGATGTTCCTATTAGTCAAATTACTTGTGATTCACGAACAGCATCTAAGGGATGTTTGTTTTTGGGCTTACCAGGAGAGAGAGTAGATGGAGGTATTTATTGGCGGGAGGCTCTGGAAGCCGGCGCTGTCGCAGCAATTATTGGAAAATCTGCTGCACAGAAAAAACCTCCATCTTCTTCAAAAGTTGTTGTTGTGCTTTCTGATGAAGTCGCTAATTGGATTGGCAAAATAGCTTCTGCATTTTGGCAAAACCCTTCTTCTAAGATTAGTTTGATTGGAGTTACTGGGACGAATGGAAAAACCACTACTACTCATTTAATTGAGCACTTAAGTAAAGCCGCAGGTCGAGAAACTGCTCTTTTTGGAACGTTAGTTAATAGATGGCCTACTTATAGTTCTAAATCTGTTCACACAACACAGTTCGCAGACAAGTTGCAAGAGCAATTAGCTCAAGCACTAAAGGCAGGTGCAACCATGGCTGCAATGGAGGTTAGTTCTCATTCTTTGGCTCAACATAGGGTGGCTGGGTGTCAATTCGCTGGAGCTGTGTTTACCAATCTTTCCCAAGACCATCTTGACTACCACTCTTCAATGCAGAATTATTTTGAGACAAAAGCTAATTTATTTTCTCCAACTTTTTTAGATTCTGAAAGAAGTTGTTCTGTTATTAATATTGATGATTCTTGGGGCTCTATCTTGGCTGAAAGATTAAATGAAAAATGTTGGCGAAGTTCTTTAAAAGATGATTCGGTTATAAGTGGAAGAGCTGAACTAACTATAACTAATTTAATAGAAACACCTAATCGTATAAAAGGAAGACTTATAACTCCTATGGGGGAAGGTGATTTTATTTCCCCTTTGATTGGAAGTTTTAATTTGATGAATCTTCTTCAGGCGATTGGCGTATTGCTTCAGCAAGGCTTCACTTTGAAATCTTTATTGGAAGCGACCGAATCTTTCCCTGGTGTGCCTGGGCGAATGGAGCGGATAGAGCTTGATCAATTTCAAAAGGTTAATATGCCAACAGTGATTGTTGACTATGCACATACTCCAGATGGTTTGAAGAATGCTCTTAAGGCAACAAAATCGTTTACTAAAGGTGAGCTAATTTGTGTTTTTGGATGTGGAGGAGATAGAGATAGAGGTAAACGTCCAAAGATGGGAGAATATGCTTCTAAATATGCAGATAAATTGATTTTCACTTCAGACAATCCAAGAACTGAGGATCCTGAACAAATATTTAGAGATGTTTTAGATGGAATACCTCCTGATACTCAATTGGTTAAAGAGTTAAATCGGTCTATTGCAATTGATATTGCTATTTCACAGAGTTCACCCGATGATGTTGTTCTTGTTGCAGGGAAGGGCCATGAGGACTATCAGATTCTAGGCAATAAAAAGATTCCTTTTGACGACCGATTAGAGGTTCGACGCGCATTGATAAGAAAAACAATCTAGCTTGTAATAACTTCTATTTTATAGAAACTCTTTTAGCGAAGTTGTTAAACCCTCAATCTCTTTAAACTCTGTCATTATATGTACACATGCTCTGAGACAATCTGGATCTTGAAGATTGCGAATCCAGATAGACTTTTTACCCAGACTCTTGACAACATCAATTGATTTAATGTTATTAGAATAAGTAAAACTAACAATGCCGGAAGGAGGTTGACCCTGAAGAATTGGTTCAATTCCTTTGATTGCATTTAATTCTTTCCAAAGATTGAAACTTAGTTTACGAATAATTTTGAATCTTTCTGTTTGAGTTCCTTCACTTGCGAAAAGCTTTAAGGAATTGCGAAGTCCTGCAAAAAGAGGTATGCACGAAGTCGCCACTTCAAATCTCCTGCCATCTGAGTGAAAAGGATTTGGTTTGTTGTCAAACGAAATTCCTTCATGTTGAAGACCTCGCCAGCCAATCAAGGTTGGAGAAGACTCTGACAAAACTCTTTGTGAAAGGGCCACACCCCCAAGTCCCTCAGGCCCACAGGCCCACTTATGACCAGTGAAAGCATAGATATCTGCTGATGCTGCTGAATTGCCTAATGGTATTTGACCAAAACTCTGGGCTGCGTCAACCAATAAATATGGTTTTAAAGGGTGGTTGGATAAAAATTTGGATACGGTGGTTATTGGCATTAATTGGCCTGTGTTCCATAACAGGTGAGAGAGCACTACCAGGCGAGTAGATTTTGATAAGTGAGCTTCTAATAAGTTGATTAAATCAACTTCATTTTTATTTTTTTCAGAAATACCTTCTCTTAGATTCTTAACTGGTAAGACGTCAATTATTAGACTTTGGCGACGTGCCATCTCTTTACATGCTGCAACTACACCTGGGTGCTCACTATCACTTATTAGGATATGATCGCCTGCATCAAATGGCAGCCCTAATAAAGGCAAAATGCAGCCACTAGTTACATTCTCTGTTAGCGCTATGCGATTTGGTCGAACCTCGCATAATTTTGCGAGTTCGTTTCGCGTTTTTTCAATTTCTATTGAGAGGTAAGGCCATAGATCATTGGTAAAAGGCCCTAGTTCTTGGATCTTTTGCCAGCTGGAAATCATTGCTTCTAAAGAGCTGCTTGGAAGAGGACCTTGACCTCCATAGTTGAAATAACTTTTGTTGGCAAGAGCAGGCATTGATGATCTAATGTGGTGCATTTGGAAATGTATTAGTTTTGGTTAATCAAGACACTTATCATAAAAAATAGACTAAATGGAATTTTGAATTTATTTTCTATAAAGTAAACTTAATGTCTAGCTTGATTGATCCTAACCTGTAAAGAAGTCTTTAATCACCAATTTGGTTTGATCCATTGGTTCCTATAATTGCTTTTGGGAGAATAGAATTTATTCATATATCTATGCAGGGAAGATATTGCAAGATAGGAACTCTGTAGATGAATGAAAAATCTTAAAATATGATCGAGAATATTCTGTTAAATAGGGATTATTCTTTTATCATCAATTTCTTAGTAGCAAATATTGAGTCTTAAGAATACTTCTCTCTTTTTTATTTAAGTCTATTTTTTGATTTGTAATAGCGGTCTACATCAAGTATCTTCCAAAACCATTTTGCTGATTTTGGCCCAACTACCAAGGAGGCCAAAATAATAGGTATTAATAGCCAGTAGATATTTGCGGAAATTACGAGTTTTATAAGCCAAGCAATAATTAATAATTGCGCTATGCCAAGTATCGTAAATAGAGTGCCTCGAGGATATCGAAAGGCTTTGTACAACAGTACAGTAGTAACTCCTAGAGTAAAAGCTGAAGGTATCGCTTTGGCTATTACGACTATCCAGTAATCGATTAAAATTGGAAAGCCTGCCAACAAAGCGATTAAAGCTAGCACTGTTAAAGCAGCTGAAAGTAAAGCACTCATTTGACTGAACAAGATTATTTCAATCATCTAAATTATGAAGCAAATTCTTCAAGATTGCACCCTATCGAAACAAATAAATTAAGAGAGATTTATGTCAAGAGATTTTCCCTTCTAAATTGATTGGTGATTGATAAATATTTTATTTATTTTTAATTTAAACTTCCTACAAGCGTTGCAGAGCGAAATTCAATTCCTTGTATTATTTTCCATGGTTCCTTTGATTTCTCTGCATAATATACTTTCTGGAAACCTATTGATATGAAGTTGTTTAGAAACTCATCTTCATGCCATGCACCACTAATGCATCCACTCCAAAGATCTTTGTCTTTTTGAAGTTCTTCAGGCACGATTTTATTGCATACAATATCACTAATTGCTATCCTGCCCTTTGGCCTTAATACACGTTTTATATTATTTAATAGTGCCTTTCGATTTGAATGGCTGATTAAGTTTAGTACACAATTGCTTAATACAACATCAACACTGGACTTGGCTATTAGAGGTTTGCCATCAGGTTGTATTTCATCCAATGCTTCTATAGATCCCTTAAGGAAATCTACGTTCTTATAACCAATTCTTTCACTAACTATAGGAGCTGCTTCTTTAGCAAGATCAAGCATGTTTTGATTGCGATCAA
The DNA here is from genome assembly GCA_003215415.1 of Prochlorococcus sp. AG-409-N21. GTDB lineage: Bacteria > Cyanobacteriota > Cyanobacteriia > PCC-6307 > Cyanobiaceae > AG-409-N21. The sequence continues at coordinate 70,031 of QCKK01000001.1, read as the reverse complement.
CTCCCCAAATAAAACCATTTTCCCCTACAACCTGAGCGCAAATAAAGGCGTTTTTACCACTTCCGCTTCCTAAATCTAGAACCAAATCCCCTGGCTTTACCCATCTTGTTGGATCACCACAGCCATAATCTCTTTCTATTACATCATTAGGTATTACTTCTAGCAGAGTGGAATCAAATTCTACTGGTGTGCATAAACATGCTTCTTGAACCTTTGCAGCTGCCCCATATCTTTCGTCTATTGCTTCTGTATGGTCAGGATTGTCTTGATAGCTAAACCTTTCTGGCTTGCAATAATTGCTATTGCTCATGGACTCAATTGCTTTAACTAGGCTATTATAGTTTATAATTTAATCCATTTTCATGAATTAATTCGCTGTTCATATATAAGCTAGTTTATGCATGAACAGCGAAAGATAAATTAATTTTAGAGGGCATTGTTTTCTATAAAAACTTACTGCTAGTTAATGATTATAAAACTTGGACTACTTCGCTTACCTCAGGGATCGTTTCGCGGAGTTTACGCTCGATTCCCATCTTTAAAGTCATTGTGCTGCTAGGGCAGCTCCCACATGCACCTTGGAGTCTGACCTTAACTACCGGTCCATCAATCTCAACAATCTCCACGTTCCCTCCATCTGCCATAAGAAAGGGCCTGAGTTCGTCAAGCACCTTTTCCACGTTTTCGTTAGTAAGGTCCATAGTCTCAAAGCTTGTTTAGGTTTCTTGATTCTAATTTTATTAGCCTAGGTAACTATCCCATAACCTGATCATAAGGCTACTTATTGATTTTGTACTTTCCTGCAACTCACTCAACTCATTGCCAATATGACGCGGTTTTGGTAGGCGCCGGAATAATGAGCGCTACTTTGGCGACTATCTTGAAAGAACTTGATCCTTCCATCCGTATTTTGATCGTAGAGAGACTGGATGGACCTGGATTAGAAAGCAGTGCCGCTAGGAATAATGCTGGAACTGGCCATGCAGCCAATTGCGAGCTGAATTACACGCCAGAAGGAATTGATGGAAGAATAGACCCTAAGAAGGCATTAGCTATTAATAGTTCTTTTGAAAGAAGCCTTGAATTTTGGTCTTCATTAGTAGAGAAGGGCAGACTTTCTTCTAATAAATTCCTAAATGTATTGCCTCATATTAGTTTTGTCTCTGGTCAGAATGATGTCGACTTCCTTTTTAAAAGACAACAAATTCTTAGCCGTTTTTCAGCTTTTAAATCCATGAAATTTTCAATGGACCGAGAAGAGCTTAATCAGTGGGCCCCACTTGTGATGGAGGGTAGGAATCCAGAGGAAGTTGTTGCTGGAACTATTGTTGAAAGAGGTGTTGATGTTGATTTTGGCTCTTTAACTAAATCTTTTATAGAATCATTGAAATCTCAAGATGATTTTGAAGTAGCCTATTGTTCGACTGTGGTTGACTTATTTAAAATAGACAAAGAGCGATGGACAGTGAAGCTAAAATCTCCTTCAGGTCCAAGAGAAATTATTACTCCATTTATTTTTCTTGGGGCAGGAGGTGGTGCTTTGACTTTGCTACAAAAATCATCAATAAAAGAAGGATCTATATACGCTGGATTTCCAGTAAGTGGTCAATGGTTGATTTGTTCTGAGAAGAAACTTACTAATAAACATCATGCAAAAGTTTATGGGAAACCCAAAGTGGGAGCTCCTCCAATGTCAGTCCCTCATTTAGATACAAGGTGGATAAATGGAGAGCGTTCTCTTTTATTTGGTCCTTTTGCAGGATTTAGTGGAAAATTTTTAAAATATGGGTCTCGTCTAGATCTTTTGCGCTCTTTGCGTGTAAATAACATTAGTTCAATATTTCAAGTAGGCCTTAAAAATCTTGACTTGGTTTCCTATTTGGCTAATCAGCTTATGCAGGCTGAATCTGATCGTTTCAAAGATTTGAAAAGATTTTTCCCTAATGCGCAAGAACATGATTGGGAACTCTCAATCGCTGGGCAAAGAGTGCAGATTATTAAAGCTACTGAAACAGGTGGAGAATTAAAAATGGGTACGGAGGTCGTTACTTCTTCTGATGGATCGCTTGCAGCTCTTCTTGGAGCTTCTCCAGGAGCAAGTACAGCTGTAACAATAATGCTGGAAGTCCTTCATCGCTGTTGGAGGCACAAAATTTCATCAGATTCCTGGATGAAAAGGCTTAAATTGCTCTTGCCTTCATATGGAGAAGATTTAAATGCTAATGATGAGCTTTTAAATAAAATGAGAAAAAGGAGCGATGCTTTGCTTGACTTGATCTGATATGAATTTCCTGTTTTTAATTATTAAAGTTGCTTCCTTATGACAGACGTTCCAGTAAATAGGATTAGGAATTTTTGCATTATTGCCCACATTGACCATGGTAAGTCGACTTTGGCTGACAGGCTTCTTCAAGAAACAGGAACGGTAGAGGTTAGAGATATGCAAGAACAGTTTCTTGACAATATGGATTTAGAAAGAGAAAGAGGTATTACCATTAAATTGCAAGCTGCAAGAATGAATTACAAGGCAGCGGATGGAAAAGAATATGTTTTAAATTTAATTGATACTCCAGGCCATGTTGATTTTTCGTATGAAGTAAGTCGATCATTACAAGCTTGTGAGGGTGCTTTGCTTGTAGTAGATGCAAGCCAAGGAGTTGAGGCACAAACTTTGGCTAATGTTTATTTGGCTTTAGAGAATGATCTTGAGATTATCCCTGTATTAAATAAAATTGATCTTCCTGGTTCCGATACAGAGCGTATTAAAGAAGAAATTGAATCAATAATTGGACTAGATATATCAGGTGCAATTTCTTGCTCTGCAAAAACTGGACTAGGTATTCAAGAGATTCTTCAGAGTGTTGTCGATAGGATTCCTCCACCTATTGATTATATTAATGAGTCGACAAAGGCTTTAATATTTGATTCTTATTATGATCCATATCGAGGAGTAATTGTCTATTTTAGAGTAATAAGTGGTCGAATTACTGTTAAAGATAAGGTATTGCTAATGGCAAGTAATAAAAGCTATGAACTTGATGAGATTGGCATTATGGCACCTAATCAAAAGCAAGTAGAAGAGTTGCATTCTGGAGAGGTTGGTTATTTGGCTGCTTCTATAAAAGCAGTTTCTGATGCAAGAGTTGGAGATACTATTACTCTTTTAAATTCTCCTGCAGATGATCCTTTGCCAGGTTATTCAGAGGCAAAACCAATGGTTTTTTGTGGTCTTTTTCCCACCGATGCCGATCAATATCCTGATTTAAGAGATGCACTTGATAAGTTGCAACTTTCTGATGCTGCTTTGAAGTATGAGCCTGAAACGAGTAGCGCTATGGGATTCGGATTTAGATGTGGTTTTCTTGGCTTGTTGCATATGGAGATAGTTCAGGAGAGGTTAGAAAGAGAATATGATCTGGATCTAATAGTAACTGCACCATCTGTTATTTATAAGGTAAATATGCTTGATGAGAGCATAAATATGATTGATAATCCTGCAGTATTGCCTGACCCTCAGAAAAGAGAATCCATAGAAGAACCATATGTCCGCATGGAAATATATGCGCCTAATGAATACAACGGAACTTTGATGGGGCTTTGTCAGGAGCGCCGCGGTGACTTTGTAGATATGAAGTACATAACTACTGATCGAGTTACACTTATTTATGAGATGCCATTAGCAGAAGTTGTCACTGATTTCTTTGATCAGATGAAGAGTAGAACTAAGGGATATGCTTCTATGGAATACCACTTGATTGGTTACCGTAAGAATGAGCTTGTTAGATTAGATGTTTTGATTAACTCTGAACGAGCAGATCCATTAACTACAATTGTTCATAGGGAAAAGGCATATGCTGTTGGTAGAGGCTTGGTTGAGAAATTGAAGGAATTAATACCAAGACAGCAATTCAAAATTCCTATACAAGCATCAATAGGAAGTCGAATAATTGCGAGTGAAAGTATAAGTGCAATGCGTAAAGATGTGTTAGCAAAGTGTTATGGGGGAGATATTTCTAGGAAAAAGAAACTCCTTAAAAAGCAAGCCAAAGGCAAAAAAAGAATGAAGGCTATGGGTAAAGTAGATGTTCCTCAGGAAGCATTTATGGCCGTACTTAAGCTGAATCAATAATTATTTTGATTAAAGCAACAATTTTAACTAAGATTAGTTTTTGTTAGTATATATTCATTCGCCAGAGCTTTTATAGAAGATGAATTCTCTTTTGATTCATCCTTGGATTTGAATGTTGACCAGGCTAACCCTGCAATTATTAAGATCGCAATGAAAGTTGTTAGTTCGCCTACAGTGAGGCCTTTTTCTGTTGATTTCATTCATAAACAATAGACTTTACATATACAAGCACTGATCCGCTTTCTTTTCTACCCTTTAGTCTGATTCTTGTATTTATTTACACATTCCTCATAAAATATGAACTTCCGGCATAAAGCTTTATCGGCACGAATAGCTTCTTGGGGTATTGCGATCTTGGTAGTTTTTTTGTTGGTTTCTATATTGACACCTTTTTTAATTGAAATTGGTGTTATCCCCGAAGGAGACATCGGTCTTGATAACCCTATATATTCCCCTCCATCTTTTAACCATCTTTGTGGAACGGACAGGCTAGGAAGGGATGTATGTGTTCGGACTTTGCAAGGAAGTGGAGTCGCTTTATCGGTTGTTTTTCTTGCTGTTTCGTTTGCTGTAGTTATTGGTGTACCTTTGGGAATGATTAGTGGTTATTTAGGTGGAATATTAGATCGAATCTTAGTTGTAATTATGGATACTTTATATACAATTCCCGTTCTCTTGCTTTCTGTAGTTTTAGCTTTTCTTTTAGGTAGAGGCATATTTAATGCTGCAGTTGCTCTTTGTGTTGTTTATATACCGCAGTATTTTCGGGTAGTTCGTAATCAAACGGCTCAAGTAAAGTCCGAGCTTTTTATAGAGGCAGCACGATCTATAGGGGCCGGACCTTTTTGGATTCTCAGAAAGTATCTTTTCAAAAATGTAATTACCTCTGTGCCTGTTTTACTTAGTCTTAATGCAGCAGATGCAGTCTTGGTTCTAGGAGGATTAGGTTTTTTAGGACTTGGCCTACCTGAAAATATTCCTGAATGGGGTAGTGACTTGCACTTAGCACTCGCAGCTATTCCTACGGGTATTTGGTGGACTGCATTGTTTCCTGGATTGGCAATGTTTTTATTAGTTTTAGGTCTCTCATTCTTGGGTGAAGGACTAGAAGTATGGTTTGGGGAAGTGACAGACTAGTTGATCTATAAGAAAGTACCTCATAATCGCATCTATTTTTGAATCACTTCGAATTTATATTATTTCCTATTAACAACGCATTCGAAATGTTCTAGGAAGATTTTCTTTTATTTCTCCTTTTTCATTGATCTCTGGATAAACTCTTTCCTCGAGTCTGCACCATTTTGCGACTTCAGGATATGCCCATTCAAAAAGAACTTTCTTATAAATATCCTGACCTATACCTTCACCATTTTGCGGGATAATTCCTAATCTTTCCCTTTGCCGCAAGGCTTCAAATAGTAATGTTCCAGCGGCTACAGAGACATTTAGTGATTGAACCATGCCTCTCATTGGTATAAACAATGATATATCCATGAGTTCTAATGCTTTATCTGTTAAGCCCCATTTTTCAGCACCAAGTACAAAGGCTGTCGGCTTAGTAAAATCACATTTTCGATAATCAATTGATCCATGTTTAAGGCTTGTTCCATATAGTATAAATCCTTTTTCTTTTAAAGACTCTACAGCAACTTTAATGTTTTCATGGCTATGTAAATTCACCCATTTCTGACTCCCTTGTGCTGTGCTATTAAATGTTGGTGATCTGCTTCCTTTGCTTACTGAATGTGCTTCAAGAGCTCCAACAGCATCACATGATCTCAAAATAGCAGATAAATTATGAGGCTTTTCCACATTCTCTAGTAGAACAGTTAGATCCTTCATCCTATGATTAAGAACTGATTTTAATCGCTCTAGTCTTCGAGGTAAGATAGACATGCGTGACAAGAATTAATTTCTCGACCTGGTATTTATCATAGAAACATACCTTGAAAAAAAGTAGTCAGCCGAATTGTTTTTCAATAATAATTTGCTGATTTACGGGATATGATTTAAACTACTTGCCAATGATTGCCCTGATTATAGACTGGCTTTCATCCTACTACTAAGTAGCAGGATGATGAGTATTATTATTTTTTAATTTCCTTCAGTTTTTATTTTTGCTAACCACCTTATAATGAATTTAATTAAATCTGGTCCTGATTTCTTTCAGTCTAACACTTTTGCCTTTTGGCTGCCTTTCCCTCTTTCTTGAGATCAAGAACCAGTGAATATATATAAAAAAGGTGTTTTAACTAGATTGATTGTCTGGGAAGTCTTACAGGCTGTTTCTGCTGGAGCATATGTTGACAAGGCACTTGCTAGAGCCTTTAAGAAATATTCTTTGAGCAGTCTTGATAAAGGTTTAGTTGTGGAAATTTCTTGTGGAGTTATTCGTAGAAGTTATTGGCTTGATTGTTGGATAGATTTTCTTGGCAAGATTCCTCTTTCTAAACAACCGCCTTTGTTGAAATTGTTGTTGCAGTTGGGCTTATATCAGATTTTTTGCATGGATAAGATACCTCCAAATGCTGCTGTTAATACTTCTGTTGAATTAATTAAAGCTTCAAAACTCCGAAACTTGACTCCAGTTGTAAACGGTTTACTTAGATCTGCTCTAAGGGCTAAAAAAGCAGGTGAATCTTTCCCTCTCCCTTCAGATGAGACTGAGAAGTTGGCAAAAGAGGAATCATTACCAAGTTGGATAGCAGGAAAATTGATTAAATGGCATGGGGTTGATAGAGCAAAATCAATAGCGATGGCATTTAACAGAGTGCCAAGTTTAGATATACGTATTAATACTCTTAGAACTAGTAGAAAAGTAGTTTTTAATAATTTCAAAATGTCTGGCTTCAATGTCAAATACATTGATGGAGCTCCTTGGGGATTGGAAGTTACTGATTCGATTGGTGATTTGACTAATTGGCCAAACTTTGGCCTTGGATATTGGTCCGTGCAGGATAGAGCAGCCCAATGGATAACAACCCTTTTAGACCCTCAACCAGGAGAAATAATTTTGGATGCTTGTGCTGCACCTGGTGGTAAAACTACTCATATTGCAGAATTAATTGAAAATCAAGGTGAGGTTTGGGCCGTAGATCGATCAGAAGATAGGTTGCGTTTGTTAGAGGATAATGCTTGTAGATTGGGCACAAGCTGCATTAAAACTCTTGTTGCTGATTCAACTTGCTTATTAAGTATTAAACCGAATTGGTGTGGCTATTTTGATTGTATTTTATTGGATGCTCCTTGCTCTGGCTTGGGTACACTTTCGCGTCATGCAGATGCAAGATGGAGAATTACTCCAATTCAAATATCTGAATTAGTGGATTTGCAAGCAAGTTTGCTGAAGTCTTTATTGCCACTTTTGAAAGTTGGTGGACGTATTTTGTATTCTACCTGTACTATTGAACCAACTGAAAATTCTATACAGATTCACAAGCTATTAGAAAATAATTCTGAACTAGATTTAGTTTTTGAGGAGCAAAAATTACCAGGAATAAATCATTCAGGAGATGGTTTCTATGCAGCAATACTGAATTATTGTAGAAAGTAGTAGTTTTCTTAAAGCTTCATAGATAAATTTCTGATTTAATTATTCTATTTCTTTAAAGAGAGGACTTTCTGTAAAGATATTATTGAGATTATTTCTATTTTTTTCAATTCTTGAATGATTAACTTCTATATTAGGAAACTCTAATAGAAGAAGATCTTCTGAAATCTTCTCCATGAAAATTTTCCATGCTGATGCAGCTTTACTACTGCTACTACGAAAACTTTTATTATCATCGTGACCAAACCAAATCCCAGTAGTTAATTGAGGGATTGACCCGATGAACCATAAATCTCTAGAGCCTTCTGAAGTACCCGTTTTCCCTGCAACAGTCCTGTCTTTAAGCCTGGCATCAATACCTGTTCCATCGCTTACCACTTTTTGGAGCATTAGGTTTACCGCATCAGCAGTTTCTTTCTTCACTGCTTGAATTCCTTTGTTCCTATCTTTCTTATGGCTCCATAAAACAACATTGTTTGGACCTCTTATCTCCTCGAAAGGAGTTGGGGCATGAAAAATACCTCTGTTTGCAATAGCTGCATATGCAGCAGACATGTCCAGTACAGTTTGCTCATAGGCTCCTATGGCTAATGGATAATATTTTCCCAAGATTCTTTCGTTTCCTATCCCTAATTGATTCGCAATTTTGATTACTTCTTCAAAGCCAACTTTGTCTAATAATTGCACTGCAATTGTGTTAAGAGATTGTTGTAGAGCATAGCTTAATGATACTTCGCCAAGATATCTTTTCCCAAAGTTTTTAGGGCAATAACCTCCCCAGCAATTTGGCTTATCTATAAATTTGTCTTCAGGACTTACTCCATTATCAATTGCTGCTAAATATGGAAATAGTTTAAATGTAGAGCCTGGTGAACGAAGTGCTTGGGTCGCTCGATTGAATTGAGTAGAATCAAAATCTTTGCCACCTACCATTACTCTAACTAGTCCATTTTGTGGTTGTATTGATACTATTGAACCTTGAGATCCTTCAGGACTTTTTGTTCTAATAATTTCTTGTGCTTTTTTTTGCCAATCAAGATTTAGACTTGTTCGAATTTTTAGCCCTCCTATCTCAAGCTGCTCTTTTGTTAATAATTTTGGTAGTTGCTTTGATACCCAACTTGTAAAGAATGGCGCACTACTATCTAAATATTTAGGTCTTGCAGGGTTTAATTTCAGCTTGCTAGAGCTAGCCTTTGCAACTTCTTCATTAGATAAGAAGCCTGTAGCCTTCATTTTTCTTAAAACTATTGATCTTCTTTTGATAGCCTTTTCTGGATTAACCAAAGGAGAATAGATCGAAGGGGCTGGAGCTAACCCGGCTATAAGGGCTGCTTCTTCTAATGAAAGTTGATTAGGATTTTTAGAAAAATAGACCCATGCAGCATCTGCTACTCCATATGCGCCAGATCCTAAATAAACATTGTTTAGATATTGTTCCAGAATTTCTTCTTTGCTTAGTTGACGTTCCAGTTTGTAGGCAAGAAGTGCCTCTTTTAATTTTCTAGTCAATGTACGATCTTGGCTAAGGAAAATTGTTCTCGCTAGTTGTTGCGTAATTGTGCTTGCACCTTCTTTTACGAAACCAGTCTTGATATTTGTTATAAGGGCTCTACATATGCCCCAAAAATCCACACCTTTGTGAGTGTAAAAACGTCGATCTTCTGCAGCTACAAAAGCTTTTTCAAGAAGATCTGGCATTTGGCTCTGTTGCACCTTTTCTCTTGTCGCTGGACCAAGCTTTTGAATTATCTTTCCATTCGTAGAGAGAATTGTTATCGTGCCAGCACGATTGAAATTGGATATTCCTTTGGCATCTGGCAAAAGAGAATCTACAAAATTATTGATTGAATTTTCTATAAAGGCCGCACTAATTCCTATAGATAATGAAGTAATTAAAAGTCCAATAAAGTGGTTTTTCCTGTCTGAATTCACAAACCCTGCGTAAGGGGACTGTGTCCAATTGCAAGTGCAGTAACCAACATGCCCAATATGAGAAATGGTTGTGCACTCGCTTGATATTTCACATCAAATTCCAATGGATCTCTTAACAACCAAATATCTTGAAAGGTGATTTGTGGGATAACAAGTAATACAAGTACAACAGAGGCAAAATGTTGTCCAATTGCAATCAAGACAAATACCATCGCCAATTGAAAAATTACTATCATTCCAGCACTAATCCAACTAGCTTTCTTGATACCAAATACTACTGGTAAAGATTGCAAGCCTAATTCTCTATCTCCTTCAACACTTTTAAAGTCATTGATTATTGCTATACCAAGTCCTGCAAGACTATATGCCAGAGTAAGGATAGCGGTTATCCAAGTTAATTCCCCAAATAGTGCTTGGCCAGCCCACCAAGGTAAGGCTATATAACTTGCTCCAAGTGCATAGTTGCCGAGCCATCCATTCTGTTTGAGTTTTAAAGGAGGGGCTGAATATATAAAACTTACAAAAGAACCACCTAGTGCTAATAAAAATACAACTGGTTTTGCATGATTTGCCCATTGATCTAGCCCATATGCAACACTCAGGCCTAGTAATAGTAAAACCCATATTTGCAGTTTCACCTGAGTTAGGGAAATTGCTCCAGAAGGTATGGGTCTATTAGGTTCGTTAATAGCATCAATTTCTCTGTCGTAGTAATCATTTATGGTTTGTGTATATCCAGCTAGCAGTGGGCCACTCATAGCCATGCAAGCAATTGCTGCAATTACATCTGGGAGACGCCAGTGATAATTTCCACTCGCTGCAGCACCACAGATAACTCCCCATAGAAGAGGAATCCAAGTAATAGGTTTCATTAACTGGAGACGGAGCTTCCAGATACTGGTAGTACCAGAGCCACCTTTTATTCCTAATAATTGCCTAGCGTCGCTCACTTAAAAAGGCCTCAAGCACGGGCGATTTCATCTTCGAAAAACCAGCTTTTTGAGCCATCATTTAGCTCTAGAACAACCCCAACTCCTTGACCATCAGTCATTTTGTAATCAATGAGGGTACCTCGAGGATTTTCTTCCAGTTTTTTCACGAGATTCGTTGGTATTCGGTCACGAAGAGTACTTAAATCAACTCTAACTTTTGATCCGATCCTGAGGGAAGTGGCACCTTGGTTCATGACCTGCAAGGCTTAGTAGGTGGCGCAACATTAACAGTCGCCTCTCTTCGTTGAATTCCTAATGGTCGCTCTTCGCTTGATTCCATGCCTTGATGTAGCCAATGGGCGGGTAGTGAAAGGTGTGAATTTTGTTGGGCTTCGTGATGCTGGTGACCCTGTGGAGTTGGCCTGTCGTTATAGCTTGGCTGGAGCCGATGAGTTGGTATTTCTTGACATAGCTGCTAGTCATGAAGGCAGAGAAACACTTATTGACATTGTTCGTAGGACGGCAGAAGAGGTAACTATTCCCTTTACCGTTGGAGGAGGGATTTCGTCTCTTGACGGCATTACAGATTTATTAAGGGCTGGAGCAGACAAAATCAGCCTTAATTCTGCCGCGGTCAAAATTCCTGATTTAGTAGAACTTGGGGCAAAGCGATTTGGATCTCAGTGCATTGTCGTTGCAATTGACGCACGCCGACGACTTGATGGAGATTTTGGATGGGATGTTTACGTAAAGGGAGGCAGGGAAAACACTGGTTTGGATGTCTTGTCTTGGGCAAAGCAAGTGGCCGAACTAGGTGCGGGAGAAATCCTCCTAACGTCCATGGATGGAGATGGAACGCAGGCTGGCTATGACCTAGAACTAACAAATACAGTTGCGAATCAAGTGCCTGTTCCTGTTATTGCTTCTGGTGGAGCTGGATGCATGGAAGATATCTATGACGCTTTTACAAAAGGTTCCGCATCTGCTGCTTTACTTGCTTCTTTGCTTCATGACAGAGATTTGTCTGTGGAGGAAATTAAATTGTTCTTAATAAAAAAAGGTTTGCAAATAAGACCTCTTGAGGGTTGATCTTGTGAAGCCTGGCGATTCTGAATCTGTAGAGCAACTTTTCGATGAAGTAGCACCTAAGTATGACCTTTTAAATGATTTGCTTAGCCTTGGACTACATCGTTTGTGGAAAAAAAAATTACTCGAGATGGTTAGCCCTGGTGATCAAGAGTTTTGGGTTGATCTTTGCTGCGGAACAGGAGATTTGACAATTTCTTTATCACGTTTGGTTGGTCCTAAAGGAAGAGTTTTTGGAATTGATTCAGCTTCAGAGCCACTTGATATTGCTAGAAAGCGATCTAAAAAAAAACAATCTCTTCAAATTGATTGGATTAAGGCAGATGTTCTTCAAACAGAGTTTCCATCAAATTATTTTGATGGTGCAGTGATGGCTTATGGATTAAGAAATTTATCTGATCCTTTTGAAGGCTTAGTTGAACTACGTCGAATTTTAAAACCAGGCTCGTTGGCAGGTGTATTGGATTTCAATCGTTTAGAAGAAGGCTCTTTGGCTAAGAAATTCCAGATGTTTTATTTGAGAAACTTGGTAGTGCCCTTGGCGGCACAGTTTCAATTGAGACCGCATTATTCCTATCTAGAGGAAAGCCTTAAACAATTTCCTTTTGGCTTTCAACAAGAGCAATTGGCACTTCGAGCAGGCTTTTCTAGTGCTTCACACAGACCTATTGCAGCCAGTCAAATGGGACTCTTGCTGCTTAAGGCATAAAGCTGCGTTAATCGATGCTTGCAAAAAAGCGAATAGATGAACTATAAAGAAAATATAAAGGAGGTTTGCTCTTGTGGCCTTCCCCATTCCCTCAATTCTTTCTTGCATAGAGGAATTGCTTTATGAAGTGCATTGGCTTGATGGCTTGATTCTGGTCACAGATTCAAACAAGCCAACTTTCGTCTCGATTTCTCAACTCGATTCTTTATTGACAAGGCTTAAAGGACACCCAAAGGGAGAAGCAGTGGCTGAAATGCTTTATATGTCTCTTGCTGATTCGCATGATCAAGGCTCAGCAAAAACAGTATTGGTTTTAAAAACTGATGGGAGTTATTGGCTTGGATTAATGGATATTTGTGGAATGGATTCAAGAAGGCAAAATACTATCGCTCATTTAAAGCGATGCTTAGAACTCAAATAATACTTTAGTAGAACATCTTTTGTATCATATTAAAATAGAGTTTTAATATTTATATAATCTAAATATTAAAGCTGATTTAGCGTATTCTTTATATATGCTTAAATGAAAAAGGCTTGCATTTTTGTTGATTGATGGTTAAGAAAAATGTTGTAAGAGGACTTTTCCAGTCACCAATAGCTTTTTATTCCAATAAGGATTTAGCACCCTTGCTTAAGGATTACATATTGTCTATTCAGGTTAACGGCATAGATTCAAATGTTGCCCCTAGTTTGAAGCATAATCTTAAGGAGTCTAATTTTGATCTATTTAAAAGAAACGATCCTATTATAAAAGAAACAACTAAATTCTTTAATACTTGCCTTACTAAGACATTAAATGGATTGCAGAATGAGAAGGTCGAATACATTATTAATTACAATGAGAGTTGGTTCCATATTGGGAAGGAAAATAGTTCACATGATTGCCATAGCCATCCTGGCTGTAGTTGGTGTGGAATTTATTATGTCCAGACCGGAGATTTAACTACAGGCAAAACAGTATTTTTAAATCCCGCGGCTGCTTCTTTTACTTATAAAGATAGAGGGACTGCTTATCTGTCTAATCAAAAAGCTTATGGTATACAACCAGAAGAGGGTTTGTTGGTATTATTCCCTTCATACCTAAGTCATTATCAAGCTTTATATAAAGGTACTGAAGATAGGATAGTCGTTGCATTTAACATGAGTGTTCTTTAGGCTTAAAAAGATTTGTATTGATTTTAAGAATACTTCTAATAAATTGCTCTATGATAAATTAGTTAACAATAATAAATTAATTAAATATGTCTATAGCTGAAACATCGCCTTTATTTACATACTGGCAATCCTCTCAAGATGAACTTGAAAATAAAAAGAGAATTTTGAAGGCGAATCAAAAGAGTCCTGCTTCAGCACTTTTTGTGAAAGAGCCTTATAAGTGGGAAAACTTGTATCAAAGTATCCTGAGGGAATTAATCAAAGGTGATCAAGGCTCCATGAAAGGATTTAGCGTTCTTTTGGATACTGTGAATGAGGAGGAAAGGCAAAGGATATTTTTACAACTCAAGAGAAAAGAAATTCTTGATACTGAAATACTAGAATATTTAAAAAGATCAAGACCTAAAGAATTGGCTTCTAAGAGAAATATTTTCAGATTTGCAAGGATTTTTCTATCTATTTTTTTAAATCCTTTTTTAATTGATATTAAAGGCAAGCGAAGTCACTCTTATGAGCATAGTGGATATTATATATATAAATTTCGCAAGGCAATATCTAGCCCAATCAGAAGAAATGTTAAAGACTAAGGTCAATATCTTTTAAACCTTCTGAGGAAGATACCTTTTAAATACATCAAATTATTTCAATGTACTAGCAATTTTTTTATGGCTAGACAATATCTAGAAAACAATCAAAAATCTTGATGTCATTTTATTTGACGCTTTTTACTCTCTCTTTAACGGGTATTTTCTTGTCTGTATTCTTATTCAGGAGGAGTTACCGCTTAGAGAGAAACAAGAAACTACTAAAAGAATTACTTAGTCAATATAACCTGGAAATACCAGTTGATATAGATAAATCTGTTATCAGATCCGTTAAAACAATTTGAGTAGAAAAATTCTAAAGTTAAAATTTACAAATACAATATAACATAATAAGTTTGTTCACTAGCATTGCCTATCTGGCAATGGGTTCGTCTTCTGATTTTGATAAGATTAGATTATGTAAAATAGCATCAAGGCTGGATTCTTCATAGCTGCATATTGAATCTTCATCTATTAGACAATGATCTATAAAGTCATCAAGTGCTTTAGACTTTGGAGCCATTTTGATTTTACTTTCTTTTACTAATAACAACATATAGGATTCATTCGTCAACTTAATTGACCCCAATATATACATCTCTGACTGTCGATACAGATCTCAGGAGCAATATCTAGAATAATTACCTATTATTTCTGTATCTCCTTTGAAATAAGTTTGGGATGCTGGCCTGCCTATCTTGCTCAAAGTAATTAGACCAGATTTTTTTAAGGTCTTTGTCGTCACTTGATTTCAAAAGCGATAGCATTTGATTTAGGTAATAGGTTCTTATGAAGTATTTCTCCCCCCCTAAATTGCTCGCAGCTTTGTTAGGGCTTTTGTTTCCCTTAGCTCTTTTGATACCTTTAAAAAGTTTGCCTCTTATGCCACCAGCATTTGCTTTAGAGACCGATATGAAAATGGAGACTCCTTTAGAGCGTTCCGTTCGTTTAAACGATGTAATTAATGTAGCCTCAGATCGTGCTTCAACTCTTGAGGCGCCTGTTACAGACCCAAATTTCAACGTAATGAGGAATGGCGATACTGAAACAAGTAAGGCCAAGTTCTATGTGGTTGGCTTGATTTCTATTGCTGCGATAGTTCCTTTAGCTACCTGGTTGCTTCTTAAATAAACTAGTTTTTGTAATTGCACTTTTTATTTCCTTAATGGTTGAGAAGATCTTTTGCTTTTCAGCCTTTTTGCCAGTGTTCCTTCAAGAAGCATTGGTCTATGCTTCTCAATCTTCCCCATGCTTGTGTTAGGCCTTATAATTCGCTGAATTTCCATTGACGTTTACTTCAGGTTCTAAATCTTTTATAGTCCAAAATCAGATTCTTTGTAGATAATTTTGATCAGCTTTTTAATATCAAAAGTTACCACAGCTTATTTCCTTATTGCACAATTAGCTCTTTGATTTTATTTTGATTCCAGACAAAATAACTAATGTATTAATATTCTTCTATTCCTACTCATTAATCAACTTATCTTTTGACTTTTAACGCTTTAAATAGCCTGTAAACACTAAATTCTATAAACCTGGCATTTGACTTTTTAAATCTGTGGCCCAGCTTCTTAGACGATCATCAGTGAGGTCAGATTCACTATCTTCATCAAGTGGAAGACCACAGAAACGATCGCCCACAACACTTTTAGATTCCTCAAAAGTGTAATTGTCTTTGTTGACATACCCAACTAATGTTGCACCAGCTTTTTTAAAGAAGGCATGCAGTTCTTCCATGGCATCACAAAAGTTTTCTGTATATGTTGAGGAGTCACCTAGTCCGAAGATTGCGACTTTTTTACCTGAGAGATTCATTTTGCCTATCTCCTCAAGCATTTCATCCCATGCGGTACCTGACCTGTCGTAGTCAGCACCAGTATTCCAAGTTGGGATTCCACAAATAATACCTTCTAGGTTCTCGAATTCTTTTAGGTCATTGAGATCAGCAAGATCTTTTGGTGAATTTGCATTGCCTAGTAGACCATGTAGCCTTTCGGCTATGTCCTCAGTCTTTCCAGTTGTTGTTGCGAAATAAATTCCTACAGTCATTGTAATTAATATAGCCTTATCTTCCTAATACGAAAAACGAATATTTTGAAGTTCTCTTTTTACATATTCATTGCTTATTTGATACCATGAAAAGCACTATAAAGCTGAGAAGACTATTTCATTATATTTTGAATCTATTTTGTTTGATGAAAATCCATCTTGTAACGGATGATTGGTATTTGGTTACCACCTTGTAAGACCGGCAGGTGGTGGGGCTAGACCTTTTTTAGCCATACTTCTAGCTCTAGCCACACTAATAAGTAAGGGGATACCAATTAGAAAGTGGACAGCTGTTATCAGATACAGGTCGATTTGGTATTGGCTCATTGAATTGAATAAAAAGAATTGGATAATGACATTATTAACTATTTAGAGGTAATTTTTTATCAATATATATGTAATGAAAACCTCGTGTTAAATTTCGTACATTTAAATGATTCATATAAACCTGATTCCTTGCTTTCCTTTGAATATCTGAGCCAAGTTACATAATTATGTGATCTATGATCTTGAAGTGATTTTCATAAAGAACATGCACAATAAGCGATATGAATAGAGGGTAAAACTTCCGTCGATTCATTAATAGGTTCATATTGTCCTATATATCTGTCTACCTCGTGCAGACCTACGGAAATCCAAACGTTACCTATGACTGGTATGCGGGAAATTCTGGGGTGACAAACCGTTCAGGAAAATTCATTGCAGCTCATGCAGCTCATGCAGGCTTGATGATGTTCTGGGCTGGTTCATTCACCCTCTTTGAATTAGCTCGTTATGATCCCTCCTTGCCAATGGGCACACAGAATTTGATCTGTTTGCCTCATTTAGCAGGCCTTGGAATTGGGGGAATTGAAGGAGGCATTATTACTGACGTTTATTCATGCACAGTAATAGCTGTTCTTCATCTTATTTTCTCTGGGGTTTTGGGAGCTGGAGGACTTCTACATTCATTAAAATTTGAAGGTGACCTTGGTGATGCAACCGGTCGACCTAAAAAGTTTGATTTTGAATGGGATGATCCAGATCGCTTGACTTCAATTCTTGGACACCATTTGATTTTTCTAGGACTTGGTGCCATTCAATTTGTTGAATGGGCTAAATATCATGGAATTTGGGATAGTGCCCAGGGAGTTGTTAGAACTGTTGAGCCTAATCTCAGTGCCGCACAGGTATGGAACCACCAGGCTGACTTTTTATCAATAAGCAGCTTGGAGGATGTAATGGGAGGGCACGGAATCTTGGCTTTCCTTCTTATAAGTGGTGGGGCATTTCACATCGCTACCAAACAATTTGGTGAATACACCCAATTCAAAGGTAAAGGCTTGCTTTCTGCAGAGTCAGTACTTTCCTATTCCTTAGCAGGAGTTGGTTATATGGCCTTTGTTGCGGCATTTTGGTGTTCAACAAACACAACTGTTTATCCAACTGAGTTCTATGGTGAAGTTTTGAAGATCAATTTCGAATTCTTCCCATATTTCACAGATACTGCCTCTAATTTGCCTGCAGAAGTTCATACTTCTCGCGCTTGGCTTTCTAATGCTCATTTCTTTTTGGGCTTTTTCTTCCTACAAGGTCACTTGTGGCATGCTTTAAGAGGAATGGGTTTTGATTTTAGAAGAGTGCAGAGTGCCTTTGACAACATGGAAACAGCTAAAATTACCTCAGGTAATTAACTAATAGATCTAGTTAATGATTAATTAGATCTTAAAAAACTACCCCCCCTAGAGAAATTATTCTCTAGGGGGGGTAGTTTAGTTTAGATTGAAAACAAAATACTGATAATGATCATCCCTCCTGGCTTTCAGGCTTTGCTTTTGAAGATAATTTCGAGCTTTTTAGATATGGAGAGGAATTTGTACCCTGACCATCACTGTCACTTTTACCACCAACTGCAAAGATTGCAAAGCCTATTACTCCAAGAATCCCAAATATTGGTGCGGAAAGATCCGTTATAGCAGATGGAGCACCTGTTGTTAATGAGGTTAAAAACATTGATTTAGAGTGAATTGGATTACCTATAAATCTTGAATCAAAATGTTCGATTTTTAATAAGTTTGGAATTAATTGAAAAGTTAATGTGATTTTTAATACAAAGAAGTGTCTCTATTTTTCTAATTATAAGCTACCAAATGACCTAAAGATTGACTCACTTATCTTTGAATATAAGACATTAAATACACCAAAATTTCTGAACTTCAGTTAGTTTTCTATGGGGAATCGGTGAGGTACGCATCGATCACACAATTAAAGCACCTTCGACATCTTTGGTTGGAGGTGTTTTAATTGGAAAAATCAATTAATTTAAAAGCATTAAATATCTAATCAAAATTAAGTCAACAGGAAAGACGAGTAATAAACTATAAAGATACAACAGCTGGGTTTTTGAATATTTAAATTAAACGAATCTAGTAAATTGATTTGACCTTTCGTTTAAATAGATATAACACATTAGAATAATTCATGCTATTTCTTTGGGGCAAAACTCTATTTTTAATAAGGAAGGTATAATTATGATGTCGCCAATATGATTGGCGTACAAATAGGTGTCTTGCCAGGAGGTTTTTGGGATATAATTAGAGACTCCTTGATGAAACACATTTAATCTAAGTTCTCATTGCAAACCTTTCCATGTTTAACAAGAATAATTTAAATGACTATTTAAATTACGGAATTATTGCTTTTAATACTGGAAACTATATCAAGGCAAACGGGTTAATTAATACTGCTTTAAATCAACCTAATGCAAGTTATTATGGATATTTTTATTTAGGTAAGACATTGCTTCAATTGGGTCGGATCAAAGACTCAATAAAAGCTTTTGAAAAGTCAATTTCAAAATTTAGGCATTTCTCAGAATCGTGGTACATGCTAGGAGTTGCTTTTCAAGGAATTAAAAGAATTACTGAAGCTGTAGAATCTTACGAACAGTCTATAAAGTTAAATAGTAAATTCTTCCCTGTTTACTTAAACCTAGGTAATGCACTTAATGAATTAGGGCATCATAAAATGGCTATCTTAAATTACAATAAGGTTATTAAAATGAAGCCCAAATTTTATCCTGCCTACTTAAACTTGTCTAGTACTTATATTGAGTTGGGTGAAATAGAGAAAGCCATATTGAATTTAAAGCAGGCTATTTTACTTATCCCTGATAATTTTCATATCTATATAAAATTAGCAAATGCTTTGTGCGTTAGTGGAGATAATGACCAAGCTCTTCACTTCATAGAAAAAGCTATAAGAATTAAACCTCATTCAGATCAAATCTATTTGTTGAAGGCAAATATTTTAAGAAAAGAAGCCAAATTGAGAGATGCTATTTATTTTTCCCAAAAAGCTATAGAAATAAACCGTAACTACTTTGATGCTTATTTATTCTTAGGTACTTTATTAGTTGATGAAGGACGAATAAAAAAAGCTAGAGATTGTTTTAAACATGCTTTAGAATTAGAGCCATGGTCTATTTTAGCTTCTAGAAAACTTGAGAGAGTTAATAATCAAAAATAGTATAAAATGCGATATTTATCTATTCTATATTTTCAGAATTAATTAGTTCCAATTCATATTCAATGGCTTTTGCTAGAAGATTTGCTTTATCACTAAAGGTAGGAATTAGGAGATCTAAAAGATTTTGCCTCATAGCATTGTTTATAGTAAGTATTGATTTATGAATGTCTTCGACATCGCTATCATTATCAAGACCTGTTAACCTCATTATTTGATTTAGATAGCCAATCGGTAATGGTTTATAGTTTTGATCTATAAGAGGCATCCCATCGATAATAATAGTATCCTTATTTACCTTTGGCTGTAGTTTTCTCGAAGGGTTTAAATATTTACCTTTGCACTCTAAGATTGTTTCGGAGCTATTTATTGGCAATTTAAAAGGTAATGAGAATATGATTTTGTCTGCTGTCACAAACCCATAATTTAAGAACCTCTTTATAGGACTCGAATCTCCATAATAAAAAGTAAGTTCACCATCTCCTGCTTTATATTCAGGCGTCCCTAAACCATCTTTACAGGTCACATATTCGTTTGAACTATTATTGTGGTTAACTAATTCCCAGATTGGAGCAATTACAGAATTTTTCTTAAATTTAACCCTTCTAGCATTTATGAATCCTTTAAAGACAATTTCTTCCCAGTCTCCTTTTTGTCTGCTATAAATATCCTCTAAATAATATTGATTGATTAACTTTTTTACCTCATAGCTAAGGATTTTAAGACAAGCTTCTAGCTCTTCACTTTCCTCCTTCCCTCCTCCTCCCCAAGAGAAATATTTCTGATAATAATTGAAGAAGTTCTGAATTCTTCTCCCATAATTAGAATTTGAAGATATTGTTACCTCCCCATTGATGTACTTAATTTGATTAATAGGTATAAGCAATGATGCAGGAGTAAATATATTTGCCTTCCTTTCATTGTTTACTCTAAATATTCCCCTTCCATTATTACCAAATTTTTGATAGATATTATTTGCTACACCTCCTAATCTTTCAAAATCAGAAATTAGAGAATTCCAATTAGTGTTGTCTTTCTCTAGATTATCATTAGTCATTTCTTTTCTTCCCTTTCATCTGTAACATTCCTTTGGCAGACTATATTTAATCAACAATAACTCTTTTTTGAATTTATATTTTACCTTATGGGTTTTCTTTGTTTTGGCCTTCTATTCAGCCTTGGCCTTTGATTGCAATTTCGCAATAACTTCCCCGAAGGGCTCCGCCCACAACATGCTTTACACTTCTACACACTCTATGTTATAGTTCTTAACGAATCGGATTGCCCGGTTCGACACCCATCTAGAAGCCTTTAATAGGGTATTTAACCCAATTCAAATGACATCTTCCCAATCAGTAATCACCGAAGACGGTGGCCGACAAAATATGTTCGCTAATGAAGCACGTATTCAGGTTGTCGATGACTACTCTGGCTATTCCAAGGAAGCAGAAAAAATCAATGGCAGATGGGCAATGATTGGCTTTGTTGCCTTGTTAGGTTCCTACGTAACTACTGGTCAGATCCTCCCAGGAGTTTTTTAATGAAATCTGATTATTGGATTAATGCGGAATTAGTTAACGGGCGATTGGCAATGATTGGCCTTTTTGCATCAGTGATTAATTACAGTTTCTTCGGTTCAGTAATTCCTGGCCTTTTTTAAATTTAATTTATTCTCCCCTACCAATGAACGAATTAGCAGAATTGCAAAATGGACGCCTAGCTATGCTTGGTATTATTGCCGCTTTAGGCTCTTATTCTTTAACAGGTCAAATTATACCGGGCCTATTTTGACCTGACTTTGCATATTCATCTTGTAAATTTTGATAAGAGTAAAGTGTTTTCCTACTTCCATTGGTCGAATTTATTTATAATAGCCATATCAAACTTACAATAATATGAACTCAGTATATATTTTATTCATAGTGCTTTGTTCTTTTGCTCTTAATTTAGCTCCAGCTTATTCAGAAGATGCAACCACTTTCGACTCTTACATGAGCATATGGAACCAGAATAGAGAGCTTGCTAGTGAATATTTGGTGAGGGCAGAAAAAGCACTCGAATCGGGTGATGAAATAAGTGCCTGCGTAGCTCAACAAGAAGCAAGTGAATATGGCATAATTGCTACCAATGCTTTAATTAAGGCTTTTAAAATTAACAATGATTCAAGTAGCATTACTAACTTGAAGGTTGGACTTCAAAAATGGAAGGAAATTGGCAATACATGTAAATAAAATTGATTGAATATAACTATTGTAAATATCTTTTTTTACGGAATTTTGTGAAATCAATGTTAGGAATAGAAAACTATTGATAAACCTTTCTTTAAGAGATGCACTTCCACTTCCTCTCTGATTAAATCCAAATTCAATTCTTTGCCTTCATTTATAGCCTTTTTAATTAGTTCACTACTCTTTTCATTCTCTATATTTTTGCTTAGAGCCGCAATTCCAATATGAGTAGCAAACCATATGAATTGTGACGTTTGCCCTATTGATTCCAATTCTAGTGATTCTTCTAGCAGTTCTTTGATTTCCATTTATCTATAATGAATTAACATTTGTATTATATCTCTTATTCTTTATAAAATATACATTTAATAGCATCTATATGTATTCTAATTGCTAATAGACTATATAAGCATTGGAATTGATTACATCATGTTCTAGTCAGCATTGTATGTTTATATAGCATGTTTATATATATCATACTCACACATGAATTTCTTTTTGTAGTACTCCTCAAACCTTGCTAGCATTTTTGTCTCGATCCTTACTTTATCACTGCTTATATTAGCTCTTGTGGATATCAGAAACTCAGTAAACTCTTTTGAAAGCAGTATATTTAGCTTCTCTTTACAGCTTGCAGAATAGTGTTCAGAATCATATATAAATATTCTTCCAGAATTGACATCTTTGTCTATTTTTAGACGAAGTAATCTATCAGATTTTATCATTTTAATAATATCAAACCTACGATTATAAAATAGCTGTAGTGTATGGCTCCAGGCAGGTATTTTATATTCATACCCCATAATAACTTTCATATATTTGATAAGATTTTCTTCTTCTTGAATGGGATCTAATTTAAACCCTTCTTTTGGTATAGAGCTGCAGTCACATATTTTGCATAATGTTTTTATGTATTCCTTTACTTTCAACTTTTCAATTGGTTTGAGCTTTTGTTCAATAGCAATTGTTTTGCTAGCACTTTTATTAAGTATGTATTTGTTGGCTCGGGTTTTATTGTCATGCAACCATGATCTTATTAACTGTACTGGTTCTCTAGCGGGCAAAATTATTTGCGAAGAGGAGTTATGCAATCTATTGATCAATAGTTCCCTAAGTCTAGTTGAATCTTCGTCGTTCCCATTCCTTATGTCTGATGTCTGACCAAAGACTAACCAGTCATCTGTCTCACTTTCTATTATTTTTCTAAAGTTCCCATTGTTCAGATTTAAATCTATATCTCTTGTACTAATAAAATCAATATTTGAATCTATCAATGCCTTCTCTACACTTGTACCTCCACATTTTGGGGTATGCATAAAGAATATCTGTCTTGGCATAGAGTAGCCTTTTCCGTTTATGTTCATATTACTCATACTTTATCATCTTAATAGCACATACATTTAGAATCCATAATTTTTGGTTTCAATTTAATGATTTAGCACTTCTGGCCAACTTAATTATCTCGATGTACTTTCTTTTATATATTTGTAATACCAGATTAACTATGCTATCTATACAATTCCTTGCAATAGATTTGTCTAAATTTTTCTATTTACTTGGCATACTTAGTCATCTGAAGGATCTATAGGTTGGCGTCTATATTGTTTACTTCTTGTAAATTAGTCCTTTTATATATAGCAGGTGTATCCCTGTATCTAATCTGATTGGATTTGAGATCTTGGAGTCTTTATAATTGTGTCGCCTTTTAAATTAAATGACTTGATAAGTAATACAATTGTTTTGTATATTTCTTTCATTTTTTGTTGTTCTTTCATGCTTACTGAGACAAGAATTGAGACATACAAAACCTACCCATATGCTTTCCTTCAGTACCTTCTTTCATCTTAATCATTGAAACCTCATGAACAATACAACTTGGAAATGCCACGAGTCGATTATTTAATAATTTAATTGTTTTTTTGCCTTTACTAGTATGTAGACTTAACTCTCCCCCTTCAAATGATTTAGGCTCTTTGTAGAACCAGGTAAGGCATGTAATTGCAAATCTATCTCTATGTGCATGATAATAGTTTGAATCTTCATAGTACGAAATGAGTGTCTTGGATATATTGATTTGTACATTACTAAAGAACCATGAGCTATGCTTTTTAAATATCTGATCAAAGTATCGAAATACCTTTTTGTTGATTGTCAGTATTTTAGACTCCGAAACTTTTTTAAAACATTTATGCAGAAATACGCTTGGTCGGTTGGCTAGGATTTTCCCTGACTTAAACGCAGATCCCATTTCTTTTGGATTCCTTAGCTTGTTATTGTCCAAAAGAAATTGCAGTTCCTCCCATATCAATTCAAGTTCGCCTGAGTCGTAGAAATTATCTACGACAGTAATTGGAAAGCCAATATCTA
Source organism: Prochlorococcus sp. AG-409-N21 (assembly GCA_003215415.1). Taxonomy (GTDB): domain Bacteria; phylum Cyanobacteriota; class Cyanobacteriia; order PCC-6307; family Cyanobiaceae; genus AG-409-N21. Next base: position 45,803 of record QCKK01000001.1, on the reverse strand, counting down.
TGTGTTGAAGATTCATTTTGAGAACCCGATTTTTTTTTGAATATGCTACTTAGACTTTTAAGTTTAATACACCGTTAAATCATAACCCGAAATCTTTTCTTAGTTTGCCTCTTTACGTTATTAAACAAGATTATGATTCTTCTCTGTCATCTATATTTTATTACTACAGCATTATATACATCCCTCTACCTAACTTCATATAAGGATTTATTTTATCATCTTACTATTATGTAGGATTTTAATATCCCTCAAGCATCTTTCTTGTTTTAATATTGCTTAATTCATGGAGAGTGTCTAATTGACTCGCTTGGTAGTACTCCAGCATTTAGAAAGGGAAGGACCTGGCTTGTTTGCCAATATTGCCTTGGAGCGAGGTATGAGTTTGATCATTTGTCGATTGGATCAAGGAGACCCACTTCCCTTGCTAGATAAAAGAGATTTGCTTTTGGTATTAGGTGGATCTATGGGCATTGGAGATATAAATGATCCAAATCATTTTTGGATGCCTCGAGAATTACTTTTAATAAAGGATGCTTTGAATAGGCAAATCCCAATCATTGGTGTTTGCTTGGGGGCTCAACTTTTGGCATGTGCTGATGGCGGAACAGTTGAGCCCCTTCTTGATGAATCTTCCCTTAGGCCTTTACCAGAAGTTGGATGGGAACCAATTTACTCTAATAATCAAGCAAAGAATGAATCAATTAGTTCGTTATTTGAATCACCTTTTAATGTATTGCATTGGCATGGAGATAGGATTTTATTGCCTCCATCTGCAGAATTAATTGCAAGTAGCCTTCGCTGTAAAGAGCAGTTATTTAGGATTGGATCTTTAGCTTATGGACTACAATTTCACGTTGAAACTGATGACCAGATGGTTTGTAGATGGATTGATGAGGATGGAGCATTTATTACCTCTGCTTTAGGAGTTGAAGCACAGTCAATTTTGCTAAACCAACAGAAAATATTTGGTACTACAACTCTAAAACAAAGGCTTTCTTTCTTAAGTAAGATATTTGAATTATTTTCCTTCTGACTGAAAAATCACTGACAAGTTCGCTCTGATTTTGCTTCCTTTTTAATTCTATTAAGGCAAGCTCTTAATCAGACTATTGTCCTTTAGTTCTTCTAATGACTTCTCCCTTTTAAACCATTGTTGCGATCTCTGAATTCTTTTTAAAAGAATTCGTATTGATTAGTCGGCGAGGCATCATTAGATTCCAATCCCTAAAACCCTTCCCATCACTAGCGGAGAAGCAAATATGTACTTTCAGGACATAATTATATAACTCAGTAGGGGAAAGGGTTTGAGAGGGGTGAACCTAACCAAAACATAACTTTTAAGCTATATTATTTATATTAGTTCGGAAGGAAACCCAACCCTGTGCCGAAGATAGCAAAGGATGAATTTGGAAATAAGAAGATCCGGATTTATGTAATTTGGAAATTATTATAATTTATTCACTACGAATTTTAGCTTTTACTATCTCGATCCATTTATTAAATTATTTCACCTACGTTTTATTTCTTAATTAGATAATTTGTTTTTACTTGACTTGATTCAACTTAGAGATTGATAGCTTATTTGAATGAGCATCATATACTTTCAATTTTAAAATTAGACTCTAAATGGAACTTTAATTATTTCTATATAAAATGCACCTTTCAAGCTTTCAACCTGTAAAGTACATTGAATCAATAGCTTTTATTTAATGTAAATTCAGTTCTTTAAACCTAAGCCTAAACCTAATTAAAGAGCTATTGGCTAAAACTATCATTTTACTTTGACCCTTTTTCTATATAATGGAAGTAAAGAAGATTCAACCTCCAACAACTGGTTTCTTGGAGGTCAGGTTAGATAGGGCTATTGTCGACTACCTTTGGATGTTAATAGATAAAAGTAACCTTTCAAAGATAAATCATAAATCTAGCTTGGCAGGAAATATCTCTATCAGTTATGTACTTGAAGACGATAGGGACTATTTCTATAAACAAGTCTGCGAACCATTGATTACTTATTTTCGTAAACATAATTATGGAAAAGATCCCGAAAAATACAATGTAATTTCAAGTAGTAACCCACAATTAACATTGAATAGACTTTGGGTTAATTATCAATATCAAAATGAATTTAATCCATATCATGACCACCGTAGCCTTTATTCTTTTACTATTTGGCTTAAGATTCCTTATGACTGGGAGAATCAAGCTCGTCTCCCTCAGTTTGTTGATATGAACGACAATGATAAAAAAGCTGGTAACTTTGAATTTGAGTACATCGATTCTCTAGGAAAAATTAGAAATTATGCCTATAAGTTATCTCCATCACTTGAAGGAACTATGCTTTTTTTTCCAGCAGCATTAAGACATTGTGTTTACCCTTTTCATTGTTCCAGTGATCCAAGGATTTCAGTAGCAGGTAATATAAGCTTTAAACAAGATAAATAATTTAATTCATTCCTTCGTTCAGGCGAGAATCTTCCTAACTTCTCCCACTCGGTTAGGCTCTTCATAAGAAAACCATGATGGAATGTGTCTTGATTAATAACCTTTTGCCTGGATTTCCCAATACTTTGGGAAGCAAAGCTCAATTGGGATGGGAATAGTGAACTTCCAGGACATTATTTCAACCCTTAATAAATTTTGGTCTGATCAGGGATGCTTGCTCTTGCAACCGTATGACACAGAGAAAGGCGCAGGGACAATGAATCCTCATACTGTCTTGAGAGCCTTAGGTCCAGAGCCTTGGTCAGTTGCATACCCTGAGCCATGCAGAAGGCCCAATGATGGTAGGTATGGGGAGAATCCAAATCGAGCTCAGCATTATTTCCAATATCAGGTTTTGATAAAGCCTTCTCCTGATTCTATTCAGGAAACATATTTAGATTCTCTTCAGTCATTGGGCATTCCTTCTTCTGATCATGATATTCGGTTTGTAGAAGACAATTGGGAATCCCCTACTTTGGGTGCCTGGGGAGTTGGCTGGGAGGTTTGGTTAGATGGTATGGAAGTTACTCAGTTTACTTATTTTCAACAGTGTGGAGGGTTAGATTGTCGACCAGTATCAATAGAGATTACATATGGCCTGGAACGAATTGCTATGTATTTACAGAATGTAGAAAGTATTTGGGAGCTTATGTGGAACAAAAACATTAGTTATGGTGATATTTGGCTTCCATTCGAAAAGAACCAATGCCAATTTAATTTTGAAGATTCTGATCCAGAGATACATAAAAAACTCTTTTCTATATATGAGCAAGAAGCAACAAATTTAATTGAAAAAAAACTTCCTTCTCCAGCACTAGATTTCGTATTGAAGTGCAGCCACACTTTTAATCTATTGGAAGCCCGAGGAGTCATTTCTGTTACTGAGAGGACAGCAACTATTGCAAGGATAAGAAATCTTGCACGCCAAGTAGCAGAAGCTTGGGTTGTCGAACGAGAAGAAATGGGATTTCCGTTGTTATCTAGATCAACATCTATCAATTAACAATCCTTTGACTTAAAGTCCTTATTAGTAGGTTTTTTGGTTTGCAACTTTCACCTAGTACTATGCCAAAGTTAAGAAGGTATAGAGAAGTACCCTCAATTGTCTTATCTGATACATCTAGCTCTACTAATTGATATACATCTTCTGATTAGTGGCTCTTACCTTGCTTTCATTCAAAAATTTTTAATATCATTAACAAGCCCTTATAAGGGCTTTTTTGTGTGAGGAATTCAATGAAACTTTTCCAGCAATTGCTGGTAGCTCCTGCTGCCTTGGGCCTTTTGGCTCCAATGGCTGCAACAGCTGCTGATCTAAACATAGATGCAGTATCTGATTACTCTGCTTCAAGCAAGCAAGTAACAAGCGCTTCCCAGTTTTCTGATGTTCAGCCAACTGATTGGGCATATCAAGCTCTTTCATCTTTAGTTGAGCGTCATGGGTGCGTTGCTTCTCCAAGTGGCGACAAAGCCATGACTCGTTTCGAAGCAGCTTCTTTGTTAAACGCTTGCCTCGAGAACATCAGTGAAGCCACTGATGATGTTCGTCGTTTGATGAATGAATTTGGTCCTGAACTGGCTGTGCTTAAAGGCCGTGTAGATGGTCTTGAAGCTAAGGTTGGTGAATTTGAAGCTGGTCAATTCTCTTCAACTACCAAGTTGAACGGAAAGGCAATTTTCACAGTAGGTGGTACGGATGAAGATTCTTCCTCTACAAAGGATGCAGTTTCCTTTAATTACACCTATCAGCTCAATCTCAACTCTAGTTTTACTGGAAGAGATCTTCTCTACACCCGCATCAAGACAGGAAACTTTGGTCCTAGCAACCTGAAGAATTCCAGTGGTGTTTATGTGAACCATGCCAACAGCAATGACGACACCCTAAAAGTCGACAAACTTTGGTATCAGTTCCCAGTTGGTGACAACATCAGAATGTGGCTCGGTGCAAAAATCGAGAACTATTACATGTTGGCCAGTGCACCTTCTGTTTATAAGCCAATCTTGAAAGAGCTCAAGCTTGGTGGTAACGGATCCGTTTATGGAGCCTCTACTGGTCAGGGTTTTGGTGCTGCTTGGACTCAGTCAGTTGAAGACCGTAGTCAGCCAAGGTTTGCTGTATCAACTAACTACACTGCTTCCAGCAGTACTGGTGAAAGTGCTGATCCAACTACAGGCGGCATTCTCACCGATGGTTCCAAGGGAATGTTCTTGACCAAGGTTGAGTATGGCAGTCCTAGTTGGCAGGTTTCAGCTGCTTATTCCCACAAAACTGGTAACTCTCAGCCTTCAGCTGGATTCGGTACAACAGCCGGAAAGAACCGCACTGGTGATACTGACGCAGTTGGCCTAAGAGGTTACTGGCAGCCTGAAACTACAGGTGCTATTCCTTCAATCTCAGTTGGTTATGACGTAGCCACTGTGGATGATGATGGTAAGACAGGCTCTACTGAGAAAACAGCTGGCTGGATGATCGGACTTTCTTGGAAGGATGCTTTTGTTGATGGAAACTCAGCAGGTCTTGCTATTGCGCAACGTCAGTACGCTTCTGACATTGTTGGCGGAGCTGATGACGGTGGAGATGACAACTTCATTTGGGAGGCCTATTACACATTCAAAGTGTCTGACAATGTTTCAGTCACACCTGCCGTATTTGGCCTGAGCGATCCAAAGGATGGCTCTAAAGATGATGTAACAGGTGCTATTGTTAACACCACATTCAGATTCTGATTTGATAGGCAACTATCATTTTTAGAAAAAAAAACGCCCACTTATGTGGGCGTTTTTTTTGTACTTGTTTTTATTATCTATTAAAAAAATCCATTACTGCATTATTAAGTAATGGATTTTTGTGTTCCTAGAATTATTTATTTTTATATATTTTTTACCAGCAGTTTTCTCCTTCTCCTATAGGAATGCAGACATTCTCTTCTTTTGCTTTCTTTGCAGATTTTTTAGCTGCTTTATCTAGTTTGCTTTTGGCATCAATAGGTTGATCTGCTGACCATTCTTTTAAGCCACCTGATGGACGATGCTTCTCGCCAGAAAAACCAGGTCTTGCATCCAATGTAGTTCCTGCGAGTAATGCACTTGCAACCATAAAGATTGCAACAGGAGATTTATTACTCATTTTGAAGTGAGTTCAGTTGATTATTCTGTGTATTTTGGCTGATTAAGTCAAAATAGTATTTTTAAATGATACGCTCCTTTGTATTAAATGATCCAATCAGTCTCCAAGCCTTCTAAGAAGGTTACTATATCCCTGGAAAATTAAATCTAATTCGGGTGATTTGCCATGTTCTGCGAGTAATTTTTTTGCACCTGCATCAATATAGAAAAGATTATTTCTATCTTCATTGCTTTTTATATAGCTTTGAATCCAGCCTACGCAAACAATTCTTTCTCCTTTGGTGACCTCCTCTACTGCGTGAAGGCTTGTACTTGGATAAATAATTATATCTCCTGATTGCAATTTGATTTTCTCTTCATCTTGCATATTTTGGATGCAAAGTTCTCCACCTTCGTAAGAATTTTTGTCGTTAAGGAAGACCGTAAAGGATAAATCACTCCTTCCACTGCTCATATAAGGATTGTCTAGGTGCATTCCATAGCCTTGACCACTACCTGTTTTTGTAAACATTAGGCCATGATATTTATGAGGTAATGAGAAGCTTTTGATTAATTGATTGTTTTTTAAAGATTCTTGTATCTGATTTCCAACCTCGATTGCTATATCTGAGTCTCTGTCTAGTTGAAGATTATTTTTTATTTGCGAAGCATATGAGCCTGCGGTTATTTTTCCATCTTGCCAAGCTTCTTCATCGCTTAGTAGCAGGTCAACTATTTTTCTTGTGGTTACTTCGGAAAGGAGAGGGAGAATCAAATATTCCATTTGTATTGTTAAGCAAGTTCATTATGATTCAAAATCAGCAAAGACTTGCTTGTGTAAATATTGTTACTTTAGACAGTATAAAATAAACACTAGCATGATGGAATGCTTTGTACTGGATAAAGTGAGATTGATATTGTTCAGTTACCAGTTTGAAATGAAATTAGTCAGGAAACTTGGGATTCCACTGATTGTAACAACCTTGCTAACTCCATTGACAGGGATTTCTTTTGGTAGAGTATTTGCAGGAGAGGTTAGAGTTTACTCTGGGCGTCATTACAATACCGACAGGATTATTCTAAAAAGATTTTATGAAGAAACCGGAATTGTTCCAAAGTTAATTGAAACAACTGACATGTCAATAATTGAAAAGCTTAAAAGAGAGGGAAGAAATTCAAAGGCAGATATTATTCTTTTAGTCGATGCAGCAAGGATACATAATGCCGCCAAGTCTGGTCTTTTACAAAGCTATAGATCCCCCAAGTTAGATAAGGAAGTTCCTGAAAAATATAGAGATCCAAAGGGTCGTTGGTATGCCCTCACAAGACGAGTCAGGATTATGGTTGCAAATCCAAAATTAGTTAATGTAAATGAAATTAAATCTTATTCAGATCTAGCCAAACCAACACTTAAAGGAAAAGTATGCTTACGTAAAAGAAATAGCCCATATAATCAATCATTGGTTGCAGACCAAATTGTTTTGAAAGGTGAGAAAGGTACAAAGAAATGGCTTAAAGGAATGATCAAAAATGTTTCAGAACCGTATTTCCCAGGCGATATTGCATTAACTAGGGCAGTGGCTCAAGGTATTTGCGGGATTGGCCTTGTTAATCACTATTATGTTGCAAGAATGTTAGCTGGTTTAAATGGCCAAAGAGATAAGGAACTAGCCCAAAAAGTTAAGGTAATTACACCAAACCCAGCACATGTAAATGTAAGTGCTGGAGGTATAGCCAAGTACGCAAGAAATAAACAAGAAGCAATTCAATTATTGGAATACCTTGTATCTCCTCACGGAAGTAAAGGATTAGCAGGACCTACTTTTGAACATCCATTAAATGGCTTTAATCGTTCTAAAGAAGTTAGAAATTTTGGAGATGTTCGCCCTGATAAAGTAACAGTTAGTCAACTTGGATTTTTTAACGCAAAGTCGATCAGATTTATGGCTGAGGCTGGATGGCAATAGAAAAGGAATTTGTGTTTAGTGCCATAAAGTGCAATGTTATTCTTCCTATATCTCCTCTCAGGGTGGTTTGATTTAAATTATCGTTTCTCAGAACCCCTCATATCCATTGCATTGGAATAGGTTATGCTAGTCATAAGATCATGCTCTGTATCCTTTTCCCTCATTTTTGAAAAAATTATATAAAATGTATAGTCTTTATCTAAAAACCTATTTAAAGGTGAGATGCAAGAGTCAGGGGCTGATAAACAATGCATGCCAGATGAACCTGAATCATTAGAATTTGATTTGCCTACAGTAAAAATTAATCAAGATATTACTGTTAAGATTAATGATTCCTCTAAACCTTCTAAGAAACAAATAATTAATCAATCAATAAGGCTTCATCTACAGGGTAATATTTTAGAAGCGATGAAATATTATGAATATTTTATATATCAGGGCTATAGAGATCACAGAGTTTTTTCTAACTATGCGATTATTCTAAAAAATCTTGGCAAACTTAAAAAAGCTGAATTATTACAGCGAAAAGCTATTGAGCTTAAACCCAATTTCGCTGAGGCCCACAATAATTTGGGAAATATATTGAAGGATCTTGGTAAATTAACCGAAGCAGAGTTATCACAGCGAAAAGCTATTCAACTTAAACCTAACTTTGTTCAAGCCCATAGCAACTTGGGAAATATTCTGAGAGATCTTGGTAAATTAGAGGAAGCAGAAATATCACATAGAAAAGCTATAAATCTACAACCTAATTACGCGAAGGCCCATTACAACTTGGGAAATACTTTGAGAGATCTTGGCAAATTAAAGGAAGCGGAAATATCACATAGAAAAGCTATTAAGCTACAACCTAATTACGCTAAAGCCCATTCTAATTTAGCTAATATATTGAAAGATCTTGGCAAATTAAACGAAGCGGAAATATCACTGAGAAAAGCTATTGATCTGTCACCTAACGAACCTAAATCATATTACAATCTTGGAAATATATTGAGAGATCTTGGCAAATTAAAAGAAGCAGAATTATCACAACGTAAAGCTATTGAACTCCAACCTAATTTTGCTGATGCTTATGCAAATCTCGGACTCTTATTGAGAGGTCTGGGCAAATCAAGAGAAGCAGAACTATTTCAACGGAAAGCTATTCAACTTCAACCTAATTTTGCAGAAGCTTATCACAATTTGGCAAACATATTGAAGGATTTCGGTAACTTAAAAGAAGCCGAATTATCACAACGCAAAGCCATCGAGATAAAACCTGATTTTGCAGAGGCTCATTCGAATCTAGGAATTATCTTGATAGAATCAGGTAAATTTAAGGAAGCAGAATTATCCCAACGTAAAGCTATTGAACTTCAGCCTGACTTAGCAAAAGCTCATTTAAATCTAAGTATTTGCCTCTACATTATGGGAGATAATGAATTGGCTTTAGATAGCATATTAAAAGCTAATTCGCTTATTCCTAAAGAGAGAACTGATAGTAATACTCAAATACTACTGAATATCATTAAGCGCGAGCAAAATCATAAGAGTAAAGAGTCATCAGCAAGTCAAATCAATAGAAACCTCCACAAACATTCCCTAGCTAACCTTCCATTTACCCTTCAATGGACAGTAGATAATGATCTTATTGATTGCTTATATAATATTAAATCAAGAGATCAAGGAATATATCAAGTACCAACTTTTGGGAATGCCCATGGTTCAGACTATAATTTATTTGACAGTGATTATCCTATTATACAAAGGACGAAGAAAGATCTAATTAAGATTGCAAGTGCCCATGTAAAATCAGATATATTCATTTGTGATTCTTTTTTTACCATATTTCGTTCGGGAGGTGGATTGGTTAGCCACCACCATTTGACCAAGTTAGATCAGATTAACGGACTAGATCTTGTTAATAGGAAGTTCTCACTTGTATATTATTTATCCATAGGAGATCAAAATTGTGATGATCCTGGTATTTTAAAGCTGGAGAATCCCGATCAAAACATATTACCTGATAACGGTTTGATCGTCATCTTTCCTGCAGCTAGGAAGCACTCTGTCTTCTATAATGGTAAAAAAGACAGGATCATTATCGGAGTTAATTTTTACAGTATTTAGTTCTATTATGAACTTAATAATTATCTTTAAAAGAATAGTGATTCAACCCCCTTCTATTTTTCTCTTGTCACATACTTTCTTACTGTTCTGGTTGATTGAAGGTTTCGATTTCCTGCTTATCGGTGGGCGAGGGGATTTTCGGCTTGCCTCTTTTAATGCCCAGTCGATCTGACTTGTTTCCGGAATTTGCTGATAATGTTTGCCACTTTAGATTCCAATAACATTTGCCCAGACTTTTGTAGATGAAATTAAGGCTTCATTTACATCTAATCTCAATCTTAATATTATTGATTCACGTTTCAAATATCGAATATTCCTTTTAGATCAATATGTAACTACAATTACTTTACCTACTTGGAGAGGTGGCTGAGTGGTCGAAAGCGAACGACTCGAAATCGTTTGACAGGCAACTGTCCGTGGGTTCGAATCCCACCCTCTCCGCTTCTTACTTTTGTCTCTAGGTATTTCAGGGGGGTTCATGGCGCTCTAAAAAATCAACTAGATTCGACTTTTTGCTGTCGAGTTAAGGCTTTTTTCCTGTAGAAGACTAAATAATACATAACATTGATATAAATTTCTATCGTAAGAACACTAGAAAAACAAATATTTCTCTTCTCCAAACTCCTCTGTAAGCAACACAAACAATATATAAATCCCTAATTCCTTAGCCTTAGATTTAATAACTAAAAATTCCTTATTTAAATTCTATGATAGAATATATTGTAATAATCTCGTTTATTTAATGAATAAATTATACCTTTCAAGCCTATGTGCTGTTGCCTTCGCTTCGTTTTTTGCTTTAGACAATCGTTCTTCTTATGCTGCCGAGGAGTTTAATAATTTAACTTGTGTCGTTGGATTAAAAACAGAGCAGATGTGCAATATCGCAATTCATAAAAGAGCTATGGTTATTAAGTTTAATTCAGGTAGAACAAATATTGTTAAATTGCATAAAATAGGTAAATGGGGTTATACAAATCAAAGCAAATTAAAGGGATTCATATTTACCTGGGTTAAGCATAGACATGTTTTTGGTATATCTTATAAAAATATTGATGGTGATAATGAGCAAATGGCAGTGGCATTTAATGATAGTCAGTATGTTCAACCATTTAAATTCTTTCTAGAGGAAGTTGGACCAATGGCTAATTGATGCGATCAGCCAGATACTCAACTCCTTTATAAAGTGCATCTGTCATAGCAGCACGAGTGCCTGCATCCATTCCGCCTGCATTAAAAGATTGATTACTCATTTCGAAACTATATCCGCTCTGCTTTTTGCTTGTATTAACATCTCCACTAAATGTTCTTGTAGCCACAATATCTTGCTCAGGCACGCTAATAATATCAAATTTTACCGTAACATTAGATGATTTAGTTGTCTGTGTTTTGGAGCGACCAGCAAAAATTCCAACATATGGGATCATTGCTGCTGCACCAGGCCCTTTATTTGATGTATTAGTCACGGAATCTTTATTTAACACAATTGGACGAACTATATATTTTGCACGCAACGCTTTTGATGCAGTAATTAGTTCTGGTATGTAAATATCACTTGTTAGATCCATTCGTGACTTTTTATCTGCACCAAGACCGAAAGGATTAAGCCATGAACTATTTACAACTTGTTGAAGCTTCTTATTGACTTTAAACCAAGAGACAGTCTTTGCACCTCCATCTCTAATGAGTTGATTCAGTATTTCAGTGCAAAATTCATTCTTTGTGCTCATTTGCATGGCTCCTGCACCCTGAACTTGTGCAGAAGTGCCGGTTTTGTCCATGCAAGGCATTAAAACCACTGCATCTTTGGTAGTGAAGGTAACATTTTTTACTTTGTCTTGACTCTCTTCTGCAATGGCGGGTATTGAGGTAAGTGCAATTAATGCTGAAAAACCAGTGGCTAGTATCTTTTTCATTTATGGCAGCAAAAGAAGAATTATCATTAAACCAAACTATATCATCTATTATAGCTAGGCTAACTTGCTGATATTTTTTTGTAGGATGAGTTATCTGCTTAATTGGGTATCAGCATCTAGGCTATCTGTACCATTAACTCTGGCGTTATTTTTTTTATCAGGTCCCCAGACAGCTTTATCCTCGAAACTTTTTGAACCTAGGGTTAAGGATTATGGAAAGTATGAAGCTCTTTGTGCATCAGGTGGTGGATTTGATGGATGCTCTGTTTTTATAGACAATCTGCATATAAATTCAATTTCTATAGATGGAGCTAAAGAATTAGACTTATGCCATGAAAAATCAAGAATTGGATATAGATCAAATCCAGCCTCTCCTTATAAAAGAGTTGGTTTTACAGAAGCGAATCTTGAGCGGATAACTAAGAAAGAAAGGGGAATAGATCATGACTTTTTGTTCTCAGTACCTAAGCCAAATAGTCCAAGGAAAAACAACCTGTTAGTTAGATTTAAAAACCATAAAGTTGCAGTGGATTTTGCAGGAGTCATTGATCTTGCATTAGCCATGTGTAATTCTGAAACGTTTTAACTCAGCTTTTAATTATGAAATTAGAAAATGATTCTGTAAGTAGAATGTTTAAAAAATCATCTATTCTTCTTTTTGGAATCTTCTTTTTAACGTTCCTCGAAAAAAAATCTATAGCAGGTGTTTATAAAGCCCTTTGTGATGAAGTTCCATGTTCTATTGCTTTAGAGGCAAAAGGGATTACCACGCCAGAGGGTTTTATGCCGGCTCATAGAATTGTCCAATGGTTTCAAGGAGGGGGTCCTAAGCTTAATAAGTCTGCTGCTGCTGCTGGGGCTGGAGCTGGAGGGATAGGTGGGGCAGTTATTGGGGGGATAGCAACTTGTTGGACTGTTGTTCTTTGTGGTCCAGGAATTATTGCGGGTGGAGCTAGTGGAGGAATTAGTGGATCTTCCTTAGGAAAATCATCAGATTTCTATTTCACAATTGTCGGATACGACCAATTTGGGGAAAAGATGATCCATTCTTTTAACTTTGTGAATGATCGCCCTGTCGCTAAAATGTTGCAAGAGTTGCCTATAGTTTCTGGTTTGCGGATGGGAACATTAAGATCCATTGAAGAAATTAAAGTACATGATTCCAAGTTTCAAGAGGAATATAAAAATAAGTTTAATTCGTCAGAATCAAGTTTTAATCTGCCCTTCTCAATTGACCCAATAGTCCCACCAGAACCAAATAAATAAGTATCTACGCTTTGTATCTTTAGAGAAGTTCTAATTATTTCTAATATATAAATCTCCTTTTAAATTAGGACAAGTACCTTGACCAAGAAAAGTAATAAATCTGCTGCTATCATGGCTTTCCATTGATTCCAACTCAGAAAAGAAGTGGAGAGGTTTCTAAAACTCCCTCTCAACCATGTACAAGAACCCAATACTTGCAGTCGTTTATAAGGATTACCTTGCTTAATCCAGTTCAACCCTGAACCCTGTCATTTATATCCAAATCGGGAGTTGTGCATTAGGAAAATGTCACTCTCTGAAAGTGATATTCGAGCATTAGAACAGAATGAGACTCTATACAGGGGAACGGATTGTGACGGACTTTATAGAATTAATACCACCTAGAAAATTCAAGTTTAAAACTCGCTAACTCATAAATCTAAGAATTTTATTAACATATTATCTCAATTATCATATTTATAACATCTATCAATCGTTTGCCCCTAAGATAAAAATTAAAAATTAAACTTTAATCTTTAATCAAAATGGGCTTTAAATTGAATCAAGAGGACAAGATTAATATTGGACTAGCAGTAGGCGGCTTTTTGGTTCTATTGCTAATTCGCAATACTGCACAGATGAATGCCATGGAGGCGCCTCAATACCTTGCAACTATTGGAGGATTATTCGGACTCGCAAGATGGTGGGCATCAAACAAGTCAAATGCTTTGAAAAACTTGAAGAGTATTTTTCAAATATTATTATTTGATGCAGACATAAATAAAAATAGTTTGATTCCTGTTGGAGTTCCTTTTGTTTATTCAATATTGCAAGGAACTTTATTAGGATCTATTCTTGGTTTTATTTTAGATTGGCTGCATAATGTCATGCATAAAAGTGCATTTTTGCCGCAAGAGATCTTTCTTTATTCTGCTTTTGCAGCAATAGTTCTATTATTAGTTATTCGAATTATTCTTGAGTCTATTTATAAGGGTAAATAGACTTTATTTAGGTATGTATTTAAGAGACATTAATTAATGTAGGAAGCGGGAGTAATCCTGGCTTTTCTTCCTAATGAATTGTCTATGCAGTCAATCCCGTCTAAAAAGTTTGCTGGAGTATGTTGTGGCTTATTTGCGCCAACGATTTTGAGTAACTTATCCAATACTTTATATACCATTACGAAGTCCAGAGAGATACCCTCTCCGTTCTTTCAAGTTCCAGGAAATGCTAGAACATCTACCTCTTATTGCAATTTCGTGAATTTATGAAGAGTTTACTTTCAGTTAGTTCCTGGATGGAGCATTAGGTCCCATTTTTCTGCGAGGGAAAATGCCAGGGAAAGAAAGAACCTTATCTGCATATGCTTTTTTCTCTTCGACCTTGGTTTTAATTACTTTTCTAATTTTTCTACTCTAAGGACCTTTTCTTGAACACTTAGTGACTCACTAAAACCTGAAGCAAGTATTCCTGTAGGTATCGCTATTGCAGCAATACCCAAAAGAGAAGTTACTGATGCAATTATTTTACCAATTGCTGTAATTGGAACTGAATCGCCATATCCAACAGCACATACAGTTGTAATTGACCACCATAGACATCTCGGAATTGACCCTAATAACTCTGGTTGAATAGATGACTCGGCAAGATACATAAATGTGCTACTAATTAGTAAGAGCAATATCGTATAAAAAGTTGAAATTTGTAGTTCTTGACTCTTTGATCGAAGGGCATAATTGAAGTGAAATATACTTTGTTTGAATTTCTCACTTCTTCCAATCTTCAATATTCGAAGTAGACGGATGATTCTTAAAATCTTTAATTCAGCGCGTACACCAAAAAATGAAGGGATGATTGCAATGACATCTATAATTGCCATTGGCGAAATCATGTAACGCAAAACCCCTTTCAATCCCACGCCATATTTGTCTTCAAGAGGTGCTACCCATAAGCGACAGATATATTCTATACAAAATAAACCTCCAATTATCCAGTCTAATAGGTCTATTTGATCTCCAAATTGATAATCTATTGAATTCTCAGTAACTATTACTGCAAAAAATATCGAAATAAAAATAGTAACACCACATATTTTATTGAATAAAGAAGTTCTGCCACCTGGAGTTTTGTTAATTATCTGTTCATAGATTCTCTGGCGGAGTTCATTCATCACTTACTAAAGACTTAATAAAGGATTCTCTTAATTTAGGCAGATCTTTCTGGGTTTTGTCCTATCGCTTACAACACTAATAAATGCAGGCTCATTCTTGGCCAGTACTGGATCTAGGCAGCAGCCTGCCTAGTACGTACATACCATTATTTTGCGATTGTCAGACGCGAATTCAAATAAAAAATGGGCTATCCACCATGTAGTTACAGGCGCAACTTTTAATATTGATAGTGGACTTGCTCCTGATTTAGCTATATAGGGCTGTAATCAGACAAAAATGTTGGTATTAAGCACAGTCTTCACTCTCAACTGGCTATTTAATTTCCTTGTGGATAGTCATCCTGTTGAGCTGTGGTGAGAATTTTTTGAGTTCTAACCTTTCTGTTGTGTTTCTTCTGTTCTTTTCAGTGGTGTACCTTGATACTCCAGGGGAGCGCTTTTCTGAGTCAGGGACTGAACGGCACTCAGTGCACTCTAAGGTCACGACTATTCTGGTACCTTTTTTAGCCATATGACCTTAGTTCCGAGTGAGGAAGTTTTGATACAGACAACTAATCATACAATTGAACCTGCCAGTTCTTCTAACCGATCCTAGAAACTTGGGATACCATACACATAGCACATAAGGTATAAACGAGTCTTTCGCTCATAAATCGGACATTCTGTGTGAGCTGGAAGGAAATAGCCTAAGCATATGTTTTGTTGTGAAGTAAAAGCCCATTGAAAAAAACAGTAAATATCCTTGGGGTGCTTCAAGAAAACCTTGTTATTTGCTTACTAGGATCAGACGATCCGTTTATGAAATGATTTAAACTATAACTTCTGTTAAAATAATTATCGCGAATAAACGAGTGGAATTAATAGGCTAACTTTTGAATATACGAATTTCTATGGGCCAAGAAAAAAGAATTATTGAAATATTATTTGAAAAGGATATTCAATATTATTATCTAGAGATTCCTATCCCTTTGATGATAATCTGCTAAAAATTAATAGCGTAATCCCTAACCCATGTCTTTATTGCCTCGCTGGAAACTAATGACAGAAGATGCCAAAGCATTAACTAGGACACTAGTTCTTTCTGCACTGTTTTTACTACTTATCATTTGGTTTATTAGAGTACTCATACCTTGGGTCGTAATCGCAATAGTTGGATATTGGATGTTTCGCTTGTTTTCAAAGAACAATTAAGGTTATTAATATAGAAGTTTTCTCTCGCACAGGAAGGTTTAGCCCTTAAAAACTAATCGAGTCAGTCCTTCTAATCTCTTCAAGGACCTATTACCCTTTATTATCTATTCAGTTTGATGACTTTTCTTGAGATATCGGCTTTCAATTTGTGTACCATCCAATCGACTTAGCTTTTCCTTATGAATAAATTACGGAAGTTTCTTCAGATTTCATTTTTTGTTGGAGCATTTGTCCTCTTAGTGTATTTCATACAGATGTATGGGATAGAGCCTCTTCGTCAAACAGTTGAAAGTATGGGGATCTGGGCCCCTTTGGGAATAATGCTACTTAGAGGTATAAGCATTATCCTGCCTGCTTTGCCAAGTTCAGCATATTCACTATTAGCCGGTTCTCTCTTGGGGTTTAAAACAGGATATGTCACCATTGTTTTGGCTGACCTTATATTTTGTCAAGTAGCATTTTTTATAGCAAGAAACTACGGGCGTGAACCTGTTAGACGCTTGGTTGGAGTAAAAGCCATGAAGAGGATTGAAGGCTTTAACCACAATCAATTAGAGGGAAATTTCTTCTTAATGACTGGACTATTGATGACGGGACTTTTTGATTTCCTTAGCTATGCAATTGGAATAGGAGGAACGCGATGGCGTCTATTTACTCCAGCTTTAATTGTAAGTCTTCTAATTAGTGATTCAATAATTGTTGCTGTAGGAGCTGGAGTCAGTCAAGGTGCAGGATTAATGCTGGGAGGCGCATTGCTTGGTATGTTTGCGCTTGCTACAATTGCAGGAATGACCAAGAAAAAGGTAACTATTAATAGTAAATACATAAAATAACAAACTTAATCTTTGTAGAAACAGTATATATTACCCTCCTATAAATAGTTTCTGAATTGATTGATTTTTAGTAAATCCTGACCGGTAACACTTACAGTATAAAAAACATACTAGCTCTAGAACATATCTGTACAATAATCTTATTAGGATACCTTTAATACAGTACTTATACTATTGATTTATAATTCGAATTAATCAACCTTTTTTATTATCCAGCCATCTATATAAGCACAGGCTATATCAGGTTCGTCCAGCATTAGTGATACGATTCTTGGAGCAGAGTTTATTAGAGGCTCTTCAGATTGATTGAGGGATGTATTGGCTAATACTGGACAATGACCCATTTCTTCCAGGTATTCAAGCAGATACCATAATAAATGAGACTTATCATGTAATACTTGGACTCGCGCAGAACCATCGACGTGAGTTGTGCCAGGCAATTTTTCTGGAAATTTAACTGAATTGGTCATAAGCATATTGCTATTTTTAGGCCCAATAAAAAAATCATCGAAGTCTTTTTCTCTAATCACAGGCGCTATTGGTCTCCAGTATTCGCGCCTTTTAATCTTATTAAGCATCCAATGTGTTTTTTCTAGTTCTGCAAGAGCGATAAGAGATCGATTGCCAAGTGCTCTAGGGCCAGATTCATACCTGCCATTAGCCAAAACTATAGCTTTACCTTCTAATAATTGATTGCCAATAATAACCGAATCATCTTTGAGATTTGAGCTATACTTATAACTAAGTTGTTCATCAGATTTTGCTATTATTAATGCTTCTTTTACATGTGAAGGATGATCTCCTAGAAAGGGCGTATTTATAAGAGAAGTAAGATTATTATTAGAGTCATATCCTTTCATAAACTTCAGGACATATGCCGCACCTATTGATAACCCTTCATCATTACAAGCATTATCAAAACTAAAATCTATTTCAGGAAAAGTTTCACATAAAATCCTGTTTGAAGGGCAATTTAGAACACAACCTCCTGTTATTAGAACTCTTCTTGCTGATAGACCTTTTCTTTTAAAGAAGCTTATCTGATTTTTGATGCTCTTAATATATAAACGGGAAAAAACTTCTTGTACAACTCCAGCAATTAGTATTTTCCATCTTTCTGGCAAATTGATTTTATAGACATCTCTTTTTGTAATCTGACTATAGTCTAATACTAATTTACCCTCAAAGTATTTTGTTAGATCAGATAGTATAAAGTTCATCTGTTTTGTTATAGTTTCAATTTTTATATTATATACACTCTTACAAGAACTATCAAAAAGTGTTTCTAGCCTCGTAAGGAGATCTATCCATTGCTTTGAATTAGTAAATGATTGATTGATATTAAAATAGGAAGCCAGACCCATAAACTTCCCTTCGCTCAAATTACAATATTTTGAAGCCCAACTATATAATATTCCTCCCATAAATAATGGCGGAGGACCAATAATTATTTTATTTGAAGGATTTAATATACTTATCCCCGCGATGTAAGGAAACTTTGCTATTAACTCAGGAGAATGTCCTGACCCATCCAAGCTAATTATTAGTTGACAATCTTTATTTCTTACAAGACCACTTATTGCGTGAGCAAAGTGATGCTCCACAAAATATCCACTTATATCCAAGCCTTCAAATTTAAAATTTCCTTTAAATATGAAATCCCTAGGATGTGCTTGTTTTGATGAATTTGCAAGGGCTTCTAATTCATCGTAAGTCTTACAGTGATTAGACATTGGTGTTGGGAACCAATTAGATGAATTCTGATAAGAAAAGTATTTAGGACTCGTTGAGTTGCATTTGTAGACATGAGAGTTGTCAGATCTAAATAAAACTGGAGCTTTTATCCATTCCTTAACCATAAAGAGTTTTTCATTTTCAATTGGCAATGCGCATGCTTGAGTATTAGTTATCATAATAGTATCAATTTGACTAGTAACGATTCCAGAAGAACGAATAACCGCTTTTATTGCTTCTATATAACTAGAAGAACCTTTGAATCGATCATTTCTTTCTGCATTCGAATAGTAAACAAATTTATCTCGGACAATGAGACATGCATTTGCATCATGCCCGCAAGAAATTCCTATAACTGTCAATTTCTGTTTGATGAGCTTAAACTATATTAGCATTTTCGGATTGATTTAAAGTAATCACTACTATCTTATGTTAATTGCCTATCATCCTTTCCTTTAAAGTATTAAATATATTTGTAGTAAAGGTGAATTCATAAATTCATATATCGCATCCTAGTAATATCAAACTTAGTTAACTTTGAGTTTAGTCCTTTAGAGACTGTTATTAATATATAACGGCAATGCATATTACTAAACTTATATTGTGAGAAGTCATGCTCTATTTTTACCTTCTGGCTATTTTTAATTCTTGTCATATGAGCAATTCCCTTTAATACGTTTTCCTGATTGATTTTTACTGAAGGATCGCAACTTTGGTATATTGCATGAGCATTTACAATGGGTAAACCTAGACTTACTTCAATCTCCGTTATTAATTTCTGGATTAATATAGGGAAAGGTAACTCGATTAATGCAATTTTCATTCTGTTATCTGAGATCAACATAGCATTTTTATAAATAACATTGGTTTGAAATAAATTAAAGCTATTCCAACCTGGAATGTCGCTGACCAGAACTCTACATATCGAATCTAGATTTGCGTTGTTTTCTGAACTTTGATCATATGAGTAATTTGATCTAAATAACCTACCTAATAAATTTGATTGTAGATATTCTCCAATACTAGTATTTGGTAAATGTAAATGTGATGGATCTCGATAGTATTTTAATATATTTTTCCGTGTGAGTCTATTGACCACTACATCAAACAATCCGTCACACCTCAACCGACGTTTATTGCACTTCTGTTTTAAGATTATATTCATATATTCACATGTATCATTTCTCTCAATCTCTGGAATTGACGATACTTTATCCCCTCCACCCGTATGAGGAGTGTTTACAAGTATGCTATAGCCTAAAGATGATATGCTATCAATGAAATCCATATAATTATTAATCGCATCTATCGTCACGATCTCCGGAAGCTTATTTTGTACCCTTGCTTGTTTATGTATATGTCTTCTTAAGTCTACTTCTCCAAGAGTAATAATTAGGCTTGTTTGTGATGGCTCATAATCCTTCAATTTGTTTAGAATCTCTTTGTTAGAACCTGATGTTGAATTAGGATTGTTGATATTATAAGCAGTGCCAGCTTTCAATGGATAGTGTTTTATATAATCTAGGTTGCTAAAGATAACTCCATGAGAATCTCCGAAGGAGATAATATTATAAGATTTACCTATAAGCTTGACTCTCTTATCTTTTTCAGTAATATTCTTCTTGTCTAAGGGAAGATTAGTATCTTCATCTTCATCTTCATATTGGAAATAAGATTGCTCTGAATATCTATAAACTTCCATTGCATAGCAATCTATAACTAAAGGATTAATATATCCATTCAGAAGAAATTCTTTGATGTGATTTAAGTTTAATCCTATTCGCATATCTTTATCTTTTAATTCCGATTCATGCTTTACTAACTTCGAATAACTAGAAAGATATTTTAGGAATTTATTGTCTGAAACAGAAGCTTTTGCAATGCAAAATTATATTGAATCTATAAGTTTTATCTGCTTATGCATATTCCAAGCATTTGTGAAGGAATGGATTGATTCTGAAAATCTATCTAATTTTAAAAGAGCTTCTCCTATCCCTCTGTGTGAATCCCAGAACTCTTTATCTGAGTTTGCATTTTGAAAAGCAATAATAGCGTCTTCGTATTTCTCTAGCTTGCTTAATGTTAAACCAAGTCCATGGTAGGACTTCCAGCTTCTTTTTAAGCTAATAGATTTTTTGTAAGCATTCGCAGCTTTATAAAATTCTTCTAAATGAAAATGTGCTGATGCTAGTCCATAATATGAATTCCAATCTTCTTTTATCCTTATTGAATTCTTAAATTCGGTAATTGCATTTTCGTAATGATTTAAATATCCATAGCACCATGCTAATGAATTAAATGACTTCCACTCTGATTTTATTGAAACCGATTTTTCTAATGCTTTTATTGCCTCTGGATATCTTCTTGATTTCATTAAGGCCAATCCAAGTCCCTGATAGCTATTCCAGTTGGTTTTAATGGCAAGCGATTGGGTAAAAGCAAGGATTGATTCTTCGATTAAATTAGTCATATATAGTGACCATCCAACTACTTGGTAAGCTTTCCAGTTTTTATGTTGCTTAATACTGTTTTTAAAATTTTCTATCGAAGCTATGTAGGCACCTTGTTTGTATAGCTCTAGACCAACAGAATAGAAAGGATAATATGAATTTCTGCCTACTCTCTCCTTCATTTTCCCTGAATTTAGGATAAATTACTTTCGATCAGACTATAGCGTCTTAATCTATCTCGATGTTAGAGTTTAAATTCATACAATATCAATGTTGATTAGTGAAAAAAATAGTTTGGGAAACATCTATTATAATAAAATCGACCCAATTTTCTTTGTAACTCTTATTATGCATTATAATTATAAAAATAGCAACCCTTATCTTCGCATTGTAAATTGAGTAGAGGTCTTGGCTATGTCAAAAAAAACAAATTTAAATTCTAAAAATTTAATTTCTAAGGGATATCAATATCAAGTTGATGGTGATCTACTCCTAGCTGAAAGGTATTATAGTAAGGCTTTAAGTAAAGGCTATTCAGATCCAGGTGTTATTTCCAATCTTGCGATTATATATCAACAATTAGGTGAAGAGGACAAAGCCCTCTCTTTATATAAATATGGCATTGGCTTATATCCAAAAGCGGAATTTATTTATATTAATCTATCGAACTTTCTTATGGATAAAGGTAAGTTAACTGAAGCAGAATTTTATATTAGGAAAGCACTAGTTTTAAAGCCATCATTATCCATCATATATGTAAAGATTATATCTATTCTAAGCCTTTTAGGCAAGTTAGATGAGGCTGAAAATATAGCAAGACAGTTTATTAAATCTCACCCTGAATTACCTTTATCACATCTTTGCTTGGCCCAGGTACTTTTTTATTTAGGAAATTTAGATCAAGCTGAACCTATTATTCTAAATAGTATAAAGTTAGACCCTGAGCTTGCGGCTGGTTATCATACTCTTTTTGAAATATATGAAAAATCTAATAATCTTGAGGCACTAGCAGAATCTTTGACTATGCACGAGAATAATAATGTTATTATCAATGAAATTAATTTATACAAGGCAAGGCTATACTTTAGACAAAAACTATATCACCAGGCAAAGCAGACAATCTTATTGATATCGGATAAATGGTTGAATTCTCAACCATCTAATATAGTAATTCAATACTGGAGTTACAGGGGTTTTATTGAGGACAAATTGGCCAATTATGATAAAGCATTTTACTATTTTACTAAAAGCCAGCAAAATCCTCTCTACAGTCAAACTAACCCTTCAAGGTGGTTAGACAAAATACAGGAATACAAGAATGCTTTAATTAATAAATCTACTACTAAAACTACCAACAAGTCATCTGATAGTACGAATTATAATATTGCCTTCCTACTAGGTTTCCCTAGGTCAGGTACAACTCTTCTAGATACTATCTTGAGAAGTCATACTAATATTGATGTTATTGAAGAGAAGCCAATGTTACTACATCTCGAATCTATTATTCGAGATTCCTTTAAAATAGATTTATCACAATTATTTGAACTCACACATAGTCAAATTGATTACCTTAGAGCCGAATACCTTAATTTGGTTTCTGTAAATTCTCCTAATTCAAATAATCTTATAATTGATAAGTTACCTTTAAGCACAATTTCTATTCCACTTATTAATATTCTATTTCCTACTGCAAAGATATTGTTTTCTTATAGGCATCCATGCGATACTGTCCTGTCCTGTATGCAGCAGGTTTTTCAACCCAATGACGCTATGTCCAATTTTGTATCTTTAGAATCTTCATCTATATTTTATAACAATGTTATGAAAGGATGGGTTGATTATCAAAGGAATCTTTCTTTTGATTATCGTATGGTCAGATATGAATCTCTTATATCTGACTACTATTCATATTCTAGAGATATTATTGACTTTTTAGGCCTTCCGATGGACCAAAATATATCTAATTTTACTTTAACTGCCAAGGCACGTGGTTTTATATCGACCCCCTCTTCATCCCAGGTTACCCAAAGCATATATAAGGATTCAATACTTAAGTGGGTTAATTATAAAAAGCACTTTTGCAATTCAATGGTTTATTTAGAAGAATGGATTTCTTTCTTTAATTATGATACTTAATAACCTTATGACCTTTTTCTTAGTAATAACACTCATTAATATACAATAGATGTCTAACAATAGTATACGACTTGGTAAACAAAAACTCAATTCACTCTTTAAAGAAGCAAACTTAATGTTTGATAATGGTCAATTTGTAAAGGCTAAAGATCTATATCTTATACTTCTAAGGCACTCTATTTCTCATTTCCAAATTGAATTAAATTTAGGCATAATATACTACCATGGTAATAATATCACTAAGTCAATTGTCCATTTTAAAAAGTCTGTTTCTATTGATAATAAATCACCTATAGCTTTCAATAATCTAGGCTTAGCTTTACTAGCCTCGGGAGACTATAAGGAAGCTCGGAAGTCTTTTATTAGGGCAATTAAATTAGACCCTGCTTATATTGATCCTATCAATAATATAGCTATTTCTTACCATGAATTAAATCAATATCCGAACTCACTTAAATATTATAATATGGCCCTTAATATCAATCCAACTCATCCTAAAACTCTTAATAACCTTGGTAACTTATTCAAGGAACTAGGAGACATTAAAAAATCTATTCGGTATTATTATAAGGCCCTAGAGACTTCCCCCGGATATATTATTGCACATAGGAATCTTTCGGAATCTTTGCTTTTACAGGGAGATTATATTAACGGCTTTAAATATTATCAATCCAGGCTGCAACTTCGTAAATCTAATTCAATTGTACATGCTTCCCCAAGCTTGCCTTTGTTATCTAAGGATCTTATCAATACTGATCATGATGTTTTAGTCGTTTCTGAACAAGGTCTAGGGGATACTATCCAATTTATGCGGTATATTCCTTATCTTTTATCCCGTAAAACTAATATCTTATTTAGTGCTCAAACCAAATTACATTCTCTTATCAAGGCTTCTGGTATTCATCCCAATCCTATATCGTCAAAAGAAGCTGAAAACATTAAATTAGGATCTTGGCTTCCACTGTTATCTTTGCCTTACTTATTAAATGTTACTCCTCAAAACCCTTTAGTAACCTCACCTTACGTTAAGGTTCCTAAATCCTTAGTAAATAAATGGTCGAATATCATCTCTGAAGAGACTAGGCCTTTAATTGGAGTTAACTGGCAGGGTAGTCCTGAATCTAAAAGGCGTAACCTAATTGGTAGATCTATTCTTTTGCAGGAATTAAAACCTTTTATTGAAAGTTGTACTTTAACTCTATTATCACTTCAGAAAGGCTATGGCTCAGATCAGATTACAGAATGCTCATTTGCTGACAGATTTGTTTCATGCCAGGAAGTCATTTCCAGTGAATGGGACTTTCTTGAGAACGCTGCCATCATACAATGTTGCGACATTGTTATAACTACTGATACCGCTGTAGCGCATTTATCAGGAGCACTTGGGAAGGAAACTTGGCTTCTTCTAAATTATGTACCAGATTGGCGTTGGGGATTAGAGAATTCGAACACATTCTGGTATCCATCTATTAAAATATTTAGAAAGAAAAGATTAGGGGGATGGAGTTCAGTAATTCGTGAAATATCCCTAGCGATAAAATCAAGATATGGATAATTATACCGTTTATCTAGATTTCTTTATTGCAAGAAATAGATTAGAGTAAGCCGCTATAACCAATAGTAAAAGGCAGAAGGAGTTGAACATCTTTGATTTGTTTTGATACAGTATCCTCTTCCATACTACAAGCATTTTTCATTCTTGCTATTAATACTGTTTATTCTTTGTCCCTAATTGCCATACTTTCTTGATTTTGATAATATCTCTTGAAGATTTGCATTAACTATGTGCTTTTCTATTTCATCAACTTTCGATAACTACCGCATAATACATTAAATTAACACCTTCTATTTTTTCATCTCTTACTTCAATATCATATTTAACCAATTTCTTTCTATCTGTTAGTTTCCATAATACCCTCTAGTTATTTTCACGTCTTGATCCCCTTTATATTCCCCTAGCTTTCCTTGACATTAGTAAATATTTTTTTAGGATCTGTTTATGACTTCTCAAAAAGCTCTTGGCCTCTTAAAACAAGGAAGGTTTCATGATGCAAAGAAATTATATATAGATCTTCTTAAGCAGAATAACATAAGTTTTGATGATTTATTGAACTTATTTTCTATCAACTATAAGTTTAAGCTATATTCTCAGGCCATTGAGAGTCTTGAAATTGCAGATAGGCTTCATCCTGATTCTTATATTGTTAAAAATAATTTGGGTATTTGCTATAAGCAATTAGGTTCACTACCTTATGCAATTAACCTTTACAAGGAGTCTATTCAACTTAATCCAAATTATTCTAGATCTTATTATAATCTGGCTAATTCCTTTAAACTCCAAAACAAATTTGTACAAGCTATTTATTGTTACTTGAAATCTATTAGTCTGGATTCCTCGATATTTATCTATCACTATAATTTGGCCAATACATTCTCCCAGCTAGATATTTATGATTTATCAATATACCATTATGAAAAATCTCTTTCCTTATCCCCAAAATCTATTGATTCGTTAAATAACCTAGCTCTCGTTTACACTAAAACCGGTAACTATAGTGAAGCCATTTCTATCTTTATGAAGTCAATATCAATTCAACCTGTTAACTTTGACTCTCACTATAATTTAGCAAATTCACTTCGATTGTCTGGTCAGATAGAACTTTCTTTAGTACATTATAAAAAGTCTCTTAAACTAAACCCCTTAAATCATGATTGCATCTTTAATCAATCTATTGCTTATTTGCTACTAGGTTTATACCCTCAAGGTCTTGTTGGATTTGAATCTCGCTTTAAAGCCACTTCTAATTATAGCTTGCTCCATTCTTCTCCTATTGCCGATAACTATAATTCTCATACTCTTTCAAATAATAAAGCTGTTCTAATACTCAGTGAACAAGGTTTAGGCGATACTATACATTTTGTACGTTATTGTATTATTCTACGCAAAAAAGGAATTCCTTTCAAGTTATCAATTCAATCTAAACTTCACTCTCTTATTATTTCTTCGGGGATCGTTTCTCAACCTCTATCACCTGATGAAGTTTTAAATTATCTTGATTTGCCATGGATACCATTAATGTCTCTTCCTAGACTTTTAGATGTTACTCCTGAAAGGCCCCTTCTTTCTCAACCCTATTTAAAGCCTCCTAATGATTCTATTTCTAAATGGAAACGGATATTAAGAGTAGAATCTAGACCTATTATTGGAATTAATTGGCAAGCGGATCCTAAATTTGACAAAAATGCAATTTCTTCCAGATCAATACCTCTTTCATCTTTTCGATTCCTATCTCAAATTAAGGATCTCAAGCTAATTTCCTTACAGAAAGGTTTCGGCTCCGAACAATTCGATTCATGCAATTTTAAGCATCTTTTTGTTTCTTCTCAGTCAATTATTAACTCTTCTTGGAGCTTTCTAGATACAGCAGCGATTATATCTAATTGCGATCTGGTTATAACTGTTGATACTTCTGTAGCACATTT
Organism: Prochlorococcus sp. AG-409-N21; assembly: GCA_003215415.1. Classification (GTDB taxonomy): domain Bacteria; phylum Cyanobacteriota; class Cyanobacteriia; order PCC-6307; family Cyanobiaceae; genus AG-409-N21. The sequence goes on along the minus strand of QCKK01000001.1, from coordinate 18,980 downwards.
GGCCGGAGCCTTGGGTAAGGAAACCTACCTTTTACTTAAATATGTACCTGATTGGAGATGGGGATTGGTACACAACGACACTTTTTGGTACCCTACTATTAAACTCTTTCGTCAATCGATTCCTGGGAAATGGGATGACGTTTTTGAAAGATTATCTAAGGCCGTAGCTGTTCGCTTTTCTCTTCCTTTAAACTAATGTTACCTTATCAGCTTCGAGGTCAGCTCTATATACCGTCTTCTATAGGAGAATTGGTTGATAAGATTACTATCCTACAAATTAAATCAAAATATATGGTAGGCAAGCCTCTTCAGAATGTTTCTCAGGAACTTAAAGAACTTTTAAATATTCTAGATGAAAGCAACTTACATATATCTCATGAAACATTTATACAGTTATATGATATCAACCATTCTCTTTGGCTTATTGAGGATGAACTTAGACTCTTAGAATCTAGATCAGACTTTGGCGCTAGGTTTATTCATCTAGCACGCTCTGTTTATAAAACTAATGACAAGAGAGCAAACCTTAAACATGAGATTAATATTAATAACTCTTCAGCTATTGTTGAAGAGAAATCTTATCCATCTTTAACTCAACCAGAATAATATTGATCCAATCCCTTAATTGAAGAAACCATGCTATCATTAAGTAAATCTTATTTACTATTTGAAATCAAGACTATTCTATTTGCATACACCAAAATGCGGTGGCACAAGTATCTCAAGGGCTTTAAAAGAATCTTCAATAGCATATATTCCTACAAGCTCTATTAATGTCAACAAAAATAGTCAAGCATGTAAGTTGATTTTAAGTCCTGATACGAATTGGCTTGTTTTTGGACATTCTTTCCATATACCTGAACCACTTACCCAAGAAGCTAAAATAAAGTATTTAAAGATTATCTCAATACTTTATTCTGATACTAGGATTTTGATGCCTACGAGACATCCAGTCCAACTTATGCGATCATGGATGCATTATTATAAAACTCGGATTAATCAATTTATACAAAGTGAATGCTCAGACTCTAATTATTCACCTTTAGATCGCCTCCCAAAGTTTAGCAAATTAGGCCGTTTTCATCATATTATTTCACAAGTTTGTAATAGCAGGTATCCTTCTTCTCCCCAGATTGGTTTTGTTCTCGAAGCCAAGGATGAACAAGAAAACCTAAGTAACTTTTTACGAGCTATACTCTTTGAGAAAGGCCTAACTCCTGCATGGAGTCATACATTACAGTTGTTCTATCCTCACAGGGAGCAAATCTTATCCAAGCTTAAGCGTAATATACCTTTTACTCTTGATCTTTCTTCACTTTTATCAGATAACAGACTATTCCTTTATGATTCTCAAGTTTATTCTTCTATAGCAGTCGACCAACTTACTTCTCATTTTGGAGTTACCTTTGTCACTAGGCTGTTAAAATTAAGTGAAAACAAAAGTCAATTAAAGAACCCTTTTCAAACATCCAATCTACACTCTTTTTCTGCTACATATAGCAGGCTATTTCCATGTGAATTTCAGATCTATAATAAATCTAATTAATTGATTATTTCTATTATTCCATCAATAATATATTCTATAAGTCCTGGTATGTTTTCTAGAATTTCAGTCTGATCAACTTTCCATTTTTCTTCCAAATCTTTTTTAAATTCTTCTTTATTATAATACCCCTCTAACTTCTGTTTTAGGAATTCAATGATGCTACTACCGTTTCTTTTTATCAGATAGTCCTTTATAGACTTTTCTGAATTTAATATATACTCAAGTTCGTTTATACCATAGTAACTTATTAATCCATCGATTACTTCATTGCAAAACAACCTGCCTATGTCTTCAAATAGACTCTCGCTATCCTTTCGCTGTGTATAAACCAATAAGATTTCTTTTAGTCTGTTCATAGATTGTTCTTTTCCTCTTTTTACTTCTTTAAGTGCATTGTAAAAATCATTAAATTCAACTGGTTTTGGATTTTTCAAAATAGATTTGCCTTCTTTTTCTATTATAACTTATTACTATCATGTTTATTTCGCTTTCCTCGATCTTTCATTGCTATCCCCAATTTACGTAGATTTGTTTCTGGTTGTCACCTTGTATTTTGTTTGCTAGAACTGGTATATTTTTAAATTTAAATATGCCAAGCTATTCCTTTGACGTGGTTTCCGAATATGATCGCCAGGAACTTGTTAATGTAATAGATCAGGTACGCAGAGAGTTATCACAGCGATATGACCTAAAAGATTCCAATAGCGAATTGAAGCTTGATGAAGCCGAGCTTATTATCCTAACTTCTAGCGACATTACTTTAAATTCTATTCAAGATATCATTAGACAAAAATCTAGCAAACGAAATCTATCCCTTAAGATTTTTGATTTCCAGGATCCACAGAGTTCGTCGGGCAATAGGCTTCGCCAGGTAGTGCTATTCCGAAAGGGCTTAAATCAGGAATTGGCTAAATCAATAAGTAAGCTTATTCGAGATAATATAAAGAAGGTTAATGTTTCAATTCAAGGGGAAAGTTTGCGAGTTACTAGTAAAAGCAAGGATGATTTGCAGCAGGTTATTTCTCTTTTAAAGGATCATGAAGACGAGATTGAATCCCCTTTGCAGTATCAAAATTATAGATAAATTATCTACAAACGTTATTTAGGTGACCTGAACTGACTGCTTTAATTCATATTCTAGCCAAGAAGGCATTTGACCTATATAGGTCTAACAATGATCTAGAAAGATCTTGCTGGTCAATTGTTCACGAGCACATTCATGGTTCTTTCCCTACAGAATATGATATCAGGTCAATTGATGAAGAACTTTATTTATCAGTGCTCTCCAAGACTAAGGCCTTGGTTGATAACGCTTAGTATTTTGTTTATATTTGATTACGCATGTTAATAACTATTTTTATATAATCTTATTAATACTCCTGCTTTATGACTAATCCTCTTAGAAATGTCACCCCTAACGGTACTGGCAATTCTGCGACCTTTCTTGTTGCCCTTTCTCTTACCGGTTTTGTCTTTATAACCCAATCCTTATTTATTGTGCCTGCTGGTCAGGTCGCAGTCGTTACTACTCTCGGAAAAGTGAGTGGACCCTCTAGGCGGCCTGGTTTAAATCTAAAAATCCCCTTTGTTCAATCTGTATATCCTTTTGATGTACGTACGCAAGTAAGACCAGAGAAGTTTGCAACTCTAACCAAGGACTTGCAAGTTATTGAAGCTACAGCAACTATCAAGTATGCGGTTCGTCCAACAGAAGCAGGACGTGTATATAGCACTATTGCCTACAGTGATAGAGAGGTATATCCGCGAATTATTCAACCATCTTTGTTAAAGGCTTTAAAGTCTGTTTTTTCTCAGTATGAACTAGTTACAATAGCCAGTAAATGGAGTGATATTTCTGAAATAGTTCAACGTACAGTAGCAGAAGAACTTGATAAGTTTGATTATGTTGATGTTCGTGGACTTGATTTAACTGGACTAGAAATTGCTGAAGAATATCGAGCAGCAATAGAACAAAAGCAGATAGCCGAGCAACAGCTTCTTCGTGCTCAGACCGAAGTTAAAATAGCTGAGCAAGAAGCCCTAAGGTATGAGACTTTAAATAAAAGTCTTGATAACAAGGTTCTTTTCAAGTTGTTCCTTGATAAATGGAATGGCAAAACACAAGTTGTTCCTTCTTTGCCTGGTACTTCTAATGGCATACCTCCAGTAATAGTAGGTGGAAGAAAATAAATACATCTGTTTATCTTTTCCTTGTTAGATCCTCTAAACTTTTATATTTTTACTATTAAAGTAATAGAATATTACTATTGCTATCCATAATGGAATAAGTGATATAAATGTCATTGCACCAATTGCGAAAATTCCTGCAACACAAATTCCTAGGATCAAATAAGTGGAAAATTCCTTGACTTTATTGCTCCAGTATTTTCCTGTTAACTTATCTATTCTTTCTTTGGTATATTTTCTCTCTTTTATCAGGTTGGCCAAGTATTTAGTATGCCAATTTGCTGATTTCTGAGAATTAGTTATGTGTAGTTTTCTCCTAAACTGGCCAATTATTCCATAAGGTTGTTCGAGGTATGATCTTATACTTACTCCATGAGCAGCAAATATGTTCATATTGGTTTCCTTGATTTCTATTTCTATTCGAATTAATTTATCTCTAAGCATATTTTCTTCGATGTTATTTACTTGATTAAACTCTGCTTTGACAATTGAAGTATTTGAAGTATTTTTCCATTTTTTGAGTTGATTAATTATGTTCATATTTTAAATAGTATAATAATTAATACTATTTAATACTTGCAAAGCTTTCCTTAAAAGCCTGAAGTGTTACGTCTATATCATCTTCAGAATGGGCCAGTGATGTAAATCCAGCCTCAAATGCACTTGGGGCCAAGTAAACCCCTCTTTCTAGCATCGCTCGATGTAACTTACCGAAGATTTCTGTATCTGTTGATTTTGCCTCTTCAAAATTTCTTACTGGCCCCTCACATAAGTAAAAACCGAACATAGCGCTAATGCTGTTGCCTGTTATTGGTATTCCAGCTCCTTGTGCTGCTTCAATAATTCCTAGAATTAATCTTTGTGTTGAGGCTTCAAGGCGCTCATAAGTACCTTCTTGCTTTAAAAGTTCAAGTGTTTTAATTCCAGCTGTCATTGCTAATGGATTTCCACTAAGGGTTCCTGCTTGATACATGGGACCAGCTGGGGCAACCATTGCCATGATTTCTGCTCTTCCTCCATATGCTCCTACCGGGAGTCCCCCTCCAATTACTTTCCCCATTGTCGTTAGGTCTGGGGTTACGCCAAAACGAGCTTGAGCCCCTCCATAACTAATTCTGAAACCTGTCATTACTTCATCGAAAACCAGTAATGCTCCATTCTCTTTAGTTAGCTCTCTTAAGCCCTCAAGAAATCCTGGTTCTGGTGTGATAAACCCTGCATTGCCAACAACAGGTTCAAGTATTACTCCTGAAATCGCATCTTGATTTTCAGCAAATAAATCTTTTACCGCTTCTAGGTCGTTGTAAGGAGCCGTAAGTGTATTTGAGGTGGTCGATCTAGGCACTCCTGGAGAATCTGGTAATCCCAGTGTTGCTACGCCTGAACCAGCCTTGACCAAAAACATATCTGCATGGCCGTGATAGCACCCTTCAAATTTGATAACTTTGTCCCTTCCTGTAAAAGCCCTCATTAGACGCAGAACTGCCATACAGGCTTCTGTACCACTATTTACAAAGCGAACCATTTCAACACTGGGAACGGCTTCAATAACCATTTCAGCTAGCTGGTTCTCCAGTTCGCATGGGGCACCAAAACTTGTGCCTTTTTCCAGGGTCTCTTGAAGAGCTGCTGTTACTTCTGGATGAGCGTGACCACAAATTGCAGGACCCCAGCTTCCTACGTAATCAATAAAACGATTGCCATCTACATCCCATGCATAGGGACCTTTTACTCGATCAAAGACGATCGGTTGTCCACCAACTGAGCGAAATGCACGAACAGGTGAGCTCACTCCACCTGGCATTAAGGATTGAGCGGCGTTGAAAATTGCCTGTGATCGAGTTGTGTTGAAGGCGTTTGTCACGGGGACCGATGCCAATGGGCTTGTATAAACCATTCGCTATCCTGGCCTAAAAGCTGAGATAAGTCTCGATTTTTCTTTCTGGTTTTCTCCCAAAAGTGATTTTTGGTTATTTTATAAATCAATTCCTTCGAGATCTTGACCTTCAGTTGGCCAGCAATAGCAAGGGATCTCGGTAGTTTTCTTCCAAAGAAATCTATCGTTTCCAAACGTCAGGAGTTGCTCGTTTACGACTGTGACGGCTTGACAATAGATCGCAATTGTCCACCCCTTGCGGTGATTCCTGAGTCAACTTCCGAGGTGTCTCAAATCCTTTCGTATTGCGATATACATGGAATTCCTTTCGTCGCAAGAGGAAGCGGAACAGGCCTTTCAGGGGGAGCACTCGTTGAAGATGAAGCGTTGCTTGTTGTAACAAGCCGAATGCGTCGGATTTTGTCAGTGGATCTACCAAATCAGACAATCACAGTCCAGCCTGGGGTAATAAATAGTTGGGTTACGCGCGCTGTATCTGGTGAAGGCTTTTATTACGCACCTGATCCTTCCAGTCAGGTTGTGTGCAGCATTGGAGGCAATATTGCTGAAAACTCTGGTGGTGTTCATTGCTTAAAATATGGAGTTACAAGCAATCATGTTTTAGGTCTAGAAGTTGTTCTCCCAAATGGGAAAGTGACAAATTTTGGAGGAGGTATAGCAGAATTGCCTGAGTTGGATTTAAGGGGGGCATTTATAGGTAGTGAAGGCACACTAGGAATCGCAACATCCATAACACTTCGTTTATTACGTGCTCCTGAGCATGTAACGGTTTTGTTGGCAGATTTCTTGAGTATGGAGTCAGCAGGTGAAGCGGTTCGTCAAATTACTTCTGAAGGGATTCTACCCTCTGGCATGGAGATAATGGATAATTTTATGATTAATGCTGTAAACGATTTGTTTGGAATTGATGAATATCCAAGTGATGCAGAAGCAATTCTTTTGATTGAATTAGATGGTCAATTAGCAGAAGTTGAAGCAGGAGCAGAACGAGCAGGTGGAATATGCATTGATGTTGGTGCTCGAACTATAAGGAGGGCAGATAATGAGCAGGATAGGGCGAGACTTTGGAAAGGACGTAAGTCAGCTTTTGCCGCAGTTGGACAGATATCAACAAAATATTATGTTCAAGATGGTGTAGTCCCCAGGAGCACTCTTCCCAAAGTCCTTTCTGCGATTTCAAAATTGAGTAAAAAATATCAATTGCCTGTTGCAAATGTTTTTCATGCTGGAGATGGTAATCTGCACCCTTTAATCCTTTATGAATCCAATGTGCAAAATGTTGAAGAGAGAGTCAAGGAATTAGGCGCTGAAATACTTAGGGAATGTATAAATGCTGGAGGAAGTATTACTGGAGAACATGGAGTTGGTGCTGACAAGAGATGTTATCTTGATTGGATGTTTAATCAAGCAGATCTAGAAACAATGCGATTAATTAGGTCATCCTTTGACCCAAAAGGTTTGGCTAATCCAGGTAAAATTTTCCCAACCCCGACTACTTGTGGAGAATCTTCAAGAGTTAAGAAAAATTTTCAGGAATTAAAACGAAAAAATGATATTGATCTACAAATATTTTAAAGAAGATTTTAAATCTTAATTTTAGAATTATATTTAATTAGTAATAACTCTCTTCTTCATTTTCATATGGTGGCCATTCTATATCAACTATTACTGGTGCATGATCACTGGGTTGAATGTTCCCTCTAAGTTCTTTTTTGATGAAGCAACTTTTTGTTTGAGAAGAGAGTTCTTTGCATAAATAAATATGGTCTATCCTCCAACCCCTATCTCGGTCCCATGCACCACTCCTATAGTCCCACCAACTCCAATGATTTGAGTCGGCTTCAAATACTCTGAATATATCTTCAAGTCTTTCTCCTAAGGCTTTCTTTAACAGGTTTCTTTCTGGTTCGCTAGCCATTATTCCACCTGAAAGTCTTTCTGGATTGTGAATATCTTTTGATTCAAGTGCAATATTAAAGTCGCCTAAAAGGCATAGAGGCTCATCTCTTATGCTTTGCTTTTGCAAATATTTTTCAAGGCATTCTAACCATTTAAGTTTATAAGAATATTTTTCCGAATCAAGACTTGATCCATTGGGTACATATACATTTACTACTCTTATGCCTTGAATAAGTGCACTAATAACTCGTTTTTGTTCATTTAATTCGCCTGCTTTCGAATCTTCTTTTAGCTCTCCTGCAAATCCAAAGCGGACATCCTCTAGCTCATCTTGACTAATTAGAGCCACGCCATTATAAGCCTTTTGCCCATAAAAATTTGCTTGATAGCCTTTTTCTTCAAATGCCTCTTTTGGGAAAAGGGGGTCATCAACTTTGGTTTCTTGAAGACACAAAAGATCAGGTTTGCTTTCTTCTAGGAATTCGAAAACCTGTTTCAATCGAGTACGAATGGAGTTGACATTCCAAGTGGCTATACGCAAAATTTTATTTTCCATGAAAAAAGCTTTACTATTGAACTCCTTTAAGTGGTAAAAGAGATAGATGAGCTCGAGATTTTCTACAGCTCTTTATACGTTGAGAAAAACCAGCTATTTGCTTGTACTCTCAATCTTGAGCGCTCTTGCTTTACTTGTTGATTTTTCAAAGGCAGAGGAACTTGGCTCATATGAGCTCCCTCAAGAGAAGGAGCTTTACAACACATCACCAAATAATTTTGAAAATGATTCAATCCTAGATGCCACTAACCCTATGGATCTTATAAATAGGTTAAGGCGTGCAACTGCGTTGGATAACGCCACTAGCCCTTCGGATGCAGTAGATGACGCATTAAAAGCTTTAGAGAAAGATTTTATAATCGAAGAGTAATGAATTAAGACCCTTTTCCCAATAGCTAGTAACCTTTTTTTCTACTATCATTAAGCATCCATAAACTTGATACATTATCTATAATTACTGTTGATTTATTCTGCTTGTTTAACAACTTTCTTGCTTCCCTTAGGTACTTTAGGGCTTCATTTATTTCTTTTCTATCTTTTTTTATGAGTGCAAGAGCCAAAATAGGTCTTATGTCATTACTTGAGAATTCCCTCATGGATTTATAAAGATCTATAGCAGAGGAATCGTTGCCGACTTCTCTGTAAATATCTGCTAATAGGAGGGACATCTCTAGCTTAAGCTTTGTATCTTGAGTGTTTTTTATTTTCCTTTTTAGTAAGTTTACAATTGAATTCTTTTCACCATTCCCTATCTTTATAACTGCATTTAGTTTTATCAAATCTAGATTATTGGGTGCGTATGAAATGGCGTAATTAATTTGATTGAAGGAATTTGAATCAAGGTTATTATCATGATATAAACTTGCAAGTGTTGTTCTCCAGGTTATGTTTCTGGGTTGTTTATAGCTTAATTCTTTCAGTTCATTAATTGCATCTTCCTCCAGTCCTAGTAGTAATAGATTTTCTATATATTTGTATGTTGATATTTTATCTAGCTTAAACTTGTTTTTCCTTTTAAGAAGTGATTTGGTTTCTTTGCCTAATATCTTTAAATTAACTTCATGGCCTGGTATTGGTGAGAATATGTTTACAGATACCCACCATAGCCAACCAATACCAGCAATTCCTGATAGAACTACTAAAAGCCTGCTTGGGTAGAGAATTTTCTTGGATTTAGGAGCCACTAGAACCTGAAAAATTCATTCTTTAGTTTGATGTTGTTTCCTAATGTTGGCTAGATTTGTCTATGGGCAAGTTAACGCTTTTTCCCCCGATGCGTGATCACCCTATTCCAGCGGTTACAGAGCCAATGCAATACCGTGCAATCGGCATTGTTAGAGGCATTTATAGACCGCAAAACTCTAATCAATTTACGCGTGGCTTTCTCCTAGACGAGGGGGGAGAAGAGATAGAAGCAGTGGTTTTAGGAAGAGTGATGACTTTGATGAAAAGGCATTTGGTCATGGACAGACCTCATCTTTGGGTGGTCTATCCAAGATGCCGCCAAGTAGATAAGCTCCATCTGCAGATCGTAGGTATTTGGGAACCCAGCACTTTAGAAAAGTCAATCAATTTAGAGCCAAACTCTAATTTCCAACAAAATATCAGCGAGGTAATTAAGGATGAGCTCCCCGAAGGTGATGATTACTTTTCAATAAGAGGAGAGTTGATTTTTACTCGACCTGAAACCACTGATCTGGTAGTAAAAGTCCGACAAAAGCAAAGGTCAGATAGAACACGCTCACTACCCTTTAAACTTCAGCTTAAAGGATCAATACCGTTGCAGAATCTTCGTTCTTTTGTGAGTTTAAAAATGAGGAGAAGAGGACAAGAGCTTCATTTAGAAGATCATGAAATTATTGGACCGATTTCAACTAGAGGTGGTAGAAAACATGGTGGCAAGAAATCAACATCACAACGCGTTTCAGGTTAGAATTAATCTTAATCTTAAATATATAAAAAATAAAACAAATTAATGAAGCTTTTTTTATTTCCATTCCATTTGATTCCATTTTTTTTTAAGTTTTCCATACTCTTAACTTCTTTTAGTCGATGAAGAATTTGTTTATCGATTGCCCGACTGGATTGGCTGGAGATATGCTCCTTGCGGCCTTTTTGGATTTGGGAGTACCTAAAGAAGTTATTGATATTCCTTTATCGACTATGGGATTAAGACAATCTTATTCTATAAAAGTAAAAGAGACTAAAAGCTATGGACTTAGAGGATTAAGAGCTGTTGTTGAGAATACTGAATTGGATTCTCCTTTTCGTTGTTGGAAAGATATAAAAGAAATGATTAATCAGGCATCTTGGTCATATAGTCTAAAAAAAAGAGTTTATGAAGTCTTCAATACTCTTGCAGAAGCAGAATCAAAAGTTCATGGACATAGCATTGAGGAGGTTCATTTTCACGAACTTGGAGCTATAGATGCGTTAGTAGATATTGTAGGTGTATGTTCTGCGGTTGAGCATTTATCTCCAGAAAGAATTATTTGTAACTTTCCTCCTGCTGGTCATGGGAGAGTGAATACTTCTCACGGACTTTTACCTTTGCCTGTTCCAGCAGTGCTTGAGATAGCCAGGAAATACCAAATTTCTTTAGTTGGAGGAGAGGATATTTCGGAAGGAGAATTAACTACTCCTACTGGTATTGCATTAATGGCCGTACTGGCCAATACTTTTGGAAAGCCCTCATTTTGGGATGTGCAATCTGTTGGAATTGGTATTGGAACTCGTGATTTGAATTGTCCCAACATATTAAGAATTTGTGATCTTAATTCGCCAATATCCGATCAGATATCATCTTCTTCTGAATTGATTAAACCTCAAGAAATAATTATTCAAGAAGCATGGATTGATGATGCAACTGCTGAAGATCTTGCCTTTTTGGTTACTAGCTTGAGGGCTAAAGGTGCAATTGATGTGGCTACTAGTCAAGTAATAATGAAAAAAGGTAGGCAAGGTGTAAATATCTCTGCTTTGGTACGCCCTGAAAAGGCTGAAAGACTTAGATTGGCATGGTACTTGAATTCAACTACATTAGGAGTAAGGGAACGTTCAGAACAACGATGGGTGCTGAAAAGAAGAAATGGATTTTGTATAACATCATATGGAAAGGTTCGGTTTAAACAAGTCCAAATGCCAGATGGTAAATTATTACTTAAACCTGAACATGATGATTTGGTAAAAATTAGTTCTGAAACAGGAAATTTTTTAGGAGAAGTTCGTGGAGAAGTAATATTGTCTTCAAAGACTTTTGTACCAGAAGAGGAGTGGTACTGGTGAAGAATTTTTTTATAAGAAAAATTCAACGGATTGCTTTATTTAAGCCTTGGGTTTCTTTCCCAGGTGGAATTCGTTTGTGGGTAACATTAGTTAGCTTTACATTTATTCTTCTTTCAATAACTAACAATTCAGATAAATTAGTTCAAGTATCCTTGAATCAACTTGCTTTAAAATGGCTTGCTATAGGAATTTTATTTAGCATATTAAGTATGTGGATAAATGCTTATGCCTGGCAAACCCTAATTTTTTGGCTCGGTAATAAACCAATTAGAACTTCTTATATCACTCTTTATTTAAGAACTAATTTATTTAAGTATTTGCCCGGAGGTATTTGGCATTTTGTTGCGAGAATTCGGGAATTAAATATTAGCCTAGGCTCTAAAAATGCATTAACTGCTGTTTTCCTAGAGCCAATCTTGATGTCAATTGCTGCATTGATTTTTGTCTCTTTAGGTGGATGGCAGTCTGGCATCTCATTCATTTGCTTTATACCTTGTTTGCTGCTTCTTCCAAAACTGCGAGAACCGTTATTAAGGAAGATTGAAAATATTAAATTTAAACAGATTAAGAAAGCGGATCCCAACATAAATCTTTCTAAACCATGTCTCTTAGATCCTGTTAGTAGCAAATATCCGTGGACTCCACTTTTTGTTGAGATGCTTTTTTTTGCCTTTCGTTTTGGAGGCTTTTGGTGCTGTCTAAATGCTTTCTCTTTAGGTTCAACTATTCCTATTGGCTCATGGTGCTCAGCCTTTGCTCTTGCTTGGACAGTGGGACTTGTTGTGCCTGGAGCGCCTGGCGGTGTAGGTGTATTTGAATCGATTTTTTTGATTCGCTTGACCGAGTTTCCTTTTATTCCCAAAGCTTCTTTGTTGGCTGTTTTGCTTTGCTATCGAGTTGTGGCAATAATTTCAGATGTTATGGCACCCGTTTTTTTACCTATTAATCGATCATTTGAAAAAAGATTCTTTAAAAGAAATACAAAACCATAACCATTTGATTGCTTCATAGTCTTCGCAAGATCTTTTGGTCCATATAGGATCCAAAATTAGAAGAATTGAAAAAAATTATGTTTTTGTATCACGGTGAACGACCATTCTTTGCCTCTATGGGTCAAAATAAGTTTGTAGCAACCGCTACCAAGCGTTCACCTTGGTTTTCCCAAGGCGCAGTTCGATCTAGGCCAAGGAACGGGGACCTGGACAACTTGTTGGACTCTTAGTCATGACTTCTACTCTTATCTACAGAGGCAAGCAGTACACTCAACATGAGGCAACTGAGCCTACGCAAATGGTTGAGTTGACTTATCGCAGACACAATTACCTTAAAAGAAGAAAAGATGCTTCAATCAAGTCAACATCTTCATTAACTTATCGTGGTGTTGCTTACCTAAAATAGTTTTAGGAAGAGACATAAAAAAAACCCCTTTAAAGGGGTTTTTTTTATGTCTTAATACATTCTCTTTTCTCTTCTATTCTCAAAACCTGAGCATTTATTAATTCTTTGACTGATTTATATTATCGCCATGATCAAGACTTGGTATTAATGCCATAGAAGCTATTAATCCTAAAGAAAGTATTATTAAGGCTGGTAGAATTGATTCGGCCATCCTTTCGTCACTTGCATATTGGTAAATACGGACGGAAAGGGTATCAAAATCAAAGGGTCGGAGTATAAAAGTTAATGGAAGTTCCTTTAAAGTATCAACAAATACAAGAAGTGCACCTACTGCAATTGGACCTTTTAGTAGTGGTAGATGAATCTTTTGAAGGATCTCTAACCATTTGCAACCAAGTCCAGTTGCAGCTTCATCAAGACTTGGGGATAGCCTTTCAAATGCTGCATCTAGGCCACCTTTTGCTACTGCTAAGAATCTAATACTGTATCCCCAAAGTAATAAGATGACTGGAGCAAGATTCCAAGGTGGTCCACCAAAAGATTGAATTGCTAGAGCTAATACTGCTCCTGGGATTGCATATCCAATTCCTGCTAAGAAGGTAAGACTATGTAACCATTTTTTCGAATCCCATCTTTTGGCGATAGTCAGAAGAAGAGCAGCTAGAACTGCTAAAAAGGCAGCTGCTAGGGCTAGTCCGAGGCTCCTTGCCGAAAGTAGTAACAGCTCTAAATCAATTTGTTGATGAAGTTGATCAATATTTAACCCTGCCCAGATAACGGGTATTCCTATTGCTAATACAGGAGGAATTAAGCCAAAACATTGTGCTATGAACGCACGTAATCCTTTTAATTGCCATTCAGGGGCTTCTCCGCCTGCCACTCCTTCTGTCCATCTCTTACTTCGCCTTCTTAAGCTTTTTTCGTAGGCAACTAATGAGAAAACTATTGATAGTGCAATCAAAGCAAGGCCAATTGCTCCAGCAGGATCTCCACTCGCGAGCCAATTTTCAACTATTCCAGCGGAGATACTTGGGACATTTAGAAGTTGAACGGCTCCAAGTTCATTAATAACCTCCATGCTCATTAGTGCAATCCCAGCCCCTATTGCTGGCATAGCCATTGGCAGCGCGATTCTTTGAAAGCTTTTCCATGGACCAACACCAAGACTGCGACAGGCTTCAAGTTGTCGCTTCCCGCAGATGGCGAAACTTTCTGTACTAAGGAGGAAGACGTATGGGTAAGTAGTAATTGACATTACAAATACTGCCCATCCCATTCCATAAATGCGAATGGCATTAATGCTTCCTAAATCAATCAAAGTTGCAGAAAGAAGGTATGCAGGTGATGCAAGTGGTAAAAGCTGAGCGATTCTTAAAATTTTTCTACCTGGAAATCTGCAGTTAGAAAGAAGCCAACCGTTAATAGTTCCTATGCAACCTCCTGCAAACCCTGTAAAGAGAACAAGTGAAATTGTTCCCTTTATTTGCTTCACTCCATCTATTCCTAAGCTTGATGATCCACGCACTAATCCACTTAGCCCTTCTTGAAGAAGTCCAAGGAATGGCCAAATAGCTATTAGAGCAAGGAAAACAGCACTAATCCTTAAAATCTTTCTGCTGGGTTGGAAATCTCTTTCTCTCGAGATGGCTCCTAATGAACGTGATTTCTTAAATCGAAGAATATTTGTGGAATTATTTGGTTTCAGCTGTCCTTCTCCCGGGTAGGAATAGGAATGAGAGCTGGCTCCATGAGTCCTCCCCCCCTGTTGTCATCGTCAGAATCTTCTAATAAAGCCAGGGCAAGCATCAAAAGGCAAATTGCTGTTATAGCGATCAATAGTTGAAGCATGGCCCTCTTAGAGCAAATGCCACCTTAGACATAAATTGAGTTTAGAGATGTATAAAAAGATGGATTTTGTAAAAAGTCAGGATATTTATTAATCAATTGAAATTGCTCGGGCACCTAGCCATTTATCTTTTAATAGAAGCGAGATCAAAGATTTTGAAAGGAATTAATAGGGTCAAAGGTGGAATAGGTGCAGTAGGTAGAATTGCTTTTAATTAAGGGTGATGGATGAATTTTCTTCTATGCAAGCCTCGAGTTGCTGCATGATTTGTGAGTGATCTAAATTTTGCCCAATTAACACCAATTGATTTTTTCGCTGTCCAGGCCAGTCACTATCATCAATTGAGAACCGTTTTCCAGCTAGATGAAAAATATGTCGCCTTTCGCTTTCATTAAACCAAAGAATGCCTTTGGCTCGATATACATCTGAACAGAGTTGATTGTCAAGAAAATTCTGAAACTTTCTTAACGAGAATGGAGAATCAGATTTAAAGGAAATTGAAGTAAAGCCTTCAATGCCAATATCCTTATCATGTTCATGTTCATGTTCATGTTCATGTTCATGAACATGTTCATGTTCATGTTCATGTTCATGTTTAATATTTTTCTTGCTATTAATTTCTTTATTGTTTACTACCTTGTCAGTTTCAAAGAGGCCTACACTCATTATCAAAGGTAAGGATACCTCTCCATTTATACATTTTAGAACCCTTGCTTCTCTTTTGATACTATTTAAATTTGACTCGATATTTAATATTTTCCCCTCATCTACTAGATCACACTTGTTAATGAGAATTATATCGCCATACATAATCTGTGATCTCGCAAGTGGACTTTCTATTAGTCTTTCATCAAAGTTGTCTGCATCAATTAATGTAATTATTGAATCAAGACGAGTCTGGTCTCTTAGTTCGGTACCGAGAAAAGTCATTGCTACTGGTAATGGATCTGCAAGGCCTGTCGTTTCTACCACCAGATAGTCAATTTGGGTCGAATTCTCTAATAATCTATCAACTGCATTAACTAATTCACCATTTATTGAGCAACAAATGCAACCATTACTTAGCTCCACCATATCTTCTCCACTGCTAATAATTAATTCATTGTCTATTCCAATTTCTCCAAACTCATTTACCAATACAGCTGTTCTAATTCCTTGCTGATTATTTAATATGTGATTCAGTAATGTGGTTTTTCCCGCCCCTAAGAAACCAGTTAAAATTGTAACTGGGATGGCTGATGATTGTTCAAAGATTTTGCTCCCTGATGATGGGGATTTTGTTTGTTTGTTTGATTTTTGCATAAATGATCTGGAGCTTTTAATTTGATTTAGCTAGATGTGCTCACTCAATATAGACAATAATAACAGGATATGATTAGTTAGTAACTTTCTCTAGATTTTATTAATTGCTTTTGCTAGCTCAACGTCTCTAATGCTTAACCCTCCCAGGTCATGAGAGGTTAAGTCTATTTTTACTGAAGAATAAGCATTGAACCAATTTGGGTGATGATTCATTGATTCTGCGATTAGAGCAACCTTTGCCATAAACCCAAAGGCTTGAACGAAATTCTCAAAAAAGAATGTTTTAGAAATCCGATCTGTATTTATTTCCCAATCTGGAAGTGATTTGGATAATTCTATCCTTTCTTCTTTGTTAAGCAGCTTGGGAGTAGTTGATGGCATTGCTTGCTTATTTAAAAAAAACTTATTTTAAATAAATATCAAAATAAGTCTAATTATCTATTTTTGTTGGAATTCTCAAAGTCACCAATTGCGTGAATAGCAAGTTTGCGGAATGAACCAGTACTTCGATGTTCCCAAAGATAAATAGCTTGCCAGGTTCCTAATAGGAGTTTTCCTGAATGAATGCTTAGGCCAAGTGTAGTACTGGTAAGTGATGTCCTTATATGGGCAGGCATATCATCCGATCCTTCTTCACAATGGAGATAATTTTTCATTTGTCCTGTGCCGGATATTGATCGATAACCTTCTTCTGGGACTAAGGCGCGAATGTATCCATTAAGATCTTTCAACACCCTTGGGTCTGCATTTTCATTAATAGTTAAGCTTGCACTGGTATGAAGAAGAGTGAGTTGAATTATGCCAACCTCTATTCCAATACTTAGCCAATCAATTTTGGCTCAATTTCAGACAGATATCTAGCCTCACAAGATTTTATAATTTCGACTGCTTTATCAATACCTAAGAAGGCATTAACTGAACAAGTGCCTGGCTTTTTAAGATCCTTATAATGCTCCCAATAATACTTGGTTTCTATCTGCCAGTGATCACCTAAATCTTCAAAGCTAGTTATGTGATCCATTCGCTTGTCATCGGCCAGAACAGCAATAACCTTGTCATCTACTTCTCCACCATCATCAAAAGTCATAACACCAATAATCCTAGCTTCAACTATTGATCCAGGTATTAAAGGCTCTGTTACACCAACGATCTCTATATCTAATGGATCCCCATCTTCATCCCAAGTTCTAGGTATGCATCCATAAGCAAATGGATAAGCAAGAGAAGAGTATCCAACTCGATCAAGTTTTAAATGACCAGTTTCTGTAATCAACTCATATTTGTTGATAGTTTGAGAGTTGAGCTCAACAATGGCATTTAGCCTTAATTCTGATTCATCAGAAAAGGGCGGCAAAACATGAAGCAAGTTGGGCATGCTTCTGCTTGGAGCCTGTTCGAGATTTGCCATATGAAAATTAAGCCGGCGCTGGCATCCTACGGAAGAGCCATCAAATTCTTGACCTTATTCTCTAAGTATTTAAGGAATGGCTCACTAGACAGTCTCTTCTCGGTAACTTTTTGAACTAGTTGTTCCGCATTCAACTGTCTTCCATGACAATGAACATTATTTCTCAACCAATCTAGAAGAGTTGACTCTTTCCCATTTTCTATTAATCCGTCAATAGTTGAAGAAGCATTTGAATGGTCTTCAAAGTCTTTATTCATTGACTCAGCTAATTGAGCACTGATCAAATGCCCCAATAAATAGGAAGGGAAATAACCAAAGAGGCCTTCACTCCAATGAACATCCTGTAGGCAACCCTCTTTATCATTACCTGGAGTGATTCCTATTAATTCCTTATATCTCAAATTCCATTCAGAAGGTAAAGCTTCTACTTCTAGCCCCTGTTCCAACAGTGCTATTTCGAGATCAGTCCTAATAAGTATGTGCAAGCCATAACTCAATTCATCTGCTTCAACCCTTGTCAAGCCAGGAATTAATGGATTCATCAACCTCCACAATTCCTCACTGCAATTAATAGGCGCCCCTACATTGGCAAATCTTTTCCACCATCTTTCTGAAAAAGCCATACTTCTAGCAACTCTATTTTCCCAAAACAAAGATTGGCTCTCATGGACAGACATAGATGTCGCCTTACCCAAAGGCCATCCAAACCAATGATGACTTTGACATGGCAATCCCTGTTCATAAAGGGAATGCCCCCATTCATGTGCAGTAGCCAAAAAGCACGAAAAGGGCTGTCCTTTAACGATACGAGTGGTTAAGCGAAAATCACAAGGGCCCAATGTTGTAGAAAATGGGTGGGGCGAGCGCGCTATAGATGTGATCCCATCTTCTCGACCCCATTCATTCAAAAGTTCGTTGCAAAGATTTTGTTGGTCATTTTCAGAAAGATCCCAACCATTAAGGGGTCTTCTTTCATTTAATTCTCTTACCTCAGAAAGAAGCTCGGGCAAACGCTTTCGTAAAGGGTTAAATAATTCTTTGATCCGAACAAGTGTTATGTCAGGTTCGAAGGGTTGAGCAAGAGTCTCCCAGCAACTTCTAGGTTCCGAAAGTTGTCTTGCTTCCTCTTGCCGCAGTTGGATTAATTTTTGGAGTGCCGGAACAAATATAGAAAAATCCGACTTCTTTCTCGCTTGCTGCCAAAGGGAATAGCCCTCGGATTTGGCACTAGCTAAATCCGAGACAAGCTCTGAGTCAAGCGATTTCTGTCTTCTAAAATCCTGCTCCAACAAATACAAATTGCGACCATGCTCTTCTACCTGAGCAGGAACAAGATTTCCTTTTTGTCGTTGATTTTCAAATTCTGCACGCGCATCTTCAATCAAGTTTCCATATTCAATACTGCTCTGCCGTGAATGGAGTTGACGAGCTAAAAGACTTAATTGTTCTCCTCGCCAGGATGCTCCCCTAAAAGGCATAGAGGTATTTTGATCCCAATAAAGAGTGCTCTGAACTGACCCAAGGATCTGAGTCTCCCAAAGGTATTTACCAAGACGTTTCCAGCTTGACCCCATCGAAAAAGATGGATTAATTTCAATTAGACATTAACCAGAAGAAGAGATAGTTGAAAGGAGAATGAACTTTTAATAGTTTTGC